>NZ_JBFTSH010000021.1:0-106760 GCF_056399925.1 Cupriavidus sp. 01L43
AGGGTCGAGGCCGTGTGGAAACTCCGCTGGAACTGCATAGCGCGCCCTTGTAGACGTCCATAATCGCTCAAACGGCGATATCAGACGATGGGGCTGGCAGCGTAACAGAGCGCGCAATTATGGCGAGCGGCTTGGAGAGCCGAATTTCGGGCGGGTTTTTCCTCCAAAAGGGAGCTTACGCCCCCAGCAGGCTCATCGCCTTCATCGTTTTTGCATATCCAAGAATGCGAAGCACGCGCTTTAAGTTGTATGCCAATACGAGCAGGCTCATCTCAGTACCAACATTGGGGAGCCTTCGCGTTAGGAAGTGCGTATAGCCCATCCAGTGCTTGAAGGTACCGAAGACATGCTCGACAGTGCGCCTTCGGATCTTCATCGCGTCAGGGGTTCTGTCGAGCCGGTGCTGCACGGCCTCGAGCACGGTTTCGTGCTCCCACCGCGAGATGCGGCGGTAAGGGCTTGGCGTGCATTGCGCCTTCATCGCACATTGAGGACAAGCACTACTCCAGTAGCGGCGTAGCTGCAGGCCATGCTCTTCTCTTGTGAAGCGGTAGATTGCCCGTTCTCCGGCAGGACACTGGTATTCGTCGTCTCGGGCGATGTAGATGAAGTCAGATCTATCAAATCGACCTTCAGCCTTTGCGCCGGATGTGGTTGGCTTGGGCAAGATTGCCGCGATGCCAGCATCCGCGCACGCCTTGATTTGTTGCGCACTGAAGTAGCCGCGATCGGCGACAGCCTTAAGTCGAGGCTTTCCCATTGCGTCGCGAGCGGCGCGGGCCATCGAGCTGAGCTGTGCTCGATCACTGCCGACATTGGTGACTTCATGAGCTACGATCAGATGGTGCTTTGCATCTACTGCCATCTGCACGTTGTAGCCTACGATTCCCGAACCCTTACCGCTTGTTGCCATCGAACGCGCATCGGGATCCGTCACCGATATCTGGCCATCGGGCACCACCTTGAGCTCGTCTTTTATCTGATCAAGCCGGTGCATCTGCTCCCGAAGCTGTGCGATCTTCTCCTGCAGTCGGTCGGTTTTTAGCTGCATATCCTCCGACTGGGTGCGATCAGCAGTTTCCAGCGCACTTAGATACCGTTGGATGCTTTCCTCGATTTGCTGTTGGCGCTTATCGACCTTGCCGGCTGTGAAGTTGCGGTCCCGAGTATTGACCGCCTTGAACTTGCTACCGTCAATCGCCACCAGAGCCTGGGTGAACAACTTAAGATCACGGCACAGAACAACAAAACGACGGCAGACGTTGCGGATGCCCGCACCGTTATCCCTGCGGAAGTCTGCAATGGTCTTGAAGTCTGGCGCCAGTCGACCGGTCAGCCACATCAGCTCTATATTGCGTTGGCATTCGCGCTCCAATCGACGACTGGATTGGACACGGTTGAGGTAGCCATAGATGTATATCTTCAGCAGAACCGCTGGATGGTACGAGGGGCGACCTGTGGTCGAAGGAGTCGCCCCTTCGAAGCCGAGCGATTCTAGTTCTAGTTCCTCAACAAAAGCCTCGATGATCCTGGCTGGATTGTCCTCGGCGATGAAGTCATCGAGACATTCTGGAAGCAGCGTGGCTTGCTTCCTATCTTCTCCCTCTATGAATCGCTTCATCCGATCCCCCAATCCGAATGCGTTGACTCAGTCTAGGTCATCAAGACGTTTTCACACAGCCTCGGTCGGACCGCGACTTCGACCTGACGCGTACTCATGTTGCCAACCGCCACGGTGTCTGCGTGCGCCAGCATCGCAGTCGTCACGCCGTTGGCGGAATGCAGCTTGATGGGCCGGCCGTCGGTGGGCGAAATGCCGGCCCGGCGGGCGAAAGCCGATGTCATCGAGACATAGCTTGCGCCCGTGTCCAGAATGAAGTTGCCCGTCTGGCCGTTGACCGTCAGCTTGACGCGTATCACCTCGTTAGGCCTGCGCGGGAAACGCTGCACCGGCGGCAGTTCCTCGGTCTTGCAGTTGCCGCCCTCTTGCCGGTATTGCGCGAGCTGCTTGCGCGCGCTGGACGAAGCCCGCCGCGCCGGATCATAGCCAATCCATGTCGCCATCAATTCGGCCGCCTTGCACGGCTCGCCCAGCGCTGCGCGCGCATCGGCCGCGCCCACATACACGGCACCGATCAACTGCGAGGGGGCGGTGCTACGGCGAATGATCGTCTCGAAATCCCGCAGCGCTGCGGCATATTCCTTCTGCGCATTCAGCACCGTCCCGCGCATCAACAACGCCATATCGGAACCGTCGATGCTGACCAGCTTGTCGGCCGCCTGCCGCGCGGCACGATAGTCACCGAGCATCCGGAAGATCTCCACGGCGTCGCTCAGGAATGCCGGCTGCGGCTGGCACAGGTTGCCGTATTTGGTCAGCAACGTCGCGGCTTCGCGCCGAAAGCGTGCCGCCAGCAGCGCGCGGGACAGATCCCATGCCGCGTGCTTGTCGCATCGCTCGCGATTGAGGGAGTCCAGGTGCCCGACGATGTCGCGGCGGCTGAAAGCGTCGCGCGGCAGCGTGTCCAGATGGAAGGCGATGAGCACATCGCGATACTGGTCGCGGTAGTCCGGTCCACGCACGATTGCATACATCACGCCAAGCACAAGAATCCCTGCAACAACCGAGGCAATCAGCAACCGCAGGAGCGACTTGGACATGTTCCAGGCAGCGAGTTCAAGATGTCTGGCATTTTAGGGCAAGTACGCTACGAATCACATGAGGGAAATCGTCGGTCCGCCCTTCGGCCCCGACCTTTGCTCCGATGCCGGAACAGCGTCAACAATCGGGCATATTTGATTCAACATCGGCAGCATCCTTCATTGACATATCGGGAAATGTCGATATTATGCCGTCATGGACCTGCTCGAAATTTTCAAAGCGCTCTCGAACCGGACACGGCTCGAGATCCTGCGCGGCTTGAAAGATCCCGTGAAGAACTTCCCGCCGCAGGATGAGGGCGACGTTCACACGGTGGGCGTTTGCGTGAGCAGCATCCAGGAAGGGGTCGGACTGTCGCAATCAACGGTGTCGGATTACCTTGCCACGCTGCAACGCGCGGACCTGGTCGAGGTCCGGCGCATCGGACAGTGGACCTACTACAAGCGGAACGAAGCAGCCATCAGCGCCCTCGCCCAGCTCATCGGGAAGGAGCTGTAATTTTTTGCCTATATATATCGATATTTCCCAATATCCCGTTTTATCGAAACAATCCGGAGACACCTCACCATGAAAGCACTGGTCCTGAAAACATTCGGCGGGCCCGACGCATTCGCACTTTGGGAAGTACCTAAGCCCGCGCCTCAGGCGGGACAAGTCCTGGTCCGGGTCGAGGCTACCTCGATCAATCCCCTGGACTATCAGGTCCGGCGTGGTGACTACGCCGACCTCGTGCCACTGCCCGCCATTACCGGCCACGACGTCTCTGGCGTCGTCGAAGCAATCGGCCCCGGCGTGACGGCCTTCATCCCCGGCGACGAAGTCTGGTACACCCCGCAGATCTTCGACGGCCCCGGAAGCTATGCCGAATACCACGTTGCATCCGAGAACATCGTAGGAAGGAAGCCTGCGTCCCTGAGCCACCTCGAAGCGGCAAGCCTGAGCCTCGTTGGCGGAACGGTGTGGGAAGCGCTGGTCGCGCGTGCGGCGCTGCGCGTGGGAGAGAGCATCCTGATCCACGGCGGTGCGGGCGGCGTTGGCCATATTGCGATCCAACTCGCGAAAGCGATGGGAGCCAGAGTATTCACGACCGTGCGCGACGACAACTTCGAGTTCGCAAGACGCCTGGGGGCGGATGTGGGCATCGACTATCGGAAAGAGGATTACGTCGGCGCGATCCTGCGCGAAACAGGCGGCAAAGGCGTTGATGTCGTGTTCGACACCATCGGCGGCAACACGCTGTCCCGCAGCCCGGACGCCCTCGCCCAACTCGGCCGCGTTGTCACGATCGTCGATACCGCGCAGCCGCAGAACGTGATGCAGGCATGGGGCAAGAACGCGAGCTACCACTTCGTGTTCACACGACAGAACCGCGGCAAGCTCGACGAACTGAGCGCATTGGTCGAGCGCGGCCAACTACGGCCGCACGTAGGCGCAGTCTATTCCCTCGCCGACATCCCCCTCGCCCACGCCCGACTCGAAAGTTCCGGCAACGGCCTACAGGGAAAAATCGCGATAGCGGTCGGACCGTTGACGCAGCTCGACATGGAGAGGGCTCTCTGCGAATAGAACTCTGCCATTCGTCTCCATCACCTCTATTCCTTCGTCAAGGTCGTAGTTTGAGCAGTCATTGCGAACGGCGCTACCGGTTGATGGTGTATCTTGCCTGCTCCACGCTTTACCACCATCCAGCCACTACCGCTTGAGTGCTCAATGCTGATCTCCGTCATCTCCAACGGCCAATCACCAAGACCTCCCGGGCAATTTGAACCCGCCGTACCATGGTGGAGTTTTACTAAGACAGTATTGGCCGCGACAGCTCTGACACTGGTGCGAGACAGACTGCTCGACCTGGATACTTCACTTCCTGAAAGCGCATTCACCTTGCGCCAACTCCTGCGGCACGAGGCTGGACTCGCAGACTATGGCGAGCTTCCCGAGTACCACGCTGCCATTGCAAACCATGAAGCGGCATGGTCGCCAGACGAGATGATGCGCCGTCTCGATGGTCACCGGCTTCGATACACCCCCGGAGCTGCCTGGCGCTACTCGAATGTTGGCTACATGCTCGTAGCAAGGCTTATCGAACGTGCGACAGACCAGCCGCTTGAAGAAGCCGTCAGGCGGCAGGTGTTGGTGCCTCTCGATATTTCGACGGCTCGTTTCGCAACGGAGCGCACAGATATACACCGGGATTACCTCGACAGTTCGTTGAACTACGATCCGGCCTGGGTCTATCACAGATTGCTGATCGGCCCCGTTTCACAGGCTGCTCTTCTTCTGGATCGTCTGCTCGCCGGAGAGCTTCTTCCCGCCAACTTGCTTCAGGATATGCAGTCGACACGGGTACTGGGTGGCCCGATCGCCGGGCGTCCCTGGATTTCGCCAGGATACGCTCTGGGTCTTATGCGAGGCGCTATCGGAGGCGGCTTGATCGTGGCTGGACATACCGGATGTGGGCCCGGAAGTGTCGTGGCGGTCTATCGTGGCGCCGTTGGTGAAGCCACGGCGTGCTGCGCAGTTTTCTCGCCGGGTGCAAATGAGGGGGACATCGAGGCGCACGTTGTCCAGCAGATACATGAGGCGCTGGAGAAAACGCGCTGAGGGCATTCTCCGGTCATGCCTGGCGTCTAGTGGATATCAGTCTCTGCCCATCCTGGATGCCCGCTTTGGGTTGGAACTACTGGGGCGTCAGCTTGATCGAGGCGGCCATCTTCCTAAGCCTCTCGGTCTCGTCGACGTAGAACTTCGCGGACGCCGCAAGGGTCTGTGGCTTCATCGGCTGCACGCCGGAGAGCTCAAGCGCCTTGATCAGTTCAGGCGACCGCAGCGCTTGCTGCGAGGCGTCCGTCAATACGCGGGCACGCTCCGCTGGGACACCGGCCTTGCTCATGACGCCCAGCCAGATCGAATACACGAACTCGGACTTGCGCGCGACGCTGGTTTCGGAGATGGCAGGCACGTCGGGCAGAGTTCGCATGCGCTGCGTGTCCAGCACCGCCACCGCCTTGATCTTGTGCGTTTCCAGCAACTGCGTGGAGGCACCGAGGTTTGGCAGAATCGTCATGTCAATCTGGCGACCGGTCAGGTCTGCCAGCATTGGCGTGGCGCCCTTGTACGGCACCTGCAGCATCTTGGCGCCGGTCAGCTGAGCCATGTATTCGGCGACGATGTGGTACATGGTCCCGTAGCCCGGATTGCCGAAGGTCAGGCTATTGCTACCTGCCGACTTGCCGGCCGCGATGATCTGTTCCAGCGAGTTGTACGGCAGGTCGCTGCGCGTCATCACGACGAGTGGGTGGTTCGAGACCGGCGCCAGCAGAGTTAGTTCCTCTGACTTGTACTTGGCGCTGGCAAGCGCCAGCGGCGTCAGGATGGCCTCGTTGGGCGAGCCCATGATGAGCGTGTAGCCGTCTGCCGGACGGCTCAGCAGCCGCTGCACTGCCAGCGCGCCGCCGGCGCCGGGCAGATTCTCGATGATCACGGGCTGGCCGAGCGCCTTGGCCATTGCCGGCTGCATGGCCCGCGCCAGCACATCGGCGGGCCCTCCCGGAGGAAATGCGACCAGCATCGATATTGGCTTGGTGGGAAACGCGTCGGCAGCGGATGCCGGTGCGCCGGTCAGCGTCATCCCCAGGATGACGGCACTAAGCGCCATCCAGCGGTTGGCGGGGGGGTGTCCTCGGTCTTGCATCTCGTCCTCCACTTTATTAGACCTTCTCGCATCGATACGAGAACCGGTTGTGAGGGGATTGTTGGCCGGAAATTTTGTTCGAGATACAGCAATCCTTACACAAGATCGTTGCTCTGTGGGCAACGCAGAGCGGGAAGGACATGAAGGCGCGATCGGCCAGCAGTCGCTGCTTGAGACCGTGAGAGGCCGTTCAGTGTGTGGCGATATCGGCTATGCTCCGCAGCATCCGCCTTCATCCAGTCGTTCCTCCCATGGGCCATTCGCAAGCCTCCAGGCAAGCCACTCACGCACGCATTGTCACCATTGCGGCGCAGCGTTTCCGCGTGCACGGACTTCGCGGCATCGGCGTAGCGGACATCATGCAGGAAGCCGGGCTGACGGTGGGCGGCTTCTACAAGCACTTTCCCACACGTGAGGCGCTGGTCTGCGAGGCGATGGCCGAGGCGTTCCTCGATACCGACCAGTGGAGCCTGCGCCTGCGTGCAAATCTTCGGCGATCGTTGCGGGAATACCTTGGGGAATCGCATCGGGACCGGCGCGAAAACAGCTGCGGCATTGCGGCCTTCCTGAACGACACGGGTGTCAGCGGTGTGGAATCGCGCGCGTTGTATACGAATCGGCTGCGGCGGTTGGTGGAACTGATTGCGTCGCTGCTGCCGGAGGACGGAGCCAACAGGCAGGCCAAGGCGATGCTGGTGTATAGCGCGTGCGTAGGGGCGCTGACCCTGTCACGCGCGGTGTCCGATGCAAAGTTATCGAGGGAATTGCTGAATGCCGTGGCGGATCAGCTGATGGCGGTGATTGAAATGCCAGACCGCTCCCCTGCCCCTCTCCCTGAGGGAGAGGGGCGCTAAGCTACCTACTGCACTTCCCAGCCACCTCCAGCCGCCGCAAAGATCCGCACCAGTGCCTTGCGTAAGTTCGCATCCGAGGCCGCCTGGCGTGACTCCGCCTCTAGCTGATCCCGTTCCGCTACCAGTACATCGAGCAGTCCCACATACCCATATCGATATTGCAGGCGCGCCAGTTCTGCCGCCTTGCGGTTCTGCGCCACCCCTGCCGTCAAGGATGCATTCTTGACGTTCTCGTTCAGATACCCGGACAGCGCGTTCTCCATGTCCTCCAGCGCATCGAGCACAGTCTGCTGATAGCCGAGATAGGCCTGCGTCTGCCGTGCATCGGCCGCGTTGATCTGCGAGCGGATGCGACCGAAGTTCAGCACCGGCTGGATCAGCCCGGCGCCAATCCCCCACGGTGTTGATGAGAACGGCGATGCGCTCTGCGCCCCGAAGAAGGCCGTCAGCGAGATGTTGGGAAACAGTTCCGCCACCGCTGCCTTGCGCGCCGAGATGCTCGCTGCGAACTGGCGCTCCGCCACACGCACGTCGGGCCGCGTGGCCAGCACCGTTGCCGGGGCCGAGACAACGATGCCTGGATCGAGCGGTTGCCAGGCCGGCTCTCCGGCAAGCATCGCCGACAACGAGCCCGGCGTGCGGCCCAGCAGGCTCGACAACCTGTTCATCGCGCCGTCGTATCCGGTACGCAGCGTAGGCAGCAGCGACTCCGTTGCGGATACCTGTGCGGCGGCACGTTGTACGTCGAAGTTGCTCGCCAGCGCGCCCTGCTTCTGCGCCTCGATCAACTGCAGTGTGCGGCGCTGGCTGTCCAGGTTGCGTTCCGTGATGCCAATCTGCTGCGCGAAGTTGCGCAGTTCGAAATAGCTGCGTGCCACCTCGGCCAGCAGCGCCACGCGCACCGCCTGCTGGCTCGCTTCAGCGGACTGCAGCACCGCAGCCGCCTGTGCCGTGCGTGCCTGGTTGCGGCCAAACAGGTCCACCTCCCACGCGGCCGAGATCGCCACTTGATTGATCGTCACGGCCTGGTCATTGGTCACGAACCCCCGGTTGCCGCGCTCGGAGCTGGCCGTCGCATTGACCTGCGGCGCCAGCGCCGATTGCGCCAACAGGCGGCCCGCGCGGGCCTCCTCCACCCTGGCTTTGGCAATCGCCAGTGCCTTGTTGCTGGCCAATGCCTCGCTCACCAGGGTATCGAGTGTCGGGTCGCGGAAGCGCGACCACCACGTCTGGTCTACGCCGGCACCGGCGTCGGCCACCAGATAGGCATTTGCCGCCCCATTTCCGTCTTCCAGCTTCGTCCACTGCGGCGCAGGATCGATGCCCGACGACTGCGGCCCCACGGGTGCCGTGCAGGCCGCCAGCGCCGCAGCCGCCAGCGCCGTCATCAGCTTAAGCTTCAACATGGTGATGCACCTTTTCGGTCTTGGTGATGCGCTTCTCCAATGCGCGCGCCATCACATAGAAAATCGGGGTCAGGAACAGGCCGAAGAACGTCACGCCGATCATGCCGAAGAACACCGCCACCCCCATGGCATGGCGCATCTCGGCACCGGCACCGTGCGACAGCACCAGCGGCAGCACGCCTGCGATAAACGCGATGGATGTCATCAGGATAGGCCGCAGCCGCAGGTGAGCCGCTTCTACCGCCGCCGCAAACGTAGACTTTCCCTCGATCTCCAGCTCGCGCGCGAACTCGCCGATCAGGATGGCGTTCTTGCACGCCAGCCCTATCAGTACGAAGAAGCCGATCTGCGTGAACAGGTTGTTGTCGCCCTTGGTCAGCCACACGCCCATGATGGCCGAGAACAGGCACATGGGCACGATCATGATGATGGCCAGCGGCAGGAACACGCTTTCGTACTGCGCGGTCAGCACCAGGAACACCAGCAAGATGCAGATCGGGAACACGATCAGCGCCGTGTTGCCGGCCAGGATCTGCTGGTAGGCCAGCTCGGTCCATTCGAACGTCATCTCGCCGGTCAGCGTGTCGTCCAGGATCTTGGTGATCGCGGCTTGTGCCTGCCCCGTGGAGTAACCGGGCGCCGGGCCGCCGTTGATATCGGCCGAGCGATAGCCGTTGTAGCGTGCGGCGCTCTCCGGCCCGCTGGTGTCGCTCAGCGTAACCACCGCGCCAAGCGGCACCATCTTGCCCTCGCCATTGCGCACCTTCAGTCGAAGAATGTCATCACGCGACGAGCGGAAGTCCGCATCGCCCTGTGCAATCACCTGATACGTGCGGCCGAACTTGTTGAAGTCGTTCACGTACAGCGAGCCCAGGTAGATCTGCATGGTCTTGAAGATGTCATCCACGTCGATGCCCAGCTGCGACGCCTTGGTGCGATCCACATCGGCAAATAGCTGCGGCGTGGTGACGTTGTACGTGGAGTACACCCCGGCCAGCTCGGGCGCCTTGCGCGCTTTCTCCAGCACCGTGTTGACGGTCTTGCTCAGCGCCAGGTAACCCACATCGCCCCGATCCTCGATCTGCAGCTTGAAGCCGCCCGTATTGCCCAGCCCTTGCACGGGCGGCGGCGGAAACACAGCGATGAACGCATCCTTGATGGCGCTGTACTTCTGCTGCAGCGCGCCGGCCAGGGCCGGACCGGACGAGCCGATCTCGCGCATCTCCTCGAACGTCTTCTCGCCGAAGAACACGGTTGCCGACGAAGAACTGTTGATGAAGCCATTCAGCGACAGCCCCGGGAACTGCACCGCATTGCGGAAGCCCGGCTCCTTGGCGGCGATGTCGGTCATCTGCCGCACAACCGATTCGGTTCGCTCCAGCGTGGCACCATTCGGCAGCTGGATCAGGTTGACCAGATATCCCTTGTCCTGGATCGGCACGAAGCCCGACGGCACCTTGCTGAAGCCCAGCACCGTGGCCCCCAGCAGCACGAGGTAGATGGCGATCGAACCGCGCTTGCGATGCAGCGCGCGCGTCACGCCCCCGCTGTACGCCTCGGAACTGCGGTGGAAGAATCGGTTGAATCTGGTGAAGAAGCCACCAAGCAGCCGGTCCATGAAGCGCGTCAGCCGGTCCTTGGGCGCATCGTGCCCGCGCAGCAGCAGCGCCGCCAGTGCCGGCGACAGTGTCAGGGAGTTGAAGGCCGAGATCACCGTGGAGAACGCAATGGTCAGCGCAAACTGGCGATAGAACTGCCCGGTCAGGCCGCTGATGAAGGCAATCGGCACGAACACGGCGCACAGCACCAGGGCGATGGCGATAATCGGACCAGTCACCTCCTTCATGGCCTTGATGGTCGCATCGCGTGGCGAGAGCCCGGTGGCGATATTGCGCTCCACGTTCTCCACCACCACGATGGCATCGTCGACCACGATGCCGATGGCGAGCACCAGCCCGAACAGCGACAGCGCGTTGATCGAGAACCCGAACGCATGCATCGCTGCAAAGGTGCCCACCACGGACACGGGCACCGCCAGCAGCGGGATGATCGCTGCACGCCAGGTCTGCAGGAACAGGATGACCACCAGTACCACCAGCACGATGGCTTCGATCAGCGTATGCGTGACGGCGGTGATCGAGTCGCGCACGAAGGTCGTGGGGTCATAGGCGATGCGGTACTCGAGCCCCTTGGGAAACCGCTTGCTCAGTTCCTCCATCCGTGCCCGCACATTGTTCGATATCTCGATGGCGTTAGCGCCCGGCGACTGGAAGATCACCAGTGCCAGCGCCTGCTTGTTGTCCAGCAGTGCGCGCAGCGCGTAGTCGCTGGCGCCAATCTCGATGCGCGCCACATCCTTGAGGTAGGTAACCACCCCGCCGTCGCGCTTGACAATGATGTTCTCGAACTGGTCGACATCGGACAAACGCCCCTGCACGTTAACCGGCAACTGGATCTCGACGTTGTTCGCGTATGGCGCGGCACCAATCACCCCTGCCGCCACCTGGATATTCTGCTTGCGGATGGCGGCCACCACCTCGTCGGGATTCATGTTGCGCTCGGCCACTTTTTGCGGATTGAGCCAGATGCGCATGGCGTAATTGCCCGAGCCAAACATGTTGATCTGGCCGATGCCGCTGATCTTGGCCAGTTCGTCCTTCACGTTGAGCCGTGCGTAGTTGCGCAGGTACAGCATGTCGTACTGGTCATTGGGCGAGACCAGGTGCACCACCATGGTCAGGTCGGGCGAACTCTTGACGGTGCTGACGCCAAGCTGGCGCGTCACGTCCGGCAGGCGCGGCAGTGCCTCATTGACGCGGTTCTGCACCAGTTGCGTGGCGAGGTCCGGATCGGTGCCGAGCTTGAACGTCACGGTGAGCGTCATCTGGCCATCGCTGGCGGCCTGCGACGACATGTAGAGCATGTTCTCCACGCCGTTGATCTGCTCCTCGAGCGGCGTGGCGACGGTTTCGGCAATCACCTTCGGATTGGCGCCCGGAAACTGCGCGCGCACCACCACCGACGGCGGTACCACTTCCGGATACTCGGAGATCGGCAGCTTGGGGATGGCGATCAGCCCAGCCAGGAAGATGATGATGGAAATGACCGCCGCGAAGTTGGGCCGATCGACGAAGAATTTCGAGAGATTCATGCTGTCACTCCGCCAGGGGCGGCGTGCCCCGCGCCGGGCCCGCCGATGCCGTCTTCACCGCCTCGGGAACGGCCTCCTTCGGGGCGACTACCACATCGGGGCGGACGAACTGCAGGCCCTTGGTCACCACCCGGTCGCCCGCGTTGAGCCCGCTCAGCACGATATGCCGGCCATCGACGCCCGCGCCGAGCGTCACTTCGCGATAGACGATCTTGTTCTCCGGCCCCACCACGAAGACGAACTTCTTGCTCTGGTCGGACCCCACCGCCACGTCCGGCACCAGTAGCGCGCGGGTGTCTCCGCTGCCGGCCAGGCTGATGGAGACGAACATGCCGGGCACTAATGCGCCGTCCTTGTTGGCAAAGCGCGCTCGCGCGCGGATGGTGCCGGTGTTCACATCGATGCTGTTATCGAACGTGTAGATCTTTCCCTGATAGACGTGTTCGGCATCGCCCTGGAGCCGCATGTCCACAGGGATCTGCTGTTCCTTGCTTTGCGTGTCCGCGTGATTGCGGATGGAGCGGACATAGCTCTGCTCGTCCACCTCGAAGTCAGCATAGATCCCATCGTTGGACACGATACGCGTGAGTACCGGTGCGTTGGGGCCCGGTTGCACGAGGTTCCCCACCGTCAATTCGGCACGACTGATACGGCCCGCGATGGGTGCCTTGACGTAGGCATAGTCGAGATTGATGCTGGCCTGCCGCAACGCGGCATTGGCGGCCAGCACCGCCGCCTGCGCCATGCGGTACTCGTTGCCGCGCTGGTCGTGCACGCTCTTGGGAATCGCCTCGGCGGCGATCAGGCCCTTGGCGCGATCGTACTCGGTGGTGGCAAACTCCGCCCGCGCACGCGCCGAGGCGAGGTCGGCACTCGCGCGCGCCACGGCGGCTTCGTACGGCCGCGGATCGATCACGAACATGACCTCGCCAGCGCGTACGGACTGACCGTCGCGGACCTTCACTTCCACGATGCGCCCGCTCACCTCCGGCCGCACGAGCGCCTCGTCCACCGCCTTGAGTCGCCCGGAGAAGCTGGTCCAGACGCGCACGTCCTCCGGCTGCAGCGACTTCACGGTCACCTCAGTGGGCGCAGCGGCGGCCGGCGGTGCGGCGGCGCTTGTTTCGGTCAGCGCCACACTGGCTGCCAACCCGGCTGCCACCATGACGGCACCGACGCCCGCCAGCACCGGTGGACGGCGGAAAATGGATCTACGTTGTTCCATGACTTCACTCCTGCGAAGCGTGTCTTTGTGGATGGGATGTTCGTTGCGCGCGGCGCGGGCCGGCTTCGGCAGCGTGGAGACGGCGAGCGAAGAACGCTGCCACGTCGGCCAGCGCGCCGGCATGGGTCACGATCGACTGGTGTGACGCCTCGGCGTAGCGGGTGGTCTCGGTCGGCACGCCCGCCGCAATCAGTTCGCTGGCGTAGGTCTCGCCTTCGATGTGGCAGAGGTCGCGCGCGGCGCTCACGATCAGCGTGGGCGGCAACCGTTGCAGACGACGCGACTCCAGCGGCGCCACGTAGGGGTGCAAGTGCTGGAGGACGTCAGGCAAGTAGGCGCGATAGGCCATGGCGCAGTCGCTCGCCGAGAGATCGGCCCCAACCAGCCTCCCGCCATCGGCCAGCCGGGTCATGCTGGGGTCGAGTAGCGGGGCAATCAGCGCTTGCGCGAGCAGCGTCAGGTCCTTGCGGTCACGCGCCATGGCCGCGATGCCGGCCGCGAGGTTGCCGCCAGCATCGTGACCTGCGATACCCATGCGGCGCGCGTCACCGCCGTAGGTGCCCGCATTGGCCAAGGCCCAAAGCCCTGCCAGATACCCGTCCTCAAGCGGTACAGGAAACGGAAACCGGGGCGACAGCGAATAGCCCACCGCAATCACCACGGCTGGGGTGGCGGCGGCAATGGCCCGCGCTGCCGCGTCGGCGCACGCCACACTGCCCTGCACGAAACCGCCGCCGTGCAGGTAGAGCA
Organism: Cupriavidus sp. 01L43; assembly: GCF_056399925.1. Classification (NCBI taxonomy): domain Bacteria; kingdom Pseudomonadati; phylum Pseudomonadota; class Betaproteobacteria; order Burkholderiales; family Burkholderiaceae; genus Cupriavidus; species Cupriavidus sp. 01L43. Next base: position 13,740 of record NZ_JBFTSH010000021.1, read on the forward strand.
CCACGGGAGGCCGGACGTCCAGTCCGACCGGCACGTAGATGCGCAAGGGAATCGGCTGCACGTGACCCGCAATCCGCACGCTTTCCACGCGGGTCGTTACAGGAGGGGATTGGCCATTCGGGACCATGAGGGGCTGCCTGGAATTGCAAATGCTGCGATGCACGAAGTCTGGTACATTGCGAACTTCTGGTAAACGTTCATAATCCAGAACACAATTTGGCGTGACCGAACAATCGGGCCCGTAACGCACCAGGCGTTCCGGTCCGGCGCACCAATGAAGGGCAAGACGATGGATAAGGTCCAGGCAATGGAAGTCTTCACGCGCGTGGTGGAGATGAACAGCTTCTCGCGTGCGGCGGAGGCGCTGGGGTTGTCGCGCACGTCGGCCACCACGATCATCCAGGGACTGGAAGCGCACTTGCGCGTGCGGCTCATCAACCGCACCACGCGGCAGCTCAGGCTGACGCCCGAGGGCGCCGACTATTACGAGCGCTGCATGCGCATCCTCGCGGAGATTGCCGAGACCGAGGTGGCCATGACGCGCTCTGGTCAGGGGCCGATGGGCAGGCTGCGCGTGGAGATGCCGGCGGCCATCGGCCGCGCCATCGTCGTGCCGCGGCTGCATACGTTCCACGCGCGTTTTCCCGACATCGAACTGGTGGTGGGCTATGGCGACAAGCTCGTGGACCTGATCCAGGACGGCGTGGATTGCGCGATCCGCGTCGGACCGCTACAGGACTCGAGCCTGGTAGCGCGCGGCCTGGGCGACATGCACCTGGCCACCGTGGCCAGCCCGGCTTATATCGCCCGCCATGGCATCCCGCGTACGCTGGCCGACCTGGCGCACCACACCGCCATCCATTACTTCTCCAACCGCACCGGGCGCAGGCTGGACATGAACTTCATCGTGGACGGCAATCCGGTGGAGGTGGCGATGCGCGGCCGCGTCAGCTTCAATGACGCCGATGCCTACGTGGCGTATGGCCTGAGCGGCGCCGGCATGCTGCAGGCGCCCCGCTTCATGGTGAAGGAGCACCTGCGCAGTGGCGCGCTGGTGGAGCTATTGCCGCAATGGCGGCCACGGCCGATTCCGATTGCGGCGATCTATCCGCAGAACCGGCATCTCGCGCCAAAGGTGCGGGTGTTCGTCGACTGGGTGGCGCAGATGTTCGAATGCTGCCCGCTGCTGGCGGCGGATGAAGGCAAGTGTCCCGATGCGATGCCGCTGGCAGGCGCATCCGCTCGCGTGCCGGCCGCGGCCCCCGCGATTGCACACGAGCACGAAGCCGTGCTGTAGGGCGCCAGCGTCCCTAGCCCAGCGGCGTGGCGAGTTGGACCAGACCGTCCGCCACGTTGTCGAGGAGGTCTTGCGAGTACGCGGGATCGCTGACGGCACGGGACAACCCCATCGCACCGACGAAGGCGGAGAGTTGAAGCAGCGCCATCGCCCGTGAATCGGCGTGCCCTTCCGCCTTGTTGAGTCCTTCCAGGAAGTCCAGCACGCGGTTCACCTCGAGCGTATAGGCATCGCGTGTGGTCGGGTCTGCGTGTGCGATGTCGTGCACCAGCGCCACCAAGGGGCAGCCAACACCGGGGGCGTCCCGGTGCGCGGCATTGAGGTAATTGCGCACCGCACTGGGCGCATCGGGCGATCCTGCAGCCCACTCATCGAGACTGCGCGCGGCGATATGGACGACTTCGGCCAGCATTGACTCGCGCGACGAGAAATGCCGGTAGAACGCCCCCGGCGTAATACCTGCCTCGCGGGTGATCTCAGCCAGCCCGATCCCTGAAAAACCATGCTCGCGGAAGCGTTGTGCGGCGACCGTAAGTATGCGTTGACGCGTAGAGGCCTTCGTCTCCTTCGAGTGTCCCATGTTGCATGCAGTGATTCAGCGGTTGGCAATATGGCACGCATTGTCGCGCGTAAGTCTCTAGCCAGCAATCATGACGAGATCCACTGCTCGCTGGCCTTCTTGGGTTATCCCGCGAACAGGTCGGGGCCGAAAACCTCGTAATGAATATGCGACTCACGAATGCCCAATCCCTTCAGCGCGTCATGCTGGAGCCGCATGAATGGAATCGGGCCACAAATGTAGTAATCGGCATCGGTCAGCAATATCGAATCCTTGATCGCCGCCACGTCGATTAGCCCGGCAAAATCGTAGTCGTGATTGGCGATATCCTCCGGCAGTGGCGCATCGTAGAACACGATCAAATCGAAATTGGGGAATGTCCGAGCCGTCTCGCGCAGCCGGTCGCGCATGGCGTGAACGCTCCCATTACGGGCACCATGCACGAAAACCACATGCCGCTGCGGGTCCTGGATCGCCTGCGTCAGCATGCTGACCATCGGCGTCAGCCCTACGCCGCCGCTAATCAGCACGATGGGCGTGCGCGCATTGACGTCGATATGGAAACTGCCATAAGGCGCTGCCAACCTGACTTCATCGCCGACATTCACGTGGTCATGCAGCAGGTTCGATACATAGCCCGCCGGCTGCGGCCCGCCCCCTTCACGCTTGACCGAGATCCGGTAGCTGCGGCCATTCGGCATATCGGACAGGCTGTACTGACGAATCTGCTGCATACCCAGTGCAGGCACGTTGATGGCAATGCTGGTGTACTGGCCGGGCTCAAAGTTGACCACCGGCCCGCCATCGACGGGTTCCAGAACGAATGAGGTGATAACGCTGCTTTCCGCGTCCTTTGACCGCACGACAAAATGCCGCCAGCCCGTCCAGCCCCCGTCCTGTGCCCCCGACCGCTCATACAGATCGCTTTCCATCCCCATCAGCACATCGGCAAGATTCCCATACGCCTGCGCCCATGCCGAGATAATGTCGTCCGTCGCTGCACTGCCCAAGACTTCCTTGATCGCCGCAAGCAGATGCTCCCCGACGATAGGATATTGCTCGGGACGAACACCCAGACTCGCATGCTTGTTCGCAATATTGGTTAATACCGCCATCAGACTGCTCGGATCCTCGATATTTTCCGCATAGGCATAAACCGCCCGCGCCAACGCCTGCTGCTGCTGCCCCCGCTCCTGGTGAGCCATGTTGAAGATGTTCTTCAACTCAGGATGGGCCTGGAACATGCGCGTGTAAAAGCACTTGATAATGTCGTAGCCGTGCTCAGCCAGGACGGGAGCGGTGGCCTTGACGATGTCTTTGGTTTTTTGGGTGAGCATGGGGGATCTCCTTGGGGGCAGGTCAAGCGGCGTAGGCGCTTGAACAGCATAGGAGACGTGAGGCGGAGCGGCGAGGCGAGGCTTATGCCATCGCCGCTGGTCGAGTCGTCCGTCGGCCGGTTGCGGTCCTGCTGGAACCGCAACCGGCCCGCCTCTCCTCAGGGCCTCGGCTCGACAATGGCGATCGCCACGTTGCCGTTGCCGGTGGGGAATGGGCTGCCCGGCACCGCGGTCAAGGCACCGCTCGTCCCGTTAATCGCGTAGCCGTAGACCGATCCATTGAGCGCCGGCGCGTACAGAAACTTCCCGTTCGGCGTCACGCGCAGCCTTTGGGTGCCTATCCCGGCAGCAACATTCACCGGAGCCGTTGTCGGCATGCCTGTTGTGGCATCGATCTGAAGAGACGAAATATTGTTGCTGCCGCTGTTGGCCACGTAGGCAAACTGGCCGGAAGGTGCCATCGCGATATCGGTCGGCGCCGAACCCACTGCAAACGCGTTGGTACCGACAATGAGGCCAGAACCGGCAGCCAGTGCATGAACGCCGACGGTGCCGCTGCCCATGTTAGGGGTATAGAGAAACGCCCCGTTCGGCGAAAGCACAGCCGCATTCGGTCCGATGCCTCCGGAAGGCGTGTCAGCAAAAAATCCGATATAAAGATCGCCCCGCAACGTCGTGACCGCATCCGCACTCATGCCGGCCACGTAGATCCACTGTTCGTCGGGTGAAATCGCGATAGCCGTCGCCGCCTGCGTTGCGGATCCCACCTTGATGTTGCTAGTCCAGGTACGCGGCATACCACTGGCGGCATCCACGTCGTACCGAAATGTCCAGCCAGAATCCAAGCCTACGTAGAACGATTGCCCCGAGGGCGACACGGCGATGGTTCTAACTCCCGCGATTGGACTCGGTATCGCGGCAGCTGGCACGGCTTCCAAAACGCCGGATGCCGGGTCCAGCGCAAATGGCATCAATCTGTCTGTGTCTCGCATCAGCGCGTACGCTACCCGTCCCGACGGCAAAAAGGCGAGATCGGCGATCTGCCCCGTGGCCGCAAACGGACTACCTTGCACCGCGGCGAGCGCGCCGCTGATCGGGTCGATCCGGTAGACAGATAAGGTGCGGTCTGTGCTGTTGGCCACCACGGCAAACTGCGCCTGCACACAGGTGATCGCAATGTTGGTCACGCTGGCCGCCGCGAGCGTGCCGCTGCCATTGCCCACCGTGCAGGTTTGCCCGGCAGGTTGGCCGGCCACCGTGACGTGGTAGGCCGTGCCGGCAGCGCGCGAAGCCGGCATCGCGAAACTGCCGTTGGCATTGACGACCTGGGTGTCGCCACTGGTGTCGGCCAGTTGCAGGCTCTTGCCCGCAGCCAGGCCCGACACGGTGCCGCCCACGGTGTAGATCGTCGGGGCAGCGCCTTGCGACAGCGCCGCATTGGCGCACAGCCGGCCGCCAGCCGGGGCGTCGGCGCAGGCCGTCAGCACGCCGGCTGCGGCGGCGACGGCCGAGACAGGGCTCGCCACCTGGGCGCTGTGGCCGTCGGCGGCTGGGGTGGCCACGAAGCTGGCGCCATCCGTTGTCCACGCCCAGTTGGTGAGATCCCCTGCGCCGTCCACGCCGTCCGAGCGGCGCGCGGCGACGGTCACGGTCTGCGCGGCGCCGCCGGCCGTCACGACCAGACTCGCCGGGGTCAGCACAAGGGTGTACGACTTGGCGGGCACGGCCTGCACCACCAGATGGGTGATGCTGCTGATGCGGCTGCCATCGGCCAGCGTCGCCGTGGCCGTGATGTCGGCCGCGCCGGCGGCCAGGGTCTGGATCGTGGCGTAGGTGCCGACCGGCCCCATGACCGATGCCGAGGCGGCTGGCGCCTTGTCCGAGGCGCTCGCCACGGCGGCCACGGCCGGATCGGAAGACGTCCAGGCGAAGCTCGCGCCCTTCACCTCGGTGCCGTCGGCGGCCAGCAGCGTCGCCTTGAGCGTCAGCGCGCCACCCGCCACCGGCGCGGCGCTGCCGGTGTCGACCACCAGGCGCGCTGCCGCGGGCGTGGCGGTCGGGCTTTCGGGGGGATCATCGGAGCCGCAGGCGGCGAGCAAGGCCGCGGCGAGCAAGGCGAGGCCGGCAGCGCGCGCGCCGGCAATAGCGTGTGAGAACATGGACCCAACCCGTATCTATATAGAGAGGGCCGCCCAAGCCTTGAGCCGGCGGCCACTTGCGCCCTCAACGGGGCAGCTTGCGCGCGACTCTATCAGCGCCGGCGATATGCCACATCCCCCAATCGGGGGGTGGCTGGTGCGAGCGCATCGAATACCCACCACGGCCCTCGTGGACAACACGCGAGCGGCCTGCTAGTGTCCTCGGCAATCCCAACCTTCCAGCGATCCCAATGCGTGAATCCCTGACGAGGCAGAAAAAGGCCCCTGATCCTCATGCCACGGAACCCGGCTCCGCCGAGCGATCGGCAACGCCGGTGGCGGCGGGCGGCCGGCAGGCGCTGGTCGACCGCTCGCCCCGGCAGTTGCATCAGCGCCAGGCGCTCGCGTCGCTGACTGCCGCCGGCACGTCTCCGGTCCTGCAAGGCAAGTTCGTCTACAAGAAGGATGACGAATTGCGCGACATCAGCAGCCGGGCCGCCGCAGGGAAGCTCGCCAGGGAACTCTATGGCGACGAGGCCACGCCCAGTCAGATCGCCGCCTTGGTTGCGCTCGCCACCAAGGGCGACCATGGCACGCTGACCACGCATGAACTCCTCGACAAGCTCGACGACCCCCGCCTGGAACGGTTCGCGCTGAAACAGATTGGCCGCCGCCTGCATACCACCCGGAACGTGGACGCGTCTTATCCGGAAGCGCGCTCGCGGACCCATCGGCATCTGGCGCAAGAAGAGCAGGAGGCGAAGGCCAAAGCGGAAAACAAGAAGAAGCGCAAGCGTAGCGACGACGACTCGGATACAGAGGCCGTGGAGGCCGATCCGGTGGGCGATTTCTCTTACGTCGACCTCCATTCGATCCTTGCCGCGGCCACCCAGGGCATGGATCCCGAACAGGCCAAGCAGGCCGCCCAGGCCGCGGTGGACAATTTCGAGCGCATGAAGCTCCATGTCGATGTCCGGATGGACGCCGACATCCAATTGATGGTGCAGCATGCCCTGCAATATCAGGCGTTCAATCATCCGCAACTGAAGGGGCGCCGGAAGCAGGGCCCGACCGACGAGGAGGCCGGGCAAAACCGGTTCCGCCAGTTCGAGCTGGAAAAGTCCAAGGCCATGCTGGTGCACGACGCCAGCCACGGCTTCGGCAGGACCCTGCCCCCCAAGCCCACCGAACCGGACCAGCCCGAGCTGGCGTTCTCCGCACTGATGGATGTCAACCGGCCGCTGCCCCAGAGCACCCTCGACGGTGCCACCTACAAGGCCGTTTTCCTCTGCACCAAGCAGATCCTCGAACTCGCCTATCGGGCCCTGCCGGAAAACAAGGCGCCATCCCCGGAGAATTTCTTCACCCAGCGGCTGCACCTGAACAACGCCTTCGCCCAGCAGATGACCCAGATGGACGGCACGCATCTGACGACGCCGGACGAGGCAACCACCTACGTGCAGAAGACGCTCGGCTTCCCGAAGTTCAGCACCCGCGGCGAGGAGTCGGACGATGACCAGTCCGATGCAGAAGACTATGGGACGCACAGCGACGCCAGCGTCATGGACGTCGATGAGAACATCTTCCAGAACAAGCCGAGGATGGACTTGTTCACGGTCAGTCTGGCCACGCTTTCCAAGGTGGCTTCGCAGAAGCAGCTGATCGACGAAATGGACTCGGCGCGCCCGGCGCGCCCCGGCCGCAAAACCGCCGAGGAGCGCGACCGCAAGCATACGAAGCGCCGCAAGCTGCTGAAGCGGCGCGTCGAATGGGCGAACCAGCAGCACGGTACGGACTTCCACGTCACGCGGCTGGAGTCCGACTACCTGAAGCGCAAGAAAGCCCTGATCGACAAGATGGAGACTGGTCTGGAGATGGAACTCGACAAGACCGTGGACACAGACGAGCGCCAGGCGCTGGAGGACAAGCTCACGATGCTGTCCGACCTGCAGGTGAATCTCGACCAGTTCTACACCGACACCTCGGTCAAGTCGCTGCGCGAGAAGCGCACGGCAAGCAAGCGCTGGAAGGCCACGAAGGCCCACAAGCCGATCTTCGGGCCCGTGGGCAGCGAGAAATCGCTCACGGCCTACCTGGACGACTAGAACCAGACGCCGGGCGCCAGCGGTGGCGCCCTGTCACAGCCCCCGCTTTCCGCGTCGCCGCTGGTGGTGGAAGATCCGCCGGTAGGCCTCCGGATAGGTCTCCGGGGAGACCAGCACCAGCGTCCGCACGGCCGTTTTCTGGTCCTCCCGCAGCCCGTTCCAGGCGATATGCATCGCATTCGGCGCCTTGCCGTTCAGGTCCGCCGCCAGCGCCTGCATGCCCTTGTAGTATCCGGCGTTGCGGGGCATGTCCGTGAGCAGGTGCACGTTCTTCGCGCCGGCCGTCTCGGCCAGAATCCGATAGATGATGGTCGACTGGGCCCCCGTGGTGTCTCGCATCTCGTTGTTGACCCGGTCCACATACTCGGGCTTCTGGGTGGGCGCGAAATCAAGGTCGCCCAGGGGCGCGTCGGGGGTTTCCGCCGCGCGTTCCGCCCCGGGCACATAGGTCACGATGAAGTTCTTGTTGCCCTTCATGAGCGCCAGGTTTTCGCCCGATGCCGCCATGCGCAGTTCGTCCACCCGGGCGTCGGCACCATGGACGGTGTTGTTCGAGCCGAGTCCGGTGTAGATCTGGCCCAGGTGCGGCTTTTTCTTGCGAAGGTCGTCGAAGCGTTTCGCCGCATCGGGCGAATTGTTGAACAGGATAATTTCCCACCAGGGCTCGGGATGCGCCTTCTTGAACTGGCTGATGGCCTTGGCGACCGCACCCTCCAGCTTGCCGCTGTATTCGGCCTCCAGCCGCGTCTTCTCATCCTTTTTGCGCTGCTTCGCATTCGGCCCCGTGATCAGGTTGGTTGCCGCCGTGATCTTCTCGTCGGCCTGGTGCCCCTTCATCTCGATTTCCACGCGCAGGGGCTTGCCACTGGCCGTAAAGTAGGACTGCGCGACGCCAAGCGTGCCGTCGAGGAAGCCCCTCAATGTCAGGAATGCGCTGTCGGCACTGGCGGTGCGCTGGATGCCGGTCAGCTGGGCAGCGGTCAGGTCCTCGATATGCGTGTTGTCGCCTACCAGTGCGTGGTGCACCAATTTTTGCGCGTCAGAGAGCTGTTCCTTGATGTTGCCTTCGTGGCTGAGGATCGGCACATCGTCCTGCGACAGGAAGACATCGCACTCGATACCGTCCAGCGACGGTGCCGTGGGGGTGCGCGTGGTCTGGGCATAGGCCGCGTCGAACGCCGACTTCGAGTTTTCCGCGGGGTTGCCGGTGCGGCGCAGATCGGTCTGGCGGATCAGCCCGCCGCGCGTGCGGTTGGTGGGACCATGGCCGCGATGCGCGACGATGCTGACGCCGGGGCGCTCGGCCATTCTCAGGCGCAGCTTGCGCAGTTCAAGCTGGACATCGTCCGAGCTGTGCTGGTTCTCGAGCCAGAAATCGAGCGGCCCGAGCAAACTGTACGCCTCGTAGTCCTGCGGCGTGAGGGCGGTGTCCGGTTTCACGGCCTCCTGGAGTGCGCTGACGCTGTCGCGGTGAATGCCGTCATCGGCCGGCATGGTCGCCTCGGTGAGGCCGAGATCGGTATCGACGGTCACCAGGAAGGTCTTCAGCCCCGTCACCACCGGGTCGATATGGGGCACCGCCCGGTTCTGGTAGAGCGCGCCGGCAAGCCGGTTCAGCTTGCGGAAACGCTGGAACTTGAGCGAGGCATCGAGCGGCGCCTCGGGATGGCCCTCCGCCTGCTTGCTGGCCTTCTTTGTCGCATGCTCGACGTCGCCATACGCGTCTGGCTTTCGCTGGATTGCCCCGTGCGCGGCCGCCACGCCAGACCGGGGCGCTGCCGTGCCCTGCCCCCCTGCCAGCGCCAGGCTGCCCATCCGGTCAGCCTCCCGCTCGAGACCTTCGTCATCATTGACGGGAATTCCCGCCTTGAGCTGGCGCGTGGGCTGCACGCGGCCTTGCGCCTGTTGCACGACGTGCCACGCCTCGTGGGGCAAGTGATGCGCCTGACCGGCCGCCAGATGGATGTCGTGGCCCTGGGCATAAGCCAAGGCCTGCGCGCGCGCCGGCGCTGGCGAGTTGTAATGAACCTTCACGTGGTCCATCGACATGCCCGAGAGCGCTTCGATCCCCGACTTCAGCTGTGCCGGCAGGCCATCGGACCGCGCATCGGCCATCGCCTGCCGGTCCCGCAGCGCGTTAGCGCGCTCGCCATGGCTGGCGAGGTCCTGGGCCTGCCGCTGGACGGGCGCCTGCAGGCGCCCGTCGTGCATGGCGTCGTGGGCGTTCTCAGGCTCCCGTCGCGCGCGCGGCGATGCGTGGCTGGCTTCGGGGCGATGGGGCTTTTCCACTTTCAGGCGCATGGCAGGTCCGTCTTCTTCCGTCTACTTGAGGGTGGATCCAATACTAGTCAATCGAATGTCACGCGACGATGTCACATGAAGTGGTCGGAGGCGCCAGGGACTACGCGCCCCGCTATCGCGGCGCGATACGGGATTAAACGCCGCTTACATCTCGATTAAACAAGAAGAAATCGCTCGTTGTTTTACGCGTTTTTTCCGCAGGATGCGCAGCGGGTACGCGATCTATAGTACTGTCCGATACGCGTCGGCCCCCAGGTCCATCCTGTACGAGGCCGGCCAAAATCCCGGCTGACGGCGCCGCAACCATGCGTCCAATGCAAAGGCATTGCCGGAGAGCTGTTGAGTCTTTTCGGGAATTCGGACGAATGATGAGTGGTTCATTGCCTGTGCCGGCATCGCACTTCGACGATTTGCGTGCCGTCTCTTACCATCGGGGCAGCCATACCGCGCTTGACCCCGCCGCCCGCGCGGCCCTGGCCCAGACATTGCACGACGACCTTGCGCAACGCCTCTCGTTCGCGCTGATCCAGATCGACACGGCCACCCAGGGAGCCGCCGCCGCTGCCGCAAGCACGAGCAGCGACCCGCGCGACGCGGCGCTGCGCCACGGCCGCCAACTCGTCAAGGACGCACTGCGCACCACGCGCGACGTGATTGCCGGCCTGCTCGATGCGGCCACGCCGGCAGCCCCGGAGTCCCCTTGCGCGTTTCCGGTGCAATGCGCGCGGATCGTAGAGGCCGCGCGGCAGCAGAGCCGGCAGGGCATCCATATCGATGTCGATGCAGCCCCGCTGCCCGCCGATCCGCCAGCGGCGGTGGCACGTGTGCTGTTGCGCGCGATACGTGAGCTGCTCGCCAACGCCGGCAAGCATGCGTCGGGCGCGCGCGTGGCGCTGGCCCTGCGCGGGGTCGATGGCGCCATCGACATTACGATCGCCGATGACGGCCCCGGCTTCGACGCCGCCCTGCTCCACCAGCCCGCGCGCGGCCACTGCGGCTTGCGCGGGCTGCCGGGCGCGCTGCGCCAGGTCGGGGCGGAACTCGCTCTCGAGACTGCGCCAGGCCGGGGCGTGCGCGCGCGCGTCCGCTGGCCGGGCGCGGGCGCGCCATGACCATCCGCATCGTGGTCGCCGACGACCACGCGATGATCCGCGAGGGCCTGATCGCACTGCTGCAGCGTGAAGCCGACATGGAAGTGCTGGCCCAGGCCCGCAACGGCATCGAGTTGCTTCACCTGGTGCGCTCGGTCCGGCCGGACGTGGCGATCCTCGACATCGGCATGCCGATCATGAACGGCATGGAGGCCATCCGCCGGCTGGCCGCCGAGTCCATGCCGTGCAAGATGCTGTGCCTGTCCGTCAACAACCAGCACCAGGAAGTCATCGCGGCGCTCGACGCCGGCGCATCGGGCTATGTGCTGAAGGAAAACTCCTACGACGAACTGGCCCGCGCCGTGCGCCGCGTGATGGCGAACCAGGTCTACCTGAGCGGCGAGCTGATCGGCGGCGTGCTCCATGCCGCGCGCAGCCCCGCCGCCGTGGAGGTGCCGCTGCGGCTGCCGCAGCTGACCGCGCGCGAGCGCCAGATCGCGCAGCTGTTTGCCGAGGGGCACAGCACCAAGTCGATCGCCCGCCTGCTGTTTCTCAGCGACAAAACCATCGCCAGCCATCGCGAGAACACCTTCCGCAAGCTCGGCATCCGCAGCATCGCCGAGCTGACGCGCTACGCGATGCGCGAGGGCCTGAGCCAGTAGCAAGCGCTTCGCCATGGCTCAGGGCCTCTGCACTTTGGGCTTGAGCAGCGGCACCAGCAGCGCGACGATCACCACCGCCAGTACCGCGAAAAGCAGCTGGTTGCTGAAGTTCGCGGAAGCCAGGTCGGGATCGCAGCGCAACAGCAGCCCGCCGATCACCAGCGGCACAATGCCCGCCACCACGACATAAAGCTGGTACGGCCGGCCCAGCGCGCGCACGCGGCACGAGAGGAGCAACGCGGCCAACGACACGGCCACGATGCCGAGCAGCAGCCAGAACGCCGCGCGCAGCGCCCAGCGCCAGTCGCAGACCAGATTGCACAGCGCGCCCTCGCGCGTCTCGCCCGCCAGGATGGTGCCACGCAAGGTGGTTTCCACCAGGTGGGTGAACGTGGCATCGGCCACCGGCTGCGGCCACAGCGCCACCCCGCCGAAGTTGTCGTTGAAGTAAGCCATGTCGTCGCTCATCTGCTGCGCCTGGCTGCTGCCCACCGACACCAGCGGCAGGATGCGCCGCATCAGGATTGCCCGGTTGGTGCCGGCCAGCGCCGGCGTGCTCTCCACGGCCTCGCGCAGCGTCTTCTTGCTCAGCGTGGTCGGCTCCGGCAGCGCCACCAGGTAACGCACGGTGACATTGGTGTGGGATCGATAGCTACCCGCGCCCACGGCGATGCGACCATCCTGGAACGGCGGATCCTCGGCGCGCACCAGATAGTCGAGCAGCCCGTCGAAGGTCCAGGTAGCAGAGGGAGGGTCAGCCGGCGGCGCCGGCGGCGGAGGCGGAGGCGCCCTGCCCCGTGCGGGGGGCGTGGGCGGATTGGACGGCTTGGGCGCCGTAGCAGTGGCCGGCTCGTCGCCGTGGCGCAGCGCAGGCACGAGGTCCGCCGCCTGGACCATCAGGTTCAGCGTGTAGTGGCGGTGGCGCTGGCGCATCTCGGCAATCAGCGCGTGCACCAGACGGTTGCGGAAGTCGTCGAACGCGGCGTAGCGTGCATCGCCGGGCAACGGCGGTTGGTCGAGGAACAGCGTGATGCCGTCGCCGACATGGCTCTCGCCAGCCAGCCCGGGAACGCGGTCCTCCCAGCGGGTGTCCAGCCGCCGGAGCGGCGTGTCGATCAGCCGCAGCGCCTGCCGTGCGGCCTCCTCGGCCACGCGCCGCCGCTGCGTCTCGGGCAGGCGCAGCAGAAACTGCCAGTCCTTGCGATAGAGCGTCACGTCCAGCTTGCTGCCATAACGGTGGATCGCACGCAGGAAGTCGATCTGCGCCGCATCGGGCGCGAGGGGCGTGACGTTGCCGTCCTCGTCGAACGGCTGCGCATAGCCGACCAGCCGGTCATAGAGCCCGAAGTCGGTCTTTGGCCCGGTCTTCGGATCGCTCCAGTTCGGCACCATGCCATAGACCTTGCCGGTGGACTCGGACACGAAGCAGTTGCAGCCGGTGCCTGACCAGCCCGGTGCCACGGCCTTGGCGGCATCGTGGCTGGTCATGGCCTGCTCGACCAGCCAGGCGCGTACGCGCGGCGGCAGCAGCGTAGCCGGCAGGTCCTGCCACTTGACCGGCGTCTCGGCCAGTTGGGGCGGCGTCTTCGGCGGCGGGCCCTGCCATGCCGTGAGGCAGCGCTCGCGCCACTGCGCGGCACCGGGGGCGGCCTTGCCGGTATCGAGCGCGACCTTGGCGGTCAGCTCCGCCGCGTAGGTGCAGACACGCGCATCGAGGGCCGCGGTGAACAGCGCGCGCGTCGGGTATTCCACATTGACCAACGGCTGCAACAGTGTGGCCAGTTGGCTGGCGCCGGCCTCGCTCAGTTCGTCGAGGCCATCGGGGTCTGGCGCCGGGGGTGCCGGGGGCGCCGGGGGCGTCGATGGGCCCGCCCCTTCGCCTTCGGCCTCGCCCTCCGGCGCCGGCGGTGCTGCGGGCGGGGCGATCTTGCCGAGCACAGCCTCGGTCAGCAGCCACGTATCGATCAGCGTGCGCCCACGCAGCGGGGTTTGCGTGGCCACGATCGGCACGGTCTGGATCGGCGGATCGGCGGCGGGCGTGGAAGCCGGCCGTGCCGGCGACGGCGCGCGCGGCCCGACCACGTTCAGCGCAAAGCGCTGGCGCACGCCTTGTCCCCAGCGGTCGCGCAGTTCGACCAGGAAGGTGTGCCGGCCGCGTCTCGCCGTGGCACCCTGCACGGTACCGGCCGCATCGAGCGCCAGGCCCTCCGGCAAGCCGTTGTCAGCCGCGCGGAACACGTAGGGCGGCTCGCCACCCGTGGCGCGGAAGCGGTACGTATACGGCAGGTTCTCTACCGCCGCCGGCAGCGTGGTCACAGCCGTCTTTTCGAACGACAGCGGGTCGGCATCGGCAATGCACTGATCAGGCACGGGCTGGCCCGGCGCCACCGCGCACGACAGCGCAGCCGGCGCCGAGGCGACCACCGTCACCACCGCCAGCGGCGCACCGGCCGGCGCGGACGCCGGCACCGCCACGGCAGCCGAAGCCGGGGCAGGCGGGGCCACCCCGGCCGATGCCTGCCCCGGCGTTGCCGCCGGGGCAGGCCAGAGCAACCCGAGCCCGGCCGCGAATAGCGCCGCCGCAAGACCCCGCCGCGCTGGCCTCATGGTGTCCTCCCTTCCTTGCGCAGCTCGCGCGCGATGCCGTGCAACAGATGCCCGGCCCCAATCTGCACCGCGCCCTCCCGATGGGCCTGCAAGGCGGCGAAGCGCAGCACGTTGACCATGGCCCCGCCAGACAGCTCATGCCGCTCGGCCAGCTCCGGCAAATCGATATCCGCCGCAAGCCGCCCCGGCTCGCGGATCAGGCTGCGCCACAGCCGCAGCCGCTGGGTTGCATCAGGCATCGGGAAGTAGATCATCGACTGAAAGCGGCGCGAGAAGGCCTCGTCGAGGTTCCCGCGCAAATTGGTGGCCAGGATCACTGTGCCCGGGAAGTCCTCCACGCGCTGGAGCAGGTAGGCCACCTCCTGGTTCGCGTGGCGGTCGTTGCTGCTCTGCGTGGCAGAGCGCTTGCCGAACAGCGCGTCCGCCTCGTCGAAGAACAGCACCCAGCGCCGGCTCTGCGCCTGGTCGAACACGCGCGCAAGGTTCTTCTCGGTTTCGCCGATGTACTTGGAGACCACCATCGACAGGTCGATCCGGTACACGTCCACGCCCGCGTCCTGCCCCAGCAGCGTGGCGGTCAGCGTCTTGCCGGTGCCGGGCGGGCCGTAGAACAGGCAGCGGTAGCCGGGTTTGACGGTCCTGGCAAGGCCCCAGGTCTCCATCAGGGCCGGGCCGTCGCGCAGCCAGGTGCGCACGATCTCGATCTCGTCCATCACGTCCGGCGCGAGCACGAGGTCGTCCCACGCCAGCGCCGTGGCGATGCGCCGCGCCGGAAACTGCGCGTTGTAGTCGGGTTTGTGCCAGACGCCGGTCTGCAGGCGCTGGAGCGTCTCGGCGCTGACGCGCAGCGCGCCGCTCAACTGCGGTTCGCCACCGATCTCCCCATCGAGCTGCAGCAGGCCTGCTTGCGCAAACGCATGATCGGGGTCGAACAGGGCCAGCGCGGCGATCCGGGCGGCCAGGTCCTCGCCAGCCAGCAGGAAGATGGCCGTTTCCCCGCTCGGCAGGAAGCCGCCGTGGTGCTGCGCCCGACTGCCGCCGAATTCAGTGAAGCCCCGGTCGAAATCGCGGTTCTTGACGAAAAACAGGTCGAGCGCAGAGGGCCGCAGGTGCGGTGCCAGCGCCAGCGCCAGCACCAGCCGCTCGTGGGCCGCGAGCCCGTGCTGCGTCACGATGACGGACAACGCGCTGCCGGCGGGCAGCGTGGGCGGCGGCGGCACGTCCGGCGCCACCTCGGTTGCGTCGCCATGCGCTGCGGGAGACGCCCCGGCCGGCTGCGCGAAATGCTGCCGGAAGCGGGCGTCGAGCGCGGCGACAAGCCAGTCCAGTTCGCGCCGCAACGCCTCGGCGTGCAGGGCAATGTCCACCTCAGCGCCAGTCGACATACAGCGCCTCCTGCATCCAAGGCAGCTTGATGGTGGCGTACGACCACGGCAGGCGGTCCAGCAGCATGTCGAACGGCGCAGGCCGTACCACCAGGCGCCAGTGCGTGCCGGCGGCGGCTTCCTCGCGCACCAACCGGCCTTCGCGGCGCAGGAACGTCTCGCGCAGGCCATCCGGGGAGGTCTGGCCGATCGTCTTCCAGTGGGCGATCACCGCGCCCAGCAGGCTGTCGAGTACCGCGCGCGTCTCCGTATCGAGCCAGGTCGGGCCTTCCGCAGGCGCGGACAGCGGCTCGCCGAGCGGCATGCCGCAAAGCAGCTTCGGCAGGATGCACTCGGGCTCGCTGGCGTCGTCGTGACCGTGCGCCAGCCACGCCAGACAGCGCACCGCCTTCGATGCCGCCCGCGCATCGCGCAGGCGCGGACCGTCGAGCAGGTCCAGCATGCGGAACAGTTGCTGGCTATAGTTGGCCAGCAACACGAGCCCGGCATCGGACACGTAATGCGTGCCCGTTGCGATGGCGGCTTCCAGCGCGGCGAGTTCGGCCAGCACGGCGGCTTCGGGGCGCGCCGGCGCCGGAGGGGTTGGGCGGTCGGCCACGGGTGAATTCCTTGTCGATGGCGGAAGCGGCCAGTCCAGTGGCTGGCGGGCTTCCCATTGCTCGGTTTCGGTGGGTGCAGCGTGCAAGGCACGGATGGCGCCTGCAGGCAGGGCTGGCGCCGGCAAGGACGCCGGGGCTGCATGCCCACGCCGCCACCAGCGCCCCAGCCGACCCCACTGCCCCAGCTTCGCCAGCTTCACCGGCGGCGCAAGCGGGGGCGTGGCTTCGGGCGCCTCCGGCCTGGCACTGGCCTGCGCCACACGCCGCAGCCACTGGCCAAGCGCCCCTGCGCCGTGGCCCTGCTCGCGATACAGGTACAAGGCATGGCGCCGCGCGAGCGATGCCGCCGTGATCGGCCGCTGCTCCACCAGTACATGGTGTGCGAGAAAGCGCCAGTGGCTGCGCGCCCGCGCCGCTGCCGAGAGGTCGCGACCCAGCAGCGCCGCGGTCTGCGCCAGCGCGGCGCTGGCCTCGCGCAACGTGCCAAGCTCGCGCGGGAACAGCACGCCCAACAGCGCCCAGCGCTGGGTGGGCCGCGTCACCGCAATCCAGTCGGCACACAGCGCGGGATCGGCCAGCCAGCTCGTCGCCTGCCGCCGCACCATCCAGTCCCGCCGCGCGGCGGGACGCTGCGGCAAGGCGAGCAGATGGGCAATCCGCAGTGTGCGGGAAGCGATGCGGTGAATCGCGTCCCAGTCGAGCCGGCCGGCCAACGCACGAGGCGTCTGTGGCGCATACGTCGCCGGCCTTGCCGTCGATCCCTGCATGGCCTGGACAGCATGAGGGCCTGGAACGGCCTGGATGGGCGCCGATGAAACCGCTGCAGCCGCTGAAGCCACTGAAGCCACTGAAGCCGCCGGGCGGCGCGACGGGCGATGGTCAGGCTGCCATGCCCGCAGCGCGCGCTGCCACAGCCGTTCCCAGCCACGCTGGTCGGTCGGTGCGCGCTCGCCCAGCGCCAGTTGCCGCAGGCTGTACGCCGCGAGCCACGCTTGCAGCGCCGAGACGCCCCCGGGTCGCGCGGCGCGGCCCACGCCGGCCGGGCGGGCCAGCGCGGCCAGCGCAAACTGCCGCAGCGACTCGGCCCAGTGCACGCCGAGGCTCGCGCCGCGCGCCGCGTCGTCGCGCGGTGCGAGCGCCCGCAGCACACGGCCAGTCAGCGGCGCGCCGTGCCGCGCCAGCCACTGTTCGGCCTGCCCGTCCCGCAGCACCAGCCCACGCAGCCGGGCCCGCAGCACGTCGGGTTCGCGTCGATACAGATCCTGCAGCAGCACCTCCAGCGCCGCGCCGTCCAGTGGCACGCTACCGTCCAGTGCGGTGCCAAGCCGTTCCAGCGCGGCATCCAGCGGTCGCCGCGCGTGCTCGGGCGCGCCCCCCGGCATGCCTGGGGCGAGGCGCGCAGGCACCGGGGCCAGCATCGCGCCGGGAGCCACGGTGTCGATGACGCCAGCAAACAGCAGGGGGGCGAGCGCGGCATCGTTGGCGCGGCCCGGTGGTTGCCGGCGTGCGGGCCGCCACGCG
This sequence comes from Cupriavidus sp. 01L43, assembly GCF_056399925.1. Classification (NCBI taxonomy): domain Bacteria; kingdom Pseudomonadati; phylum Pseudomonadota; class Betaproteobacteria; order Burkholderiales; family Burkholderiaceae; genus Cupriavidus; species Cupriavidus sp. 01L43. The sequence goes on from NZ_JBFTSH010000021.1 coordinate 31,342, forward strand.
CCCAGTCCGCCCTGCCCCAGTTGCCGCGCCAGCGCGGCGCCAAGCTCGCGCCGCAAGCGCTGGATGCCATCTGCGCCAAGGTGCCCGGCGTGCCGGTCCCACAGCGTGCGGAACGCCGCCACCCGCCACGCCTGCTGCAGCTGCTGCACCTGATAGGCGCTGAGGCGACCGCGCGCCTGGAGCGGCGCGAGGATCTGCGCGTCCAGCATGTCGAGGCTCTCGGCCAGTTCCCGATGGCGAATCGCCACCAGCGCCTGCAACCCCTGGTACGGCGTGATCTGGCTCAGGCGCGCGAGCACGTAATCCGCGGGGCGCAGCGCGCGCAGCAACGACCACAGGCGCGGCCCCGTGCGCCGTGCCAACGTGGCCAGCCACGCCGACAACCCACGCCCCGCCATCGCACTGCGAGACCACGGCAGGTGTCCGTGGCGCAGATAGAAGAGGAAGTGCTCCAGCCGCTGGTGGTCCGCCAGCCTTGGCGCCATGCCGGCCAGCGCGGCGGCGTCCGCACGCATGCCCCCTCCGCGCTGGCGGTGACGCGCGCTATGCAGTGTGTTGTGCAGCGCGTCGGCCAGCTGGCGCTCGAGAATGGCTGACCACTGGCCGAAGCTGCCATCCGCTGGCATCGGGCCGGTGTCGATCTCGAGCCGCTCAATTTGCCACACCTCGCCCGGCACGGAGAGGCGCGAAAACACACGGGCAATCGTCGCCCGCCCGGGCCCGTTCAGGAACGCGCTGAGGCGGGCCTGATGGGCGCGCGCTGCCTCGCGGTCGTCGGAGCCCAGCGCGTGCCAGGTCAGCGTCTCGATCGCATGCGCCTGCCTCATGGCTGGTCTCCCGCCAGGGCGGCCAGCCGCCGCCGCAGCCGCGCGGCGCAGACGTCGAGCTGCGCCACGGCGGCGCTGTCGCGGGCGTGGGCCATGCGGGCGTCCAGCCATGCCGCGAACTCCCGCTCGAAGGCGGCCAGCGCGGTGGTGTCGAGCCAATGGACGTCCGGCTTGACATGCGCCGGACAGCCAAGCCCGATGGTCTCCGTTGCGAGATCGCGAAAGCTCCGGTCCGCGCCGCGTGCGGTCCATCCCGGCAGCACCACGCTGATCCGGTGGGCGTAGAAGGTCTCGGGCACGTCCGGCTTGCCGCCATCCTGCCCCAGCGGGCGCAGCAGGATGTGTTCGACCAGATGAAGACCTTCTGCCTCGCGCTGCACGCGGCAGGCCAGCTCATGCAGGTAGAGCGCGGGTGCCAGCACGCCGCCGGGTCCGTCGCGCACTGGCAGCGGCCACCAATGGCCCGCTTCGTCCGGCCCCAACCACAGTTCCGGCCCCGATGCCCCTTCCACGCGGTGATAGCGCCCGGCATGAACCGCGCAGCGGAACAGTGCTGCCGGCAGCGCCTGCGGCGCCAGTTGCGGGAAGTGAAAAGCCAGCCGTTCGTGCACCTGGCGCTCGGCCAGGTCTTCCTCGTAATGCGCGACAAGCCGCGCGCGTGCCGGCGGGTACATCACCAGCAGCTCGGGGTGGTCGGGCGCGCCCGCCTGGGGTGTCGGGCGGGTGGCGGGGGCGATGGGCGGCTGGGCGACGTGCGGCGGGCGTTCGTCGAGGGCCAGCCCGTGGCGCGCCAGCACGCCCGCGAGGCGCCGGCTGTGCGTCTCGGCGAAGCCGAGCAGCAGCCCCACGCGCTCCTGCAGCGGCGCGGTATTGCCCCGCCGCCCCAGTGAGGGGCGGCTGTAGTCGAAGCCGCCGGCGCGGTCCCGCGTATGGCGCACGATCCGCTGAACGAAGCGCCGCTTGCAAGTCAGCAGATGGGCCTGCCAGGCGGCGCTATCGTAGTACACGCCGAATCGCTGGATGCTGTGCTGGTCGCACGATTCGCCGTGCAGCGCCAGCATCAGGTCCAGCACGCGACTGCGTCGCTCGGGTGCGTCGTCTTCCTGGCCGAGCGCCGCCTGCACGGCCGCCGGCGTGTCGGCCGGCACCCCGGCCAGGCCGGGGATGTGCGTGGCGTCCAGCGGCGTCCACCAGTAGCTGTCGGCCGACGCGCGTGCCACGCTGAACAGTGCCCGCAGGTGCTGGGTCTGCGCGCTGCCGTGCGCCAGCCACTGTTCGAGCAGGGCAAGATAGGCGCCGAACTGGGCCTGCCGTGCCGGGTCGGCCTTCGGCGCGAGGTGAGCCTCCCGATAGAGCGGTGGCAAGTGGTGCCAGCTCGACAGGTAGGGGGCATCGGGCAGGTAGTGTCCGGTGGGCCGCCGCAGCAACTGGCCTGCATACGGCGCCGTACGTGGCGCTGTCAGGGCGACGCGCGCCGCCTGCCGTGCATCGGCCAGCCGTACCAGCAGGGCATGGGTATCCAGATGGAGCCGGCTGCCGCGCCGGCTGACTTCCCAGCGTGCCAGCGCATCGGCATCTTCCGGCCAGCGCAATTGCAGCGCCCAGTCCGGGCCCTGCCACGGCAGGCTGTCGCCGGCCTCGTCATGGGTAACGTCCGTGGCCGGGGCGTCGAGTGGCACGAGCCGTAGCGTGCTGATGTCAGCCACGCCGTCGATCTCGCGGAGTGCGCGTGCGAGGTCGCTGAAGTAAAGCCGGTTGGCCGGATCGCGCCGAAGGTCTTCCGTGGCCATCCAGCCGCACTGCACGGCGGGGCCGTCGAACAGTTCGTCGGTGGGCAGCACGCGGCCCTGGGCGTCGCGCTGGGCGAGGCGGGCCTGCACTGGCTGGCGCGGCGGCGCGGCGCCGACGATGTCGGCACAGCGGCGCACCAGTTCGACGAGGATGTCGCCAAGCTCGCGCGGGCCTTCCACGCTGAGGCGGATCTCCAGCGCGCACCAGCGCGGGCGCAGGATGCCGGGTGCGCCATCGAGATCCTCGGCCAGGTTGCGCTGGGCCAGGTAGGCGCGCACGGTGTCGCGCGCGGCGGCCTCGCCGTCGCCATCAGCCACGCGCAGCGCCATCTGCCATCGCCCGTCCGCTGCGGGCATGCGCAGGCGCAACTGGCGTACCGCCGGCACGCGGTCCAGCAGGTAGCGCAGCCAGTCGGCTTCGGTGGTCGGCCGGCACGGCAACGCTTCCTCCGCGCCGTGGAGCGCGTGGCGGCGGTAATGGATGCGGCCATCGGGCGCGGTCAGCAGGTCGGCCACGTCGGCGTCCGCGGCGAATACGCCTTCGGTCATCGCGTAGCACAGCGACTCGAGTAGCGTGACGCCGGGGTCGTGGAGGTTGTAGTCGGTCCAGAGCTGACCGCTGGCCGCCTGCGAGAGCGCAATGCCCCGCGCGCGCAGGTCGGGATAGCTGAACGGCGCGTCGCCGTACAGCCGTGCGATGGCGGCCGTACCGAGCGCGTCGGCATCCACTGCGCCGGGTGGCAACACGGTGCCGCGTGGCGGCGGATCGGTGGAAGCGCCCGGACCCGACATCGGCCCGATCATGGGTGCGGGGTTGGTTCGGCTCACGGCTGGCCTCCGCTCATGTGCGGATCGAACCAGAGCTGGGTCAGCTGCGCCTGGATCTGCACGTCCGGCCCGAAATCGCAGCCGGTGCGGATCTGCAACCGGTACGTGGCATTGCGCCCGCTGGTGCCGGTCCAGCGCAATTCGAGCTTGTCGCAGCGGCGGCTGTAGTAGCCGTGCGTGCAGCGGATGCCGCGCTTGCGGTTCAGGAAGTCGAACAGTCCGAGCGTGGGGTTGTAGGTGTTGACGGCGATGGCGTGGAGCATCCCGAAGCGGCCCTTGCCGCGCAGCCCCGCGCCGGCCATGACCTCGAACGCCTGACAGCCCTCCAGGTCGTCGGTCAGGTCTTGCCACGTGCCGTCGGCGCGCAGCGGGGTCGCATGCGTGCGCCCGAACGCGCCCTGGCGCCCCCGGCTGCGCACCGCTCCGGCCACGTCCAGCGTGGCCGCAGGCTGCTCCGTGCCGATGCCGATACGCCGCGCCTGGTCCAGGCACAGCAGCGCCGGCCCCACCTCGCCCTCCTCCTTGCCCTCCCCTTCACCGGCACCGGCCGCGCGGCCCTGCACCAGCAGCGCGTCGCGCTCACCGCCGAAGCCGATGCGCCAAGCGGGCCGCTCGGGGTCCTGGTCGCGGAAGAAGCTGATCAACGCATCGTGACCAACCGGCGAATAGACCTCGAAACCATGTTCCACCGTCTTGCGGAAGCCCTCGTCGCTCATGTTGAGCATCGAGTCGATCAGATCGGCGAAATGGTCCTCGTCAGGCAGCGCGCCTTCGCGGAAATAGCGTTTGAGGGATTCTCGGTTCCTACTGGTCATCTCGCTCCTGCGCGGAAGACGTCGGCAGCGAACGGCCCACGATGAAGGTATTGCCCACCTCGAGCCGGGCGATGCCGGTGCGCTGCGGCACCAGCGGGCCGACCTCGTCGCGCAACTCGATCAGGTGACGCCGCGTGGGCAGCAGCAGGCTCCACGGCTGCGCCGGGCGCAGCGTGCGCGCCTCGCCGTGGGTCACGTGCGTGGCGGTGTCGCGCAGCGCGTTGAACTGGCTGTCGTTGCGCACGATATGGAGCATCGACACACGGCCCACGGCGGCCACGCCGGGCTGGCCGCGCAGGAACGCTTCCACGGCCTCCGCGCGCACGCTCCAGTCGAACTCCGCGCCGAGCCCATCCGCATGCCACGGCGACAGGTATTCGACGATCGCCCGGTTCAATTGGCGCACCGCCGCGCCGGGGTGGGCGTCGGCGCGCAGCTGCACGATGCAGCGCAGCTGCGCGCGCTCGTAGGCAGCGTTGCGCACCCGCACGGCCGCGCCGGGCGGCGCACACGACTGAAGGTGGCGCTGCATGGCGTCGAGCACGGCGGCGTCGAAGCGCGGGGCTTCGGTGCTGCGGAACAGGTCGCCCGAATGCGGATGCGGCACCACCACAACCAGCACCTGCCCGGGATGGTTGGCAAGGTGGCGATGGCGCGTACTGCGGTTGGCCGCCGTGTCGTCGTCGATCGTTACCTCGTGGTGGGGGAAGCACTTGGCCTTCCACACCGCCGGGAAGGCATCGAGCACCAGCCGCTCGTAGTCCCAACGCGTGACCGCGCGCGCCTTGTGGCGCAACCGCTCGGCACCGCGCTGGCGCACCGCCTCAGGGCGATCGGCGGCGCGCCAGCCCTCGGACGGGCCGACCTGCACCACCGCGCCGAGACCCGGCACGCTGCGCTCGGGGCGGTCGATGCTGCCCGGCGGCAAGGCTACCTGCACCGCGTCCGGGGCGATGCCGGCATCGGCCGGGGCACAGCGCGTGGCGTGCACGGCGTGGGCGTGCACGCCATGGAGACCCGCCAGCCGCAGGAAGCCCCAATCGGCACTGAGCCGCAGCCAGTACGCCTGGCCGGCGGGACGCGACACAGCCAGGCAGTCCGCCGCCATGCCGGCCGGCAGGTTGAGCCGGACGATGCCCGGGCGCAGCATGCCCTGCGTGCCGTCGCTGACCAGCGCGTGCGCCGGCAGCGGCTGCCAGCCACCGTCCCGCCACGCCGCCCAATGCAAGGCTGGCTCGGCATCGGCCCAGCGCCCGGCCGCTGCCTCCCTGCGCAGGTGGAAGAACAGGCTCAGCGCCCCCTGTGGATTGCCGCCGGACAGGCCGATGTAGAGATTGCCGTCATGGGGGAAGCGCGGCAGCAGCGCGGGCGGCTGGCCGCCAGCTCGCGCCATCGGCGAAACGCCGAACGGATGCAGGTGATAGGCCGCCTGCACCAGCCCATCGACATGGCCGCCGTTCGGCTCCCCGACGAGGTCGATGTCCTGGCTGGCCTGGTAGCGCAGGGACAGGCTCTCCAGCACCGGCGTGTAGGGTTCGCGCGGGAGCGGACCGGCGCGCTTGCGCCGCGCATTGCGGGTGAGCGCTGCGCCGAGGAGCGCCGGATAGGCCGCGTGGCCGAACGCGCCGGCGGGCTGGCTCAGATCGAATCGGAAGAAACCGGCGCGCGTGCCGAGGCCATACTGGAACGGCTGGCCCGGGGCGACCGGTGCGGCCGCGCGCTGGAACCGGCGCAGCACCGTGCTCGGGAACACCAGCCGGTGGCCGGGCACCAGGCGCTCGCCGCGGCCATCGCCGTCGTGCGTGCTGAACAGCGACAGCACCGCAGCATCCGCACCGCGCCATTGCCCATCGGTCAGCACCTGCGCGCCGACACCGAAGTCACTGGCCGACCAGTCGCCGGGATAGCCTGCGTAATGCTCGGGAAAGCCGCCCGGCGCGGTGGGCAGGCCCGACCATTTCAGGTCGACCTGCAGCGCCTGTAGCGGCTTGCAGGCCAACTCGGCGCTGCCCAGGACCAGATGGCTGCCGACGGCTGGCGTCGGGCCGAACGGCAGGAACGGTTTGGAGGGGTCGAGGCGCCCAAGCTGGTTGTAAAGCACCACGTCGCGCATGTCCTGCACGCTCACGCTGAGGCGCATATCGTGGACCGCGTACTGCGCCAGCAGGCCGTGCGCAAAGAGCCGGCTCTGCGTGCGCAGCATGCACTGCAGCACGGCTTGCGCCGGCCACGGCGCGCCATGGCTGGCGGGCTGGCACGGCACCACCGGGGGCTGCTCGGGGCCGAGCCGCAGCGTCAGTTCGATGGCCCCGCCGGCATGGTCGCCGCTGCCGGGCCGCCGGCGTGTGAAGACCGTGTCGATGCGCAGCCAACCCGTGGGCACGCTCAACTGGACGTGCCAGACATCGGCGAACACCCGCTCGAAGATCAGCGCGCGGTCCGGCAGCGCGCCGGCCTGCGCGGCGTCGCGCGGTGGGTGGATCAGGATCAGCGGATCGTCGATCTCCACGCGGCGCCCCGCGCGTGACGGATCGAGCCTGGCGGCGTGCGCGCGCAGTGCGGTGAGATCGGCGGCGCGCAGGTCTTCCTCGGCTGCCACGAGCCAGGCCGCGAACAGCCGTCCCAGCCATTCCGCGAACCGCTCGGCGTCGGCGCAGGCCAGGCAGGCCGCGAGCAGGTAGGCCAGTTGCACGTCGGACCCGAAATCCGGCGAGCGCGCCCAGGCTTCCTGGGCCAGCGTGGCGGGTTCGGACGATTCAGCGGGCGCGGGCGCCGGCGTTGCGCGTGGACGTGGGCGTGGCGGAAACTGCTGGCGCTCCCGCGCCGCGTAGCGCTGGAACAGATCGGCGAGCCAGTCGACGGTGCGCGCCGCGTGCGCGGTGCGCAATGCGCGTTGCAGCGCCGGATCGTCGCTGGCCGGATGCGACAGCTGCAGCCGGACGCGGATCTCGCGCTGGCCCTCGCGCAGCCGCAGCAGCGGGGAGGCAATGGCGAAGCCGAGCCGCGCGTCGTGCGCCTGCGCGGCCGAGTCGCGCACGGCGCCCCCCAGCAGCGGCCACCACGGCGCACGTTCGGCATACGCGGCCTCGGGCGGCAGGAGCGGCAGCGTTTCGACCTGGATGCGCGTGGGATAGTCGAATTCCCGCTCAGGCGAAATGCTCGGGTCGCGCGCCACACGCAGGCTGCACAGCATGGCGACCGCGGTATCGGTCACCGTCAGCGCGGTATCGGCGGCGAAAGCGAGCGCGCGGCCCTGCGCGTCCTTGCCGCCCAGGAAGCGCGTACCGGCGTCGATATCGACCGGCCCGGCATAACGCGGCGCACGGCCCAGCAGCAGGTGCACCGATTCGGGCACCGCCGGGCGCGGGGACAGGCGCAGCACGTCGCGGTAGTAGAAATCGATCAGCCGGTCCGGAAAGCGGTTCAGCGGCGCGCGGCTGTACTGGAACAGCTGGAGCGCCGTCAAAAGCAGGCCCATTGCGGGCTCGTGCCGGCCGGTGGCAAGGCTGGGCCCGAGCCGCGCGCGTGCCAGTGGCTGCAGCCGCGCGATGGCCAACCGCATGGCCAGCCAGCCACGGCGCAGCCATTGCCGCCGCGCGGCGGCATCGTCTTCGGGCAACGTGCCGGCCAGGGGGGCGTCGGCGTGGGCGCCATGCCCGGCCGGCATCGCCCAGGCCGGGTGCAGCGTGCCGCCGCCGTGGCCGAAGGCGTCGATGCCGGTGCGCAGCACGCTCGCCAGTCCCTGGGAGATCTGCGCGTAGAGCGCCTCGCGCAGCGCATCGCCCATGCCGTTGCCGTCGGCCACGGGCGGCTGGTCCCCCACGCCGTGAGCGATCACGCCCTGCCCGCCGAGCCACCAGCACCAGCCGTCGTAGGCGCGCACCAGCTGCCAGATGCGCGCCCACAGCGCGCCCTCGCCTTCGCTGTCCAGTGCGGCCAGGAAATCCCGTTCCAGACGCTCAAGCGGGAACGATGCCAGCTCGGCCAGCAGGATGGATTCGTCCTGGCGCAGCACGGTATCCCAGTTGGCGTCGCCGCCCGCCCCGAAGCGCAACCCGCGCGCCTGCGCCAGGGTGAGACGCAGGCGGTCCGCCAGACCGAACTCGTCCGGCAGCAGGTGGTGCGATGCGAGCGCATCGGCCAGGCGGTCCTCCTGACGCGTACCGTTTGACATACCGCGCCGCCTCAGTACATCCGGACCGGCTCGGTGGCCTGGTCGAGATAGAGCGGATAGACGAGGTTGTGCCGCGTGTTCGTGGTGCGGACGATGTAGCACACCTGCAGGTCCACGCGGCCTTCCAGCGGCAGTACGTCGGCGTCGATCCGCTCGAGCAGGATGCGCGGCTCGAAGAACAGGATCGCCCGGCGGATCAGTTCCTTGAGTTCGGTCAGCGTGCTCTCGTTGAGGGTGTCGAAGACCGCGCGGCGTACGCTGCAGCCGTAGGCCGGCAGCATCACGCGCTCGCCCGGATAGGTGCCGAGCAGGATGCGCAGGCTTTCCTCGATATCCTCCACGCCGGCCACCATGCCGACCTGGCCGTTGCGCGGGTCGAAGCGCAGCGGGAACTGCCAGCCCCGGCCCAGGAACGGACTCGTCTCGTTCATCGTCAGCCTCCGATGATGACCGTGGGCAGGCCCATCACCACCGTGCCGCCGTGGGCCGTGGTGTCGCCCACGCGTGCCGCCGGGCGGCCGCCGATGATGACTGTGGCCGAGCCTTGCACGATGACGTCGGGCGGGCCCACGCAGACCGCGTTGTCGCCAACCACGGCGGCCGGCAGCTTGCCGATCAGCACTGTCGGCACGCCGGGGCCGATCACCGGCCCGCCCACGTGGGGAATGGGCGGGAGGCCCGGGGTCTGCATCGGACAGGCGTGCATGTCGGTCAAGCGGGCGGCGGGAGGCATGGCGGCAGGCAGTGGGCTCGGTTCGGTTCGATTCGATTCAGTAAGGTGCGGGGCGGCCGGTGGGGCTCAGTTGATCATCACCATGGCCCCCTGCACCGTGGTCTGGCCGGCGGCGGACAGCTCGGCCGTGGCGCCGCCCTTGCCTGTGAAGCCGACCTGTGCCTCGCATTGCACATTGAGCCCTGCGGCCTTGACGTCGGCCTGTGCCGTCAGTTCGATCGACACATTCGCGCTCATGCGGATGCTGCCCTGGGCGGTGAGCGTGATGTCGTAGGGACTGTCGCAGTCAATGCCGGCCTCCGAGAGCTTCACGCTGTTGTTGTGCTGGTCCTGCAGCAGGATCGACTGCGCGGTGTCATCGAACACGACCTTGTTCTTGCCCGGCGTGGTAATGGTCACGGTCTTGTTCTTCTCGTCGAACGCAATCACGTGGCGCGCGCGGGTCACGATGGCCTTGGTGTCGTTGGCGGCCTCGATGGCATACGGCGGCACATGGTTGGCGCTGTAGACCGCGCCGATCACCACCGGGTGGCAGGGGTCGTCGTTGAGAAAGCCGACGATGACCTCGTCGCCGACCTCGGGCAGGAAGAAGGCACCGAAGCCGTTCGACGCATAGCCCTGGATCAGCCGGGCCCAGACGCCCTGTGTCTGYGCCTGCGTGACCGGCAGCGAGATCTGGATGCGCTGCGCGTTGAGCGGGTCGCCGTCCAGCTTGAGCACCACCCCGATCTGCAGGCCGCCGATGCCGGGCAGCAGCCCAGACGCAGGCGGCGCCACCACGTCGTGCTGGAGGGGGTGCCAGGCCGGATCGAGGCCGAACTCGACATCGGTGTGCCAGAAGCCGCCGACCAGCGCATGCTCCACTGCGGTGACGTAGACCGCGCCCGAGAAGCGCTGGCCCACCCCGCTGACCTGCACCAGCACACCTGGCCGGGCCAGGGCCGTGCCCATGCAGCGAAGATGGCCACGAATGCGCGCCAGCTCGGCACGGGTCTGCACGCCCTTGGCCCAGCTCGTCAGCATCTGTGGCGACTGCGTCGTGGCCGTGCGCAGCGGCATGACGGACAGGCCGATGACATCGGCCAGCGTGGCGCTGTCGAGATTGCCCTGCGCGTTGAACGGCGCCGGCGCGGCCGCGTCGCCCTGGACGATGGCCTGCGCAGCCGGGTCCCAGGCGGTGGCTTGCACCGACTGGTACTGCAGCCGGGCGTCGATGTCGGCATCGAACTCGTACAGGTCGAGCCCCCACGTCACGCCGAACGCGACGGCGCCGCCGGCCTGCGGCGTCTGGACGTTGACCGTACCGTCCTCCACGTCGACGAGCATGCCGTTGAACTCGGCGCGCGCCAGCAGGAAGTCCCAGTCTGAACTGTGGAACTGAACCATCTCGCCATAGCTGCCCACGGTGGTGTCGACCTTGGCCGTCAGCCCGTGTGCGCCAATCAGCGTGGACAGGACGTCACTGTCGGTGCTGTCGATGAAATTGGCATTGTTGCGGCCAACGGTCATCTTTACCGCGGCGTCGCGGCATTCGATCACGAGCCGCGAATCGTTCTGGCCCTCGATGCGTACGCCGTGGCGGATCACCACGCCACTGAAGATCTGCGCCTCGTCGTTGCCGAAACCGGCGCTGATGGTCACCACGCTGCCGGGCGCGAAATCTGCGGAGTCGCCGCAGGCGAAGGTGCCGGTGGGCATATCGCCGTCGCGGATCACGATCTCGGCCCATGGGATGCGGTTGAACGCGCGGCGCACGGTCACCGAGACCACGGCGAGGTCCGGCTGCGCGGTGCCGTTGGCGCTCACGGTGAGGCGCAGCACGCCATCGGTGTCGATCGACGGATAGGTCGGCATGCGCTACTCCAGCGGCGGAAAATGTAGCGCCATGCCCGGCGTCAGCGCACGGAACTGCCGCAGGCCATTGAAGCGTGCCACGGCCATGTAATAGCGGCTGTCGCCGTAGATGCGCTCGCACAGCAGCGGCAGCGTGTCGCCATCGCGCACCTGCACCAGGTGGCTCAGGTCCGGCGAACTGGCGTCCGCCTCGAGCTTGGCCTGCTTGCTGCTGGTATACGAGTCGAAGGCGAGCGAGGCCGTCGCGCGCAGCGGCACGCCGCTGGGCCGGAACATGGTGTAGTCGGTGCTGAAGCTGGTCAACCGGCCCGTGAAGATAAGCTGGCCCCAGAGGATCTGGACGATGCTGGGCTGATGCTGCACGCCCTTGTACTCGTAGATCACGACGCTCAGCGCCTTGAGCTGGTCCTCCACCTCGGCCGGCACGGCACTGTTGGCCGGGCGCGGCACCACGCCGGTGCCGTCGAAGATCACCGCGAACGAAAGCTTGCCAGGTTGCATATGGCTGAACGGCCGGCCCGAGCCCGTGTCGCCCATCGGCTTCTCCTTGCTGAAGCACGTGTTGCGCTCGTGGCGCAGCTGCGACGGGTTGATCAGCAGCGAGACGGACTTGCCCGCGCCGGCCTGGGGCGACACCACGCCGCCCTTGTCCTCGCAGGCCGTGATCTTGAGTGGCGTCAATTCGGCCGACTGCAATGGCATCTAGCGCTCCCTCAGCCGGGCCAGCTGCGCCCGCAGCATGCGCAGTTGCGCGCGCTGCTCGCGGTGGCGCGTGCTGGCGGCCTCGTCCTCGTCGCAGCACTGCGCGGGATCGGGCTCGGCCTCGGCACGGGCCGGTGCCGCACCCCGCTGGCCGTTGCCGAGTTCGGAGCGGATTACCATCTGGCGGACTTCGATCGTCATGGGCTCAGAGCTCCCGCGTGCAATTCAGGTAGGCCAGCTCGATGGTCTCGATGGCGAGGTTGTTCTTGGTGGACTGGAACTCGTCCACGCCCCAGCGGACCGGGTACGCCGCATGGAAGGTCCAGCCGCGTACCTTGTTGCCCACCTCGTCCAGCAGGTAGACGCTCACGTCCATCGGTGTCACGGCCTGCACGAAGCCGCCGCCAAGGACCGCCTTGCACCAGCGCATGAGCGGCGAACGCATGTCCGCCACGCCACGCTTCAGCACCAGCTTGTCCTGGCGGATGCCCTTCGGCAGCTTGTAGACGAAGCGGTTCTCGCCGCCGCACTGCACGTCCTCCACCTCCATCGTCTGGTCCATGCCCGACACCTCCTGGAAGGAGCAGTCAACGCCCGTGGCGATGTTGGTGAAGCCAACCGAGAAGGCGAACGAAACCGGCGTGAAGTCGGTGCCGAAGCGCGCCGATTTCTGCATGGAAGATCCCGCGTCAGCTGTTGGCGATGGTCAGGCCCTCGTGGGCGATCTCGATGGTTTCCACGGCCACCTCGTTGCCCTGTGCCTTCAGGTCGGTACCCGTGATCTTCGCCGGCCAGGCGTTGTTMAGCGTCCAGACCATGGTCGGATTGCCGGTCTCGTCCAGCAGGCTGATGATCACCGGCACGCGCTTGATGGTGTTCATCTTGATCTGGTTGAACCAGTCCCAGAACTTGTTATCGGCCTTGAAAACGCCCTTCTTCATCGTGACGTTGCCGAACTTCTTGAGCCCGGGCATCTTGACCGTGGAAAACACCGGGCTGTCGCCCGAACGGTATTCGATCTGCTGGGCCTCGACGTCGAGCCCCGAGACCTCCTCGAAAGACATGACCGTGGAGTCCCACTTCACCTGGAAGTGGAACTTCGGAATGGGCCACACGTTCTTCGACTGTGCCGAGCCGTCGTCTGCCATGACACTTCTCCCTTGCTATCTGTGATTTGTCTTTGGACCCTGCCCGCGACCCGGCGTCAGGACTTCTGCATTTGTTGCTGGAACGTGATCTCGATGAACTCCGCCGGCCGCACCATCGCCACCAGCACGGTCACGCGCAGGATGCCCTCGAGGATGTCGTCGGGCGTCATGGTCTCGCCCAGCCCGACGTGCACGCTGAACGCGTCCTCCGGCACCGCGCCGGCCAGACCGCCGCGCTTCCAGATGCTGGTCAGGAAGTTCTGGATCATGCTCTTGATGGTGACCCAGGTATTGGCCACGTTGGGCTCGAAAACGAGCGCCTTGGCCGCCAGCCGGCACGATTCCTCAAGCATGATCATCGTGCGGCGCACGTTCACATAGCGCCAGTCGAGGCTGTTGCCGTCTAGCGTGCGCGCGCCCCAGACCAGCACCCCCTCGCCGATGAAACTGCGGATGGCGTTGATCGACTTGCCCTGCGTGGTGACGTTCAGCTCTTCCTGGTCTACCGCGGAGATCGACACCGACGGCGACACCACGCCGGCCAGGCTGACGTTGGCGGGCGCCTTCCAGACGCCGCGCGTGTTGTCGACCATCGTGTAGATGCCGGCCATCGCCGCGCTCGGGGGCAGCAGGTTCAACTGGTACTTGACTTCGTTGAGAATGGTGTTGAACAGGCTGCTGACCGAAGTCAGCGTCTTGTTCAGCAACGCCTTGCTGGTCAGGATGGCGTCGTCCGTCAGCGGCGGCGTGGCGGCGCTCCAGTCCTTGCCGATGTCGGCGACGGCGCCGGCCAGTTCCCGCGTCTTGGGCGGTGCGTCGTCGGGCAAGGTGTCCGGCAGGCCCAGGTCGGTGCGCAGCAACTGCATCAGCACGTCCGGGTTGGCGATGTTCTCGTAGCTGATGTCCTTGTCGCCGATGACCGTGGTGTTCAGCCACGGGTAGTAGGCGGCGGCGAAATCCAGGAAATTGATCCCCAGCGCGTTGCGGAATGCGGCTACGGGATCGCCGGCGGGGTCGCTGCGCGGCTTGTCGCCGCCCCAGATGTCGAGGATTGCCACGCGGCTGCGCATCTTGTCGCCGCAGTGGGCCAGCACGGCCTGCTGCAGGTCGATGCATTCGGCGGCCTTGAAACGCACGGCCTCCGGAATCACGACCATGGTCGGCTCCTGCTCCTTGAGCAGTTCGTCGATGCCAGCCTTGAATTTGTCGAGGTCGAGGTCCTGCGTATAGTCGCCCACGGAGACGATGTAGCACGGGCCACCGCCGTTCTGGAAGAAATGGCGCAGCGCGCGATAGAGCATGTAGCCGCCGCCGTCCTTGCCTTCCGGCATCTCGAGCACGTAGTCCTTGCCGGCCACGCGGAACGCGGCAATCGCCGAGGCATCGGTCTTTTCGGCGATCGTGAAACGCGGAAACGGCGAGAAGCCGAAGTACTGGTGATATTCGGCCATGGAGCTGATGCGCCACGGCTTCATGCTGAGCGGCTTGTTGCGGTTATCGGCAATCTGCGTATGGCCGATGAACGCCGGAACGGCCGTTGCCACCTCCACCACCGAATTCGGGAAGGCGTTCTTCTCCACGATATAGACGCCAGGCGTCTTCATTGCACCCATTGCACACTCTCCCGGTGAAAACGGTTAGCGGTTGACAAAGATCTCTGATACATCGCACAGCGCGCCGTCGATGACTTCCCGGCGCAACGCCACAGGGGCTGCCATCGGCAGGCGCGGCACCAGCACGCGGGCGCCCGCACCCGATGCGCGGCGCAGCTGGAAACGGTGGCGCGGGCGCTCCGCCAGCGGCAGCGGCGCGGCCGAGCGGATGGCAGTCACGGTGGCGCCGTCCGGCAGCGTCTCGGGCACCGGCTCGGCAAAGCTGACCGCGCCGGCAAGATCCGCGCAATGCAGCGTATCCAGCGTGCCCCAGTCGCCGATCAGCAGGTATTTCCAGAACGTATGGCGCACCGGCACGTCGATAACATGGTCGGGTGGCGCGGCGGCGAGCCAGTCGGCCAGCGTCGGGCAATCGCGCGAGGCCAGCGGAAAATTCACGCGCAGCGCACCGGTCGTCGTGCTTTCCGCAAAGACAGGGGCACGCACGTCGGTGTAGTAAGCCCAGAGCGGATCGGCGGAGCGGGCCGTGAACGACAGGCCGGCTTCAGGCCATTCGTCGCGCGCGCGCCAGAAGGTGTCGAGCTGGCTGGCTTCCGCCATGATCACGAAGCGGCGCGGCTCGCCGCGCAGCAGCAGGCCAAAACGGGACATCAGCGCTGCCGTGGGCGGCTCCGGCGCGAGGTGCAAGGCGCCCGGCCATCCCGCGGAGAAGTACGGATGTCGGATGGACAGCGCGGTGACCGCACGATAGCCGGACGTCATGGCCGAACACCCACCTCGGGGCGCCCCACCAGCGGGTCGCGACGCTGCGTCGCAGCGGGGTCCAGGCACACGAGCCGCACGCGATACAGCACCGAGGGCAGGTAGTGGCCGCCGTGGATGCTCCACAGACTATGCATCTCGCCCGTGCTCAGGTTTTCGATATTGAGCACGATGCGGTCGATTCGGGGGTCGAGGTCAGGGGTGTTCTGATGGTCGAACACCGGGGTGGCCTGGAAGAACGTGATGGCGTCGGCCAGGGCGCGCAGCGCCTCGGGGTAAGTCTGCCCACTGAACGTGGCCGCGCAGACCACCAGCAGGTTCAGGAACAGCGGCTCGGCGCCGGCCACGCGGCTGCCTTGCTCGGCCGTGACGGCGCCGCGCGCCCGATGCGCGGCAGTATCGCGCTCGATCCCGCCCAGGAACAGCACCAGCTTGTTGGCTACCGAAGGCACCGCGCCTCCCCCCAGCTCCTGCAGGTTGGACACAACGACCATGTCCTCCGCCAGCACCACGCGGCGGCGGAACATCTGATTCAACTGCAAGGCGAGATGGGCGAGCGCGGTATCAATCACACCCGCTCCCGACCGGCTATCACTGGCTTCACCACTGGGCTCCTTCAACCTGACGTCTGCTTGACCGCGTGGATGTTGCGCGGCGCCACACCTGCCGGCCATCGGTAATTGTCTGAAGCCGGGTTCGGAAATCCCTAGGTAGTACTTTCGAGGGGTATCTCAGGTAGGCGCTGGGGACTGGCGGCCCCCGGCGCACGCGTGACACGCACAAAAAAAAACCGCTGCGCATTGGCAGCGGTCAGAACGCGAATTTAGGTCTTACCGATTTCTCGGTCGGCGGATATTGTCAGAGACGGCCTGCGCCTGACATTGCTCTGTGGGGGTAGGTGATTGTCTGACGGTGGGGGGGGCAGTCAAAACCGATTGGTTCGGGAATTGTCGTTACGAGCAGCTGCTTACAGACCTACGTGTTGACGCACGATTCCAGATTAAGGTCATATGCCTGCTAAAGCTCTCGGATCAAATTTCCAATGAGTCGGAGCAACTAGGGCGAAATGCATTACGTTGGCAGCCAAGCGCCTTGTACTCGACAGTTGGGCCCTATCCCCTACAAAAGGGGGGACTTTGAGTGCTCTAACGTAGGCACCGAATTGGGGCTGCTCGTTATACACTTGCGCAACCCACGCTAGTAACTATTTGTAACGTCGGCGGACAACCCAGACAAGATTCTGAGGCGACTGCTAAATGCGCCCCAAAAAGCGCACATTTGTTGTGGTGGGAAAAACAAATCAATAAGGGGACGGTCGAAATGAAGGGATTTCTCAAAGCATTTGCAGCAGTGGCAGCCGGATTTGCTGCCCAAAACGCACCGGCCATGCAAGTTCCTACTCATGATTCTACTGGGCAGACCTCGAATTCGCCGTCAGATTCGAAGCCGACGGAGCGAATCGCGGTGCGCACCCAAAGCGGTGATGCATTCAACTTCGTTCTGAAGCGCAATGCCGAAGAAGGCACGTTGATGGCCTACCACCATTCTCACGCCTCGCATGCTTCGCACGCATCTCACGCATCACATTACTCTGGTCGTTAATGGGCGGGCAGACTGATTTGTGGTATCGGCTCGATCTCGGAGCCATTTTTTTGAGCCTACGATGACACTACGTCTGGAACTGGACCCCGCCATCTATCGATTGGAGGCTGTTCAGAAGGCAGCCTATCGATTCATTGATCGCCTCACGATCCTGATATCCAAAAGTGGGGATAAGCTCGTCTGCGAAATCGACCCGGTGAAGGCAGGAAGCACCGCGCTGGACAACCTGGTGGCTAACTTCAAGCGAGAGTTGCTTGACCAGCAGTTGCGCCTGCAAATCAAAGAAGAGACGGAGCCTGCTCGGAATCTTATCCTCGCATACGCCTTTTCGCGCACCGGGCTCCAAGGATGAGCAAGTTTCAGCCCCTCGAGAGTTACCTCGATAGCTCCGGTAAATATCATCTCTTGCCGTTTCGATTTGAGCCGTTGAATGACGAAGAAATAGTTCTCACGAATGCAGTTGGTGAGTTCACCTTTTTGTCGCGCGCAAAGCTCCACGACCTGGTTGCCCGTCGACTCAAGCCCACTGACGACGACTATGTTGCATTACGGTCGCGGCACTTCATTAGGGAAGAGGGCGACGAAGCCAGCCTGGAACTTCTCGCACTCAAGACGCGCACGAAGTTCAACAAGCTCGCGAATTTTACGAACCTGCATCTGTTCGTCGTTTCGCTTCGTTGCGACCACAGCTGCCAGTACTGCCAAGTGTCACGTCAGTCGGAGGACAAAGGCGCCTTCGACATGACGCCCGAGAGCGCAGACAAGGCCCTGGAGCTTGTCTTCCGGTCGCCCAACCCGGCCATCAAAATTGAGTTCCAAGGTGGCGAGCCTCTGCTCAACTTTGACCTGATTCGATATGTAGTCGAAAAGGCCAAGCGACGTGGCATCGAGGAAGGCCGTGATCTGGAGTTCGTCATCACGACGACCCTGGCACTGGCCACCGACGAAATCCTGGAGTACTGCAGGGACCACCATATCTATCTGTCTTCCTCGCTGGATGGTCCGGAAGATTTGCACAATAAAAATCGCCCGCGCCCGGGACGAGATAGTCACGCGCGGTTTGTCGCAGGACTTCGACGAGCTAGGGATATCGTCGGATATGACTCTGTGTCGGCACTGATGACAACCTCACCCGCAAGCCTGGACAGGGTGCGCGAAATCATCGACGAGTACGTGAAGCACGGATTAAGCGGCATCTTCTTGCGACACCTCTCCCCCTATGGGTTCGCCCTGAAGACGAAGAGCTTCCAAGCCTACAACGCAGAACGCTGGCTGCAGTTCTACAAGGAAGGCTTGGACTACATCCTGGAACTCAACAAAGCCGGTCTGCCATTTACCGAGTATTACTCCAGCCTCATTCTGACGAAGATGTTGACGTCGAATGATCCTGGTTTCGTCGACTTGATGAACCCGGCAGGCGCAGGTATTGCTGCGGTGGTGTTCAACTACGACGGCGATGTGTATGCGTCGGACGAGAGCCGGATGCTTCGAGAAATGGGCGACACAACGTTCCGGCTTGGCAACGTCCACGAGAACACCTACGAGGAGATCTTTACGAACGACGCTTTACTCAATGCGCTCGAGGATTCTTTCACGGGTTCGGCGCCGATGTGTAGTGACTGTGCCTTCGAGCCGTGGTGCGGAGCTGAGCCGGTGTTCCATCATGCGATGTACGGCGATGTGCTAGGACGAAAGCCCGAATCAGAGTTTTGCAAACGTATGATGGGTGTGACCAAACACTTGCTAGACATCATGCGCAGAGACGCCGAAGCAAAGGAAATTTTCATGCGGTGGGTGAACCGATGCTAACTCTCTCAGGCCGCGTCATCTGGGCAGAAAAGAATACCGCTCAGCGCCAGATATTAAGTCTGAGCACAAATCGCACGCTCGCCGCGCCGCTACGCGGAAGCAAGGCATTCCTGGTCAAGGGCTCCGGACCTGTGCCGCCGGGATTTGCGCACTATCTGGCGTTCAATAGCCGACCTGCAGATCTCGGGGATGAAACACCGTGCACGCTGTTAGGTGACGAGTTTTCCTATCTGGAGGATGGCGATGTCATCGCTCTAAGCGGCGATGGCCGTGTTCGGTCGTTGTATCGTACGAGTTCCAATCACAACAGCCTTTTGCTTACGGAGCAGTGCAACAACTATTGCTTGATGTGCTCCCAGCCTCCAAAGCGCCTAGATGACAGCTGGCTATTGGACGAGGCGAAGGAGACCGTTCGCCTCATCCCCAGAGAGGCTCGCAATCTCGGTATCACCGGAGGTGAGCCGACTTTGTATGGCGACGGGTTCATTGGCTTGCTTCGCCATATCAAGAACTGGCTGCCACAAACCTCGCTGCATATCCTTTCCAACGGCCGGACTTTTGCTGACCCGCAGTTCGCTGCGAAGTACGCTGCTATAGGCCATCCTGACATGATGGTTGGCATTCCCGTCTATTCGGCAGATCCGTCACGGCATGACTACGTCGTCCAGGCCAAGGGAGCATTCGACGAAACCATCCGCGGCATCCTCAATCTCAAGCGCCTGAACCAGAAGGTCGAGATTCGAGTGGTGCTCCACAAGCAAACCTGCGAGGGCTTGCCGGAGTTGGCTGAGTATATTGCGCGCAATCTACTGTTCGTGGACCACGTCGCTCTCATGGCTCTCGAGATGACGGGCTTCACACGCGCGAACTTGGATGCACTCTGGATCGACCCTATCGAGTACAAATCGGAATTGAGCAAGGCTGTGAGAATCTTGAGGAGCTATGGCCTCAAGACATCTGTATACAACCATCCGCTGTGTCTCGTGAATCGCGACGTCGATCCATCCTACGTCCGGTCAATATCGGACTGGAAGAACGAGTTCGCTACAGAGTGTGGCCCGTGTGTCAGGAAGGCCGACTGCGGTGGCTTCTTCTCGTCGGGTATCCAGCATGGGTACAGCAAGTCTATCCAGCCGTTCCTGACATAGAGTGCGCTGAAGGGTGTAGATGCATCGCCAAGGCCAAAAACCATCCCAGCCGATGGCCACGCCATTCCATGGCAAGTCCACCGGCATAATGCTCTACGGCTACCCCTTCCGACACATCCCCTGCACGACGAACGTCCAATTCCTCGGGTCGGTCGGCTTGCTGGTCACCTCGGCGTAGTAGGCCATGCTGTTCTCGTCGAGCGGCATGAACACCTGCGTGCGCAGGCCCGTGACGGTGTTGGGCGGAACCGCTGGCACGGTCCAGTCCGCGTACATGGTGCCCGGGATGGCGGCCGGCGACGAGACGCCCAGTAGGTTGTTGGCCCGATTCAGCGCCAGCGAGGCGACCTGTCCGGTCCCGGCACTGGTGACCGAACCCGTGCCGGAGATGGTCAGCGCTTCCTCCTGCATCGAACCATCGAGCGCGGCACTAATGCCGAGACCCGTGACAGCGGCATACGACACGCCCGGCTGCCGACAGACCCACTGCCCGGCTACCTGGCTCGCCGTCAGTGTCTGGGCGGGCCGGAAGACCCCCGTGCCGGTCATGCGGTTGCCTGCGGAATCGAGTTGAAGGTGGTCGAGGTACAGCGCAGTGACGCCGCTCGTCTTCAGCGGGAAGACCTGTCCCCAGACCTTGCCACCCAGGGTCAGCGTGTAGGCGCCCGGGTAGCGCGTCTGGTCCGCCAGCGCGAGTGTGCCGGCGAGGCCCATGCCGCAGGTGTCGCTGTACGTGCCAGCCTGGCACAGCCGCGCGGTACCGTCGGCGCCCACGCGCATCTGACCGCCCATGCCGTACTGAATCTGGAGGTTTCCGGAACTTGCGTAGTACGTGGATTGTCCGCGCAGGAAGGTGTAGGTACCGGCCAGATCGGCAGCCGTCACCGGCGTGCTGACACTGCTTGCGGTGACCTGCCCCGACAGCTTGCCGTTGCCGAGCTGTTTCGGCAGGCCGGAGATCTCGCCCGTCAGCGTGGTGCCCGACACCGTGAACGACGCGGTCACCGAGCCCAGCAGCGCGGTCACGAAAGCCGGCGGCGGTTCGGCGCTGTCGGCCTCGAGCGCGCTGACCGTGTAGACGTTCCCGTTCTTGACGTAGTGGCCGATCACCGCACCAGCCAGCCCGAACGCCGAATCGGAGAAGCGGATCCGCACCTGGCCTGCGGCCGGGGCATCGAGCGTCACGACAAGCGTGTCGCCAAAGCTGATCACGCCGAGGTATGTCACGGCCTGCGGCGTCGCGGGCGTCTCCGGATTGCCCGGGGTGCTGGGTGTTTCGGGCGTCGATGGCGTCCCCGCGCCGCCGTTACCGCCACCACTGCCCGCGCCGTTCCCCCCGTTGTTTCCCCCGTCCCCGCCGCATGCGCCCAGTGCAACACTGACCGCCAGGGCCGCCCATGCCTTCACCCAGGTTTCCCGTTTCATTCTGCGACCCTTCCCCGTTCGTTAGTCTGTTGGCTCGTCGAGCCTGTTGTTTTGGTGCATGCCCGCGCGCGCCGTCTTTGCATCCGGTCCCGTGCGTGCAACAATCCGGCTGGATCATAGCCTTGGGTTTTCGGGCTGTATGTCCCCAGATCGTGCGACAAGCCGTCATGCCCCACGATCTTGGGGGGATAGCGGCTGCACGGGCCGTTGCATGTCGTGCCTCGACCCGTTCGTCTCGCATTCGTCCTCCCGTGTCCACTGACCGCTCCTCTCCCCTTGCCCCGCCCATCCGCGTCGCACTGATCGAAGACGATCCCGGTTTCAGTGCGGCATTCCTCGAGGCGCTGTCCAGCGCGCCCGACATGCGCACCGCTGGCGTCGTCACGACGTTGCGCGATGGGCTGGCGCTGCTGCAATCGGCCCCTGCCGCAGACATCCTCGTTGTCGATCTGGGGCTGCCCGACGGGTCCGGCATCGATGCCATCCGCGCGGCACGCGTGGCATGGCCGCGCTGCGATGTGATGGTGGCCACGGTCTTCGGCGACGAAAGCCACGTCATGCAGTCGATTGCCGCGGGCGCCACCGGCTACCTGCTCAAGGACAGCACGGCGGCCCATATCGTGCGGGAGCTGCGGTCACTGCATCAGGGCGGCAGCCCGATCAGTCCGCTGATCGCCCGCCAGGTGCTGTCCCGCCTGCAAGCGCCGCCAGCCGATGCGCCGGTGCGAGCCCCCCAGGCAGCGGCCGGCCCGAAGCCTTCCGCCCTATCCCCGCGCGAATATGAGGTCCTGAACGACATCACGCGGGGCTTCTCGCACGACGAAATTGCGCACCGGATCGGCGTATCGAGACATACGCTGCTGACCTATGTCCGACGCATCTACGTCAAACTGGACGTCCATTCGAAGGTCGAGGCCATCAACGTGGCCCGGCAACATGGCCTGCTGCGCGATGACTGACAGCGCGGGCACGCCGGCATGGCGGCGGTGGCTCCCCTTCGTCCTCGCCCTGTTGCTGGCGGGTTCGCTCCAGGGCGCGCTGGCGGAGGCCCTGCCCTGGCACATCACCTCGGCGCAGCTACGGATCACGCCCGGCGGCACGCTCGACCGGCTTCCGCCGCAGCTCGCGCTGCCCGCCGCCGGCGAAGCATGGCGGGACACGCCGCTGCCGATGGCCGTGCCGCGTCACGTGACACCCGATGAGGTGGGGTCAGGCCAGATCGAAACGGTCTGGGTGAGACTGGCGCTTCCGGTGGCCACGGCCGCTGCCGGCGAACCCCTCTACCTCTACGCGCCGCGCTGGCAGACCGTGGGACGCCTCACCGTGTACGCGGACGGCGAGCAACTCTGGCAGTCTCGCGGCGGGCCGGTATGGAACGGCTACAACTATCCCTTGTGGATCGCGCTCGGGCAGGCGCCGCGCGACATCGTCATCCGTATCGATGTGGTGGGTCAGGTCGGCGCCGCCCTGTCGTCGGTGCGGATTGGCACGCGCGACGACCTGTTCTGGCGCTACGCAGCACGAAGCTTCCTCCAGACGCAGTTTCCTTACCTGTCCAGCGGTGGCCTGCTCGCGGTCGGCATCTTCTCGTTGCTGGTCTGGCTCCGGCGCCGCGACGAAACGCGCTACCTGCTGTGCTTCCTGGCCGCAGGGGCCTACTTCCTGCACACGCTCCAGTACCTGGTTGGCCAGGACCCATTGCCGATTCCGGAGGCCTGGTTCAGCTGGCTGGCCTTCAACAGTATCGCGTGGCTGATCCTGGCCTGCTACCTGTTCATCTTCCGATATCTGGGCCTGCGCTACCGGCGCCTGGAAGCCGCGCTGTACTGCTCGGTCGTGTTCCTGGCCACCAGCACGCTGCCACTGTCGTGGCTCACGCATGTGGTGTTCCTCTACCCGCTGTCCCAGTTGCTGCTGGTGGCGCTGAACCTCGTGGTGTCGATTGCGGCCTTGCGGGCTGCCTGGCTAGCCAGGTCGCGCGAGGCGCTGACGTTCTCGGCCTGGAATGCGATGAGCACGCCGATCGCCGTGCATGACCTGCTGCTGCAGAACTACCGCATCGATATCGAGGGTATCTACCTGCTGTCCTACCTGGGATGCGTGCAGCTGCTGCTGTTCATGGTGCTGATGTATCGCCGCTATACCAGCGCGCTGGATGAGGTGGCGCAGGCCAACGCCAACCTCTCGCTGCGTCTGGCGCAGCGGGAAGCGGAACTGCTGGAAAGCCATCGGCAGCTGCGTGATGTGGAGCGCCGCGAGACGCTGACGCGTGAGCGACAGCGGCTGCTGCAGGACATGCATGACGGTCTCGGATCATCGTTGATCAGCGCCTTGCGCATGGTCGAGAAGGACCCATCCGGCACGGCGCGCGCCGACGATATCGCCCAGGTGCTGCGCGAATGCATCGACGACCTCAAGCTGACAATTGACTCGCTGGAACCGGTATCGACGGACCTGTTGCTTCTGCTGGCCACGTTGCGCTACCGGCTGGGGTCGAGGCTCGAAGCCGCGGGCATCTCGCTTACGTGGGACGTCGACGACATCCCGCCGCTGCAGTGGCTCGGCGCCCAGAGCGCCCTCCACATCCTGCGCATCCTGCAGGAAGTGTTCACGAACGTGCTCAAGCACAGCCACGCGACCGCGATCCGCGTGCAGACCAGCCACGACGACCACGTGGTGATGGTGCGTGTGCACGACAACGGCACGCCGTTCGACCCCACCGGCGTGCCACTGGCACACGGCGGCAGAGGCCTCGCCAACGTGCAGCGCCGCGCGTCGGCCCTCGATGCAGCGGTATCCTGGGAGCCGGACGCAACAGGCACGTGGTTCACGTTGAGCCTGCCAATTGCGCCGGTGACCGCTTCGCTGGATGTGGGCTAGCGGCTTCCTCCTTCGTCAAGCGGCCGCACTGGCGGCATCGATCACACGCGTCAGTTGTTGCGCGATATCGCCGGCTCGTGCGTAGCCGTCCGAGACGCGGTACAGACGGCCGCCATGATGCAAGCGCAGCGCCGGGAAACTTGAAATGCCCCAGCTGCGTGCGGTATGGAAGTCTTCGATGGTGGCCGCGATGGCGGCGTCGCTGGACCACTGATCCAGGAACGTCTTCGCGGAGACGTCATGGCCTTGCCGATTCAGCGCTTGCGCGGCGACTTCCGCTAGCACCTTGCCGTCGGTGGTATCGCGGGCATCGACATAGAACGCTTCCTGCAAGGCACGGAATAGCGTCAGGAGGTCGCCCTGCGGTACCAGCAGGCGAGCCGCGACGACGGCGCGGCAGATGGGTTCCGTGTCGTAGACGAAGTTCTCCCGAGCCATCAGCCCCTCGCGATTGAACGGCAGGCCGCTTGCGTTCTCCACCAGGCCCCAATGATGCAGGCGGAATCGCTTGCCGGCGTCGTCGAGGATATCGGTGGCCCCCGCTCGGATGCCACCCACTACGATCCGCAGCGGCAGATCGGGCAAGATTTTGCGGACTTCCGTCAATTCCTTGCCGAATCCATAGCACCACGAGCACATCGGGTCGGCAACATAGACCAGTTCCATATCATTCCTTCAATCTTTTTTAGCTCGCCGCAAGGCTGCGACTCAGTGGATGTGTGCCTTCTGGCGCGGATCGTCTTCGACGTTCACGTAGTCGATCCCAAGCGGGCCATTCCCGCTTACCTGGGTGACATAGTCCCCCGACCGGGCCCAGTGGAAATGCGGCGTGCCACCCGGCAACACGATGACGCTGCCCGGGGGATATGCGACCAGCTTCTGCGGCTCGAACTCCTCGCCGATACCGATATAGAACACCCCTGAGATCACGGTGTAGACCCGATCCTCTCGATGCACGTGCGGCATCAACTTCACGCCTGCGGGCACGTTGACGCGCACCACGTAAGGCCCCGCGGCCGACGGATCTCCGACCAGCACCGACAGGCGCGCACGTTTTGGAAAGGCTGGGAAGGACGACCACTGAATGTCCTCCTGCAGGATGGCCCCGTTGGACGTGGGCGACAGGCTGGCCGCCCATCCAGTCCCGGCCGCGAGGGTTGTGGCCAGTGCCAACCCTACGCCGATGCGTTTCGCAAAGAATGTCATGTGTCTATCTCCTGACGTGCCTGAAGCATCGGCGTGCTGCCTTGCCTCCAGCGATGGAGAGCACTATAGAAGCGCGGATTGGCCCGATGAAGCCATCCAGGAGAACTTGAATTGATACATGGTGGAACAAGTCCGCGCCCCAAAGTCCCCGACTCACGTGTCCGCGCTATCGCAACGACATGAAGCTCTTGCGGACGTCTTCCGTGAACGCTTGCGGTTGTTCCCAGGCCGCGAAGTGGCCGCCCTTGGACAGGCGGTTGAAGTGATCAGCTTCGGGTAGGCATTCTCCGCCCAGCACTATTCCGCGCCACGAAGCGTGCGCGACAGGAACAACACAGGCGCCCCGGGCCTGAGGCGGTTCGCCGGAGGCTATCCGAAATCGATCACCAGTTGTCCTCGCTCGCGGTGGCCAGCAGGAAGTCCCGCAGGAGCTTGGCGCTAGGGCCGATCTGCTTCGAATGGACCAGGAAGATCTCCAGCGGCGCGGTCTCGGCGTCTGGCAGCACGCGCACCAGATCGCCGGAGGCCAGGAGCGACGCGGCGTCGTAGGCCGGCAGCCTGGCGATGCCGTCACCCGCGAGCACGAACGCGAGCCGCGAGGCGGCGCTGTCCGTCACGACATCGCCCTGCACCGGGACCTCGATGTCCTTGCCGCCAGCGCGTACGACCGTGGTGCGCTGGCTCGGCGGATAGACGACCCAGCGATGACCGTCCAGTTCCTCGACCGAACCGGGCGCCCCGTGCTGACGTAGGTAGGCCGGGGATGCGCACAGCATGGTGGCTTCCCGAAGCAAGCGGCGAGCAAGCAGTGACGAATCCGCCAGCGGCCCCGCCCGCACGGCCAGTTCCACACCGTGGTGGACGATATCCACGTTGGCATCCGACATCGCGACATGAAGGCGAACCGCCGGATAGCGCCGCCGGAACGCGACCAGCGCCGGCAGGATCCGCTTGGTGCCGAAGTGGTGCGAGCAGGTCAGCCACACCTCGCCGCGTGGCTCGGCGCGCATCAACTCCATGCTACGGATGCCGTCCACGGCCTCATCGAGTAGCCGCTCGCAATGCACGCGGAACGCCTGCCCCGCCGGGGTGAGGCTGAAGCTGCGTGTGCTGCGCTGGGCCAGGGGCACACCAAGTTTCGTTTCGAGGGCGCGGATGTGGTGGCTCACCACGGCGCGGGTGAGCCCGAGCGAGCGCGCCGCGGCGGCGAAGCTGCCACAGCGCACGACGGTGGCGAAGATCGCCATCGCGCGGAGTTCGTCGAGGATCGTATTGGTCGGGTCCATGGCCGATTGTCTTATTCCATGAGCCAATGTGTCAATGCGATGCTATCTACTCCCAGGCTGCCTGTCTGGCTACAGTTCATTCAACCGCGCTGTGCCGCGAAATGCAGACCAGAAGGAGTTCATCATGACCGTCAAGCATGTCCTGTTCATTTTGACAAATGCGGCCGAGATCGGGCCGAACAAGCGCGCCACCGGCTACTTCTACCCTGAGGTGGCCCACCCCTTCGAAGTGCTCGACGCCGCCGGCATTGCCGTGGAGTACGCGTCGCCCCTCGGTGGCAACCCACCGTTCGACGGCTACGACGAGACCGATCCCGCGCAGCTCGCGTTCAGCAAGAGCCAGGCGATCCGGCGCATGGCGCATAGCCGCAAGCTCTCGGAAGTCGATGTCCTGGACTACGACGCGATCTTCTTCCCCGGCGGCCTTGGCCCCATGGTGGATATCGCAAACGACCCCGACGTCAAGCGCGCGGTGCTGCGCGCCTGGAACGGCGGCAAGATCGTCGCCGCCGTTTGCCACGGGCCGGCCGCGCTGCTCGGCGTCACGCTGGAGGACGGCACGCCGCTGGTCCAGGGTCGCCGCCTGACCTCCTTCTCGAACGCTGAGGAAGAGGGCTACGCCAAGGCGGACGTCCCGTTCCTGCTGGAGGATGCGCTGCGCGCGGCAGGCGCCGAGTTCGCTTCCGCCGATCCGTGGCAGTCCAAGCTCGTGGTCGATGGTCGCCTGATCACTGGCCAGAATCCGGCATCGGGCAGCGCCGTCGGCGAGGCCATCGTCGCCGCGCTCCGCGGGCAAGTCGAGTTGGCGCGCGCATGACGCGCTGATCAAGGGAAACTGCCATGTTTCCCTTGATAACTGACAACGTGGCGGCCTTCTTTTGAAAGATGCCTCGGCAGATTCAAAGTGACTTAGTAAACACCCCTTTTTCCGCGCATTGCGACCTATCGCACTGCCTAGAATCGTCAGCGCCGGAATTCCCCGGCATCACTTTTCTCCTAAGGAAATATTGATGAGCCAACTCAGACTCGGTGGACTCGATGCGATTCGCAGTGCACAGGCATCGTCGTCACTCAGGCGCACGCAGGCCGCAGAAACGGCCAGTGCGAATGCGGGTGCCGTGGATCGTTTCAAGGCACGGGGCATGGCCCTGAAGTTGGTGGACATGGTCGATGCGTTCAAGACAGAGCAGCTCAAGGCCACCGACCTCAACAGCGATAACGTGGTATCCCTCAGCGAACTGGGCAAGCAGTTGGCCGGCAAGAGTGAGGCGGAACTGGCGAGCATCCATGAGGCCATGGACATCGACAAGGACGGTCAGGTATCTGGCGCGGAATTCAAGGACAGCATTCCCCTCGATGAATTCTTCAACAGCGTGGCAACGGCCAGTAACCAAGACGCGTTAATGGCTCGTTTCAGCGCGCAAGGGGCGGCATTGCAAGTACGTGCCGGCATATTTCAAGCCGCAAGCACCCCGTGGTTTTCACCGAGCAGCGCCATGGATCCCAATCTGCCCAATTCGTCCGAACACTTCGCGCTTTTGCCGTAGCAGCCGAATGCAACGGTAACGCGATCCGAAAGCGGCCCGATGCGCGGCAGGCCCGTTGTGCCGAAGGTGGTCATGCAGGGCACGACGCGCCGTTCTTCGATTTGCAGGCCGGGGATACGCTCGAGGAGCTGCGCTTCGAGCCCTTCCGCCACGGGAATCGAGCCGCCGGACCGAAACCAGTCCTGGATATTCCCCTCGCTTTCGAGGGGGATATCCACCGGATCGGCGCCGAGCTTCAGCCAGGTCTGGCCGTCCGGATAGAGGATGGGCGGCAGGATATAGGGATCGGCACCCTTGGGTCCGAAACAACGCATCGATGGCATGCCGGCCAGGCGTTGCACCTCCGCCGCATCGAGCCGAAACATCGCGGCAGTCCGTGCGTACACCACGAAACCCAGGGATTGGCCCAGCAGCGATTGGGTATGTCCGCCGGCCGCAACGAGAACGCGCTCCACCTCCACATCGCCCGATCGCGTCCGGATCGTCACGCCAGTGGCGCTTTCCGAGATGCCGAGCGAGGGTTCGGCGAGAATCCGGGCCCCGGCGCGCTCCGCCGCAATCGTCTGCGCACGGACCAGCCGGCGCGGGCTGATATAACCGGCATGCTGCGGCTCGAAATAGCCCCGGGTTCCAGCCGGAAATCCCAGGTACGGGAATCGCTGAGCGAGCCCCGCATCGTCATAAGCCTCTACAAAAATGCCGGCGTCCGCCGCAATGCCGCCGATGGAGGACACGTCCGGGCTCTGACCAGGGCCCACGTGAAGCACGCCGACTTCCCGGTAGAACTCGACCCCGCTTTCCGCAAAAATCTCGCCGTAGCGCGCAATCGATGCGCGGTTCATGTCCCGCCAGAATGGCGTCGAATCGAACTGCCGCGTGATACGGCCTTCATCGTAGTGGCTACCAAAGACCCCGGCATGGCCAGCGTAGTCGGCCGGCTCATCGGGTCCAATCAGCGCCACCTCGTGGCCCATCTTCGACAAATGGCGCGCCGCCGCCGCGCCGATCAATCCCCGTCCGATTACCGCGAGTTTCATGCTCTATTTGCCCTGACGACAGCTACCACGTGTACTTCACCCCGGCGCGCACCACATACTGATAGAAGCTCTGCGCGCCCCACGCGCCGGACACATTGGTCCAGCCAGTCCAGCGCTTGCGCAAATCCACATTGACGCCGATTTTCACTTCGTACCGATTATCCGGGTACATGCTGCCCACGGGAAGCTGATTGAACGAGACGTTGCTGCCGACGCTGGTATGCCACCAGTTGAGGGTCAGGTACGGTTGCCATTTGCGCGCGTCATCGCGGACGTAGGTGCGATGCAGCCGCGTCCCGAGCCGCGTGATCCAGCCGTGCGAGTCCGCCCCGCTCACGCGCGTGCCATTCGGCTCCGTGATGTCGTCCTCGCTGTAGCCGACGTAGATCAGCTGCCCTTGCGGCTCGATCACCCAATCGTTGCGCAGCGGCATGGCATACCCGCCCTCCGCCGATACGGCGAAACCCTGCGCATGGTAGCGGACCACCGGCAGCAGGTCGCCTTCCACGCGATTGGTGAACCAGCCGTACTGGAACCAGGTGTCGACGTAGGCGCCGAGCTTGTGCTCATCGTTCTGGTACCAGGTGCCGTAGGCGCCCACGCTCCAGCCTTCCACCTTGCCCTTGGCGCGGAAGGCGTTGCCTTGCGCTTGCGCGTCCGTCCAGGCGTTGCCGTAGCTGCCCATCAGGCCAAGGTGGGCGCGGGCGGCTTCGCCGAAGACCTTCCACTTGGCCATTTCGGCGCCCCCTTGCAACAGAAAGGCGTCCGTGCTGGTCTTGAACACACCATTGCTGCTGCGGCTGCCCTCCCACTTGCCCACCGCGCGCAGCCAGCCCGACCGCGGCTTGTCGTTCTCGTGGTCGAAATCCTGCCCTTCCACGTACTGGGGCTCGCCCAGCCGGTCATGGAGGCTATGGACGAACATCTGGCCAGCCAGGCGCTGATTGGCGAGGTAGGCCGCCACCTCGGGCCGATAGAGCGCCCCGCCCGGCGTCGGAGTTGGGCTTGGATTCGGGTCCTGCTCGGACCGCAGATACCAGACGTTACCCGCGCTGCCATCCGGCGCGCCCTGGAACAGCCGGTATTCGTAGGCGCCCGCCACGGCGCGGCCTTCCAGCGCGAAGGCACCGGGAGCGCTGTCGGTGGCCACGGGGCTCAGGATTTCCACGAGCGGTATCCCGTTGGCGACCGTGAGCGCGCCCTGCCCCCCGACATTGTTCACACGGAGCCGCGTGGCACCGCCGGCCCCGGTCGCCGTGGCATCCGCCACGAGCATGTCGGCACGGGAGGCGGGCCCTCCCTCATTGAGCACGGCATTGAGCTTCAGCGTCCCGCCATTGGAGACATAGAGGCCCCCGCCGTACTGCCCTGCCGTCTGGCCGCCCCCGATCACCAGGACGTTGCCGACCGCCGCACCGCCTCCGGTCAGATCAATGGTGCCGCTGTTGGTGAACGTCCGCACGCCGAGGATTTGGCCCTGCACCGCGCCGCCAGCCACCGGCGTGTTGGCGGTCTGACCCAGCGGCAGGTAGGCGCCGGCGGGGTTGAAGGTGACGATGGCGTCCGCCGGTTGCCGCGTGCCGCCCGCCCCGCTCACCGGCTGCGCGGCCAGCGCCAGCGTGCCGGTGTTGTCGACCGTGTTGTTCAAGCCCGTGCCGAGGTTGGCGATGGCGACGTTCCAGCTATCCCGCGAACCGCTTCCCGTGCTATCCGCGAAGCTGCGCAGGTTCCACGTGCCGCTGTTGTTGAGCGTGACGTCCGACGTCGCCGCCGAGACCACGCCCGTCATGGTGCCAGCGTTGTCGAGCCGGAACGATCCCGCCGAGCCGTTGCTGTCGGCGCGCACGGCCTGATCGCTCAGGGCCTCGATGGAGGACGCATTCCGCACGGCCTGTGTCAGCCCGGCCGTGGCGATGCCCGCGCTCGTGCCCCATCCCGCCCGAACCGGCTGGAGGTTCTGCACATCGACCGCGCCGCCCACCGAGGTGATCTCCAGGCCCGACGCATTGTTCCCGACGGTCGAGATCGCCCCTTCATTGACGACGGACATCGCCGCCGCGCCGCTGCCCCGCGCCAGGATGCCCTGCGCGTCGATCGCGCCGAGCGTCTGGATCGCGCCGCGATTGATGATGGTCTGCGCGCCCGCTCCCGAGAGCGTGGCGATCCCACGCTGGGCGTTGCCGCGCGCCGTCAGCGTGCCGGCATTCTGCACGGTGACTTTCCCCAGCCCCGTACCGCCGTTGTAGCCGCTGCCCGCCACGATGGCCGCGCCGCTGCCATTCACGTCGATGCTGCCGCTCACGAAATTGATGTCGACGTCGCCGCCCAGACTGGTGCCTTGCAGACCGAACGAGCCGCCGCCGGATCCTTCTCCACCGCCATTGTCCGAGTGCGTGATGATCGTGCCCTGCGCCGTGATGCCGACCGTGTTGGTCGCCGCACCCGTGGTGGCGTAGATCCCGTTGGCATTGCCGTTGAAGGTTTCGAGGCGGGCACCGGTGTAGGTCACCTGCGTATTGCCGCTGACGGAATGCGCGCGAATGGCAGCCGAGCCATCGCCGTAGGTGGTGATGTTGCCCGAATAGTCGACGGTGACGGCGCCAGCTTCCGCGCCCACGGTAATGCCGAAGGCGCGCACTGTCGCCGGGTTGCCGTACACAGTAATGTCACCAGTGCCCGTGACGGTGGCCGTCCCGCCAGCCCGGGCGATCATATAGATGCCGCGTGAGCCCTCGGTATTCCCCGTGGCGCCAACCGTGATCGGCGCCCGGTTGTCGACCGACAGCGAGCCGGACGTGTTCAGTCCCGACGTGACATAGATGCCATGGCCCGCCTGCCCCGTGGCCAAAATGGCGCCCTCGTTGACCACCGCGACGTCGCCGCCCTGCGTGCTGGATCGGATGCCGAAGCCGTTCAGCCCGTCGGTGGTGATGGCGCCGCCGTTGCGGATGCGGGTGGTGCCGGTACCGGCATCGGTCATGATGCCGAACGCATTGGTCGCGGTGGCGCGGACCGTGGCGTTGCTGTCGATGGTGATGGTGCCGCTGCCGGGGCTGTAGGCGCGTATGCCGGCATGATTGGCGGGGCCAGCCTCGAGACCCGGGTCCGACGGATCCTCGATTGCCGTGGTGTTGTCGATAAGGAAGGTCACGCCGCTGCCGACCGTCGCCGAGACCGCGCCCGCACTGGTCGCCGTGGTCTTCAGGTTCATGCCATGGCCACCGACCGTCGAAATGGTCCCGCTGCCCTGATGCAGGATGGTGGCGCTGCCGCCGCCGTTGGCAGTGATGTCGAGCCCATCGTGCTCGTTGCCGGGAACCCGGTTCGTCACGTTGAGCGTCGTGCCGGACGTTACCGTAATCGTCGAGCTACCCGGGCTCAGGTTGATCACGCCAATCCCGTCCAGGCCAGCGCCCTGCATGGTGATCGACGTGGTGCCGCCATCGATGTTTGCGGCGGCATTGCCGGCCGTTACCGTGCCGGTGACCTGGGCCGTCACCCCGTTTGCGGCGGCGGCCGGCTGGTTGGTAATGGTCGTGCCCGCCACGGTCGCCGTGGCGTTGGCTGCGGACGTGGTCGCCCGGATACTGGCCCCGGTCGTCGTATTGAACGTGGTGCCCGTCAAGGTGCCGATATTGGATGGCGTGCCCGCAGCCGGCTGGCAGAACACCCCGGTCGAGAACGTTCCGCTGATACTCGTACTGCACATGGACGTCTGCGCTTGCAGGGCCGAGGGGAACAATGCTGCGGCGCCCAGTGCGATCCGCGTCCTCACACAACGTGCCGGCCGGCCCATAGAGTCTCCCGTGTCACAGTCAGACGTGGTCGAACCAGTATGGAATGTCAAATCTGACGGGCAAGTGAAACTTTTGGCAAAGCGAGTTAAAACCGTTGAACCGCGCCGATTGCCGGCCGGCCCACCGCCACGAGCACTCCCGCCCCGAACACCATCAGCATGCCGCCCGCCGCGCGCTCCAGCTTGGGCAGCACCCGGGCGAAGCGCCGCAGCACGCGCGGGTGGCCGATGGACACCGCGACCAGCAGGTCCCACGCCAGCACCGCGCCGAACATCCACACGCCATACGCCACTTTCCACGGCACGCTGGCGTGCGGCCCGCTGAGCATGGCGGCCAGGCTGGCGTAGAACAAGGCGTTCTTGGGGTTGAGGATGCCGGACAGGAAGCCGCTAGCCACCGCCTGCGCGAAGCCGGTCGCCGCCCCGCCGCCCGCCTTTGCCTCTCCCAGGGGCGTGGTCCCGGCGAACCGCACGAACTGCCAGCCGAGGTAGAGCAGGTACAGGCCGCCGGCCAGTTGCGTCAGGCTGAACAGCGCGCTGTCTGGTTGCATGGCGGACACCCCAGCGAAAGCCCCGGCGATGAACACGCCATTGGCCAGCGCGATGCCGAGGCACGCCCCGGCGGCGCGTCGCCACCCGGCGGCCAGCGAGGTACGGGCAATCAGGAAGAAGTCGGGGCCGGGCGATAGCAGCGCCAGAAAGTGGGCCGTGGCGACGATGAGGAATAGGTGCATGACGCAGACTCACTGAGGAAACCGCCGGAGTCTGCCGCCCCGCGCGGGCCGCGTCTTGAAGGAAATTGCAGGATTGGGGGGATCAGGCCCGATCAGGCCCGATACCGCGCCGGTGTCACGGCCGCGTGCGCCTTGAACACGCGCTGGAAGTGGCTCTGATCCGCAAAACCGAGCCCGTAAGCCACCTCGGCAATCGCTTCGCCGGCACGCAGGCGGTCGCGAGCCAAGTTGACGCGCTGGTTGACCTGCCACGCGTGCGGCGTCATGCCGGTGGCCCGGCGGAAGGCGCGGATCAGCTGGTAGCGGCTCAGGCCGGCCAGCGCCGCCAGTTCCGCGAGCTGGCGGCCCTCCACAGGCGCGCTGGCGAGCGCGGCGAAGACCGCGGCCAGCCGCTGGCGCCAGACGGCCGCACCGGGCGGGTCCGTGTCGATGGTTTGCCCGGTCAGGCGCAGGGCATCGCCGACAAAAAGAATCAGCGCGGCTTCCTTTTCGGGCACGCTGGCGTCGGAAAAGAGCAGCGCGTTGAGCCGACAGAACGCCTGATAGTGCGCCGGCCGCTGCGTCACCCGGACGACCGCGCCAAGGGCATCCGCCCCCTCCTCCGCACAGATCGCCGCGACCCAGCCGGGGTCAAGATGGAGCATCTGGTAGCTCCAGGCGCTGTCCGGCGCCGGGTTGCAGGCGTGGACGTGGCCCGGCGGCACGATCACCAGCGTCCCGGGGTGCAGCGCCACCGGCGCGGGGCCGGCCCCCGTGAAAACGCTGGCGCCGCCATCCACGGCGCCAATCGACCAGGTCGGATGGCTGTGCGGCCGATAGGCGGCACGGCTCCGGCACGCCCGGCGGCTCTCGGCGCAGGGCATGGCGGGGTCGCGCCAGAACTCGGTGGTGTCATCGGGGCCAGTCATGGCGGCGATTCTACCTTCGAGGAACCGCCGCGCCTTGCCCTATCCATCACTTCGACTGCACGATCACTGTGCCTTCGGTAATCGTCGGTGCGCCCACGGAGATTCCGGTAGCGTGCTCCGCGATCCAGGTCTTGGCGACCTTGACGCTTTCGTCCGTGCCCGCCTTGTCGGTGCAGGTGGTCACCGAAAAGCCGCCGGCGTCTCCGCGCACCAGCGTGTAGCTGACCAGCCCCTGAACCTCCCGCATCAACGGTTCGATCTCATCCTTGTGTTGTGCCAGCAGGTCGAATAGCTCGCTGGCGCCGCTTCCTGAATACGTTCTGACGACGGTGTGCATGATGGGTCCTCCAATGCTTGAACCCCGGCCTTTCGCGCAGTGCGCAAAGATAAGCTGCAACGGAACCAGTCTAGGTGCCAGCGGCCTCGGCAGGCCCCGGGCTTGCATCTATATCAACCGCCCAGCAAATCGCCGTTGAACAGGATGTGCAGGGTCCGGACGAACAGCACCACGATGGCGATGCTCAGCAGGGCCAGCAGGACGATGGCAATCGCCGTCACCGGCCAGGCCTGGACGAACATCGCGTACTTCAGCGCGGCGATGGCCAGCGCCGCCAGCGGGAAGCTGATGGCCCACCAGCCAGAGGCGAACGGCAGGCCGCGGCGGAACACCTTGGGCGCCAGCGCCAGGAAGATGAACAGGCCGAAGTAGAACAGCAGGGCGGCGAAGGTATCCACGCGCTGCGTCATGTTCGTATAGGCCAGGAAGCCGACCTCGAACGGCGCCATCAGGATCAGCAGCGACGGCACCATGCCGGCCGGCACCGGCTCGTGGTGGATCATGCGCGCCATGATCATCGTGAAGAACAGCAGCGCGATCATCGTCCCCACGGCCATGGCGAACAGGTTCACCTCATGGGCCCACGGCATCGGCATGGTGGCGCCGGCCACGGCGATATCGAGCGTGGCCACGCCGGGGATGAACCAGGCCGGCACGGCGTGCGCCGCGTCGATCTTGCCGCGCAGCAGGCGGCTGGAGATGGCGAAGCAGATGGCGAGCGTCGCCACGGTGCCCACGGTCCACATCCCCTCGGCCAGCGGCTGGCTCAGCGGGGCGACCACCGTGGACAGCAGCAGGATGGCGATGGTGATCGTGCCGAAGAAATTCCCCGCGACTGGATGCCGGTACTCGCTGGCCACCGCCGCCGGGTACTTCGCCGCCTTGACCAGATAGCCCGTGCCCAGCACGACGAACACAGCCAGCGCCAGCCAGCCGGCCACATCGGCAATCCACGGGCTGGCCCCAAACGCCTGGCTGGCCTGCCGCCATGCCAGCGACAGCCCGGCGATCCCCATCACCGACGCGAACAGGTTGACGGGCAGGTGCCTGACGGAGGCGGATTTGCGCAGGGTTTGGGGGTGAGGGTTCGAAAGCGTGGACACGGCAGGGACTCCAGATTGAGGGGTTCGCCCGATACTAGGCCCTTCCACCCAGAAATATAATCTGGCACGATCGGGAATCACTCTCCCAAAAATCGAGAATATGGCGGATCGTTTCGAATCCATGTCGATCCTGGTGGCCGTGGTGGAGGCCGGCAGCTTTTCCGCCGCCGCGCGCCAGCTCCGGATGCCGCTTGCCACCGTGAGCCGGAAGGTGGGCGAGCTGGAGGCGCACCTGAACACCCGGCTCCTGCATCGCTCCACCCGGCAGCTCTCGCTGACCGAGACCGGCCACGCCTACGTGGCCGCCTGCCGGCGCATCCTCGAGGAGGTAGGCGAGGCGGAGCGCGCCGCCTCCGGCGAATATGCCGCGCCCAAGGGCGAACTCGTCATCACGGCGCCCATCGTCTTCGGCCGCCTGCACCTGCTGCCCGTGGTGGCGGATTTCCTGAAAACCTATCCGGACATCGACGTCCGCATGGTGCTGACCGACGCGTGGTGGCCCTGCTGGACGAGCATGTCGATATCGCCCTGCGCATTGCCGACCTGCCGGACAGCAATTTCATTGCGATGCCGATCGGCACCGTCCGCCGGGTGGTGTGCGCCAGCCCGGCCTACTTCGCCGCGCACGGCACGCCCGCTCGCCCCCAGGATCTCGCCGAGCACGCCTGCATCACGTTCGAGCAGATGACTTCGCGGCAGGTCTGGCATTTCACGGCGGGCAAGGTGGCGAAGGGGGCGAAGGCGGGCAAGGCGGAGATTGCGGTGCCGGTGCGTTCGCGGCTGGCCGTGAGCACGGCCGAGGCGGCTGTCGATGCGGCGGTGGCCGGTGTGGGCATTACGCGCGTGGTGTCCTACCAGATGGCGGGCGCCCTGCGCGCGGGCGCGTTGCAGATCGTGCTCGAAGCGTTCGAGCCGCCGCCGTGGCCCATCAGCCTGGTCCACACCGGGCAGGGCCTCCTTCCGCTGAAGCTGCGCGCCTTCCTGGACTTCGCCGCGCCCCGGCTCAGGGCCCGGGTGGCGGCGATTGCCGTCTGACGTTGGACAAGCTATCGATCAAGGGGCAGGACGTCCCGCTGCCATTGGCGTGGCATTGCGCAATGAGGGTCTTCAGTTCGTCGCGCAGGCGTAGCAGATCCTTCAATCGATCTTCCACCAGCCCGAGTTTCTGCTCGGCCAGCACCCGGGCCGTGCCGCACGTGTCGCCATGGCCCTGCCGCAGCAGGACTCGCACTTCGTCCAGCGTGAAGCCGAACGACTGCGCCTGGCGAATGAACTGCAGCCGCTGCAGGCTCGCCTCCGGATACTGGCGGACGGCGCCGAACGCGCGCTCCGGCATCGGCAGCAGCCCGCAGCGGTGGTAGTAACGCACCGTCTCCACGCCAACGCCTGCGGCCTGGGCCAGCTTCCCGATTGTCATGGTGTGATGCATTGCGCTTGACTCCGTACCTTGGTACGGATCTAGCCTAGCGGTAAATCTGACGGAAGAAAATGGCGGGGAATACGGAGAGAGAACGACATGCAATCGCGCATCATTCGCGTTCTGCCCGCCGAGTATGGCTGGGCACTGCAGTTCGGTGGTCTCGATATCAAGCCCCAGCGCTTCACGACCATGGAAGCGGCCATCGCCGCCGGCTGGGACATGGCCCGGCGCGAGCACGCCGAGTTGCACATCCATCGTCACGATGGGGACGTGCACCTGCGCAGGGCATGGTACGACCCGTATCAGGACCGCTAGCCGCGCGCCGGAAGTGCGGGATCAGCCGCTGGCCGGTCCCGCCTCTCGCTTGACAACGCCGGCGCTCAGGCCGGCGGGGCACCCTCCTTGAACAAGGACTTCAGCTGCGTGCGCAGTTCAGGGGAATCCTGATGCTGATGCACCGCCACCGCATGCTGGACCGCAGCCTCGAGCAGTTCGTCTTCATTGTCGGCGCTCAGCGCCACAGTGCAGTTTTTCTCGCTCGGATAGTCGCGGCAATCGATGTACTTGCGTCCCATATCGCCTCCTGACACCGGCCTGGGGCCGGTGCCTTGAAGTATAGGTAGGACGGCGGCAACGCCTAGTCCGGCTTGATGCCCGCGCGCGCCACGATCGGCTTCCAGCGTTGCTGCTCCGCCGCGATAAAGCGGGCGAATTCCTCGGGCGTGCTGCCCACCACCAGGGCGGCGTCCGCGCCCAGCCGCTCCACCGAGGTGGGACTCTTCACCGCCTTGATCGTGGCCTCCGCCAGCTTGGCCACCGCCGGCTGCGGCAGCGAGGCCGGCGCCAGCAGCCCGTACCACTGCGTCATCTCGAAGCCCGGATAGCCCTGCTCCGCCACCGTCGGCACATCGGGGAGCTGCGGAATGCGCTGCGCCGTGCCCGTGGCGATGCAGCGCACCTTGCCCGTCTTGATGAACTGGATGATGGCCGGCGCGCCCACCGCCGCCGCATCGAGCCGCCCGGACAGCAGGTCGGTGATCTGCGGGCCGCTGCCGCGATACGGCACGTGGGTGATAAAGGTGCCGGTGGTCGCCTTCAGGTACTCGAAAGCCAGGTGGCCGGCGCTGCCATTGCCCGCCGAGCCGTAGTTCAGCTTGCCCGGCTTGCTCTTGGCCAGGGCCACGAACTCCTTGAGGTTCTTCGCCGGCAGGTCCGGGTGCACCACGTACAGGCTGGGCACCTTCGACAGCAGCGAAATCGGCCGGAAGTCCTTGTTCGGGTCGTACGGCAGCTTGGGGAAGATGTACGGATTGACCGCCAGCGTGCCGATATGGCCGAGGATCAGCGTGTGGTTGTCGTCGGCCCGCGCTACCTCGCCCATGGCGATATTGCCCGCCCCGCCCGGCTTGTTTTCGACGAATACCGATACGCCGAGCAGCTTGGTCAGCTCCGCCGCCGTGGAGCGCGCCACGATCTCGGAACTGCCGCCCGGCGCGAACGGCACCACCAGCCGGATGGGTTTGGACGGCCAGGTTGCCTGCGCGCGCGCCAGCGTGGGCGCCAGGGCGCCGGCGCCCAGCGCAGCCATCAACCCGAGCAGGTGCCGGCGATCGGCGTCAAAGGGGGAATCTGTGGACATGGGGGTCTCCTTCGTTTTTAGTGTGCTACGACGTCGCGCCGGCGCTTATTCCGGCTTGACGTTACCGTCCTTGATGACCTTGGCCCAGAGCCGCGTCTGGGTGTCGATATAACGCGCCGCCTCGGCCGGCGGGGCGCCTACCACCTCGCCGCCCAGCTCGGCCACGCGCTGGCGGATCTCCGGACTGCCCATGACCTTCTGGAGCGCGTCCGACAGCCGGGCCACCACGGCTTCCGGCGTGTTGGCGGGCAGGAAGGCGGCATTCCATTCATAGACCTCGTAGCCCGCCACGCCGGCTTCCTGCATGGTCGGCACGTTGGGCAGCGCCGAGGTGCGCGTATGGCTGGTCACCGCCAGCGGGCGCAGCTTGCCTGCCTTGATGTGTTGGAGGCTGGAAGCCACGTTGGCGAAGAACAGCGGCACCTGCCCTGCGATGACATCGGTCATCGCCGGACCGCCGCCCTTGTATGGCACGTGGAGCAGGTCCACGCTGGCGCGCTGCTCGAACAGCACGCCGGACAGGTGCTGCGCCGAGCCATTGCCCGACGACGCGAACGCCACCGTGCCCGGCTTCTGCTTCGCCAGCGCCAGCACGTCCTTGACGTTCGTCGCCGGGAAGGCGGGATTGGCCACCAGCACATTGGGATAGCGCGCCAGCACGCCCACCGCCCGGAACGCCTTGGCGGGGTCGTAGGGCAGGCGCGGATAGAGGCTCGGGTTCACCGCGTAGGACGACGCGTCCACCATCAGCGTGTAGCCATCGGGCGCGGCCTTGGCCACGTACGACGCGCCGATCTGCCCGCCCGCCCCGGGGCGGTTTTCCACGATCACCGTCTGGCCGAGTTCCCGTCCCAGCCCCGGCGCGATCAGCCGCGCCATCAGGTCGGCACCGCCGCCGGGCGGATAGGTGACGACGATGGTCAGCGGGCGCGTCGGCCACGGCTGGGCGGCGTCGGCGGCGTGCAGCAAGGTCGGCTGCAAGACCAGGCCGGCCAGCGTGAGGGGGATCAGGGAACGCATGGGGGTGTCTCCGTCAAATCAATGTTGGGGCGAGGTCAGCGGATCTCGGCCGTGTAGCGGAAGGCATAGGCATCGCCCCGGGTCAGCCGGTATTCGACGCACTGGCCCTGGATATCGAACGCCTGACGCGTGACCAGCGCACAGGGATGGGAGGGCGGCAGCTCGAGCAGCTCGGCTTCCTCGGCATCGAGCAGCCGGAAGGTCACCTCGTCCATCGCCCGGTGCACGGTGATGCCGCAGCGCTGGCTCAGCAGCGGATAGAGCAGCTCGCCCCACTCGGCCATCGGCGTCTCCTGCAGCGCCGCGCAGCGCGGCAACGGCAGCCAGATCGATTCGAGCAGGCGCGGGGTGTCCGCCACCCAGCGCCGGCGCGAGATGGCCAGACCCCGCGCGCCGGCCTCCAGCCCGAAGCGGCCGGCCATGGCCCTGTCCAGCCGCACGCTGCGGCAGGACAGGATCTCCGAGCGCGGCACCGCCGTGGGCGCCGCATCGGCATCGGCCTCCGAGCGGAAACGGAAGAAGCGCATCATGCTGGCGCCGCTCCCCCCGGTCAGCCCGGTGCACACGAAAGTACCCTTGCCCTGTACCCGCTCCAGCAGCCCCTGCTGCACCAGCACGGCAATCGCCTGCCGGATCGTGCCGAGCGCGATGCCAAACTCGCCCGCCAGCGCACTTTCGGCCGGAATGGCAGTGCCCGGCGACCACTCGCCCGTGACGATCTTCTGCTGCAATAGCGCGGCAATCTGCCCGTAGCGGCTCATGCCTGCCGAGGCGGCGGCCGGTTGGCGCGTGGCATTGTCTGGCATCTGGTGTCCGTGTTAGATTCCACTCCTATAGAGGACTAGAGTACCCGGACCGGGCCAGCCCGCCATATCGGGGCTAACCCGCACAGAGGAGAATCGTGCCGATGACGACAAGCCAGACGCTGGTGGACTGCCACTTCCATGTCTTCGATGCCGGCGTGGCCGTGGCTTCGGCACGCTACCAGCCGCCCTACGCCGCGTCGCTGGCGGACTGGCTGTCGATGGTCGGGTCGATGGGCGGGTCGATGGGCGCCCCGTCGGTGGACCCCTACGGGGTGGTGGTACAGACCAGCTTCCTTGGCACCGACAACGCGGCGATGCTGGCTGCGCTGCGCCGCATGCCGGGGCGGCTGCGCGGCGTGGCCGTGGTCGATCCGGCCGTGGACGACGCCGAACTCGCCACGCTGGACGCCGCCGGCGTGCGGGGCATCCGCCTGAACCTGTATGGCGATGCCGACTGGCGCCGTATCGACACCGCGCCGTGGCGCACGCTGTTCCAGCGCGTGGCAGCGCTGGGCTGGCACGTGGAAGTCCACACGAACAATGGCGACGGCGCGATGGTGCTGGCCGCGCTCGATGCCGCGCTCGACAATGCGCCGGCCCCCATCGTGCTCGATCACTTCGGCCGCCCCGGCCCGCTCGGCGTGGACGACCCGGTCTTCGACACGGCCCGCACCGTGGCCGTGCGACGCCCGCTCTGGATCAAGATCAGCGCGCCCTACCGGCTGGCCGGCCCTGACCAGTGGCCGACACTGGCCGCGCATTGGGCCGAGATAGCCGGGCCGGACCGCCTGCTCTGGGGCAGCGACTGGCCGTGGACCAACCACGAGGCCCCCGCACGTGCCGACGAATGCCGCGCGGTGATGGCCTGGCTCGCACAGCGGCCGGATTTGTCGGAAGGCTTGCGCTGGCGCAATGCCGCCGCGCTCTACGGCTTCGCACTGGCGGGCTGAAGCGCCCACACAGCCGCCCATCTAGCGGACGCGGCGCGTCCGCGCCGGTGCACCGGACCCGCCGGCGGTGCACGGCATGCCCCGCTCCGGGGCCCGGGCTTCCTCCCCCCTTCCGCCCGCCTTTCCCTCCCCATTTCCCCCAAGCCCAGTCCCCAAGCCGGATTCCGGGCGCGCAGGCTATCAGGGTATTCACTGGCATTGCTCTTGCTAGACCAATGCTGGAAGATATCCTAAATATATTAAGCAGATATTTGCGAGCCCAACCCGACCCAACCGAGGAGTCCCCTGTGACCAATTCGACCAATTCGACCAATTCGAGCAACGCCACCAATCCCCGCTGGACCGGCATCTTCCCCGCCATCACCACCAAGTTTCACGCCGACGAGCGGATCGACGCCGAGGGCACTAGCCGTCACATCGAATTCCAGATCCGCAATGGCATCCATGGCCTGGTGACCTGCGGTTCGCTGGGCGAAGCCAGCACGCTGTCGCTGGAGGAGAAGCTCGACGTGGCACGCATCGCCGTGGAAGCCGCCGATGGCCGCATCCCGGTGCTGGCCAACGTCTCCGAAACCAGCAC
This sequence comes from Cupriavidus sp. 01L43, assembly GCF_056399925.1. Taxonomy (NCBI): domain Bacteria; kingdom Pseudomonadati; phylum Pseudomonadota; class Betaproteobacteria; order Burkholderiales; family Burkholderiaceae; genus Cupriavidus; species Cupriavidus sp. 01L43. The sequence goes on from NZ_JBFTSH010000021.1 coordinate 73,821, forward strand.
GCGAGACGCGCTGCGCTATATCGACGGCGCGAACAAGCTCGGCGTGTCCGGCTTCATGGTGGTGCCCTCGGTGATCTACGTGGCCGATGCCCGCGAGGCGATGCAGAACGTGCGCGTCATGGCGGAAGCCGCCCAGAAGCCGGTGATGGTCTACAACAACCCGGTCGCCTACCGGGTGGACCTCAAGCCCGAGCACATGGTGGAGCTGGCCGACTGCAAGTGGGTGGCGGCGATCAAGGAAAGCACGGGCGATATCCGCCGCGTGACCGACCTGCGCAACACGCTGGGCGACCGCTACCAGATCTTCATGGGCGTGGACGACCTGGCCTACGAAGGGCTGGCGCTGGGTTGCGACGGCCTGCTGGCCGGCGTGGGCTGCGCCTTCCCGCGCGAAACCGTGGCGCTGTTCGACCTGATGAAAGCGGGCAATTTCGCCGAGGCGCTCAAGCTGTATCAGTGGATGACCCCGATGCTCCACCTCGATGTCTCGAACAAGCTGGTGCAGAACCTCAAGCTGATCGACACCCTGGTCGGCGTGGGCTCCGAGTTCATGCGCCGCCCGCGCCTGCCGCTGGTGGGCGAGGAGCGCGCCTTCGTCGAACGCGTGGTGCGCCAGGCGCTGGAGACGCGGCCGGCGAAATACCAGTCGGTGGTATGAGGCCAACTGCGTGATGCATGCCTGCTGCGGCCCCCGGGGCCGCAGCCGGCATCCAACTTGCACCAGCCGTCGTGTCCGTGATCGTCACGACCGCCCCCTTCGTCCTGGAGTCTGCCTGCCATGCCTGACCTTCCCTCCCTCACTGCCACCGATGCGCCCGCCACGGCCACGGCCACCGTCAAGCGACCGGTGCGCTGGGTGATGCGCGCCTCGGACGCCGTGCTCGCCGTGGAGCGCTACGTGCTCGGCGGCCTGATGACGCTGCTCGTGCTGCTGATCCTGCTCAACGTGGTCACGCGCTACGCGGGGCTGCCGCTGTACTGGGTGGACGAGGCATCGGTCTACGCAGTGGTCTGGCTGACCTTCGTCGGGGCGTCGGTCATGACGCGCCTGCGGCTCGATTTCGCCGTGGGGCTGCTCACCGAGCACCTGCCCCCGAAGGCCGCCCGCGCTGCCAAGGCCATCTCCACGGGCGGCGTGCTGCTGTTCGGGCTGGCGCTGCTGGCGATGTGCTGGGTCTGGATGGACCCGGTCGGCATCGCCCGCTACGGCTTCGACGCCCGCGAGTACGCGGCCGAATCGTTCAACTTCCTCTACACCGAGCACACCCAGACGCTCGAATGGCCGGTCTGGGTGCTCCAGCTGATCATGCCGCTGTTCTCCTGCACCCTGAGCCTGCACGCGCTGGCCAACCTGCTCGAAGACCTCGACCTGGCGCCGCGCCGCGCCTACCCCGAGTTCCAGGTGGGCAACTCCGAGACGGTGAACTGACATGCCGACAACCTTCTTCTTCTGCGGCGTGATGCTGGTCGGCGTGCCGATCGGCATCTGCCTGTGCCTGGCCGGACTGGCGTTCATCTTCAGCACCGGCGCCACCGTGCTGCTGCAATCGTTCCCCTCGCAGATGTTCGCGGGCGTGGACAGCTACGGCCTGATCGCCATCCCCCTGTTCATCCTGATCGGCGAGATCATGAACAGCGGCGGCATCACGCGCCGGCTGGTAGACCTGTCGATGGCCTTCGTCGGCTCGATCAAGGGCGGCCTGGCCTACGTCAACATCCTGGCCAATATGCTGGTGTCGTCGATCATCGGCTCGGCCACGGCCCAGGTGGCGATCATGTCGCAGGTGATGGTGCCCGAGATGGAGAAACAGGGCTACGACAAGACTTTCGCGGCGGGGCTGACCGTCTACGGCGGCATGCTGGGGCCGATCATCCCGCCCTCGGTGATGTTCGTGGTCTACAGCGTGCTGGCCCAGGTGGCCGTGGGCGACATGCTGATCGCCGGCATCCTGCCCGGGCTGCTGCTGACGGTGCTGTTCTTCATCATCATCGCCATCATGGGGGTCTTCTACAACTACCCCCGCAGCGCGCGCAAGACGCTGCGCGAGCGCGCCACCACCGTGATCCAGGCCAGCCCGACGCTGCTGATTCCGGTGGTGATCGTCGGCTCCATCCTCGCCGGCGTGGCTAACCCGACCGAGGCCGCCGCCGTGGGCGCGCTGGCCGCGGCGCTGGTCGGCCGTTACGTGACCAAGGAGTTCGACCTGCGCACGATGCCGGCCATCCTGCTGCGCTCGGCCATCTATTCGGCCATCGTGCTGTTCCTGGTGGCAGCCGCCGCCGTGTTCTCGTGGCTGCTGATCTACGGCAAGATCCCGCAGATGGTGGCGGCCTGGATCCAGACCATCGCCCACAGCCCGGTCGAATTCCTGCTGCTGGCCAACGTGATCCTGCTGATCATCGGCACGGTGATCGACGGCATTCCGGGCCTGATCATGACCGTGCCGATCCTGCTGCCGATCGCCACCGAGGTCTACCACATCGACCCGCGCCACTTCGGGGTGGTCATCGTCATCAACCTCGTGCTCGGGCTGATGTCCCCGCCCGTGGGGCTGAGCTTCTTCGTGGCCTCCGCCGTCACCGGCGCCAAGCCGGGGAAGATGTTCATGGTCACGCTGCCCTTCTTCCTGATCAGCTGCGTGGCCCTGGTGCTGCTCTCGCTGTTCCCGAGCCTGTCCATCGCCCTGCTGGACTAGCCGACCGATCCAACCCGATCCAACCCGATCCATAGCCGTCCCATCCGCCTCGCCGTTACCCATCGAACCGCACAGGAGCCGCCATGACCCTCATCACCCGCCGCCGTTTCCTCAAGACCACCGCGCTGGCCACCGTTGCCGCGCCCATGGTCATCACCTCGACCACGCGCGCCGCCACGACCAAGGAGTTCCGCCTCGGGCTGATCACGCCCGCCGGGCACTCGTGGAACCGGGCCGCCGTGGCCTTCGGCGAGTCGCTCAAGAAGGAAACCGACGGCCGCCTGACCGTGACCGTGTTCCACTCGGGCCAGCTTGGCAATGAGTCGGCGATGATGCAGCAGCTCCAGTCCGGCGCGCTCGACATGGGCTGGATCCAGGCGGCCGAACTCGGGTCGCGCGTCTCCAGCGTGGCCGCCATCAACGCGCCCTATCTGGTGCGCTCCACCAGCAGCGTGGCCAAGCTGGTGCGCACGCCGGCCGCCCTGAAGCTGCTGGACGCCCTGCCGCGCGAAACCGGCACCATCGGCCTGGGCTGGGGCATCACCGGCATGCGGGTCGTGTTCGCCACGCGCGACATCAATTCGCCGGACGACCTCAAGGGCATGAAGCTGCGCATCAACCCCACGCCGGTCTACCGCGACTTCTATTCGATGCTGGGCGCCGCGCCCACGCCGATCCCCACCCCGGCCGTGTTCGACGCCATGACCAACGGCCAGGTGGATGGGCTGGAGGCCGACATCGAACTGTCCTGGAACCAGCGCTACGACAAGATTTCCAAGTCCCTGTTGCCGATGAACGCGCTGTTCATGCCGTTCGCGCCGCTGGTCTCGGGCCGAATCTGGCAAGGGCTGGACGCGAAGGACAAGGACATCGTGCGCGCGCTGGTCACGCAGTCGCTGACCGCGCAGATCAACGACATCGTCACCACCGAGGCGGGGCTGATCGAGAAGCTCAAGCAGTCGTCGGTCCACTTCAAGAGCGTCGCCAACTACGACCCGGCGCCGGCGATCCAGAAGTTCGACGCCCTGTGGGTGGCCAAGGCCCCGGCGATTCCCGAATTGCGCAAGATCGGCGCCACGCTCTGAGCGCGCCAAGGCCCCCTGAGCCCCTCGGCGGCGGTCACGGCATAATGTCGACCGCCGCCCCCGCTGCCAACCTGTTCGAGATGCCGACACCTTCCAGAAACCAGAGCGCCGAGACTGACAACCGTGAAAAGCGCCGCGCCGCCGACGTGGCCTACGACCGCATCGAGACGCTGATCTCCAAGCTCGAGATCGCCCCCGGCAGCCCCGTGGTGGAGGCCGAGCTGGCCGAACTCACCGGGCTGGGCCGCACGCCCGTGCGGGAGGCGCTGGTGCGCATGGTGTCGATGGGGCTGGTGCTCCAGCAGCCCCGGCGCGGGCTGATCGTCTCGACCATCGACGTCATGGACCATCTGGACGTGCTGGCCACCCGCCGCGTGCTGGAGCGGCTGATTGCCGCCAATGCCGCGCGCCGCGCCACCGATACCCAGCGCAAGGCGCTGATCGCCAGCGCCCAGAAGATGGTCAAGGCCGCCCAGCGTGGCAACCTCGACGAATACATGGCCGCCGACCAGGCGCTGGACCACGTGAACCACGCGGCCTGCCGCAACCGCTCGGCGGTCAAGGCGGTGATCCCGCTGATCGTGCAATGCCGGCGCTTCTGGTACGCCTATCAGCACGAGGGCGAGATTGCCGAAGGCGCCCAGGCCCACCTGGTCATGGCGCAGGCCATCGCCAGCGGTAACGAAGCCGAAGCCGCCGACGGCGCGGAGCGGCTGATGGACTACCTGGAGCGCTTCGCGCGCCGCGTCGTCAACGCCTGATTTCCCCTCCTTACATCGGCTGCCAGCCGCCGCTGGTGGCCACCAACTGCTGCGTCAACTCCATCGTGCCGCTGCCCCGCACCACGCGGGCCAGCACCGGGAAGGCGCCCTGCACCGCCGCGTCACTGGCCCACGGGGCCGGATCGAGCATGTAGGTGTAGCGAACGGTGGTGGTGGCGTGCGCCGCCTTGTCGCCGCCGCTGGTCTTGGGCGTGTCCCAGCCAGTCACCTTGTTCACGCGGACGTGCCCGTAGCAGAGATCCGGCTCGGCGGTGTCCGTGCCTTTCGCTGCTGTCCCGGGATGGGCGTTGACGAAGCCGCGCCCCTTGTCGGTCAGGTCATAGCGCAGCGCCTTCACGGTTTCCGTCTCGCCATTCTGGTGACGCAGCGTCATCTCGGCACTGGTGTGCGCCACCAGCCCGGCATGTTCGAGCGCGGGCATCTGGATGCCGTCGCGCAGTGTCCCCGCCACGGGCAGGTCCGGCACATCCACGGGCCAGCTATGGCGGCCGATGCAGAGGTCGCCGTGGGCTTCCAGCTGCTTCTCCAGCGCGGCGCGGAAGTTGGCTTCGTTGGGGGCGTCCGGGGCGCTGCAGCCGGCGAGCACGGCCAGCGCGGCGAGGCTGGCGAAAAGAATGGGTTTCATGGTCTTGGTGTCGATGGAATGGGTCATGGCTTGTGCTGGGCATTCCTGGCAGCATTCTCGGCCGCGGCTTCCGCCACCGTGTGGGCCTGCGGACCGCTCTCGGCGGTGCCCGCCGGCGGCACGAAGCCATCGGTCAGCGTCTTCAGGAAGACGATCAGGTCCTGCATCTCCGAGTCAGTCATCGGCGTGGCGCTCCCCGGCTTGCGCAAGTCCAGCGGCATCTGGTCGTCCAGGTTGGCGCGGTACGACGCCGGCAGGTCGTTGAACTTGTTCACGCGGCCCCGGGCATCACGCGGGTACCACTTCTCCGGCGCGGTGTCCCGGGTGTTGTAGAAGCGCACCACCTCCTCCAGCGACTTGAACACCCCGTTGTGCATGAACACGTGGCGCGTGGCCACGTTGCGCAGCACCGGCGTCTTGAACATGCCGCAGGTGGCCGCCGCACCCTTGTCCTTGCCGGGGCGATGGTCGGTGCGCAGCGGGCCGCACAGGCCGAGGTCGAAATATTTCGGATCGGCGTTGGCCGGGATCTCCATGTTGCGCGGCACGCCGATGGCGGCGAACGAGTAATCGCTCGTCATGTCCTGGCTGCCGTCGTTGCCACCGCCGATCAGGTGGCAGGCCATGCAGTTGCCCTTGTTGGGATCCAGGAACACGCGCAGGCCACGGACCTCCGCATCGGTCAGCGCGCCGCCGAGCTTGTTGTTGCGGTAGCGGTCGAACTTGCTGCTGTAGGGGTGGAAGCTGCGGTCTTCCACCTGGAACGCCTGCAGCGCGGCGCCGACCAGCGTGAAGGCCCGCTCGGTGTCGTCGAACACGGTGGCGCCGTAGGTCTGGCGGAAGGCGTCGGCGTGGGCGCCGTGCTGTACGGCCTCGACCACGGCGGCTTTGCTCGCATTGGCCATCTCGTTGGACGCCAGCAGCGGAATCGCAGCCTGTTCGGCGATGGTGTTGGCGCGGCCGTCCCAGGTCAGGCCGCCGCCGGGACCGGGCGGGCTGACCATGTCGGGGTTCTCGAAGGTATCCGAGTAGGCGTTGGTGTACTCCTTGTACATCAGCGTGGGCACCGCGCGCGTGCCCGGCGCCTTGCCGTCGGCCCCGCCCAGCTGCACCGAGAGGTCATTGGCCGGTGCGTAGGCGTGGTTGGGGTCGTGGCAGGTGGCGCAGGACATCTTGCCCGTGCCGGACAGCGAGGGATCGAAAAACAGCTTCGCGCCGAGCTGCGCGGCGGGAGACAGGGGCGATGCCGGAGCCGATGGCGCCGGCGCGGAAACGGTCTGCACGGCGGCCTTGGCTGGCGTGGCAGCGTGCGGCGCCGTCTCGGTGGCCGGCTTGCAGCCGACGAGCGTGACAGCACACGCGGCCGCCAGCAGGCTGGCGGCAAGAATGGAGTGGGACATGGTCTGGATCAGCGGTGGCAGCCGGGCGCACAGCCGGGCCAGGCCCGGTTGCGCACCATAAGAAGATCGGGGCCCCGGGCGACGGCCTGCGCCGCGCGCCCGGCGCCCCGCAACATCAGGACTTGATCGCCCAGATATTGGTCTGCGTGGCATCCGGCCCGCTGGCCGTGTTGCCGCCGCTCAGCGTGCCGCTGCCGCTCACGCCGCGCGTGGCGCCGCCCGAGACGATATCGCCGGCCTTGACCACGTAGTTGTGGTTCATCGGACGCACCGAATCGAAGTGGGTGTTGGCGCTACCCGAGTACTCGGCCAGATTGGCCAGGTTCTGGGCGATGTACTGCTCGGTGTACTTCGAGCGGTTCATGTACGACGTCGGCACGCCCGGGTCGGCCAGCGCGAACATGTCCTGCATCGTGCGCACGAACGAGAAGTGGCTGTAGGCATCCGAGTCGATGACCTGCTTGGGCGCGCCCGGCTGGTTGGTCAGCAGCCCGAAGATGGTCGGACCATCGCCCTTGTTGCCGCCGTTGTAGCGCGGAATCGCCGTGGTGATGCCTTCGTCCAGCGGAGCGCCGCTGGTGGCAGTACCGCCCACGTTCCAGCCGCAGCACGACGAGCTGCCGAAGAAGCTCGACCCTTCGTCGAACAGCATGACGATGGCCGACCGGCGGCTGGTGTTCTGCCACACCGGCGATGCCTTGATGGTCTCCACCAGGTACTTGGCGTAGGCGTCGCCGCGCTTGATGCCCGGCACGCCCGAGGTGCAGTCCGCCACCGCCGAGCCGGTGCCGTGGATGTCATCGCACTGGTCGGGGACGATGTAGTTCAGCGCGCCAACGTCGCCGCTCTTCAGGTCATCCTCGAACTGGTGGGTGTTCCAGGTGATGCCGTGGCCCTGCGCATAGGTCTGGATGGCCGCATCCCACTGGCCGCCGCCCACGGTGCGGTTCAGGTTCTTGAAGAAGTCCGGACGATTGCGCACCTCGTCGAAATTCACCGCCGGGTGGTGCTTGGTCTTGTACAGGCTGGAGATCATGGGCTCGGTGGCGCCCGCGCCGGACGTCACGTTGACGGCGGTGATGGCCGCGTTGCCGGCGCCGTCCTTGCGCGGGTCCTGGCCCGGGTCCATCGACTCGCTGTACACGCGCGTGCCCATGCCGGCGTTGTACATCGCCGTGAACAGGTTGCGGCGGCCCTTGAGGTTGTGGACCTTGGTGTCGGCGTTGCAGGCGGCCAGCGGCTGGTAGACGTCGGTCGGCTGGTTGGCGGTGTCGCCGGCCGGCAGGCAATTCCAGGCGTTGTCGTCGGCCACGCCCCAGTCGTCGGCGCTGGCCAGCGAGATGTAGTTCGGCTCGCTGGGGTTGCCGGTGGAGAAATAGTTGGCCGCCTTGTTGCCTTCCTGGTTCAGGTACTTGTAGAAGTTCGGGTAGGCCGGATCGTCGATAGTCTGGTTGCTGTGGTTCTCGAAGACCACCACGAACAGGTGGTCGTAGCGCGGGATGCCTTCCGGGTTGAACGCAGCGTCCTGCGCAGCCTTCAGCGTGGTGACCGGATCGGTGGCGGCATCGCTGATAAAGCCACGGTCGAGGATCTTCGAGGCCAGCGTGTAGCGCCCGGCGAGCGTGTTCGACTCGGTCAGCAGCGCGGCGGCGGCGTGGGCGTCGGCCACGCTGGCCGGCAGGGCCAGCACGTCATCGGCCTTGACCGTCACATCGGCGGTGCCGCCGGTGAGGCTCAGGCGGCTGGCGATGGCGGTCTTGGCATCGGCCACCGTCAGCGATTCGGCTTCGGTCAGGCGCACCACTTCCGTCGATAACGGGCTGATGACTACCTGAGCGCCATTTGCCGCCTGGTCGGCCGCGCTGCGCAGCACCAGCTTGCTGGCGACCTTGGCCGGGGCGCCGCTGGCGTCGGTGTAGGTGGCGTCCGTGCCGACCACGGCCACCAGGCTCGTGGCCGCCGTGGTCAGCGTGAAGCGGCCATCGGCGCCGGTGCGGGTGGAGGCTTCGCCGCTGTCGCACGCGCCGTTGCCGTTGGTGTCGGCACACACGGTGGCGTTGGCATAGGCGATGGGGACGATGGTCTGCTGGACGGCATCGCCCGTGCTGCTCTTGGCGTAGTCCACGCCCGTGGCGGACGATTGGGCGACGCCAGTCGGGTTCTTGATCGCCGTGCCCATCACGCTGCCGCTGACCGTGGCCGGGGTGGCGTTGGGCGTGGACGCGGCCGGGGTGCCGCCGTCATCGCCGCCGCAGGCGGTCAGCATGGCGGCTGCGGCCAGCGCCGTGAGTAACGGAACAAAGCTGTGGTGGTTTGGGTGCATTGTATTTTTGGCTCGCCGGGCTAGGGCGATATGTAGTGGGTATCGTTGGAGTGCCGCACCCAAAAAGCCCGCCCCGTCGCGATGGTTCTGGCGGGTGGGCCGCCTGCGCGAGGGAGTTTTTCGACGGGGGAAAGCCGGTACGCGATTCCCTGTCATGTGTGCAGCGGCCCTGATCCTAGGAGCCAAATATGACCGTTTGATTGCTCCGGTACCACACGAAAGTTACAGAAAATTTCAAGCCGGCAACCGGTTGCATGCCGCGCGCAATGCCGGGATACTGGCGCCGCCCGTTACCCATGCCGTCCCATGCGCGCCTCGCCCCAATCCTTGACTACCCCGCCCCGCCAGCCTGCCACGCTGCATTTCACCGCCGAGTTGCGCGACTGGATCGTGCAGGCCTTGCAGCGCGGCGGCCGTCCGGATGAACTGGTGCGCGCGCTGGCCGCGCAGCGCTTTGCGCCGGACGTGGCGCGCGAACTGGTGGAGGCTTTCGCCCGCGTGCTGCGCGAGGGACTGCCAATGCCGGAGGGCAGCATCACGGTGGAACGCACCGCCCCCGCCACGGCGCCGGCCCAGCCCCGGCTGCCGCGTGTGTCGGTGCTGCACGGTGGCGACCGCGACGTACCCGTGCTATCCCGCACCGAGCGCCCCGTGGTCGCCGTGCTCGAAGGTGTGCTCAGCCATGATGAGTGCGATGCATTGATGGCGGCGGCGCGGCCTCGCCTCGCGCCATCGACCCTTGTCGATCCACGCACCGGCGAGCACATCGTGAGCCCGGACCGCACCAGCGAGGGCATGTTCTTCCGCCTGGCCGAGGCGCCGTGGCTGGCCACGCTCGACGCCCGCATTTCAGCCCTGATGCAGATGCCGATGGAGAACGGCGAGGGCTTGCAGGTGCTGCGCTACGCCCCGGGGGCGCAGAGCCGCCCGCACTTCGACTTCCTGATGCCGAACAACGCCGCCAATCAGGCGTCGATTGCCCGCAGCGGGCAGCGTGTGAGCACGATGGTGATCTACCTGAACGACGTGCCGGCGGGCGGGGAAACGCTCTTCCCCGAGATCGGCCTGTCCGTGGTGCCGCGCAAGGGCAATGCGCTGTACTTCGAGTACTGCGACGACCACGGCCAGCTAGACGGCCGCACCTTGCATGCAGCCGCCGAAGTGCTGGCCGGCGAGAAATGGGTGGCGACGAAGTGGATGCGGCAGCGGCGCTTCGTGCCCGCTGCCGAAGCCGAGCGCCAGGAACTTACTCCACCCGAATCCCGCGCGCCTTGACCAGCGCCTGCCAGCGCGTCGATTCGGTGTGCAGGAAGCTCTTGAACGCCTGCGGCGTGTTGCCGACCGGATCGAGCCCGGCCTGCTGGAGCTTGGCGCGCACGGCCGGGTCCGCCACCGCCTTCTGCACCGCGTTCGCGATGGTCTGCACGCGGTCCGGCGGCGTGCCCTTGGGCACGAAGACGCCGTTCCACTCCAGCACCTCGTAGTTCGGCATGCCGCTCTCGGCCAGCGTCGGCGTATCGGGCAGCGCCTTCAGGCGCGTCTTCGAGGTCACCGCCAGCGCGCGCAGCTTGCCGCCGGTCACGTACTGGAGCGTGGAGGCCGTATTGCCGAAGTAGGACGCCACCTGCCCGCCCATCACATCGGTCAGCGCCGGCGCGCCGCCTTTGTATGGCACGTGAAGCAATTCGATCTTGCCCTGCTCGTTGAACATCTCGGCGGCCAGATGGGAACCCGTGCCAGCGCCGGCGGACGCGTAGGTCAGCTTGCCGGGCGTCTTCTTTGCGGCAGCGATGAACTCGGCCACGGTCTTGTACGGCGCGTTGGTGGCCACCACGAGGATCTGGGGCGCCGTGGCGACCAGCGAAATCGGAATGAAATCGGCCGATGGGTCGAACGGCAGCTTGCGCAGCGCGCCGTTCACGGCGAAGGCCGAGGCGTCGTAGAGCACCGTGTAGCCATCCGCCGGGGCCTTCGCCACGGCGTCCGCGCCGATCACGCCGCCGGCACCCGGCTTGTTGTCGATCACCACGGTCTGGCCGAGGAGTTCGCCCACCTTCTGGGCGACGACCCGCGCGGTGTTGTCCGCCCCGCCGCCGGCCGAGTACGGCACCACCATGCGGATGGGCTTGTCCGGGAAGGCGAAAGCGGCGAGCGGCACGGCCGCAGCCAGGGTCGCCACGGCCTTGCCGAGGCGTTGCAGGGTCTTGCTCATGGTTGTCTCCGTTCTTGAGTTCTATGGACCGGCTTACGCGGCCTCGAATCCGTACAGCGCGGCGGGGTTGTCCACCAGGATGCGGCGGCGCGCCGACTCGGTGCCGGCCCAATCGGCCAGCAGGTCGAACAGCAAGGCATCGTCCGGCTTGGCGTGCGGCTCGGTGGAATGGGGCCAGTCGCTGCCCCAGACGAGCCGCTCCGGCGCCGCCTGCACCCACGCACGGGCCACCGGCGCGATGTCGGCATACCCACCGCCGGCGCCGACCATCGAATCCAGATAGGCGCCCGACAGCTTCAGCCACGCACGGCCCTCCGCCAGCAGCCTGGACACCAGCGCGAACGCCGGGTGCGCCGTGCCGCCGGGCAGCGGCAGGCGGGCCAGATGGTCGAATACCAGCGGCGTGGGCAGCCGCGCCAGCAGGTCGCCATGGGCGACGATCTGGTCGGCAGTCCAGTGCAGTTGCAGATGCCAGCCCAGTTCGGCGATGCGGTGCGCCAGCGTCTCCACCATCTCGAAGCCCACCACGGCGTGGGCCGGGGTGTACAACGAGAAGCGGATGCCCCGGATGCCGCCGGCATGGAGCGCCTGCAGGGTGTCATCGGACACATCGGGCCGCACCACCCCCACGCCGCGCGTGTTGGCGATGCCAAGCTGCCGGATCGCATCGAGGGTGCAGCTGTGATCGGTGCCGTAGCAGCGGGGCTGGACGATCACCGCGCGACGCGTGCCCAGCAGCCCCTGCACGCGCCGGTAGTCCGCCACGGTGGCGTTGGCCACAGCCGGGGCGATGGCCGGGAAACGCGAGTCGTAGATATGGAGATGGGCGTCGCAGGCGTCCGGCCATGCCGTGCTGCGTGGCGCGGCGCTGGCCGAACTGTTCGGCACTGGCTGGAAGCCAGCCGCATTTCCACCCGCAGTCCCACCCTCAGCCACGGCCAACCAGCCGGTCGGCCGCCTCGCGGACGGTGTCCCCGTGCTGGTCCAGCGCCGGCGCGGCAAACGGCTCCGGCCCCGGCGTGCGGCCAAACTTCACGGCGCGCGTGAAGCCGCGATAGCGGCCCACCACCGGGTGATCGAACGTCGTCACCATCTCCTCGGCCAGCACCTGCGGGAAATCGAACATGTCTTCCACCGAGCGCGCCGCCGCGCAGGGCACTTCCTCGCCGAACTCGGCCTCCCATTCCAACGCCGACCGCTGCTGCAGGGCCGCGTGCAGCTTGGGCAGGATCTCGCCCTGATGCTGGGCGCGCTTGCGCACGCTGTCGTAGCGGTCGGTGGAGAGCAATTCCCCCAAACCCGTCTTCTCGCACAGGGCGCGCCAGAAGTGCGGGGTGTTGGCCGAGATGTAGAGATAGCCGTCCCGGGTGGGATGGATGCCGGTGATGCCGCCCGAGCGCATGTCGCGCCCCACGTCGCGCGGCTCCGAGTCGGCCCAGACCATGCGGGCCGATTGCATGGTCAGCGCCGCGCGCAGCAGCGACACGCCCACGTACTGCCCCACCCCACTCTTCTCCCGCTCATAGAGCGCGGACGCCACGCCGCCCGCCACCAGCGCCGAGGCGTAGTAGTCCACCACCGAGCCGTACAGGATCTCGGGCGGCCCGCCGTGCTTGCCCTGCAGCGTGCACATGCCGGTCATGGTTTGCAGCACCTGGTCGTAGCCGGCCTTGTCCTTGAGCGGCCCGGCCTCGCCGTAGCCGGTGACCGCGCAGTAGATCAGGCGCGGATTGACGGCGGCCAACTGCGCGTAGCCGATCCCCAGCCGCCCCGGCACGCTGGGCCGGAAGTTGTGCACCAGCACGTCGGCCTCGCGCACCAGCGCCAGCAGTCGCTCCAGATCGGCCGGAGCCTTCAGGTCGAGCACCACGCCCAGCTTGCTGCGGTTCACGCCCAGGAAGGCGCGGGACTCCGACTCCAGCGTGGACGGGTACTTGCGCAGGTTGTCGCCGACGGGCGGCTCCACCTTGATCACGTCCGCGCCCTGATCCGCCAGCAGCGAGCAGCCGTACGGCCCCGCGATATAGGCGCTCAGGTCCAGCACGCGCACGCCGCTCAGCGGACCGGGCTGTCCTGCCCGTGGCGCGCCGAAACCGCCCGCCTGGCCCTCGGTCTGGCCCTTGGTGTTGGGTTGCATACTCACTCCGAAAATTCTCTAAATACTCAATCCGCGACGATGTTCTGCTGCTTGGCCAGCGCCTTCCAGCGGGTCACATCGGCGGCAATCGTCTCGGCGAACTTCTGCGGCGTGCCGGGCGTGACCTCGGCGCCTTCCTTCAGGATCGCCTCCTTGACGGCGGGCTTGGCCAGCGCCTGATTCACCGCCGCGTTGAGCCGCGCGACAATCGCCGGCGGGGTGCCAGCCGGCGCCAGGAAGCCCCACCAGAGTTCGAACTCGTAGCCGGGCACGGCGGTGGCCATCGGCACCAGATCCGGCGCAATCGGGCTGGGCTTCAGGCTGGTGATGCCCACGGCGCGAACCTTGCCGGCGCGCACCATCGGCAGCAGCGACGGCCCGCTGGAGATCAGCAGTTGCGTCTGGTTGCCGATCAGGTCGGTCACGGCCGGGCCCATGCCCCGGTACGGCACGTGGGTGATGGCGAGCTTGCCGGCCTGCGCCTTGAGCAGTTCGGTGCCGAACTGGTTGACGCTGCCCGGGCCGGACGACGCGTAGTTGTACTTGCCCGGATTGGCGCGGATGGCGTTGACCAGCTCCTGCGGCGTCTTGGCCGGGAAGTCATTGCTGACCGCCACGATGAACGGCCCGTGGGCCACCATCGCCACCGGCGCGAAGCTCTTCACGGCGTCGAACGGCAGCTTGCTCTGGATGGCCGCGTTGGTGGTCATGCTGGAGGACACCGCGACGAGCGTGTAGCCGTCCGGCGCCGCCTTGGCCGCCAGGCCGGTGCCGGTGTTGCCGCTCGCGCCGGGGCGGTTGTCGATGACCACGGGCTGCTTCAGTTCCTCGCCGATCTCCTTGGCCACGATGCGCGCGAAGATGTCGTTCGAGCCGCCCGGCGGGTACGGCACGATCAGGGTGATGGGCTTGGAGGGGTAGGCGCCCTCGGCGACGGCCACAGCCGGCACAGAGATCGCGGCCGTTGCAGCAACCGTCAGGCCAAGGCATGCCACGGCACGCAGCGACGATGGATTCGTCATGGTGTTTGTCTCCTGTGTGTTTTTTATATAGGAATGCGGGGTAAATCTGATCAGGCGGCGATCAATCCAAGCTTCCGGCCAATCTCGACAATCGCCTGGGCCCGGCGCACAAACGGCGGATCGATCATCTTGCCGTCCACCACATAGGCGCCCACGCCCTTGGCGTCCGCCTCTTCGGCAGCGGCCACCACGCGCAGCGCGTGGGCGATTTCCTCGTCGGACGGCCGGTAGACTTCGTTGGCCAGTGCAATCTGGCTCGGGTGGATGCAGCTCTTGCCCAGGAAGCCCATCTGGCGGGACATCTCGGCCTCGGCGCGGAAGCCCTCGGTGTCGCGGATATTGGCGAACACCGTGTCGTAGGCATAGACATTGGCCTCGGCGGCCGCCATCCGCACGGCGAACATGGCGGAGGCAATCGCCGCCGTATTGCGTCGATGTACGCCAGCCGGCTCGAACAGGTCGCCCAGCCCAAGCTGGAGGCCCGCCACGCGCGGATGGGCGCCCGCCAGCTCGGCGGCCAGCCGCAGCGCCCGGGGCGTTTCGATATTCAGCAGCAGTCCAACCTTCGCATCACTATCGCCAAACCCATTGGCCCGTTCGGCCTGTTCGATGGCCGCCGCCGCGCGGCGCACGTCATCGGCACTTTCCGGCTTGGGCAGGTTCACCAGATGCAAACCCGGCACGACCACCGCCGCCAGATCAGCCTCGAAATGTGGCGTATCGAGACCATTGACGCGCACGATCAGCGTCTTGGTGCTGGCGCGCGTCTCGGCGGCGCGCAGCAGGCCGGACAGCAGCGCCCGGGCCTCGCCCTTCTTCTCCTGAGCCACCGCATCCTCGAGGTCGAACGACAGCGCGTCGGCATCGCTCGCCAGCGCCTTGGCGAAAAACTCGGGGCGTGAACCGGGCACGAACAGCTTGCTTCTCATGGCGAATACCGTATCTCCGTGGGGGTGACAGGCAGTGTCCGCGAACCGATGAAAAAGATAAACTATCCTTAACTACGTTCGTACATTAGAAATTCTATGGAAACCGCTTACCTGAAGGCTTTCGCGCTGGTGGTGGAGACCGGCACGCTGGCGGAAGCCGCGCGGCGGCTCAATGTGACCCCGGCGGCGATCTCGCAGCAGATCCAGGTGCTGGAGCGGCAACTCGGCACCACGTTGCTGGGCCGGGCCGGCCGTACCGTGGCGCCCACCGAGTCCGGGCGACGGCTGGCGGAGCGCTGCGTGACCCTGCTGCGGGAGGTGGATGAACTGAGGGGATGGGTGAATCAGGCGGACGCCGTGCGCGAACTGCGTATCGGCACGATCAACACGGCGCTGCACAGCCTGCTGCCGGACGCGCTCGCGCGGTTCGCGGCGGTGCACCCCGGGGTGTCGGTGCATATCCGCTCGGCGCTGTCCCACGAATTGTTCGATGCGGTGAAGGATGAATCACTCGATGCCGCCGTCTGCCTGCATCCGCCCTTCGCCCTTCCCAAGACCTTCGCCTGGGATTTGCTGCGGCAGGAGCCGCTGGTGGTGCTGGCGCCGGCGCAGGACCGCGATGCCGATCCGCACGAGTTGCTGCGCACGCGGCCCCTGATCCGCTATGACCGCAGCCTGGGCGGCGGCAAGCAGGCCAGCGACTACCTGCGCCGGGCCGGCATCACGCCCGCGCAGGAGCGCTTCGAGCTGAGTTCGCTGCTGGCCATCGCCATGATGGTGGACCGTGGGCTCGGGGTGTCGCTGGTGCCGGACATCGCCTCGCCGCTGACCGCCGGACTCCATATCGCCAAGCTCCATCTGCCGATCGAGCCGGAGCCGCGCCGCTTCGGCCTGCTATGGCGCCGGACGTCGCCCGGGGCCAGCGTGATCCGCTCCTTCCTCGAGCAGGCCCGGCTGGCGGCGGGTACCTGATCGCGCGACCGTGCGGCCCTGCTGGGCGATCAGCAGCCCGCTGACCACCAGCGCAATCGACACCAGCAACGACCCCGACGGCCACTGGCGGCCCACCAGCAGTTCCAGCACCGCCGCCGTCACCGGCCCCAGCGCCTGGAAGCCGACGACCCGGCTCGCTTCCAGCCGCGTCAGCGCCCAGAGCCAGCAAAAGTACCCCACGCCGCTGGACAGCCCGATAAACGCGACATGCCCCCACTGCGTCAACGACAGGGACGGCCACAGCGGCTGCCCGGTCGTCGCGCAGAGCGCCAGCAGGAACACCACCGCCGCGCACATCGCCAGCACGCTGGTCGGCAAGGCAGGATAGCGCTGCAGCAAGGGCCGAACCAACAGGCTGCTCACGGCGCCGATCACGGTCGCCCCGATCAGCGCGGCCATCGCCCCGAGATGCGTGCCGCCGCCGGTGCCACCGAGGGGCGCCCCATGCAGCAACACCCCCACGCCCGAGACGGCGCAAACCAGCCCCGTCAGCTTGGGCAGGCTGAACGCCTCCTGCCCGCTCAGCACGGCCAGCAGCATCGTGAACAGCGGCATGGTCGAGAAAACCAGCGCGCAGGTGGCGGCCGAGAGCACGCCGAGCGCGTGGTTCAGCAGCACGATCAGCACGGCGAACTGGCACACGCCCAGCCCGGCGAGCACCGCCGCATCCTTCCGGGCGAAGCGGGTGCGGGTGCGGGTGCGGGTGCGGGTCCGGGTGCGCATGCCGAGCCAGGCCGGCCCGATCAGCACGCACAGGCCAATCAGATAGCGCAGGAAGGCCAACGTGGCTGGCGACGCATCGGCAGACACCGCCCGGGTCGACACCATCGCCGCGCCCACCAGAATGCCGGTCAGCGCGGCAGCAACGATGGCCGAGGGATCGCCCCTCACAGATCCCGCGCCCAGATCTGGCCGACGAGATCCTTGCCGAAACTGTGATGGGCCTCTTCCTCCACGAGCGTGAAGCCGGCCTTTTCGTAGATCTTGCGGGCGTCGGTCAGGATGTCGTTGGTCCACAGCATCATCCGCTTGTAGCCCACCCCGCGCGCGAAGCGCAGGCACTCATCCACCAGCCGATGGCCGATACCCAGCCCGCGCGCGCTGGCATCCACATAGAGCATGCGTAGCTGGGCGGTCTCCGCGTCGTGCCGCACGACGAACACCGAACCCACCGCCTTGCCGTCCTTCTCCGCAATCCAGCAGCGCTCGGCGCTCGGGTCGTAATCGCGCAGGTACTTGGCGACGATCTCCGCCACCAGCGCCTCGAACTCGCTATTCCAGCCGTACTCGCGCGTGTACAGCACCGCCTGCTGGCGCACGACCCAGCCCATGTCGCCCGCCTGCGGGTCACGCAGGATGTAGCTCGGGGTCGATTCGCCGAGCAGGGCTTCGATCTGCGTCATGGCGTCCACCAGTTGCTGCTGGGTGGACTCGGTCATGCGGCCCAGCATCGCCGTCACCTCGTTGCGCGAGGCCAGGTTCAGCACCTCGAAGGTCGCCCGGCCGGCATCGGTCAGCGCCAGTTCGCTGACGCGGGCATCGGCCTGCGAGCGGGTCTTGGCGACCAGCCCCTGCTTCTCGAAACCGGCGATCACCCGGCTCAGGTAGCCGGCGTTCAGGCCCAGTTCGCGGCACAGGTCGGACGAGGTCAGCCCCGTGCGATGGGCCAGCTCGTAGAGGATCCGGGCTTCGGTGAGAGAAAACTCGCTTTCCAGCAGATGCTCGTGCAGCAGGCCGATCTGGCGGGTGTAGAAGCGATTAAAGCGGCGCACGGTTTCGGCGCGCGCAAGAACTTGCGGATTGGGAGACATGTCGGGGACGATTTATTTGCCTGAGGCAAATTATTGGTTGCTTAAGGCAAGCAAATCAAGCAAATAAATCAAGAAATTCCGATGGACGCGCTCAGTCCCTCGCGCCCGGTTTCAACACCAGCGCCAATTGGAGCGCGGTAGCGGCCACCGTATCCACCTCCGGCACATGGCCGTGCCGAATCCAGTGCAGCGCCACGTGGATGATGCCGCCCGCCACGCCGGCCAGCAGCATCGGATCGGGCTCGGGCGCACCCGGCAGCAGCGTCCGGGCGAGCAGTCCGCCGAATTCGCGCAGGGACCGCCCCAGCGCCTCGTCCACCAACCGGCTCACGCCCCGGATCTCCACCAGGAACACCCGGGCCGAGCGGGGCTCGCACTGCAATGTGCCGAAATAAGCACGCAGGATAGCCAGCGCGCGAT
Source organism: Cupriavidus sp. 01L43 (assembly GCF_056399925.1). Lineage (NCBI taxonomy): Bacteria > Pseudomonadati > Pseudomonadota > Betaproteobacteria > Burkholderiales > Burkholderiaceae > Cupriavidus > Cupriavidus sp. 01L43. The sequence goes on from NZ_JBFTSH010000021.1 coordinate 92,256, forward strand.
GCTCGCCATCGCCCCCGGCATCCTCGCCCGCCTGTTCGATGCGCAACAGCAACCGGTGCGTGACCGTTTCAAACGAAGCCAGCAGCAACGCTTCGCTATTGGCGAACGATTCGTAGAAGTAACGCTCGGTCAGGCCGGCGGCTTCGCACACGGCCTTGACCGTGGCGTTCTGGTAGCCGCGTTCGCCGTAGACCTGCACGGCAGCGGCAATCAGCTGGGCGCGGCGCTGGGCGCGCCGCTCTTCGGCTTCGGCGCCGCGATAGCGGCGGGCGGGGATCAGCTCGGCAGTCATGGGCGCCAGTATGACATTCCCTATTGTCAGATGGCGTCTGACAACCTATGTTGTCAGAACTCCCAAGATCCGGATGCCCGTCATGACCGCCCCCACTCCCGATGACGCAGTCCTCGATGTCCTGATCGTCGGCGCCGGCCTGTCCGGCATCGGCGCCGCCCGCCAGCTCCAGCAGCGCTGCCCCGACAAGCGCTTCGCCATCCTCGAAGCCCGCGAGACCCTGGGCGGCACCTGGGACCTGTTCCGCTATCCCGGCATCCGCTCCGACTCGGACATGTACACGCTCGGCTACCGCTTCAAGCCGTGGCGCGGCGCCAAGGCCATTGCGGACGGCCCGTCCATCCTCAGCTACATCCAGGAAACCGCCGAGGAAGCCGGCATCACGCCCCACATCCGCTTCGGCCACAAGGTGGTGGGCGCGGCGTGGGACAGTCGCGACGCCTGCTGGACCATCGACGCCGAACGTGCGCAAAACACCACTCTGGCCGCCCGCGTGCGGCTGCGCGCCCGCTTCCTCTACGTCTGCGCCGGCTACTACAGCTATGCCGAGGGGCACCGCCCCGCCTTCCCGGGCGAGGAAACCTTCCGGGGCCAGATGGTGCACCCGCAGTTCTGGGATCCGTCGATCGACTATGCCGATAAGCGCGTGGTGGTGATCGGCAGCGGCGCCACCGCCGTGACGCTGGTGCCGGCCATGGCCGAGACCGCCGCGCACGTGACCATGCTCCAGCGCTCGCCCACCTATATCGTGACCCGCCCCGGCGAGGACGCCATCGCCAACAAGCTGCGGCGCCTGCTGCCGGAGCGGCTGGCCTACCGCGCCACGCGCTGGAAAAACGTGCTGCTGGGGATGTTCTTCTTCCAGCTCGCCCGCCGCCGCCCCGAGCGCGTCAAGCAGCGGCTGGTCAGCATGGCCGCCGCGCAGCTCCAGCCGGGCTTCGACGCCGCCACGCACCTGACCCCGCGCTACAACCCGTGGGACCAGCGCGTCTGTCTGGTGCCCGATGGCGACCTGTTCCAATCGATCCGTAACGGCCGCGCCTCCATCGTCACCGATCAGATCGAACGCTTCACCGAAGATGGCATCGTGCTGAAGTCCGGCCAGACGCTGCCGGCCGATCTGGTGGTGGTGGCCACCGGGCTCAAGCTGAACATGCTCGGGGACATCGCCGTCCATGTGGATGGCCAGCCGCGCCGGCCGTCCGAGCTGCTCGCCTACAAGGGCATGATGCTGAGCAACGTGCCGAACCTGGTGCTGGCCTTCGGCTACACCAATGCGTCCTGGACGCTGAAGGCCGACCTGACCGCCGAATACGTCTGCCGGCTGCTCAAGTACATGGACCGCCACGGCCATCGCTACGCCCTGCCGCAGGTGGACCCGGACGTGCAGCGCGTGCCCTTCCTCGATTTCAGTTCCGGCTACGTGCAGCGCGCCGCTGCCGTGCTGCCGCGCCAGGGCCACCGCAAGCCGTGGCGCGTGTATCAGAATTATCTGATGGACATGCTGACGATCCGCCATGGCCGCATCGACGATGGCGTGCTCCGCTTCGACACCACGCAGGCCACCACGATGCCCACCCAAGACCCCCTCGCCGAAGCCCAATCATGAATGCCTTGCTGATTTTCGTACTCGTCATAGCGATAGTGGTGCTGGTACCGCTGGCGCTGCTGTTCCTGTTCACCTGGCGCACGGCACGCAAGATCGAGGCGGCCCTGCCGCCCACCGGCCGGTTCGTCGAGGTGCCCGGCGCCCGCCTGCACGTGGTGGAGCGTGGCGAGGGGCAGCCGGTGCTGCTGGTGCACGGCCTGGCCGGTCAGCTCGCCAATTTCGACTACGGCATGATCGCGCCGCTGGCGCGTGACTTCCGCGTGATTGCGGTCGACCGCCCCGGCGCCGGCTATTCCACGCGCACGCCCGGCGCCCCGGCGGACCTGCGCGCGCAGGCCGACACGCTCGCCGCGCTGATTGACCATCTCGGGCTGGAGCAGCCGCTGGTGGTCGGCCATTCGCTCGGCGGCGCCATCGCGCTGGCGCTGGCCACCTATCACCCGGCGCGCGTGGGCGGGCTGGCGTTGATCGCCCCGCTCACCCATCCGCCCGAGGTGGTCTCGCCGGTGTTCAAGGCGATGGCCATGCAGAGCGCGCTGATGCGCAAGCTGATCGCCTGGACGCTGCTGATTCCGATGTCGATCCGCAACCGCGAGCAGGTCATGGAGGTCGTCTTCGGCCCGGACGCGGCGCCAGCGGACTTTCCCACGCGCGGCGGCGGCCTGCTGGGGCTGCGGCCCGGCCATTTCCTCGGGGCGTCCGAAGACCTGCACGGCGTGGCGCACAGCCTGCCGCCGCTGCTGCCGACCTATGGCGATCTGAAGATGCCGGTCAGCATCCTGTTCGGCCGCGAGGACCGCATTCTCGATTACCGCGAGAACGGCGAGGCGCTGGTCGCCAAGCTGCCGGCAGCCCGGCTGACATTGGTGGCCGGCGGGCATATGCTGCCGGTGACGGCCGTCGAGGCCAGTGTCGATTTCGTGCGTAACGCCGCCGCCAGCCTGCGCGCGGCGGTGCCCGCCTGACCTTCCTGCCCGTGATGACCGAGGAGCCTGCCATGGCCAGTTCCGCTTCCCCCTCTCCCGCCCCCTCGACTGCGTCCGATCCCTACCAGCGCGACCTGCTCACCGCCTTCCGCGCCGTGCGCAAACTGCTGGCGGACGGCAACGACACCGAGCAGGTCTTCCTCATCATGCGGGCGCTGAACGGCCCCGCCATGCCGAAGAACTACCGCCGCCTGCTCAGTACGCGGCAGGGGCGGCGGCTGGCCTACCAGCGCATCGAACTGGCCGAGCGGCTCACCGACCCGGCCTTTATCGCCAGCTTCGCGCCGGGCACGGTGGGCGCCGCCTATCGGCAATTTCTGGAAAAGACCGGCTATAGCGCCGATGGACTGGCCAAGGTGTCGAACCTGAACCAGGAGCCGGTGATGGAGGACGCCTATCTGTGGTTTGGGCGCCGCACGCGGGACATCCACGACATCTGGCACGTCCTGACCGGCTATCGCGCCGATGAGAGCCTGGGCGAGGCGGCGCTGGTGGCCTTCAGCTACGCCCAGACCGGCGGCACCGGCTGGGCCTTCATCGCCGTGGCCGCCGCCCTGAAAAGCCTGCGCGTCTCGCGCAGCACGGCCTTCGCCCGCGCGGTGCTGGAAGGCTACCGCCGGGGCCGCCGTGCCGGCTGGCTGCTGGGGGAAGACTACGAAACCCTGCTGCACGAGCCGATGGACGCGGCGCGCGCCCGGCTCGGGATTGCCGAACCGGCGCGCTACCTGGCCTGCAACCCGGCGCAGGCCTGGACGGCGTAACGATCCGCCGGTTTATGGCGTAGGCTGCACAATCGCCATGCCGACATTGCCCCTGCCCGAGGCGAATGGGCTGCCCGGCAGCGGCGTCAGCAAGCCAGTCGTCGCATTGATCTCGAACCCATACACCGGCCCCATGTAGGACGGCGTATAGAGGTAGCGGCCGTTCGGTTCGATCCGCAGGCGCTGGCCGGTGACGCTGGCGGGCGTGCTCCCGACACTGAAGTCGACCAACCCCGTCGCGAGATTGCGACGGAACACTTCGATGCTGTTACTCATCGAGCCAAGGACATAGGCGAACGAAGGCGCGAGCGCGACATCGGTCGGCCCGGCCGCGGCCGTCGGGAAGTCCGCGACCGCCGCGACCATCCCGGTGCTGGTGTCGATCAGGCCGATGCCGAGCGAATTGCTGAAAAGGTTCGCGAAGAACAGGGAACGGCCATCGGCAGACACGGCGCCCCCGCCCGGCCGGGCGCCAAGGCTCGGCGCGGTGTTCGGCGTGGACAGGACACCGGTCATCGCATCGAAAGGCATGCTCCAGAGCAGGTCCGGCATGGCGTTCATCGCGTAGACATACTGGCCGTCCGGGGACACGGTGAGCCCCGTCGTGGCACTCGACATGCCGCTCGGCTGCGTGGTCGAAGGCGTCAGCGCGTACGTCGCGGTGTCGATGCCATACGTTGCCACGGATACGAGCCCACCAACAAACAGCCACTTGCCGGACGGGTGCATGGCGATAACCTCCGGACCCGGCAGGGTCAGGGCCGTCGCCCCGGGGATGGCCGCCAGCGCGCCGGTGACCGGGTCCAGCCGGAATCCGACGACCGTGCTGTTGTCCCCCGCTATCGCATAGCCCACCAGTCCCGAGGGCAGGAAGGCGATGTCGTTGATCTGGTTCACACTCGGGAACGGACTGTTGGGCACGGCGGCCAGCACGCCGGTATTCGGATCGATCCGATAGACCGAAATCGTCAGATCGATGTTATTGGGCACCACCACGAACTGCGCCTGCACGCAGGTAATCGCCACGTTGGTGACGTTGGCGGCGGCGATGGTGCCGCTGCCGTTCTGCACCGTGCAGGTCTGGCCGGCCGGCTGGGCGAACACGGTGACGTTGTAGGGCGTGGCATCGGCCAGCCCGCTGGAGACGGAGAAGGCGCCGTTGGCACTGACAACCGCCGTATCCCCATTCACGCCGGAAAGCGTCAGGCTCTTGCCCGCCGCCAGCCCGGACACCATGCCACCCAGGGTGTAGGTGGGCGGCGGCGGCGTGGCCGGGCGGGCCAGCGCGGCATTGGCGCACAGGCGGGTGCCGGTGGGGGCATCGGCGCAGGCTGCCAGCACGGCGGAGCCGGCCAGCGTGGCTGAGGATGGGCTGCTGACTTGCGCCGAATGGCCGTCCGCTGCCTGCGTCACGGGGAAGGTGGCGTCGCCCGTGGTCCAAGTCCAGTTGGTCAGGTCGGCGATCCCATCGACCCCATCCGAGCGTCGCACGGCTGCGATCACGGTCTGCGCCGCCCCGCCAGCGGTCAGGGTCAGATTCGACGGCGACAGGGTCAGCGTGTAGGACTTTGCCGGGGCGGCCTGCACCACGAGATGGGTGACGGAAGTCGCGCGGGTGCCATCGGCCAACGTCGCGGTGGCCGTGATATCGACTTCCCCGGCGTTCCGGGTCTCCACCGTGGCATAGGTGCCGACGAAAACCGAGGCCGAGACCCCGGCCGGCGCCTTGTCCGAAGCCGCCGTGACCACGGCGACCGACTCGTCCGAAGACGCCCAGGCGAAGCTGGCGCCCTTGACCTCGCTGCCATCGGCACCCAACAGCGTCGCCTTGAGCGTCAAGGTGCTGCCAGCCACCGGCGCGCCGCTGGTGGTGTCGACCACCACCCTGGTCGCCGCTGGCGTGGCCGAGGGAGCCGGCGCGGCGTTGTCATCGGAGCCGCAGGCGGCAAGCACCGCCGCGGCAAGCAAGGCAATGCCGAGCGAGCGCGCGCCGGCAGGAAGACGAAGGAACATGGAACCCGACCCGTAGTTGTCTTGAATGGTGGGGAGCCGACTGGCTTATGGCGTCGGCTGCACAATGGCCATGCCGATATTGCCGATACCCGTGCGGAACGGACTGCCCGGCACCGGCGTCAGCAGGCCAGTGGTCGCGTCGATGGCAAAGCCGTACACCAGGCCGACGAAAGACGGCGTGTACAGGAAGCGGCCGTTCGGATCCATGCTTAGGCGTTGCCCATTGACGCCAGTCGGCGTTGCCCCCAGGTCCCGGTCGATCAGACCCGTCGTGAGATCGCGCCGAACCACTTGAATTTGATTGGTGGTGAGCGCCCCCCCGGTCAAGACATAGGCAAACGGGCCCGACGGGGCGAGGACGACGTCGGTCGGCTGGAACATGCCCGAGGAGGAGAACCCGATCGCGCCTACGGCACGGTTGACAGCATCGATCACGCCGGCGCCAAGCAGGTTGGCGGTCATGTCCACGAAGTACAGGAAGTTCGCATCGGCCGACAGCGCCGCCCCGCGCGTGCCCAAGCCAGTCGTTTGCCTGACGCTGGGCAAGCCAAGGTTGCCCAGCGACGTGTCGAAGGGCATGGACCAGATCTCGCCGGTCCCGGTGTTCACCGAATAGACATACTGCCCGTCCGACGACACGGCGATCCCTGACGTACGGCCTGCCAGGTCGCCGCTGATATACCCAAGCCGAAGCGACAGCGCGTGGGTGACGGGGTCGAGGCTGTACGGCATGACAGACCGGCCGGCGCCAATGATCAGCCACTTGCCCGAGGGGTGCACGGCGACGACCTCCGGACCCGGGTCGGTCGGCATGTTCGTGCCGGGGATGACGCTCAGCGCGCCGGTGGCAGGGTTCAGTTGGTAGGCCTCGACCGCGCTGTCGTTGCCCATGACCGCATAGCCCACCAACCCGTCCGGCAGGAAGGCGATGTCGGTGACCGGCCGCGTGGTGGTGAACGGGCTGCCCGGCACGTCCGAGAGCGCCCCGGTGCCTGGATCGATCCGATAGACCGAAATCGTCGAGCCCATGCTGTTTGGCACCACCGCGAACTGCGCCTGCACGCAAGTGATGGTCACGTTGGTGACGTTGGCGGCGGCGATGGTGCCGCTGCCATTCTGGACGGCACAGGTCTGGCCGGCAGGCTGGCCGGACACCGTGACGCTGTAGGCCGAGGCGGCGGCCAGCGCGGTGGGCAGCGTGAACGCGCCGTCGGCACTGATCGCCAGCGAATCGCCATTGGGGCCTGCCAGCAGCAGGCTCTTGCCAGCCGCCAGGCCGGACACCGTGCCACCCACGGTGTAGGTGGGCGGCGGCGGCGTGGCCGGGCGAGCCAGCGCGGCATTGGCGCACAGGCGGGTGCCGGTGGGGGCATCGGCGCAGGCTGCCAGCACGGCGGAGCCGGCCAACGTGGCCGACGAAGGGCTGCTGACCTGTGCCGAATGGCCGTCCGCTGCCTGCGTCACGGGGAAGGTGGCGTCGCCAGTGGTCCACGACCAGTTGGTCAGGTCGGCGATCCCATCGACCCCATCCGAGCGGCGCACGGCTGCGGACACCGTCTGCGCCGCTGCGCCAGCCGTCACGGTCAGGTTCGACGGCGACAGCGTCAGCGTGTAGGACTTTGCCGGGGCGGCCTGCACCACCAGATGGGTGACGGAAGTCGCGCGGCTGCCATCGGCCAGCGTCGCGGTGGCCGTGATATCGACTTCCCCGGCATTCCGGGTCTGCACGGTGGCGTAGGTACCGACGAAGACCGAGGCCGAGACCCCGGCCGGCGCCTTGTCCGAAGCCGCCGTGACCACGGCGACCGACTCGTCCGAAGATGTCCAGGCGAAGCTGGCGCCCTTGACCTCGCTCCCATCGGCGGTCAGCAGCGTCGCCTTGAGCGTCAAGGTGCCGCCCGCCACTGGCTGGGCGCTGGTCGTGTCGACCACCACCCTGGTCGCCGCTGGCGTGGCCGAGGGGGCCGGCGTGGTGTTGTCATCGGAGCCGCAGGCGGTGAGCACCGCGGCGGCAAGCAAGGCGACGCCGAACGCGCGCGCGCCGGCGGAGAAGTGTGAAAACATGGACCCCAACCCGTTTTTTTTGATGTTTCGCCCGGCCTTGTTGACCGGTGCATTGCGCGCGACTGTAACAGCGCTGTCACGTTTTGACTGTCCCCAAATGGGGGGACTAGCGGGCGTAACGCCCACGGGGAAAACCCGGGTTGCAGCCCAACCCGGTCCCCATTTTGGGGCGCCGTTTTCCCGGGCTCGCATCCATATTGCGAAACCCGCCTATTCGGCCTATTACGTCAGGAAGCCCCGTTTTCTTGAATCGGCAACCTGGCAGCCCGGCTGCCCCGCGCATCATGCAAGAGCTTGCGTTTCGCACGCTGCTGTACCGCTTTTTCTTCTTCGGCTGGCTGTTCAAGGACGCCAGCCGGGGCGACCTGTTCGAGCGCGCGGCGGCGTGGCGCTTCAACCAGTCGCGCGCCCACTGGCTGCCCACCTATATGCGGCGCTGGCTCTGGTGCGGCCTGATCCTGTTCGCCCTCGGCGGCATCGCCGAATCCATGATGAGCGCGCCCGCGCTGTCGGCCATCTTCTACGTCCCTAGCGTGCTCAGCGTGCCGATCAACGTGGTGATCGGCGTGATCTGGGTGGGACTCAAGTCACTTCGAGGACCGTTGTAGGCGTCTCCCCCGCGTGCTGCACAGATCACCCTAATGCAGCAAAGGTCACGATTGTGTCATTCCTGACACATAGGCTTGCGGGTCTGCTGATGTGGCAGACCCGATCCAACCAGCCCTGACCCCATGAAACAAGCCAGTTTGACGACCGCCCTCGCGGCCGCGTGCCTTGCCGCGCTGCTGCTGGCCGCCTGCGGCGGCGACGACAACAAGCCCAGCCCGAGCCAGCCGCCCGCCGGCGATCCGCCGCCCGCCTCCGCGCCGGCCCCGGACAAGCGCTGCGCGCCCTGACCGTCCCTGACGGCACCTCTCCCCAACACTCCAGAACCCGAACAATGATCTCCCGCCGCAAGTTCTTGCAGGCGAGCATGGGCACGGCTTTCTCCGCCGCCGCCCTGGCCGCCTTTCCGCCCAGCATCCGCCGCGCGCTGGCCATTCCGGCCAATAACGCCACCGGCACCATCGCCGATGTGGAGCACGTGGTCATCCTGATGCAGGAAAACCGCTCGTTCGACCATTACTTCGGCACGCTCAGTGGCGTGCGCGGGTTTGGCGACCGCCTGACCATCCCCATGCCCAGTGGCCGCAACGTCTGGCAGCAGGCGCGCACCAACGGCTCGCTGATCACGCCGTACCACCTGAACGGCGCCGCCAACAACGCCCAGCGCACGGCCGGCACGCCGCACGCCTGGTCGGACAGCCAGGCCGCCTGGGACCACGGCCGCATGTCGCGCTGGCCGGTGGCCAAGACGGACACGTCGATGGGCTACTTCAAGGAACAGGAGATCCCGTTCCAGTTCGCGCTGGCCAACGCCTTCACGCTGTGCGATGCCTACCACTGCGCGATGCACACCGGCACCGACGCCAATCGCTCGTTCCACATGACCGGCACCAACGGCGCGAAGCCGCTGAACCGGGCCTTCGTGAACAACGAGTGGGATGCCATCAACGGCGTGGCCGCCGACGCCAACATCGGCTACACATGGAAGACCTACGCCGAGCGGCTCGAGGAAGCCGGCATCAACTGGATCAGCTACCAGAACATGCCCGACGAATGGGGCGACAACATGCTGGGCGCGTTCCAGACCTTCCGCCGCGCCAACCTGAACTCGGGCTTCCCGGTGTCCAGCGGCGGCTCGCCGGGCGCCCCGTACACCAACACCGGGCAGGCCGTGCCGTACAAGGCCTATGACGCGGCCACCGACAACGCCGCCAATCCGCTCTACAAGGGCGTGGCCAACACACTGCCGGGCACCCAGCCGGAGCAGTACCTCGACGCCTTCAAGCAGGACATCGCCAATGGCAAGCTGCCGGCGGTGTCGTGGATCAACGCGCCGTCGATCTACTGCGAGCACCCGGGGCCGTCCACGCCCGTGCAGGGCGCGTGGTTCCTCCAGGAAGTGCTGGACGCGCTGACCGCCAATCCGGACGTCTGGAGCAAGACCGTGCTGCTGGTCAACTTCGACGAGAACGATGGCTACTTCGACCACGTGCCGTCGCCGTCCGCCCCGTCGCGCAATGCCGACAGCACGCTGGCCGGCAAGACCACGCTGACCGATGCCGACATGGCCGCCGAGTACTACACGCAGTCGCCGCCGGTAGGCAGCACCAGCCAGCCGGCCCGCGATGGCCGCGTGTTCGGCCCGGGCCCGCGCGTGCCGATGTTCGTGATTTCCCCGTGGAGCCGGGGCGGCTGGGTCAATTCGCAGGTGTTCGACCACACCTCGGTGCTGCGCTTCCTGGAGGCCCGTTTCGGCGTGCAGGAGCCCAACATCAGCCCGTTCCGCCGCGCGGTCTGCGGCGACCTGACCTCGGCGTTCAACTTCAAGACGCCGAACAGCGAGGCGCTGCCCACGCTCGCCGGCCGCGGCTCGCGCGCTGCGGCGGACGCCCTGCGCGTGGCCCAGCAGGCGTTGCCGGCCGTGCCGGTGCCCTCCGACATCAACCTGCCGGAGCAGGCCACCGGCACGCGCCCGTCGCGCGCCCTGCCCTACGAGCTGCACGCCAGCGCGCGCGCCCATGTGAACGGCCAGGTGGAGATCCTGTTCGCCAACTCGGGCACGCAGGCGGCCGTGTTCCACGTGTACGACCGCAACGACCTGAACAGCATTCCGCGCCGCTACATGGTGGAGGCAGGCAAGAATCTGTCCGATAGCTGGAGCACGTCGGCCGCCGCGCCGGGCCAGTACGACCTGTGGGTGCTCGGCCCGAACGGTTTCCATCGCCATTTCAAGGGCGATACGACCGTGCTGGGCGGCGCGCTCGGTGTGGCGGAGGTGCGCGTCTGCTATGACATCGCCAATGGCGACGTCTACGTCGACCTGATGAACACCGGCAAGGCCGCCTGCACCTTCCGCGTGGCCCCGCTGGCCTATCGCACGGACGGTCCGTGGGAAGCCACGGTGGCTGCCGGCGGCACGCAGACGCTGCACTGGTCGCTGAAGGACAGCGGACAGTGGTACGACTTCGCCGTGACGACCCCGCACGACAGCGCGTACTACCGCCGCTTTGCCGGCCGCGTGGAAACCGGCCAGCACACCATCACCGACCCGGCGATGGGCACGGTCTGAGCAGCTTTTAATCCGCAGTAGCCATGCGGGGGTGTGACAGGAGGCTTAAACGTCACACACCCCGCATGTGCATCCCCCGACCTCCCGCAAGTCCCAGCACTCCGCACTTGCCCCTTATCGGTGGCAGAAATTCCGGGTTTGTTGACATATCATCACGCCCGGCGTGACGGGTGGCTCCACCCGGCGCACGCCACGGCCGTTTGGTCACGGCCTTTCCGTTCAACACACGTTCGATACATAACAGGCTCCGGACCGGCAACTCACACGCCGGCGACGCGCCATTCAGGGGAATACGATGAAACAGAACCGGTGGGCGCTCGCCCTTTCCATGGCCACGGCCCAACTGCTGACCGCCTGCGGCGGCGGCGACGATGCGGGCACCAGCGCCCCGGCGGCGGCGGCCCCGGCGGCGGCCATGCTCTCGGGCACGGCGGCCACCGGCGCGCCGGTCCAGAACGGCGCCGTCGATCTGCGCTGCGCCGCTGGCACGGCCTCGACCACGAGTGACGCCAACGGTGCATGGTCGGTTTCGTCCGCCGGTCTGGCGCTGCCCTGCGTGGCGCGCGTGACCGGCCCCGCCGGGCTGACGCTGCATTCCTACATTCAAGGTCCCGGCACGACCAACATCACGCCGATCACGGAACTGGTGGTCGCGGGCGCCGCGCAGAACCCCGACACCGGCACGGTGTTCAACGCGTTCAACCCCACGCTGGCCAGCCTGATGCAGTCCAACCTGGCCTCGGTGCTCACCCTCGTGCGCGCCCGTCTGGTCAACCTGGGCGTGGACACCAGCGGCCTGAACCTGCTGAACCAGCCGTTCAAGCCGGTGTTTGGCGATGCCTATGACGACAAGCTCGAAGCCCTCGCCATGCAGTTGGCCGCCCGCCAGACCTCGCTGGGCGCGATCTCGCAGGACGTGGCGCGTGGCGATGTGGGCAGTCCGGGCGCCGCGGGTGCCACGGGCGCAACCGGGCCGACTGGCGCCACGGGTGCGACTGGGGCGACGGGCAGCACCGGCGCCTCCGGCCCCTCGGGTGCCACCGGCACCACTGGCGCGGCAGGCCCCACTGGTGTGACGGGTGCCACGGGGGCCACCGGCGCCACGGGTATCACCGGCCCGTCCGGCCCGCAAGGCCCGACCGGCAACACTGGTGCTACGGGTGTCACGGGCGCGACCGGCGCCGCGGGGGCAACCGGTGCAACGGGTGCCACCGGCGCAACCGGTGCCCAGGGCCCGCAAGGCAATCAAGGCCAGGACGGCGCAACCGGCGTGTGCACGCTCGGCGAGGTCTGGCTGACCGCCCTGCCCTACCCGGAGAACTACGAGCTGGGCGGCATGGTCGCCAAGGGCCAGCTCCTGCCGATCTGGACCTATACGGCCTTGTTCTCGCTCATCGGCACCACGTATGGCGGCGACGGCACGACGAACTTCGCGCTGCCGAACCTGACTGGCCAGGCGCCGGCGAACCTGACCTATATGATCTGTACCGAGGGGCTGTTCCCGCAGCACATCTGACGGCAGCAGCACCGCCTCCGGCCACGGCAGCCCACGCCGCCGTGGCCGCAAGATGCGCCACCCAACCCACCCCACCCCAAGCTCCATGCCACGCATCTGCCTGAACATGATCGTCAAGAACGAGGCGCCGGTCATCGCGCGCTGCCTCGCGTCCGTGCGCCCATGGATCGATAGCTGGCTGATCGTCGATACCGGCTCCACCGATGGCACGCAGCAGCGCATTGCCGCGTGCATGGCGGGCCTGCCGGGCGCGGTGCACGAGCGGCCCTGGCGCGACTTCGCCCACAACCGCAACGAGGCGCTCACACTGGCCCGGGCACAGTGCCAGCCGGACGACTACATCCTGTTCATCGATGCCGACGAAACGCTGGGCGTGCCGGACGGCTTCCGCTGGCCGGCGCTCGGCACGGATGGCTACCGGCTGCGCTGCGAACTGAGCGGCTGGCAGTACCAGCGCAACGCGCTGGTACGGGCGGGGGTGCCGTGGCGCTGGGAAGGGGTGATCCACGAATACCTGACCTGCGATACCCCGGCGGTCTGGGACGACCTGCAGGGCCCATCCATCGTGGTCTCGCGCGACGGCGCGCGGGCCCGCGACCCGAACACCTATCTGCGCGATATCGAGGTGCTGGAGCGCGCCGTGGCCGACGCCCCGGACAACACGCGCTACCGTTTCTACCTCGCCCAAAGCTGCCGGGACGCTGGCCGGCCGGCGGACGCCCTGCGCCACTACCGCGCGCGGGCCGCCATGGGGGGATGGGACGAGGAGCAGTGGTTCGCCACCTACCAGTGCGCGGCGATGCTCGCGCTGGACGGCGCGCCGGCCGAGACGGTGACCGCGGCCTACCTGGCCGCCTATCAGGCCCGCCCCACCCGCGCCGAGCCGCTGTGCGACCTGGCCCGCTGGCACCGCCAGCGCGGGGAATACGCGCTCGGGCACCTCTACGCCCAGCAGGCGGCGGCGATGCCGCTCCCCGCCGACGCGCTGTTCGTCGATACCTCGGTCTACCGCTGGCGTGCGCTGGACGAGCTGACGGTCTGCGCCTACTACATCGGCGCCCAGGAACAAGGCCGCGCCGCGCTGATCCGGCTGCTCGCCGAAGGGGCGTTCCCCGAGTCTGAGCGCGCCYGAATCGAGGCGAATCGGCCGTATTACGGGATGTAACCCTCCCTCTGGTTCCCCTAGGGCGCTTCAGCGATACCCCTTCGGGTTCGTACTGGAATCCCGCACGTACGGATCGCTCGGCGCGATCCGGCAGGCGGCTTCGACATCGGCGGGCCAGAGTGGCACTTTGCTTGTGGCGCGGTGGACAAGACGGCCAATAAAGAAGAAGACGTGGAATGGGGACATGAACCACTTGAGGATAGGGTTCGATGCGTCTCTCGACACCAGCGCTATCCAGCCCTGATAGAGCGTCTCGCGCTTGTCGGCGATCGGCAGGCAAAATTCGAAACCCGGCGCGTCAATTACCGACTGCGGGCCTTCCTCCATGTAGCGGCGAATGAATTCCCAGTGGCGCAGGCAGTAGTCGCGGCAGGTCGAAATGTAGCCGAACCCGAACATTTCCTCGACAGTATGTTCGTTCTTCAGGACGAGGCCGCAGATGCCAAAGGTGTGCACGCCCGCAATATTGTTGTTGACCAGAAGGCTGAAATACACGTCATCCCAAGATGCTTCGAGCACTGTRTCGTCACCGCGAAATACGTASACCATMCGGTTSCRKCGGTTGAAGCGCATCGGGTARTGCGTRTAGCGGAACCATTCGCCGATCTTKWKATTGAAGGCGACRAYGCCRRCGATGAGAAGTGAAAAGAGAATTGAGCAAAGGATCGTTGCAAACATCATTTCGAATTCATCGTGACGGTCCCAATCTGGATTCAGATAGCGGGCGATGGCGGTGTGAACGAACGAATTGATCATGAACACAGCTGCACTCACCCCGAAAATTCCAACCGCACTCATCCCTCCGCGATTCGAGTAGAACCCGTCGACTAACTCGAGATAGGAAGAGTTCATTCGGATCGCCCGGCCTGATGCATGCGGCTCGCCTGCACTGTCATGGATCGATACATGCCACTCACGATCCTG
>NZ_JBFTSH010000022.1:0-84358 GCF_056399925.1 Cupriavidus sp. 01L43
TCAGGTTCTTGCCCGACGGATAGCCCAGCTCACGAACGACCGTTGCCGTCTTTCCCCCGTACTTGAAATATAGCTTGACCGCCCTGATGCGATCCTCGTACGAATACATGAACTACCTCCAAGTAGTCCAAGTTTTCATCCGCACCCCCAACTGATCGGTCTCGAATCCCCGCATGGCGCCTGCTCCCGTCCCTGGTCACACCCCACTATCTCGCATTTTTACGATTCGGTGTTACCGATGGATGGTATCGCATATTCCTGCTTTTCCGATGTAACGGCGACCGCTACGATAGTTTCCACGACACCGATTTCCGGTTCGCACCATCCAGAACAAGGAGCCAGCCATGCCCCACATCAACCTCCAGATCTCCGGCCAGCCCGACGCCGAACTGACCCGCCGCGCCGCAGCCACCGTGGCCGAGCTGACCCAGCGCATCCTGCGCAAGGAAGAGAACGTCATCGCCGTCACGGTGGGCTACCTGCCGCGCGAGCAATGGATCATCGGCGGCAAGGCGCTGTCCGAGCGCAGCGACGGCCGCAACGCCTTCCAGCTCGACATCAGCGTGACCGACGAAACCAACACCAAGGCCGAGAAGGCGCAGTACCTGAAGGAGACGTTCGCCGCGCTCTCCGAGGTGATTGGCGATGTGAACAAGGTGTCGTATATCCACGTCATCGACGCCCGCGCGGCCGCCTACGGTTATGGCGGACTGAGCCAGGAATACCGGCACCAGCACGGTTGAGTGGCTCTGCCGCGCCGGCGCTCTTGTGCCGGCCGGCATTGTTAACTAGTGTGATGGGGCGCGGCGTGGCCGGCACGCCGCCTCATGACACCGGAGCCAATCGATGAAGACCGTCACGCTGCCCGGCGGCGAGCGCGTGCCCGCGCTGGGCATGGGTACCTGGAATATCGGCGATCACCGCAACACGCGGGCCGAGGAAATCGCCACGCTGCGGCTCGGGCTGGACCTCGGGCTGCGGCTGATCGACACCGCTGAAATGTATGGCGAGGGGTTGTCCGAATCGCTGATCGGCGAGGCCATCGCGGGCCGGCGCGACGAGGTGTTCCTCGTCAGCAAGGTCTACCCGCACAACGCCAGCCACGAGGGTGTGGTGGCCGCGTGCGAGCGCAGCCTGCGCCGGCTGGGCACCGACCGGCTCGACCTCTACCTGCTGCACTGGCGCGGCGGCGTGCCGCTCGAGGAGACCATGGCGGCGTTCCTGGCGCTGCGCGAGGCCGGCAAGATCCGACAATTCGGCGTCAGCAACCTGGACCTGCCCGATATGGAAGAGCTGTGGGAGGTGCCGGGCGGCGACGAAGTGGCGGCGAACCAGCTGCTCTACAACCTGAGCCGGCGCGGCATCGAATTCGATTTGTTGCCATGGCAGCGTGCACGCGGCGTGCCGGTCATGGCCTATTCCCCGATCGAGCAGGCCCGGCTGCTGCGCCATGCAGGGCTCCAGCGCTTTGCCAAGGCGCACGGCATGACGCCGGCCCAGGCGGCGCTGGCCTGGCTGCTGGCCTCGGACGACATCATCGCCATTCCCAAGACCGGCAGCCGCGACCGCCTGCGCGAGAACCTCGGCGCGCTGGAGCACCCCCTGACAGCAGAACAGCTTGCCGAACTCGACAAGCTGTTTCCGCCGCCACGCCGGGCCGAACCGCTGGCGATGCTCTGACTATATATATAGGGGGATGGGAGCGTCCGACCCGGCGATCAGCGCTGGCCGGACTTGTAGCGCTCCACCTCCACGTAGCGCGTGAGGTAGGTGCGCGCCTTCTCGCGGGTGTCGGTGGTCACGCGGTCAGCCGCCTGCCGGGCGCTGGTCTGGCCGTGCGCCGAACTCATCTGGGCCGAGAGATAGGACTGGAAGGCGTCGTGCATCACGCCGAGCTGCGCCTTGCAGGCGTCGAGGGCGCCGGCGGCCACATCCTTCGAGGTGCCCTTCCCCTTCGCGCCGTCGTCGGCCTTGTCCTGCACGCATTCCATGTACTTGGCCCGTTCGGCCTGCCAGCCTGAGTTCAGCGTGGCGACTTCCTGCTTCTGGCTCGGGGTCTCCACGGAGGCCGGGGACGCGCACGCCGCCAGCAGCACCACGGGCACGATCGCGCCGAAGGAAATCAAGGGAGAGAGGGGGGCGAATGTCTTTTTCATGGTCGACAGACCGTCCGCACGGGCGGGCGGTTCCTAAAGTGCGCTGGCGCATTTGCAAGAAAGTATGTCAGCCCGCGTGTCAGAGTCTCTCCTGCCCAGTGTCAGACAAAATCGCATTTAACAATGTGCGCTTGACGCCTATGCTTTAGAGGCGGTTGCAACACACCACCCTCCTGGAGGAAATAATGAAACGTCGAACCTTCCTGTCCGCTGGCGGTGCCGGTCTTGTCACGGTTTCCGGTCTGTCCCTTGGCGCGCTTTCGCTCGCCGGCTGTACTACCACGGGCCCGGGCGATTCGGGCGACAAGACCGCCAAACGGCGCGAGATTGACGCCGGCGCCACGGACACGCTGAATCGGCTGTATTCCACGGTCAAGGGGTCGCAGGACCTTGGCAACAAGGCACGCGGCATCCTGGTTTTCCCGAAACTGCTGTCGGCAGGCTTCGTGGTGGGCGGCGAGTATGGCGATGGGGTGCTGCGCTCCGGCGGCGCCAATCGCGGCTACTACCGCGCCATCTCGGGGTCCATCGGCTGGCAGATCGGCGCGCAATCCAAGGCGTTCGTGCTGATGTTCCTGACGCAGGATTCGTACGACAAGTTCGTGCGCAGCAATGGATGGCAGGTCGGCGCCGACGCCACCGTGGCACTGGCCACCATTGGCGCCAACGGGCAGCTGGACACCAATACGGCCCAGCATCCGATTGTCGGCTTCGCCATGACCAACGCGGGTCTGATGGCCGGCCTGAGCCTCGAAGGCACCAAGATCTCGAAGCTCGATATTTGAGATCGCTTTGCATTCGCATTGCGATCCGCACCGACACCGCCGGCTTGGCCCGGCGGCATGGCGCGCACTGACGCGGAGAGCGTGACCTCCGCGCCGTGCGCGCCTTTTTCTTGCCGCCCCATTTCCCGCCCCATTTCCCGCCATTTCTCGGCACCGCCCGCTCAACCAGATAGAATTCGACCCTTTCCGTTCTCGTGGCCGAATACTCATGTGGTTTAAGAATCTCCAGATTCATCGCTTCACCGCCCCGTGGACCCTCAGCGCCGAAGACGTAGAGGCCAGCCTGGCGAAACACGCCTTCTTCCCCGGCACCAGCCTGGAACCGCAAACCCAGGGCTGGGCATCTCCGCGCGACAACGGCCAGCTTGTGCACTGCGTCAACAAGCAGATGCTGCTGGTGCTCCGTACCGAAAAGAAGCTGCTGCCGGCCACCGTGGTCAATCAGGTGACCAAGGCGCGCGCCACCGAGCTGGAAGAGCAGCAGGGCTTCAAGCCGGGCCGCAAGCAACTCAAGGAACTGAAGGAACAGATCACCGAGGAACTGCTGCCGCGCGCCTTCAGCATCCGCCGCGACACCCGCGTCTGGATCGATCCCGTGAACGGCTGGCTGGCCATCGACGCCGCCGCCACGGCCAAGGCCGATGAAGTGCGCGGCATGCTGTTCAAAGCCATCGATCCGCTGCCGGTGGCGGGCCTGCACGTGAACCAGTCGCCGGTGGCGGCCATGACCGAATGGCTGTCCACTGACACCGCGCCCGCCGGGTTCACCGTCGACCAGGAAATCGAGCTGCAATCGAGCGCCGAATCCAAGGCCACGGTGCGTTACGTGCGCCATCCGCTCGACCCCGAGGACCTGCGCCGCCATATCGCCGCCGGCAAGCGCTGCACGCGGCTGGCCATGACCTGGAACGACCGCGTGTCCTTCGTGCTGACCGAGAACCTGGCGGTCAAGCGCGTGGCGCCGCTGGACGTGATCAAGGAACAGGCCGACAGCACGCTGCATGACGAAGCCGAGCGCTTCGACGCCGATTTCGCGCTGATGGCGGGCGAACTGGCCGGCCTGCTGCGCGACCTGACCGACGCGCTCGGCGGCGAGCGCAAGGCCGACGGCAGCGCCGCCAGCCAGCCCGAGGTCCGCAAGGCTGCCTGACGGCCCGGAGGGACCGGAAGGCCTGCGCCCGCCTCCGGCGGCGGCGCTGGCCCTCATGCCTCGCGCTCGTCCAGCGTGAGCACGATGCGCCGGTCCTGCCGCCCCGCCCGCTCCCATGCCTCGGCCACCTCGGCCATCGGCAGGGTCTCCACGTCGAGGCGCAGGTCGCCATCCAGCGCGTACATGAGGATGTCCTCCACGTACGCCTGCAGATAGTCCAGCGGCGGGTAGCTGGACGGCCCGTAGCCCATCAGCCGGAGCCGCGACTCGCGCAGCGACTGGGCGGGCAGCACGATGTCGCCCCCGGGCCGCTCGGCCACCGAGACCAGCCGCACGCCGCGGTCGTCGGGAGACGGCACGACGTGGTCCGAGCGGGCCAGCGCGGCCGCCAGCAACTCCACCGGCTCCCCCCAGATGTAGTCCAGGATCACGTCGATCCCCTCCTCCGCATAGGCCGAGAACGTGTGTTCGAGCGCGTTGCGTGACAGACGCAGGTCGATCATCGCATCCACCTCCAGCGTGGCCAGCGCCTCCTGGCGGTGCCCGGCGGCGATGACCCGCCTGGCGCCGAGCAGCCGCGCCGCCTGAACCGCCATGCGCCCGGCCGCCGTGGTGGCGCCAAGCACCATCACCGTCTCGCCGGGCTCCAGTTCGGCGCGGTGCGCCAGCGGCAGCCACGCCATCAGCGCCGGCCGCACCAGCGCCGCCGCGAACTCGCCCGGCAGGCCGTCCGGCAGCGGCACGACCCAGTCCGCCGGCGCGAACTCGGCCATCGCGCCGAACGGCTGCCGCGTGGCGCTGAAATAGACGCGCTCGCCGCCGGCCGTATGACCGACGCCATCCACCCCGCACACCACCGGCAGCGTGAGCGGGCTGCTGGCGTGCATCCCGGCGGCGGCCTGCCGGTCGATCGCATGGATGGCGGCGGCGCTCACCCCCACCAGCCGCTCGCAGTGCGTGGTGTCGGGGTCGGGGTCGGGGAAGGTCTCGAAGCGCGGAATATCGCCCAGGTGGTGCAGAACCACGGCTTGCATCGGAAAACTCCTAGTTGGAACGTCCATCGGACAGGGAAAGCGAACCTCTCTGTCGACGATGGTAGGGAGCATTCCGGCCCGGGTATGTGAGCCGATTCTGAAAAATGCGGCGGGTGGCCACAAAACAAAACAGGCGACGCTCAATCGCGTCGCCTGCCTGTTTGTCTCGCCGGGATGTCAGCGCACCATCACTTCAATCCCAGGACAGCGCCCCGCCGGTCTGGTACTCGATCACGCGCGTCTCGAAGAAGTTGCGCTCCTTCTTCAGGTCGATCATCTCGCTCATCCACGGGAACGGGTTTTCCTCGTTCGGGAACAGCTGCTCCAGGCCGATCTGCTGGCAGCGGCGGTTGCAGATGAAGCGCAGGTAGGACTTGAACATCGGCGCGTTCAGGCCCAGCACGCCACGCGGCATGGTGTCTTCGGCGTACTTGTATTCCAGGTCCACGGCCTGCCTGAACAGCTCCGCGATCTCGGCCTTGAAGTCGGCCGTCCACAGGTGCGGGTTCTCGAGCTTGATCTGGTTGATCAGGTCGATGCCGAAATTGCAGTGCAGCGACTCGTCGCGCAGGATGTACTGGTACTGCTCGGCGGCACCGGTCATCTTGTTCTGGCGGCCCATCGCCAGGATCTGGGTGAAGCCCACGTAGAAGAACAGGCCTTCCATGATGCAGGCGAACACGATCAGGCTCTTGAGCAGCTTCTGGTCGTTCTCGGGCGTGCCGGTCTTGAACGACGGATCGGTCAGCGTGTCGATGAACGGGATCAGGAACTCGTCCTTGTCGCGGATCGACTTCACCTCGTGGTACGCGTTGAAGATCTCGGCCTCGTTCAGGCCCAGCGACTCCACGATGTACTGGTAGGCGTGCGTGTGGATGGCCTCCTCGAAGGCCTGGCGCAGCAGGTACTGGCGGCATTCCGGCGCCGTGATCTGGCGGTAGGTGCCCAGCACGATGTTGTTCGCGGCCAGCGAGTCGGCCGTGACGAAGAAGCCCAGGTTGCGCTTGATGACGCGGCGCTCGTCCTCGGTCAGACCATTGGGGTCCTTCCACAGGGCGATGTCGCGCGACATGTTGATTTCCTGCGGCATCCAGTGGTTGGCGCAGCCGGCCAGGTACTTCTCCCACGCCCACTTGTACTTGAACGGCACGAGCTGGTTCACGTCGGTGGAGCCGTTGATCACGCGCTTGTCGGCGGCGTTCACGCGGCGCTCGCTCTGCACGGCGGCGGCGTTCGGGTTGTTGCCCAGGATGCCCGGCTGCGTGGCGGCCGGCGGCAGTGCGCCCTGCTCGTCAGCGGCGGCCAGGGTGGCAGGTTGCAGCGCGGGCTGCGGGGCAGCCTGCGGCTTGGCTTGAACGTCGTCGTCCCAGCTCAGCATGTTATTTCTCCGTTATTCGTCGATGGCTGGCGGTGGCCAGCACTGGCGCCCGCGTCATGGGGGCGCCGGCCCTCTCCCCCGGCCCCTCTCCCGCAAGCGGGCGAGGGGTGCAAACCGTTGGGGGGCTTGTTACGTCTTGCTTACTGGCAGGCTTCGCACTCGTCGAAGCCGGCGTCGCCCGGGCGCATGGTGCAGACCGCGCCTTCGGCTTCCGGCATGGCCGGGGCCGAGGCGGCGGCGGCTTCCAGCGCCGACACGCCACCGTCGCTGCCCGACGACACCGCGTTCAGCGAGCCGCGCGACACCGTGGACTTCTCCACGTGCGTGGCCGCCATCGTGCGCAGGTAGTAAGTGGTCTTCAGGCCGCGCAGCCAGGCTTGCTTGTAGGTATCGTCCAGCTTCTTGCCCGACGCGCCAGCCATGTAGATGTTCAGCGACTGGGCCTGGTCGATCCACTTCTGGCGGCGGCTCGCGGCCTCCACCAGCCAGCTCGGCTCCACCTCGAAGGCCGTGGCGTAGATGTCGCGCAGGTCTTGCGGAATGCGGTCGATGCGGGCCAGCGAACCATCGAAGTACTTCAGGTCCGCCACCATCACTTCGTCCCACAGGCCGCGTGCCTTGAGGTCGCGCACCAGGTAGTCGTTGACCACCGTGAACTCGCCCGAGAGGTTCGACTTCACGTACAGGTTCTGGAAGGTCGGCTCGATGCAGGCCGACACGCCGATGATGTTCGAAATGGTCGCGGTCGGGGCGATCGCGATGCAGTTCGAGTTACGCATGCCGTGCTGCTTGATGCTGGCGCGCAGGCTGTCCCAGTCCATCGACGAGGACATGTCCACTTCCAGGTAGCCGCCGCGCTCGTCGGCCAGCAGCTTGAGCGAGTCCTGCGGCAGGATGCCACGGTCCCACAGCGAACCCTCGTAGGTGCTGTAGCGGCCACGTTCCTGCGCCAGCTCGTTCGATGCCTCGTAGGCGTAGTAGCAGACCGCTTCCATCGACGTATCGGCGAACTTCACGGCGGCGTCGCTGGAGTACGGCGTGCGCAGCACGTGCAGGCAGTCCTGGAAGCCCATGATGCCCATGCCCACCGGGCGGTGGCGCAGGTTCGAATTGCGCGCCTTGTCCACCGCGTAGTAGTTGATGTCGATCACGTTGTCGAGCATGCGCATCGCGGTGCGGATGGTCTTCTGGAGCTTGGCGTGGTCGAGCACGTGGGTGCCGTCGGCCTCCTGCTTCAGGTGGGCCACCAGGTTCACCGAACCCAGGTTGCACACGGCGATTTCGCTCTCGTTCGTGTTCAGCGTGATTTCCGTGCACAGGTTGGAGCTGTGCACCACGCCCACGTGCTGCTGCGGGCTACGGATGTTGCACGGATCCTTGAACGTGATCCACGGATGGCCGGTCTCG
Organism: Cupriavidus sp. 01L43; assembly: GCF_056399925.1. Classification (NCBI taxonomy): domain Bacteria; kingdom Pseudomonadati; phylum Pseudomonadota; class Betaproteobacteria; order Burkholderiales; family Burkholderiaceae; genus Cupriavidus; species Cupriavidus sp. 01L43. The sequence goes on from NZ_JBFTSH010000022.1 coordinate 7,911, forward strand.
AACAGCATGCCCAGCATCTTGCGCCAGAGCTGGATGGCCGGCACCTTCTTGAACAGCTTCAGTTCGCCGCTGGCAGCCTTGGCTTCATAGGCGACGTAGGCCTGCTCRAACGCCTTGCCGACCTTGTCATGCAGGTCCGGGCAGGTGGCGGGCGAGAACAGCGTCCATTCGGCGTTTTCCATCACGCGCTTCATGAACAGGTCCGGAATCCAGTTGGCCGTGTTCATGTCGTGGGTGCGGCGGCGGTCGTCGCCGGTGTTCTTGCGCAGTTCGAGGAATTCCTCGATGTCCAGGTGCCACGTCTCCAGGTAGGCGCAGACGGCGCCCTTGCGCTTGCCGCCCTGGTTCACGGCCACGGCCGTGTCGTTCACCACCTTCAGGAACGGCACCACGCCCTGGCTCTTGCCGTTGGTGCCCTTGATGTGGGAGCCCAGCGCGCGCACGTTGGTCCAGTCGTTGCCCAGGCCGCCGGCGAACTTCGACAGCAGCGCGTTTTCCTTGAGGGCTTCGTAGATGCCTTCCAGGTCGTCCGACACCGTGGTCAGGTAGCACGACGAGAGCTGCGAGCGGCGCGTGCCCGAGTTGAACAGCGTGGGCGTGGACGACATGAAGTCGAACGACGACAGCAGTTGGTAGAACTCGATGGCGCGGGCTTCGCGGTCGCGCTCTTCCAGCGCCAGGCCCATGGCCACGCGCATGAAGAAGGCCTGCGGCATTTCGATGCGCTGCTCTTCCACGTGCAGGAAGTAGCGGTCGTACAGCGTCTGCAGGCCGAGGTAGTTGAACTGGAAGTCGCGCGAGGCGTCCAGCGCCGCGCCCAGGCGGGCCAGGTCATACGTGGCCAGCTTTTCGTCCAGCAGTTCGGCCTGAATGCCGCGGGCGATGAACTTCGGGAAGTACTCGGCGTAGCGCGAGCCCATCTCGGCCTGCGTCACTTCGCCGCCGAGGATTTCCTTGCGGATCGTGTGCAGCAGGATACGGGCGGTGACCTGGCTGTAGTCCGGGTCCTTCTCGATCAGGGTACGCGCGGCCAGGATGGCGGAGTCGTACACCTGGCTCAGCGGCACGCCGTCGTACAGGTTCTTGAGCGTTTCCTTCAGGATCGGCTCGGCGCTCACGCCGTTGCCCAGGCCGCTGCAGGCGGTGTCGATCAACTCGTGCAGCGCGGCCAGATCCAGCACGCGGCTCACGCCGTTGTCGTTCACGTTGAAGGCCACGCCCTGTTGCACACGCGCCACGGTCTGCGCATTGGCCTGCGCGCGCTCCTGGGTGCGCTTCTCGCGATACAGCACGTAGGCACGGGCCACTTCATGCTCGCCCGAGCGCATCAGCGCCAGTTCCACGTGGTCCTGCACGTCCTCGATATGGAAGGTGCCGCCGTTCGGCCGGCTGCGCAGCAGCGCGCGCACCACGTTCTGGGTGACCTGTTCCACGATCTCGCGCACGCGCGCGGAGGCAGCGCCCTGGCCGCCGTTCACGGCCAGGAAGGCCTTGGTCACGGCGACGGCAATCTTGTTCGGCTCGAACGCCACCACGGCCCCATTGCGGCGGATGAGCTTGTAGTCCTGATAGTTGGCGCCGGCAGCGGCGGGGGTCTGCTGCGACGTTCCGGCGGCGCCGACAACGCCAGCCGATCCCTTGTTTTGTTGTTCGTTCTGGGCCGTTTGCATGAGGTAACTCCTGTTTTAACCCTTGTAATGAAGTGACAAAGTCCCTAGCAAAATGCGCTTCAGAAGACACTCGACACCGGCCTTGCCGGGGCGAGAACCAAACTGCACAGGCGTTCATTCTGCTAGGGACTCTTGCGATACCGCCGGCCGCGTCACTACTGTGGCGCCTGCGTCGCAATCCATTGCGGCGCAGGCTTCACACCTCGGCCGGTTCCCCGGTAGTACCACTAGATATAGTGGTCACTGCGAAAAACTGGGCTAAGTATAGTGAAATGAATCGGAAAGACCAGTCTTGACAAGTCAGATGCCGGTCTGGGGACGGGGTGTGCGGCGGCGCCACATTCCCGCAAGCCGCGCTACGCCAAGGGATGGCGGCGGCCCGTGCGCCACCGCACAAATTTTCTAAAATTTTTTAATCGGGGCGAGTCGCCGATAGGCGGCCCAAGTGTGGGGATTTCACATCGCTGTCACGCGGGCGAATGCCTGAATATGAGGCATCGTGCACAAGGGGGCGGCGGGTCAGGAACCCCCCCGTCGATAAGGCAGCAGCGCTGGCGTCACGTCGGCCAGTCTGGCGAATCGGTCCCAGTCGAAGTGCGGGCCGGGGTCGGTTTTGCGGCCGGGGGCGATGTCGCTGTGGCCGGCGATGCCGGTGATCGGGTAGGTCGTGCGCAGGGCGGCGACGATGCGGGCGGCGGTGTCGTACTGGCCCAGGGTGAAGGGCTGGTCGTCGGCGCCTTCGATCTCGATGCCGATGGAGAAGTCGTTGCAGCGCTGGCGGCCGCAGTAGGCTGACTGGCCCGCATGCCAGGCACGTTGCGTACACGCCACAAATTGCACCAACTCGCCCTCGCGGGTGATCAGGAAGTGGGCGGAGACGCGGACGTCGCGGATCGTTTCGAAGAACGGGTGGCGGGCGGTGTCGAGCCGGTTCTGGAAGAACGCCTCGATGTCGCCCGTGCCGAACTGGCCCGGCGGCAGGCTGATGTTGTGCAGCACCACCACGTCGACGGGCATGCCCTCGGGGCGGGTGTCGAAGTTGGGCGATGGCACGCGGCGCGCGGCCGGCACCCAGCCGTCGGCGTCTGGCAGCCAGTCTGCGGCCACGTTAGCCATCGCGGCCCTCGCCTTCCGCCATCGATTCGCTGTCGTCGCGCCCTTCCCGGCCATCGCGCCCTTCGCGTTCGTCGCGGATCTCGAGTTGCTGGATGCGGTAGCGCAGCTGGCGGAAATTCAAACCCAGCAGCGGCGCGGCCGTGGTGCGATTAAAGCCGGTCTGGCGCAGCGCGCGCAGGATCAATTCGCGCTCGAGGGCCTCGAGCCGGGCCGGCAGGTCGATGGGGAACGTGACGTCGCGCAACGCATCGACCATCGGATCGATGGATGGCTGGGGCTGGGGCGGCGGCGCCTCGGCCACGGCACCCCCCGCCTCCGGCGCCGTCAGGCTGGCCGCCGACCAGGCCGGGCTGCCCCAGGTCTCATAACCGGTCGGCGCGGTCTCCGGCACGGGCACGGGCGCGCCTTGCAGCAGGCCGGCGCGATCCACGCCGGCTTCGAGCGGCCCGAGGTCCGCCACCGCGATCTCGTCCGATTCGGCGAAGGCGTAGGCGCGTTCCAGCAGGTTTTCGAGTTCCCGCACGTTGCCGGGGAAGCGGTACGCCGCCAGCCGCGCCAGCGCCGGGCCGGACAGCCGGCGCGGGCGCGCATCGCCGTAGCGCACGGCCAGGTGTTCGAGGATGACCTGCGCCAGCACCGGAATGTCCTCGCCCCGCTCGCGCAGCGTCGGCATGCGCAGCTCCAGCACGTTCAGGCGGTAGTACAAGTCCTGGCGGAACGAGCCGGCGGCGACCATCGCAGCCAGATCCTTGTGGCTCGCGCACATCACGCGCACGTCCACGGTGTCTTCCCGACTGGCGCCGATCTTGCGCACGCGCCGCTCCTGCAACGCGCGCAGCAGCTTTACCTGCATGGTCAGCGGCAGGTCCGCCACCTCGTCCAGCAGCAGCGTGCCGCCGTGCGCGGCGTGGAAGAAGCCGCCGCGCTCGGCGTCGGCGCCCGTGAACGCGCCCTTCACGTAGCCGAAGAATTCCGACTCCATCAGCGTCTCGGGAATCGCCCCGCAGTTCACGGCCACGAACGGGTGCGCGGCGCGCGCGCTCACGGCGTGGATGGCGCGCGCCGCGCGCTCCTTGCCGCTGCCCGATTCGCCACTGATCACCACCGGCGCCATGCTGCGCGCCAGCCGCGACAGCGAGCGGCGCACGTCCTGCATGGCCGGGGACAGCCCCGGCAGCAGGCCGGCGGCGCGGTCGGCGGCTTCAGCGGCCTCGGCAGCCTCGGCGCTGCGCGCGCCGCCCTCCGCCGCGCCACGCTGCTGGCGGCCCAGCGCGTTCAGGATCAGGGTGCGTAGCTGGTCGAGCGACACCGGCTTGGCGATGTAGTCGAACGCCCCGGCCTTGAGGGCATCGACGGCATTGTCGGCGCTGCCGTAGGCGGTGATCACGGCCACCGGCGTGCGCTCGGGCGAGGCCGACAGTTGCCGCACGATGTCGATGCCCAGCCCGTCGCCGAGCCGCATGTCGGTCAGCACCAGGCTGTAGCGGCGCTCCGCCAGGCGCAGCCGCGCCTCGGCCAGCGAGCCGGCCATCACCACGTCGTGCCCCATGCGGCGCAGCGAGATGTCCAGCAGCTCGCGCAGGTCGGCCTCATCGTCGATGACGAGAATCGGATCGGGAACGGGCGGTCTGGCGGACATGGCGTGGGGGTTGGGTTGCGGGGGCGGCGGATCAGGCCTGGGCGGCCGTTACAACGTCGGGCGTCTCGATCCGCATCGTCAGCACGAACGCCTTGGCCGGCAGTGTATCGCGAGCGCCGGGCCCGAGCAGCCCTGTGCGATCCAGCAACGGTTCCAGCGCGATGGTGCCGTAGCGCACCTGGGCGTCATTGGCGCCGCACAGCTCGCGCGCCATGAACAGGCCCAGCCCGGTGCCCTGGGCGTTGCTGGTGAAGAACGGCTCGAACAGGCTGCGCTGCTGCTCGCGCGTGACCTCGGCGCCATCGTTCCAGACGATCAGTTCGGCATGGTGCTGGTCCAGCGCATGGGCCAGCAGACGGATGGCGCCCGGCAGCCGGCTGCAATAGCGCCAGGCGTTATCGAGCAGGTTGCCGAGCACCTGCTGCAGTTGCGCGGCATCGAAGATCACCGGGCGTTGCAGGTCCACGGCGAGGCGGATGGCATTGGCGTTGATATCGGCGCGCGGGCCGCCGCGCGAGCGCATCTCCAGCCGCCAGCGTTCCACGATCTCGGGCAGCGCCTGGCCCAGCTCCACCGCGCTGTGGCCGGTGCGGGGGCGGCGCGAGAGTTGCAGCACATCGGACACCACCTGATCGAGCCGGCGCACGTTGTCGCTGATGATGCGCAGCAGCCGGGCGTCGATATTGCCCTCGCCCGCCCCGGAATCGGCCAGCAGCTCGTTGGCCTGGCTGATGGCCGCGAGCGGGTTGCGGATCTGGTGCGCCACGCTGGCCACCAGTCGGCCCATGCCGGCAAGTTTCTCCTGCTGCACCTGCTCGGCAATCCGTTCCCAGCTTTCGATGTGGACCAGCACCGTGTCGCGCATCTCGCTGCGCAGCAGCGTCTCGTCCTCGGGGCTCCAGGCCATGGCCTCGTTCTGGGCGATGGCCAGACGCAGCCGGGCCGCGCCTTCGGGCGACATGTCGTTCCAGCCGACGGTATCGAGCGCGCTCGGCGCGGTCAGCGCCCCGCCCAGCGTGGAGCGCAGCCCGGCCAGCCCTGGCAGCACGAAGCGCAGCCGCAGGCGGGTATGCAGCATCGGCCCACCCAGCGCCGACGGGCGCGACGGCAGCGGCAGTAGCTGCAGGATGCGCGGCACATCGTCATTGGTCTGGATCCAGTCGCGCAGCATTTCCATCAGCGGCTGCAGGCGCGGGATGCGGCGCAGGTCGAACAGCACCTTGTCGCGCTCGCCGGCGCGCACCTGCCCTTCCCGGATCCGCTCGTGCGGCTGCACGCCCAGCAGCACCACGGCCGCGGGGTTGGCGGCCACCACCACGCCGTTGGCGCGCACCAGCATCACGCCGTCCTGCATGTCGTTGACCATAAGCCGGTTCACCAGCTGCTGCAGGCGCAGTTCCTGCTCGCGCGCCAGCGCAATCTGCTCCTGGGCGATCTGCCGGTTGGCGAGCATGTACATCACCAGCGCGGCGATCATGAACACCAGGCCGAACAGGCCGGAACCGAGCAGGTTGGCATCGGCCTGGCGCACCAGCAGCGTCTGCACGAAGGGCTGGCCCATTACCACCAGCGCCGACACTGCCGCCGTGAACAGCGCGAACATCAGGCTGGTCAACGCCCCGGCCTCGAGCGCCGGCAGCAGGAAGATCATGGCGAGACCTTCGGCGTGGCTGCCCAGCCGGCCCACCACCGCGAAGATCCCGGCCAGCAGCGCCAGGTCGACCATCACCTGCACGCGCACGCGCACATGGAAATGGCGGCGCCACAGCGTGCCCACCAGCGTGACCATGGCGATGCAGAGGTAGGGGAGCACCACCGGCAGCGCGGCGGCCATGCGCGGATTGGCGGCGAGGGTGGCCGCGGCACCGGCGGCCACGCCAGGATCCGGCGCGGCGCGTTCCAGCGGCAGCCACACGTAGCCCACCAGCAGCAGCGCCACGGCCGCGCGGGTCCAGCAGAAATAGCGCAGCAGGCGCCAGTGGAATTCAGGCGGCTCGGGTTGGCGCCAAAGCTCGACCAGCACGCGCCAGCCGTTCAGGCGGGACCAGGCCGAGCGGCGCGAGGTCATGGGCGCGCGTCGGTGTCGCCGTGGCCGGACATCTCCGAGCCATCGGGCAGATGACTGCGCCGGCAGTAGTGCAGGCCGTTCCAGCCGATGGCCTCGCCACGCGGCAGGTGCACGCCGCACTGGGCGCACTGGACCATCGGCTCGGACGATGCCGCGCCTTCGGTCTTGCGCTGCGCCGGGCCAGGGCGGGCGGTCGGCTGCTCGTGCGCGTCGCGGGCGGCCGCGCGCTGGCGCAGCCACCAGATGATCGCCAGCACAACGGCCAGCAGGAGGAAGATTCTTGCCATGGGGCGATGACGATCAGGAGATCAGGAGAGGCGGTGCAGCACCACTTCGATCACGAAGCGGCTGCCCACGTAGGCCAGCAGCAGGATGCCGAACGAGGCGATGACCCAGCGCAGGGCGGTGCGCCCGCGCCAGCCCCGGAAATGCCGGCCGACCAGGATGCCGCCGAACATCGCCCAGGACAGGATCGCGAACACGGTCTTGTGGTCCACGCGGAAGGCCCGGGCGAACAGCTGCTCGGAGAACAGGAAGCCGGACAGGATGGTCAGCGTCAGCAGCACGAAGCCCGCCGCGATCAGCCGGAACAGCAGCTTTTCCAGCGTCAGCAGCGGCGGCAGCAGGTCCAGCCAGCGGCCCAGCCATTGCCCGGACGACGCATCCGCGCTGCCCGGCCGGTTGAAGCCATGGAGCCGGCGCTCGGCCAGCAGCATCAGGAAGGCGTGGAACGCCGCCAGCGTGAACAGCCCGTAGGCCACGTTGGCGATGACGAAATGGAGCTTGAACAGCGGCCGCGCGGCGTAGCCGAGGATCTGCGCGCCCGGGAAGGCCAGCGGCATCAGGCCGGCCAGCATCGCCACCGGAAAGACGATAAGGCCGAGCCCGGCCAGCGAGAAGAAGAAGCTTTCGATCCAGTAGATGCCCACGCCCAGCCACAGCATGGCGGAGAGCGCGAAGGCGAAGCCGAACATCATGCGGTCCGCCGGGAAGATGGTTTCGTGCAGCAGCATGCCGTGGCTGACCAGCGCGCCGAGCACCACGGCGTGCCACCATGCGGGCTGGCCGTCCGCGCGGCCATCGCCGGGCGGCGCCATCAGCACGGCCGTGGCGGCGCCAGGGCGCCCGCCGGGGCCCGGATGGCCCGGATGACCGACAGCTCCCCCGCCAGCGGCCGCCAGCCGGGGGTTGCGCGTTGCCCAGCCGTGAAAGGCCAGGCCGCAATAGAGAAGTGCCGTCAAGGCATACAGTACAATGGCCATTTGCGCAGTTTACCCTAGGGCCTGTCCCTCGTGCCCTTGTCCGTGATGCCTCACGACAACGCCACGCGCGCGCCCCATCCACGCCGAATCACGAGCCGAACCTCTCCCCACTGCCATGCTGGATAACCTCACACAACGCCTGGCGCGGGTCGTCAAGACCATGCGCGGCGAGGCCCGACTGACCGAGGCCAACACCGCCGAGATGCTGCGCGAAGTGCGCCTTGCCATGCTCGAAGCCGACGTGGCGCTGCCCGTGGTGCGCGAGTTCGTCGCCCGCGTCAAGGAAAAGGCGCTCGGCGAGGAAGTCGTCAGCAGCCTCACCCCGGGCCAGGCCCTCGTCGGCGTGGTCCAGCGCGAACTGACCGCGGTCATCGGCGGCGACGAAGCCGTCGACCCCAAGCCGGGCGAGCAGAAATCTGGCGAACTGAACCTGAACGTCCAGCCGCCGGCGATCATCCTGATGGCCGGCCTGCAGGGCGCGGGCAAGACCACCACCTCCGGCAAGCTCGCCAAGTGGCTTAAGGAGAACAAGAAGAAGAAGGTGCTGACGGTGTCGTGCGACGTGTATCGTCCCGCCGCCATCGCCCAGCTGCGCACGGTGTCCGAGCAGGTTGGCGCCGACTTCTTCCCGTCCGAGCCGGACCAGAAGCCCGTGGACATCGCCCGCGCGGCGCTGGACTGGGCCCGCAAGCACTACCACGACGTGCTGATCGTCGATACGGCCGGCCGGCTCGGTATCGACGAGGCGATGATGGCGGAAATCGCCGCGCTGCACGCCGAGCTGAAGCCGGTGGAAACGCTGTTCGTGGTCGACGCCATGCTCGGCCAGGATGCCGTGAACACCGCCAAGGCGTTCAACGACGCGCTGCCGCTGACCGGCGTGGTCCTGACCAAGCTCGATGGCGACGCACGCGGCGGTGCCGCGTTGTCTGTACGTCACATTACGGGCCGTCCGATCAAGTTCGTGGGGGTGGGCGAGAAGCTCGACGGCCTGGAGCCGTTCTACCCCGACCGCATGGCCCAGCGCATCCTGGGCATGGGCGACATCCTCGCGCTGGTGGAGGAAGCCCAGCGCGGCGTGGACATGGACGCCGCCGAGAAGCTCGCCAAGAAGATCAAGAAGACCGGCGGTTTCGATCTCGAGGACTTCAAGGCGCAGATCGGCCAGATGAAGAAGATGGGCGGCATCGGCAGCCTGGTGGACAAGCTGCCGGCCCAGTTCGCCCAGCAGGCGCAGGGCGCCAATATGGATCAGGCCGAGAAGTCGGTGCGCCGCATGGAGGGCATCATCAACAGCATGACCGCCGCCGAGCGCGCCAAGCCGGAGCTGATCAAGGCCAGCCGCAAGCGCCGCATCGCGGCCGGCGCCGGCGTGCCGGTGCAGGAAGTGAACCGCCTGCTGAACCAGTTCGAGCAGATGCAGGGCATGATGAAGAAGCTCAAGGGCGGCGGCATGATGAAGATGATGCGCCAGATGGGCGGGATGAAGGGCGGCATGAAGGGCCTGTTCAACCGCTAAGGATCGCCCAGACCCACAGATATAAGGACAGAGACATGATGATGACCGCAGACCAGGCCCGCGAACTCTGGGCCAGCTCCGAGGAAATCGTTAGCGCCGCGGAAGTGCAGGATTCGCTGGACCGCATGGCCGATGACATCACCGCGCGCATGGGCGATGCCTTCCCGCTCGTGCTGTCGGTGATGGGCGGCGCGGTGGTCTTCACCGGCATGCTGCTGCCGAAGCTGCAGTTTCCGCTGGAATTCGACTACATCCACCTGTCGCGCTACAACAACAAGACGGTGGGCGGCGAGATGCAATGGCGCGTGGCGCCGCGCGAGTCGGTCAAGGACCGGGTGGTGCTGGTGTTGGACGACATCCTCGACGAAGGCGAGACCATGGCGGCCATCCGCGAGCGCATTCTCGACATGGGCGCCAAGGAATTCCACGCCGCCGTGCTGTGCGAGAAGACCCTGCTCAAGGCCAAGCCGATGCACCCGGACTTCTGCGGCTTCAAGGTGCCAGACCGCTACGTCTTCGGCTGCGGCATGGATGTGAAGGGCTACTGGCGCAACCTCGGCGCCATCCGCGCGCTGGTCTGACTCCCGGACTGGCCTGATTTACGGCGCGCGGCCGTCCGTCGGACTCAGCTTCCGACCCGGTACGGCCGCTCGCGCAGCCACTTGGTGGCAATCCACTTCTCCCCTGACACCACCGGCATGCCGCCGTGCAGCGTGCGGTCGTCCAGCGTGCCGTCCGGCAGCTTGTAGCTGAAGAACACCGCATTGCCCTTGACCGGGGCCACATCCAGCCCGATTCGCGGGAAGGTGGTGGCGCCGCCAGCCGGCGTGCTGTTCAGGTAGATCACCAGCGTGGCCACGCGCTGGCCGCCCACGGCCATCTGGCGCGCCTCGCCCGGATTCTTCGGATTGAAATAGTCGTAGTGCGGCTGGTATTCGGCGCCAGGCTTGTAGTTGAGCACCTGGAAGCCCTCGCCGTGCTCCATCGGCACGCCGGTCACGGCGGCGATGCGTGCCTCCAGCACTTCGAGCAGCGGGTGCTCGCCGACCTGGAACATCGCGCCGGTGCTGGTGCGGGCCTCGTGGACGTTCTCGTCGCCCGTGGCGGGATTGACCACGGACGAGCGCTGCATGCGGTCACGCGAGAGCGCCACCAGGGCTTCGCACTCGGCCTCGCTGAGCAGGCCCTGGAGCAGCATCACGCGCGGCGCCTCGATGCGGAACAGCACCGGGATGTCCCGGCCCGCGTCGCGGATGGCGTTGCCGGCGGGGTCCGGGCCCACCATGTCGGACTTCGGCCGTACCCGGGCGGCGGGCGCCTTGGTGGCGTCGGTGGTGGCCGGGTGCGGCTGGCCCAGCGCATCGGCCACCATGGCCCGGGCGAAGGTCGCGTCGTAGCCGGCGCGCTGCATCGACAGCACCAGCGCATCGGCGTTGAATCCCTGCTTGATATGGCGGGCCAGCCAGCGCTCCAGTTCCGGCGAGGAGGCGTGGTAGCCCTGCCCGGCGGCCCCGGCAGCGTCGGTGCGGGAGTCGAATGTCATGACGGATTGGCCAGTCGCTGCGGCGAAAACGGGTTGCGCGCGGGGGACTCCGGCGGCAGGCGGCGCGAGGTGGCCGGCGGCGGCACGGCGGCTGCGCCCGGGTCGCCGGCGATCGTCACCGTCGATTCCGAATACTGCCAGCGCTTCCACGCGCCCAGCACGGCGTTCGGGTACTCCGGCCGGCCCCGGCTGCCGTTGTAGCGGCCGAGCGCCAGGAACAGGTCGCCGTTCTCGCGGTCCAGGTAGTGGCGCAGGATGGTGCAGCCGTAGCGCAGGTTGCTCTGGAGGTGGAACAGCTTGCGCACGTCGCTGTCGCCGATGGTACGCACCCAGAACGGCATGACCTGCATCAGCCCACGTGCATCGGCCGAGCTGATCGCATATTTCCGGAAGCCGCTTTCCACCTGGACCAGCCCGAGCACCAGCGACGGCTCCAGTCCGGCCCGCTTGGCCTCGTAGTAGACCGTTTCGATCAGTTCCACACGGATCTGCGGCTCGGGAATCCGGGATTCGAGCCGGCGCGACATCTCGCCCAGCCATTTCAGGTAGCCGAGCCGCTCGCCGCCCGAGGCGAACGCCGGGCGGACGGGCCTGCCATCGGCAATGGCCGCCGCCAGCGCGCCGCGCACGGAGTCGGCCAGCGCCTCCTCCTTCTGCGCCCCCGCATGGGCCGTGGCCGCCGCGACGGCCAGCAGCAGGCCGCCGGCCAGCACGGACCAGCGGCGGGGGGTGAACAGGCGTGACGCGTGCATCGGCTTCCTTTTCCTTACTTCAACAGCGGATTTCAGCTGGCCAGCTGGGTGCGCACATGGCCCACCACGTCAGCCACGGCCACCGGGGTGGCCTGGGCGTCGCGGCGGCCCTGGTATTCGACCTTGCCTTCCTTCAGGCCACGGTCGCCCACCACCACACGGTGCGGCACGCCGATCAGTTCCCAGTCGGCAAACATCACGCCGGGGCGCTCGCCACGGTCGTCCAGGATCACATCGACACCGGCCGCCAGCAGCTCGGCATGGATGCGGTCGGCTTCCGCGCGCACAGCTTCGTTGCGGTCGTAGCCGACCGGGCAGACCACCACCGCGAACGGGGCGATGGCGGCCGGCCAGATGATGCCGCGCTCATCGTAGTTCTGTTCGATGGCAGCGCCAAGAATCCGCGTCACGCCAATGCCGTAGCAGCCCATCTGCATCGGCTGGGTCTTGCCGTTCTCGTCGAGGTAGGTGGCGCTCATCGACTCGGAATACCGGGTGCCGAGCATGAACACGTGGCCCACCTCGATGCCCCGGCAGATCTCCAGCGTGCCCTTGCCGTCCGGCGAGGCGTCGCCGGCCACCACGTTGCGCAGGTCCGCCACGATCGGCTCGGGCAGGTCGCGGCCCCAGTTCACGCCGGTGTAGTGGTAGTCGCGGTCATTGGCGCCACAGCAGAAATCGGCCATGTTGGCCACCGTGCGGTCTGCCACCAGCTTCACCGGCTTCTTCGTGCCGATCGGGCCGAGGTAGCCGGGGGGCGAGCCGAAGGTGTCGACGATCTCGTTCTCGGTCGCGAAGCGGAAATCTAGCAGGCCCGGCACCTTCGACGCCTTGACCTCGTTCAGTTCGTGGTCGCCACGCAACAGCAGCAGCCAGATCTCGGCGCCGGCGTCGGTGTCCTTGGCCAGCACGATCGACTTCACCGTGCGCACCAGCGGCATGTTCAGGAATTCGGCGACGTGCTCGCACTTGGCCTTGCCCGGGGTGTGGGTCTTGGCCATGGCCTCGGCCGGCGCGGGACGGGCGGCGTCCAGCGGCAGCGCCTCGGCGGCTTCCATGTTGGCGGCGTATTCCGAGGTGGGGCAGTAGACGATGGCGTCCTCGCCGGTATCGGCGATCACGTGGAACTCGTGCGAGCCCGAGCCGCCGATGGCGCCGTTATCGGCCGCCACAGCGCGGAATTCCAGGCCGAAACGCTGGAAGATGCGCGTGTAGGTGTCGTACATGTTGCGGTACGAGCCCTTCAGGCCGTCCAGGTCCCGGTCGAAGGAATAGGCGTCCTTCATGGTGAACTCGCGGCCACGCATGATGCCGAAGCGGGGCCGGCGCTCGTCGCGGAACTTGGTCTGAATCTGATAGAAGTTCACCGGGAGCTGCTTGTAGCTGCGGATGTCGCTGCGGGCGATGTCCGTGACCACTTCCTCGGAAGTCGGCTGCATGACGAAATCGCGCTCGTGGCGGTCTTTCAGGCGCAGCAGCTCGGGGCCCATCTTGTCCCAGCGGCCGGTCTCCTGCCAGAGTTCGGCCGGCTGGATCACGGGCATCGACAGTTCCAGGGCGCCGGCGCGGTTCATTTCCTCGCGGACGATGTTCTCCACCTTGCGGATCACGCGCAGCCCCACCGGCATGTAGCTGTAGATGCCGGCGCCGACCTTTTTGATCATGCCAGCCCGCATCATGAGTTTGTGCGACACGATTTCCGCGTCGGCGGGGGCTTCCTTGAGGGTGGAAATGAAGAATTGCGAGGCTTTCATCCGTTGCTTTCTCGTGAGTCGGGCAGTGCCCGGCAGCGCCGGCCTGGCCAGGCGCGGCATTTCATTTGGCGGGACGCGCCGGAAACTGCCCTTCCCGCTCGGGGAAAACCAGCATTCCCGGCGTCAGGCCGACCCGCGCGCTTCCTTTATAATCGACGTAATTCTAAAGGATTCGAGGTGCAGTCATGCTCGATCGTGAAGGCTTTCGCCCGAACGTCGGCATCATCCTCATCAACGCACGCAACGAGGTTTTCTGGGGCAAGCGAATCGGCGAACACTCCTGGCAGTTTCCGCAGGGCGGCATCAAGTACGGCGAAACGCCGGAACAGGCCATGTACCGCGAGCTGCAGGAAGAAGTCGGCCTGCTTCCGGAGCACGTCAGGATCGTCGGTCGCACGCGCGACTGGTTGCGTTATGAGGTGCCGGACAAGTTCATCCGCCGCGAAATCCGCGGCCACTATAAGGGCCAGAAGCAGATCTGGTTCCTGTTGCGCATGGTCTGCCGCGATTGCGACATCCACCTGCGTGCCACGGACCATCCCGAATTCGACGCCTGGCGCTGGAGCCAGTACTGGGTGCCGCTGGACGCGGTCATCGAATTCAAGCGCGATGTCTACCAGATGGCGCTGACCGAGTTGTCGCGCTTCCTGAATCGTGGCCGCGCGCCGCTGAGTCCCTATGGCACCCATGGTCACCATGGTTTCCACGGGAATCACGGCCATCCTGGCCACAACGGGCACCATGGCGGCGAGGGCCGGCATGGGGACGACGCACGCCCGGAAGAGCCAATGGCTGTGTCCGGCGTCGTGCCTGAGACCGCCGCCACGGCGATCCAGGAAGCCGTGCCCGCTTCGCCGGCCAGCCCGGCACCTACCCAACGGAGTTCCGATGACTAGTTTCACCGGCCGGCGCGTGCGCGCCGGTCTGTTGCTCGCCGCCGCCTGCCTGGCGCTGGCCGGCTGCAAGACCACCAGCAAGGGCCTGCCCGAGGAAGAGTCCACCTGGGTCAACCCGTTCGAGGAAAAGGTATTCAAGGAGGCCGACACCGGCCTGCCGGCGCTGCCCCAGGAAGCGGACCTGATTCCGTTCTCGGTCAACGGCAGCGGGGATTTCCGCTTCGCAGTGGACAGCAAGTCCATCAGCGTGGGCCCGGACAAGGTGGTGCGCTTCACCGTGGTCATCACCAGCCCCGGTGGCGGACGCAATGTGAACTACGAAGGCATGCGCTGCGACGCGTTCGAGCGCAAGCTCTACGCCACCCTGCCGCAGGGCGCCACGGCCTGGATTCCGAACCGGGCCGACGACCGCGACACCTGGTATCGGATGGAAACCCGCGCCCGCAACGCCTACCCGGCCGCGCTGGCCACCGACTTCTTCTGCGAAGGCCGCACCGTGGCCGGCAGCCCGGAGAAGATGATCAAGGACCTGCGCGCCTACGCGCCGCGCCGCTAACCCGGCGCTTCGGCAAGGCTGGAATGCAAAACGGCGAGGCCCTGGGGCCTCGCCGTTTTGCTTCATCTTGCCTCGGTTCGTCGTCAGAAATCAGACGAGTACGAGGTTGTCCCGGTGAATCAGCTCCGGCTCGTTCAGGTGGCCCAGCACCGATTCGATCTCGGACGAAGGCTTGCGGGCAATCAGCCGCGCCTCGGCGCTCGAATAGTTGGTGATGCCGCGCGCCACCTCGTGGCCAGCCGGGCTCACGCAGGCGATCACCTCGCCACGCGCAAATTCGCCCTGCACCTCCACCACGCCAATCGGCAGCAGCGACTTGCCGCCGCTGGTCAGCTTCTCCACCGCACCGTTATCGATGACCACCCGGCCGCGCAGCTGCAAGTGATCTGCCATCCACTGCTTGCGCGCGGTCAGGCGGCCGGTCGGCGCCAGCAACTGGGTGCCGATGGCTTCGCCTTCGGCCAGCCGGCCCAGCACGTCGGCCTCACGGCCCGAGGCGATGGTGGTGTGCGCGCCGGACTTCGCCGCGCGCTTGGCCGCCAGGATCTTGGTCAGCATGCCGCCCCGCCCGATCGACGACCCGGCGCCGCCCGCCATGGCTTCCAGTTCCGGCGTGCCGGCCAGCGCCTCGTCCACGAACCTGGCGTTCGGGTCCTTGCGCGGATCGGCCGTGTACAGCCCGCGCTGGTCGGTCAGGATGACCAGCGCGTCGCCTTCGATCAGGTTGGTGACGAGCGCGCCCAGCGTGTCGTTGTCGCCGAACTTGATTTCGTCGGTCACGACCGTGTCGTTCTCGTTGATGATCGGCACCACGCCGAGCGAGAGCAGCGTCAGCAGCGTGGAGCGCGCGTTCAGGTAGCGTTCCCGGTCGGCCAGGTCGGCGTGGGTCAGCAGCACCTGCGCGGTGCGGATGCCGTAGCGCCCGAACTGGCTTTCGTAGACCTGGGCCAGCCCCATCTGCCCGACGGCGGCAGCGGCCTGCAATTCGTGGATTTCCTTGGGCCGGCGCACCCAGCCCAGGCGCTGCATGCCCTCGGCGATGGCGCCGGAGCTGACCAGCACCACTTCCTTGCCGGCGCCGCGCAGCTTGGCGATCTGGGCCGCCCAGCGCGCGATGGCGTCGTGGTCCAGCCCCTTCCCATCATTGGTGACCAGGCTCGAGCCTACCTTGACGACAATGCGTTTTGCCTGGGCGATGACCGATTGCATGGCGAGGATCCTGTCTCCGGGTGCCGGGGTGTTCTGGTTATTCTGCGGTACTGGCTAGCCCTCGCCGCAAGGCGTCAGGCCTGGTTGCCCTGATCACCCTGATCGCCAGCGCCGGAATCGGGCGCCACGTTGTGCAGGCGGTCGTCCAGACGGATATCGGGCTCGGCCAGCGCGGCGGCCTCTTCGGCCTTGATCGCGGCCAGATGGTCCTTGATCGCGTAGATCAGCTCACGGCAGCCCTCGCCAGTCAGCGCCGAAATGTGGAACACGGGCCCCTTCCACTTGTAGCGCTTGACGAAGTCCTTCATGCGCGTGGCGCGCTCTTCATCCGGCACCACATCGAGCTTGTTCAGCACCAGCCAGCGCGGCTTCTCGTACAGCGTTTCGTCGTACTTCTTCAATTCGTTGACGATGGCACGCGCCTCGGCCACCGGATCGACGTTCTCGTCGAACGGGGCGATGTCCACAATGTGCAGCAAGAGGCCCGTACGCTGCAGGTGGCGCAGGAACTGGTGACCCAGCCCGGCACCTTCGGCGGCGCCTTCGATCAGGCCGGGAAT
Organism: Cupriavidus sp. 01L43; assembly: GCF_056399925.1. Classification (NCBI taxonomy): domain Bacteria; kingdom Pseudomonadati; phylum Pseudomonadota; class Betaproteobacteria; order Burkholderiales; family Burkholderiaceae; genus Cupriavidus; species Cupriavidus sp. 01L43. Next base: position 24,455 of record NZ_JBFTSH010000022.1, read on the forward strand.
GTCCGCCACCACGAACGATTGCTCGTGGTCCACACGGACCACGCCGAGGTTCGGATGCAGCGTCGTGAACGGATAGTCGGCCACTTTGGGACGCGCGTTCGAGATATGCGAGATGAACGTCGACTTGCCTGCGTTCGGCATGCCGAGCAGGCCCACGTCGGCCAGCACCTTGAGTTCGAGCCGCAGCATGCGGCGCTCGCCGGGCTTGCCGTCGACCTGCTGGCGCGGCGCGCGGTTGGTACTCGACTTGAAGTGGAGGTTGCCCCAGCCGCCCATGCCGCCTTCGGCCAGGCACACGGTCTGGCCGTGCTCGGTCAGGTCGGCGATGACCTCGCCGGTGTCCATGTCCATGATCAGCGTACCGACCGGCATGCGCAGGGTGACGTCCTCGCCGGCAGCGCCGTAGCAATCCGCGCCACGGCCGTTCTCGCCGTTACGGGCCACGTGCTTCTTGGAGTAGCGGTAGTCGATCAGGGTGTTGATATTGCGGTCGGCCTGCGCGAACACGCTGCCGCCCCGCCCGCCGTCACCGCCATCGGGGCCACCGAAGGGCACAAACTTCTCGCGCCGGAACGACGCACTCCCGTTGCCGCCATTGCCGGCAATCGCCTCGATTCGGGCTTCGTCGATGAACTTCATATTGGTCTTCCCAGATGGATCGGGCCGGCTTTATTCATGCCAGAAATGAAAAGGCCCCGCAAGTGTTGCGGGGCCTTCGGGCTGCAAAGGCTGTTATCAGGCCGCCGGAACGACGCTGACTTGCTGCTTCTTGGCAGCGCCCTTGACGGCGAACTGCACGTGACCGTCCACCAGTGCGAACAGGGTGTGGTCCTTGCCGATACCCACGTTATCACCAGCGTGCACGCGGGTGCCGCGTTGGCGAACGATGATGCCGCCGGCGTTGATGGCCTGGCCACCGTACACCTTCACGCCCAGACGCTTCGATTCCGAATCACGGCCGTTCCGCGTGGAACCGCCGCCTTTTTTCTGTGCCATGTCTTAACTCCTGTTTACCTGATTGCGTTGAATACCTGTTGTCCGAGCAATGCTCAGGCAACGATGGCTTCGATGCGCAGTTCGGTGTAATTCTGACGATGGCCCTGGCGCTTCTGGTAGTGCTTGCGACGGCGCATCTTGAAGATCTTCACCTTGTCGTGACGACCCTGGGAGATCACGGTAGCCTTGACGGAAGCCCCGCTCACCAGCGGCGTACCAAACTTGATTTGGTCGCCGGCGCCCACTGCGAGCACCTGGTCCAGCGTGATTTCTGCGCCAATGTCTGCCGGTATCTGTTCTACTTTAAGTTTTTCGCCAGCAGCAACCTTGTATTGCTTGCCGCCGGTTTTTACGACCGCGTACATTGTCGAACCTCTCGATGTGAATGAAACGTTGAATGCTGCCCCGGTATCTCACGGGACCGGCGCCGTTTCGTGCGCCGACTTGCTGCTTTGCCGTCCGGCGGCTCGCCGTATACAGCGCAAACCAACCGAAGGAACCGGCGATTGTAGACCAGTTTTCCGGAAAGCGCAAAGGGCGCGATACGGAAAGGTCAAAGAAAAGCCAACGGAAACAAATACATAGCCTGCCGGAGCGTTGCGCAGCGGCGACTGGCGCACTTCGCGCCGGAATGCGGATCAGATCAGGTCGGCGAGCAGGAACCCGGCAAGGGCGGCAAACGCCACCCACCAGGCGGTGCGGCGGACCTGCCTGCGGGAGGCAGGGGCCTTGTTCATGCCGTCATTATAGATAGGCGCCGCCCCTTCCGGGCCGTTCTGGCCGCATGCAAGCGGCCATGGCGACACCGCGATCGCATATAATCCACCGGTTTTGCGAACCGGTGATTCCATCTTGTCCCAGTCTTCCGCCACTGCCTTGCTTGCCCCGGTCGCTGCCGACATGCGCGCCGTCGATGCCGTCATCCGGCGCCGCCTGTCTTCTGAAGTGCCCCTGATCGAGCAGATCGGCGAATACATCATCGGCGCGGGCGGCAAGCGGCTGCGTCCGGTCATCCTGCTGCTTTCGGCGCGCGCGTTCGGCTACGAGGGCCATCGCCATCACGAACTCGCCGCTGTGGTGGAGTTCATCCACACCGCCACGCTGCTCCACGACGACGTGGTGGACGAATCCGAGTTGCGCCGTGGCCGCCAGACCGCCAACGCGGTGTTCGGCAACGCGGCCAGCGTACTGGTGGGCGACTTCCTCTATTCGCGCGCCTTCCAGATGATGGTCGAGGCCGGCAGCATGCGCATCATGGAGATCCTCTCCAATGCGACCAACGTGATTGCCGAGGGCGAGGTCCTGCAGTTGCTGAACATGCACGACCCGGACGTGACCGTGGAGCGCTACCTCCAGGTGATCCGCTACAAGACCGCCAAGCTGTTCGAAGCCTCGGCCGAACTGGGCGCGGTGCTGGCCGGCGCGGACCCCGCCATGGAAGAAGCCGCGGCCGAGTACGGCCGCCGCATCGGCACGGCATTCCAGCTGATCGACGACATGCTCGACTACACGGCCAGCGCCGAGCAGATGGGCAAGAACGCCGGCGACGACCTGCGCGAGGGCAAGCCCACGCTGCCGCTGCTCCACCTGCTCGAGCACGGCACCGCGGAACAGCGCGAACTCGCGCGCGAGGCCATCGTCCAGGGCGGCACGGAACACTTTGATGCAGTCTTCTCGGCCATCCATGCCAGCGGCGCGCTGGAGGTGACGTTTGCCGCCGCGCAGCGCGAAGCAGAAGCCGCGGAAAAGGCGGCAATGCAATTTCCCCCTTCCCAACTGAAGGAAACGCTGATACACTTGTGTGCTTTCTCGCTGCAACGTCAGTCGTAACAACGCACCGACAAGTCAGCGCGAAAAAACCCTAGCAGTAACAAGAAATCGGGGTGTAGCTTAGCCTGGTAGAGCGCTACGTTCGGGACGTAGAGGCCGGAGGTTCGAATCCTCTCACCCCGACCAGATTTCGATGTCATGCGCCAGCGTGATGTCCACGAAAAAGCCGCACAGCAATGTGCGGCTTTTTTCGTTTCCCGCCCCCCTTCCCCCTCCCCCGCGCAAGTAGGGTTGCGGACGTGTCGCGCAAACGCCAACGCGCCCGCCCCGTCGCTTTACAAAAAGTGACCCCGGCGGCAAACTGCCCCGGTCCGGGACCCTCTGCACCCGATCCCGCCGCAGTCAAACGCGCCGCCGGCCGGCTTCATCCGATCGCGCGCTCATCGCTCGTATTTCGCCATGACATTAGGCCTTGCGCTCGCCCAGAGCCGACGGATCGCCCCCGCGCTACTCGCGCAGCTCGAGCAATCGGCCCGGGAGAAGAAGTCGCAGCTGATTGACGAGATCATCGGCAGCGGCACCATGTCTGCCCACGACGTGGCGATCTTCGCCGCCGACAAGTACCAGCTACCGCTGCTCGACCTGGCCCAGTACAACCTCAATCGCGTGCCGCCCGCGCTGGCCGGCAATCGCGAATTCCACGCCCACCGCCTGCTGCCGCTGGGCCGCCGTGAGAACCGGCTCATCGTGGCGCTGTCCGACCCGACCAACCAGGCCGGCGTGGACGCCATCAAGCAGAAGTTCAACCTGCCGGTGGAAACCGTGGTGGTGGAGCACGACAAGCTGATGAAGCACGTGCGCGCCGCCGGCGAGGCGCTCGGGACGATGAAGAACATCTCGCCCGTGACGCCCACCGCCACCAAGATGATCGAATACGATCCGGTGGCGGCCGCGGCCGGCGTCCGCAAGGGCGGGCCGGGCAACGAGATCGACGACGCCCCCGTGGTGCGCTTCCTCCAGAAGCTGCTGACCGAGGCGTTCCAGCGCGGCGCGTCGGACTTGCACTTCGAACCGTTCGAGTTCTTCTACCGCGTGCGCTTCCGCGTGGACGGCGTGCTGCAGGAAGTGGCACGCCCGCCGCTCGACATCCGCGACAAGGTCGCCACCCGCATCAAGGTGCTGTCGCGCCTGGACATTTCGGAAAAGCGCGTGCCGCAGGACGGCCGCATGAAGCTGCTGCTCTCGCTGCCCAAGGACAAGGACGCCAAGGAGGTCATCGAGAAAGCGATCGACTTCCGGGTCTCCACGCTGCCCACGCTGTTCGGCGAGAAGATCGTGATGCGGATTCTGGAATCCTCGTCCGACAAGCTCGACATCGACCAGCTCGGCTACGAGCCCGCGCAGAAGGCGCTGCTGCTGGAGGTGATCAAGCGGCCGTACGGGATGGTGCTGGTCACCGGCCCCACCGGCAGCGGCAAGACGGTGTCGCTCTATACGTTCCTGAACATGCTGAACCAGGGCGACATCAACATTTCCACGGCGGAGGATCCGGCGGAAATCCAGCTGCCCGGTATCAACCAGGTGAACGTGAACGACAAGGCCGGCCTGACCTTCGCGGCGGCGCTGAAGTCGTTCCTGCGGCAGGATCCGGACATCATCATGGTCGGCGAAATCCGTGACCTGGAAACCGCCGATATTTCGATCAAGGCCGCCCAGACGGGCCACCTGGTGCTCTCCACGCTGCACACCAACGACGCCCCGACCACGCTCACGCGCCTGATGAACATGGGCGTGGCGCCGTTCAACATCGCGTCCTCGGTGCTGATGATCACGGCGCAGCGGCTGGCGCGCCGGCTCTGCACCTGCAAGCGCGCCGGCGATATTCCCAAGCCGGCCCTGCTCGACGCCGGCTTCACCGAGGCCGACACGGACGGCAGCTGGCAGCCCTACCACCCGGTGGGCTGCGAGCGCTGCAACGGCAGCGGCTACAAGGGCCGCTGCGGTATTTATCAGGTCATGCCGATCACGGAAGCGATGCAGCAGATCATTCTGTCGCACGGCACGGCGCTCCAGATCGCCGAGCAGGCGCGTCGGGACGGCGTGCTATCTTTGCGGGAAGCTGGCCTGCTCAAGGTCAAACAGGGCGTCACGTCACTCGAAGAAGTGCTGGCGACCACAAATACGTAAAACAATAGTCAATAGACATTAGTCGGGGGTCAAATCATGGCGACGCGCGCACCAGCGGCGGGCGCCCGGACGGCAGCGCCGTCGCGGGCCAAATCAGGGCGGAAGGCGCCCACGCAGTACATCTTCGAGTGGGAAGCCAAGGACCGGAAGGGCAAGGGCTTCAAGGGCGAGCAACGGGCCGAAAGCCAGGCGGAGGTCGTCGCCACGCTGCGCAAGCAGGGCCTGACCGTCGTCAAGATGAAGAAGCGCAAGGCGGCGCGCGGCAAGAAGATCACCGAGAAGGACATCGCGTACTTCACGCGTCAGCTCTCGACGATGCTCAAGGCCGGTATTCCGCTGCTGCAATCGATCGACATCATCGCGCGCGGCCACGCCAACCCCAACTTCACGCAGCTGCTGGCCGACATCCGCTTCGACATCGAGGCCGGTAGCAGCATGGCCACTGCGTTCCGGCGCCAGCCGAAGTACTTCGACACGCTGTACTGCAACCTGATCGACGCCGGTGAACAGGGCGGTATTCTCGACGCCCTGCTGGAGCGCCTCTCGCTCTACATGGAAAAGACGATCGCGCTGAAGAGCCAGATCAAGTCCGCGATGATCTACCCGATCTCGGTGCTCTGCGTGGCCTTCGCCGTGACCGTGGTGCTGATGCTGTTCGTGATTCCGGCGTTCAAGGGCGTGTTCTCGAGCTTCGGCGCCGCACTGCCCGCGCCGACGATGGTCGTGATCAACATGTCCGACTTCTTCGTCACGTACTGGTATCTGGTGATCGGGATACCGATTGCCTCGATCATCTTCTACCTCCGGGCGCGCAAGACCTCGGAAAAGGTCCAGCGCTGGCACGACAAGGCGCTGCTGAAGCTGCCGATCTTCGGCAGCCTGTTCCGCAAGGCCGTGATCGCCCGCTGGACCCGCACGCTGGCCACGATGTTCGCCGCCGGCACGCCACTGGTGGAGTCGATGGAATCCGTGGCCGGCGCCGCCGGTAACTGGCTGTATTACGATGCCACGCGGGAAATCGAACAGGCCGTGCGGATCGGTACCAGCCTGACCAACGCGATGCAGGCCACGCACGTGTTCGACAACATGGTGCTTCAGATGACGCAGATCGGCGAGGAGTCCGGCGCGCTGGACAACATGCTGCTCAAGGTGGCGGAATTCTACGAGCGCGAGGTCGATGACGCCGTGGCGGCCATCTCCAGCCTGATCGAGCCGCTGATCATCGTGATCCTGGGCGTGCTGATTGGCGGCATGGTGGTGGCGATGTACCTGCCGATCTTCAAGCTGGGCCAGGTGGTGTGACCGATGCAGGCTGTATCCGCGCTTGAAGCCGTGCCGCCGCTGTTCCTGATCGTGGCGGCCGGCCTGCTTGGCCTGCTGGTGGGCAGTTTCCTCAACGTGGTGATCCATCGCCTGCCCCGGATGATGGAATACGACGAGGCCAACTATCTGGCCGAACTACGAGACGAGCCGCTACCCCACCCGGACCGCTACAACCTCATGGTGCCGCGCTCGGCCTGCCCGCACTGCGGCCACCAGATCGCCGCCTGGGAAAACGTGCCGGTGGTCAGCTATCTGTTCCTGCGGGGGAAATGCTCGGCATGCAAGGCGCCGATCAGTGTCCGCTATCCGCTGGTGGAGCTGGCCACGGCCGTGCTGACCGGGCTGGCGATGTGGCATTTCGGCCCGACCGTGCAGGCGCTGGCCGCGATCGTCATGGTCTGGAGCCTGGTCGCGCTGACCATGATCGACGCCGACACCCAGCTGCTGCCAGACCAGATCACGCTGCCCCTGCTCTGGCTCGGGCTGCTGCTGAACCTGAACGGCGCCTTCGCGCCGCTGGCCGATGCCGTGATTGGCGCCGCCGCCGGCTACCTGCTGCTGTGGAGTGTCTATTGGCTGTTCAAGCTCGTGCGCGGCAAGGAAGGCATGGGCTATGGCGATTTCAAGCTGATGGGCGCGCTGGGCGCCTGGTTCGGCTGGCAGGCGCTGCCGGCGCTGGTGCTGCTGTCGTCGGTGGTGGGCGCGGTGTTCGGCATCGTGCTGCTGATTGTGCGGCGCCAGGGCCGCGAGACGCCGTTCCCGTTCGGGCCGTTCATCGCCGGCGCGGGGCTGATCGTGCTGTTCTTTGGCGCCGATGTGCTGCCGCTGGGGCTGACCTTCAGCCGCTGACCGACAGCCGCTGCCCGGAAAGCTGGTATCGTTGGCGCCATTCCTCCACGCTACCGACACGCTTCTCCATGCTGGAAATCGGACTCACGGGCGGCATCGGCTCCGGCAAGACCCGCGTTGCCGACATGTTTGCCGCGCGCGGCGCCGCGCTGATCGACACCGACCTGCTCGCGCATGAGATTACCGCGCCCGGCGGCGCCGCCATCGGCCCGCTGGTGGCGGCGTTCGGCCCGGGCTGCCTGCGCCCGGACGGCGCCATGGACCGCGACGCCATGCGCGCCCTGGTCTTCTCGGACCCCACGGCCAAGGCCACGCTCGAAGGCATCACCCATCCGCTGATCCGCTCGCTGACCGAGTCGCGCGCCGCCGCCGTCCGTGCGGGCGGCCAGCATCCGTATCTGATCTATGTGGTGCCGCTGCTGGTGGAATCCGGCACCTGGCGCGCCCGCGTGGGCCGCGTGCTGGTGGTCGATTGCCAGGAAGAGACGCAGATCGCCCGCGTGATGGCGCGCAACGGCTTCACGCGCGCGCAGGTGCTGGCGATCATGGCCCGGCAGGCCACGCGCGCCGCGCGGCTGGCCGTGGCCGATGATGTGATCGACAACGACGGCCCGCCCGAGGCCCTCGCGCCCCAGGTGGAACGGCTCGACGCCTACTATCGTCAGCACGCCGGCTAGCGTGGCGCGCCCCGAGAACGCCGCACGGGCAGATTGCATTTGTCCTTGAGGCGCGACTCGCATAGAATGCGCTGAACATGCCGGGAAAAGCGTGCTAACTGACGGATTTTCCGAAGTTCCGCCAGACCGCCGACCTCGGGCACTCGATTGAATCTGCCTTTCGGCTTCCGGCCCCTCGGCGCGCAGCACGGATACCTCCCTTGATCCTGTACGAATATCCTTTCAACGAACGCATCAGGACGCTCCTGCGCCTGGAAGACCTGTTCGATCGGCTGGATTATTTCCTCGGGCAGGATCACCCCCAGCAGCATCACGTGGCCATTACGACGATCTTCGAGATCATCGATGTGGCCGGCCGCGCCGACCTCAAGACTGACCTGATCAAGGAACTGGAGCGCCAGCGCCAGGCGCTCTCGCCGCTGCGCGCCAATCCGCAGATCGACCAGGACGCGCTGGCCAACGTCATTGCCGAGATCGAACAGGGCATTACCGCGCTGAACCAGACCGTGGGCAAGGCTGGCCAGCTGCTGGCCGACAACGAGTGGCTCACGAGCATCCGCAGCCGCGCCATCATCCCGGGCGGCACCTGCGAATTCGACCTGCCGGCCTACTTCGCGTGGCAGCACCGCCCCGCCGAGGACCGTCAGGCTGATATCCTCAAGTGGGCGCGCCCGCTCACGTCGCTGCGCATGGGCACGTCGATCGTGCTGCGGCTGCTGCGCGAGTCCGGCCAGAGCGGCAAGGTCATCGCCACGGGCGGCAGCTACCAGCAGATGCTGTCGGGCCGCAGCTACCAGCTGATGCAGGTCTACCTCGACGACTCGCTGCTGGCCTTCATTCCCGAGATGAGCGCCAACAAGTACATGCTCTGGGTCCGTTTCACCCAGCAGGACGGCGACATGCGACCGCGTTCGGTCGATGCCGACATCCCGTTCCTGCTCAAGCTCTGCAATTTCTGAAGTCTTCCCGATGCCAGCCGTCGTCAAATGTCCCACCTGCGGCAAGGATGTGCCGTGGGTGCAGGAAAACAAGTTCCGTCCCTTCTGTTCCGACCGCTGCAAGCAGATCGACCTTGGCGCCTGGGCGGCCGAGAAGTATGTGATTGGCGGCAAGCCCGGCGAGACGCCCTCGGCGGACCTGCCTGAAGAAGAGGAAGACTGAGCGGCGCCCGCCGCGCCCTACCGCGTCGCCAGCACGCGCCGGCAGAACCCCACGCAGACCAGCACGAAGACCGCCAGCCCCAGCCACTCGGCCGTGGTGGCAAACCCTGCGCCGACCAGCGCCAGTGGCGCCTCCTTGCCGGACAGGCCGATGATGGCCGCCAGCGCCACGCCGACCAGACTCTCCCCGACGATCAGCCCCGACGCCAGCAGCGTACCGCGCCGCTCGGCGTGTGCCACCGCCAGCGTCACGTCATCGCCGCGCGCCTCGGCGCGGCGGCGCTCGGCCCGCAGCAGCCACCACGACAGCACCGCGCCCACCACCAGCGCGGAGCTGATGGTCGGCGGCAGGTAGATGCCGATGCCCACCGCCAGCACGGGCAGGCGCGCCACACCGCCCCGGCGGCGCAGCATTTCGTCGATGGCAATCAGCACCACGCCCAGCGCCACGCCGATCAGGATCATGGTCCAGTTGAGCTGGTGCGTGAAAATGCCCGTGGCGATGGCCGTCATCAGCGTGGCCTGCGGCGCCGCGAGCGCCTGGCCGGGGTCCATATCGGCCCGGGGCAGCGTGCCGGCAAAGCCGTACGCGTTGTAGAGCAGTTCCAGCACCGGCGGAATCACCGCCGCGCCCACGGCGCAGCCAATCAGCAGCGCTACCTGCTGGCGCCACGGCGTGGCGCCGACCAGCCAGCCGGTCTTCAGATCCTGGAGGTTGTCGTTGGCGATGGACGCCACCGCCACCACCGCCGACGTCGTGAAGATCGCCAGCGCAATCGCGAACTTGCCGCCCTCCGGCGTGCCCATCAGCCCATCGAGCGTGCCCACGCCGAGGATCAGCAGCGACACCAGGATCACGGCGATGATGCCGATGCCCGAGATCGGGCTGGCAGACGAGCCGACCAGCCCCGCCATATAGCCGCAGGCGGCCGCCACCAGGAAACCGAACACAAAGGCGAACAGCACGGCGCAGGCCACGAGCCGCCACATCGCGCCGTCATCGAGCGGCGACGGGGCGAGGAAATGGCCAAACGTGACCGCCAGCACCGCGAGCAGCACCAGCGTGATGGCGCCGATCCAGACCGCCGGCAGGTCGCGCTGGGTCCGTGGGATCTCGCCGCCCTGCCCGGCACCTTGTCCGGCACTGCTCCCGCGCAGCGCACCCATCGACGCCCGCACGCCCTCGACCATCGGCTTGAACAACGTGGCGAGCGTCCAGATCGCGGCAATCCCGATCGTGCCGGCACCGATAAAGCGTGCCTGCGTACTCCAGACCGAGGTGCCGAAGCTCGCCAGCGTGGCGCCAGCCGGCATCGGCGTGATCGCGGTCAGCCACGGCACGGCCACGCCCCATGTGAGCACGAGGCCCAGCAGCATGGCCAGCCCGCCGACGATGCCGACCAGATACCCGGCACCGACCAGCGCCAGCGAGAACCCCATCGACAGCCGCACCACCGACGCGCCCGCCGCCAGCCACGCATTGGCCCCTTCGGCCAGCACGCGCAGCCCGCCCGCGGCGAAGCTGAACAGCCCCGCCGCCACGCCGCCGGCTAGCAGATCGGCCAGTCCGGTGGCCTGCTTGGCCTCGCCGGGCGCCTCGCTGGCGCTGCCCACGCGCAGGATCTCTGCAGCCGCGACGCCCTCGGGGTACGGCAGGTCGCTCTTTACGACCATCGCGTGACGTAGCGGAATGCTGAAAATCACGCCGAGCATGCCGCCCGCCGCGCAGATCGACAGCGTCTGCCAGAACGGAAATCCCTGCCAGTGGCCGAGCATGACCAGCCCCGGCAGGATGAAGATGATCGACGACAAGGTGCCCGCGGCGGACGCCTGCGTCTGCACCATGTTGTTTTCGAGGATATTGGCGCCCGGAAACAGCCGCAGCACGGCCATCGAAATCACGGCGGCTGGAATGGCGGAGGAGAAGGTCAGGCCGACTTTCAGGCCGAGGTAGATGTTGGACGCGGTGAACACCACGGTGATCAGCGCGCCCAGGATGATGCCGCGCAACGTCAGCTCGGGCAGGGAGATGGCATCGTCGATGCGGTCGACACGTTGCATTGGGCCTCCAGTGTTTGTTGTTCAACTTCTGGTGACGGGGGCGACGGGACTGGCATGCGGCCACTCAGGGCGTGGGGCGCTCCTCTGCGAGCCATGCCACGACGGGGATCGTCGCCGGCAGCAGCGGGCCGACATCGACCGGGGCGTACTGCCACGAGAACGCCTGGCCTTCGCGACCGACCGGCTGGCCAACCCAGTCGGTGACCTTGCAGAAATAGAGCCGCACATAGGCGTGCGGGTAATCATGTTCGAGCGTATGCCAGCGCTCGCTGCGCGTGACGTCGAGGCCGAGTTCCTCGTGCAGCTCGCGCGCCAGCGCGGCCTCGACGGTCTCGCCCGGCTCCAGCTTGCCGCCCGGGAATTCCCAGTAGCCCTCGTACGGCTTGCCCGCCGGGCGCTGCGCCAGCAGGAAGCGGCCATCGGGCCGCACCAGCACGCCGACGGCCACCTCGGTGACCGGGCGCGCCTGGCCGTCCGGGGACACTACCGTGCCGGCGCCGCTCATGCCTGGGGTCCCACGTCGGCCACGAAGGGCTTGCCGTGCTTGCCACCCCAGTCGCGCGCGAACTGCCACGCCACCCGGCCCGAGCGCGAACCGCGCTCCAGCGCCCAGACCAGCGCATCGCCACGCGCGGCGGCAATGTCTTCGGCGCTGCAGCCGAAGTGCCCGAGCCAATGGCCGACGATGGCCAGGTACTCGTCCTGCTTGGGCGGATAGAACGACAGCCACAGCCCGAAGCGCTCGGACAGCGAGATCTTCTCCTCGACCACCTCGCCCGGATGGATTTCGCCATCGGCCGTGTGCTGGTAGGTCTCGTTGTCCTTCATGTACTCGGGCAGCAGGTGGCGGCGGTTGGACGTGGCGTAGATCAGCACGTTGTCCGACTGGGCGGCCACCGAGCCGTCCAGCGCGGACTTCAGCGACTTGTAGCCCGACTCGCCTTCCTCGAACGACAGGTCATCGCAGAAGATCACAAAGCGCTCGGGCCGCTGGGCCAGCTGCTCGACGATATCGCCGAGGTCGCCCAGATCGTCCTTGTCCACCTCCACCAGCCGCAGCCCTTGCTTCACGTACGCGTTCAGGCAGGCCTTGATCAGCGACGACTTGCCGGTACCGCGCGCGCCGGTCAGCAGCACGTTGTTGGCCGGCAGCTTCTGCACGAACTGGCGCGTATTGGCGACGATGGCGTCCTTCTGGCGCTCGATGTTCTTGAGATCATCCAGATAGATCGGCGGAAGCTGCTTGATCGCCTGCAGATAACCGATGTTGCCGAACAGGCTCTGACGCTTGCGCCAGCGGAACGCTACCGCCTCCTGCCAGTCCGCGTCGCTCAGTTGCGGCGGCAGCCATTGTTCCAGTCGGGCGAGAAAGCTATCGAGGCGGGCAGCAAGGTCAGACATGGCAGGGGCGAATTCAGAAAATTACGAACGATAGTCGGCGTTGATCGACACGTAGTCGTGCGAGAGGTCGCAGGTCCACACGGTGGCTTCGGCGTTGCCGCGGCCCAGCGCGATGCGCACGGTGATCTCGGCCTGCTTCATCACGCGCTGGCCGTCTTCCTCGCGGTAGTCGGGGTTGCGGCCGCCGTCGCGGGCCACCCAGACGTCATCGAGCCACAGGTTCACGCGATCGACGTCGAGGTCGTTCACACCGGCATAGCCCACGGCGGCCAGGATGCGGCCCAGATTGGGGTCCGAGGCGTAGAACGCGGTCTTGACCAGCGGCGAATGCGCCACCGCGTAGGCGATCTGGCGGCATTCGGCCACGTTCTTGCCGCTTTCCACGTGAATCGTCATCAGCTTGGTGGCACCCTCGCCATCGCGCACGATCATCTGGGCCAGTTCCTGCGCCAGCGACGTCACGGCGTCGCGCAGCGCGGCGAAGGCCGGGCCGTCGGCGCGGTCGATGGACACGCCAGCCTTGCCCGTGGCGATCAGCACGAACGAGTCATTGGTCGACGTATCGCCATCGATGGTGATGCTGTTGAACGAATGGTCGGCGGCGTGCGAAACCAGTGCCTGGAGCACCGGCTGCGCCACGGCGGCGTCCAGCGCGATGAAGCCGAGCATGGTCGCCATGTTCGGGCGGATCATGCCGGCGCCCTTGCTGATGCCGGACAGCGTGACCGTCTTGCCGTCGATCTGCACCGTGCGCGACGCGGCCTTGGGCTGCGTGTCGGTGGTCATGATCGACTCGGCGGCGGCCAGCCAGTTGTCAGCGCGCGCATTGGCGATGGCAGCCGGCAGCGCGGCGGTCAGGCGATCGACCGGAAGCTGCTCCAGGATCACGCCAGTCGAGAACGGCAGCACCTGGTTGGCGGCGATGCCAAGCTGGGCGGCCAGGGCGTCGCACGTGGCGCGCGCGGCCTTCAGGCCAGGTTCGCCGGTGCCGGCGTTGGCATTGCCGGTGTTGACCACCAGCGCGCGGATGCCCGGGCCCGTGGCGAGGTGCTCGCGGCAAACCTGCACCGGCGCGGCGCAGAAGCGGTTCTGCGTGAACACGCCGGCCACGGTGCTGCCTTCGGCCACGCGGACCACGAGCACATCCTTGCGATTGGCCTTGCGGATGCCCGCCTCGGCCCAACCCAGCTCCACGCCGGCAACGGATTTCAAATTCTCTGCCTGGGGCAGCGGCAGGTTCACGGGCATGTGCGGCTCCTTGGTTGCATCTGACAAATATGCCCGCTTGCGCGGGCATTGTGCGGTCTGTGACTCCCCTCTCCCGGACGATGTCGCGGGAGAGGGAGAGGGTCCCCGGCTCAGCTAAGCTTGCCGTGGCACTGCTTGAACTTCTTGCCCGATCCGCACGGGCACGGATCGTTACGGCCAACCTTCGGCATGCCGGCCACCGCCATGTCCGCGCCCATCGCGGCCATGGCCGCCTGCGCGGTGCCACGGCGCGCCAGCGAGGCGTCCTCGACCGGCTCGGCGCGTTCGGCAAACTCGTCGTGCTTGTACTGCACGTTCTCCAGGTGCGCCAGCCCTTCCTCAATCTGCTCCGAAGCCTGCTCGAGCTGCTCCGGCGACTGGATCTGCACATTGAAGATCACGCGGGTGACTTCGCTCTTGATCACGTCCAGCAGGCGCGCGAACAGTTCGAACGACTCGCGCTTGTACTCCTGCTTCGGGTCCTTCTGCGCATAGCCGCGCAGGTGGATACCCTGGCGCAGGTGGTCCAGCGCGGCCAGATGCTCGCGCCAGTGCGTGTCGATGCTCTGCAGCATGACCGAGCGCTCGAAGCCTGCGAACGACTCCCGGCCCACCTGGTTGACCTTGGCGTCGTAGGTTTCGCGCGCCGTGGTCATCACCAGATTCAGCAGTTCTTCATCCTCGATGCTCTGGGCGCCCTCGATGGTCTTGGCCAGCGGCACATCCAGGCCCCAGTCGTCGCGCAGGCGCGTTTCCAGGCTGGCGATGTCCCACTGTTCTTCCATGGTCTCGGCCGGCACGTGGTCGCGGAACAGCTCCACCAGCACGCTCTCGCGCAGGTTGCCCACCATCTCGCCGACGTCGTTCGATTCCAGCACGTCGTTGCGGAGCTTGTAGATCTCCTTGCGCTGGTCGTTGGCCACGTCGTCGTACTGGAGCAGCTGCTTGCGGATGTCGAAGTTGCGGCCTTCCACCTTGCGCTGCGCCGATTCGATCGAGCGCGTGACGATGCCAGCCTCGATCGGCTCGCCTTCGGGCATCTTCAGCCGTTCCATGATCGCGCGCACGCGGTCGCCGGCGAAGATGCGCAGCAGCTGGTCGTCCAGCGACAGGTAGAAGCGCGACGAACCCGGGTCACCCTGGCGGCCGGCACGGCCACGCAGCTGGTTGTCGATCCGGCGCGACTCATGTCGCTCGGTGCCGACGATATGCAGGCCGCCGGCGGCCTTGACCTGATCGTGCAGCGACTGCCATTCGTCCTTGAGCTGGGCGATGCGGGCGGCCTTGTCGGCGTCCGACAGGCTTGCGTCGATCTCGATGAAGCCGGCCTGCTTCTCCACATTGCCGCCCAGCACGATGTCGGTACCGCGACCGGCCATGTTCGTGGCGATCGTGATCATCTTGGGGCGGCCCGCCTGGGCCACGATCTCGGCTTCGCGCTCGTGCTGCTTGGCGTTCAGCACCTGGTGGGGCAGTTTTTCCTTGTTCAGCAGGTCCGACAGGTACTCGGACGTCTCGATCGACGTCGTGCCCACCAGCACCGGCTGGCCGCGCTCGAAACAGTCGCGGATGTCGCGCACCACAGCGTCGTAGCGTTCCTTCGACGTCTTGTAGATCTGGTCCTGCAGGTCCTTGCGCTGGGCCTGGCGGTTGGTCGGGATCACCACGACCTCGAGGCCGTAGATTTCCTGGAATTCGTACGCTTCCGTGTCCGCCGTACCGGTCATGCCGGCCAGCTTCTCGTACATGCGGAAGTAGTTCTGGAAGGTGATGGTCGCCAGCGTCTGGTTTTCCTGCTGGACCGTCACGCCTTCCTTGGCTTCCACGGCCTGGTGCAGGCCGTCGGACCAGCGGCGGCCCGTCATCAGGCGGCCCGTGAATTCATCGACGATCACCACTTCGTCGTTCTGCACCACGTAGTGCTGGTCGCGGTGGAACAGGCTGTGCGCGCGCAGGGCGGCGTACAGGTGGTGCATCAGCGTGATGTTCTGCGGCGCGTAGAGCGATTCGCCCTCGCCGATCAGGCCCTGCTGGTTCAGGATCTCTTCCGCCTTCTCGTGGCCGGCTTCGGTCAGGTAGACCTGATGGCCCTTCTCGTCGACGTAGTAGTCGCCGGGCGTCTCCACGCCGGTGCCGTCGGCCTTTTCCTCGCCGATCTGGCGCACGAGCAGCTTGGGAATGCCGTTCATGCGCTGGTACAGGTCGGTCTGGTTCTCGGCCTGACCCGAGATGATCAGCGGCGTACGCGCCTCGTCGATCAGGATCGAGTCCACTTCGTCGACGATCGCGTAGTGCAGCGGGCGCTGCACGCGCTGCGACGGGTCGTAGACCATGTTGTCGCGCAGGTAGTCGAAGCCGAACTCGTTGTTCGTGCCGTAGGTGATGTCCGAGTTATAAGCGCGCTGCTTCTCATCATGAGGCATCTGCGAGAGGTTGACCCCCACCGACAGCCCCAGGAAGTTGTACAGGCGGCCCATCCACTCGGCATCGCGCTGGGCCAGGTAGTCGTTCACGGTCACCACGTGCACGCCCTTGCCGGTAATGGCATTGAGGTACACGGCCAGCGTGGCGGTCAGCGTCTTGCCTTCGCCGGTCCGCATTTCGGCGATCTTGTTGTCGTTCAGGACCATGCCGCCGATCAGCTGCACGTCGAAGTGGCGCATCTTCATGACGCGCTTGCTGGCCTCGCGGCAGACGGCAAACGCCTCCGGCAACAGCGCGTCAATCGATTCGCCGCCCGCGTGGCGCTGGCGGAAGGTCTCGGTCATGCCGCGCAGGTCGTCGTCCGAAAGCTGTTCGAATTTCGGCTCCAGCGCGTTGATCTTCACGACCATGCCGCGATATTGTTTGATCAGCCGTTCGTTGCGGCTGCCGAAGACTTTCTTGAGAAGGCCCGTGATCATCGAGTGCTTTCCCCTGCGCGCGCGGCCCGGATACAGCTTGGACGACGGCGAGGAATGGGTGGATTGGCGCAAAACGCCGAGTTTATCATGTGGCGGTGTCGTGGCCGGGACCCAAACAGGCTCCTTCTGCGCTGGCGCAACAGCCGCCAGACCACCTTCGACAGGTTGGGACTCTCCCGCCGCCTTCAATGTTCCGCGCAGTTAGCGGATGGCAGTGCGATCGGTCGGCACGGGCGCCGTGGCAATGGCCGGTGCCGGGGCCGGGTTCGGCGCGGCGGCGGTCAGGAACCCAATCGGGTTACGCGGCACGCCGTTGACGTGGACCTCGAAGTGCAGGTGCGCGCCGGTGGACCGGCCCGTGCTGCCCACGCGCGCCACTTCCTGCCCCGCGCGGACCAGATCGCCCACCTTCACCAGCGACTTCGACGCATGCGCATAGCGGGTCTTGAGCCCGTTGCCATGGTCGATGTCGATCATGTTGCCGTACTCGGGGTGCCACTCGGCCGCCACGACCACCCCGCCGGCCGCCGCGACGATCGGCGTACCAATCGGGGCGACGAAATCCACACCATCGTGCCGGGTGCGCCGGCCCGAGAACGGATCGATGCGGGCGCCGAAGCTCGAGCCATCGTAGCCCACCGCCACCGGCATCACGCTCGGCGTGCGGCGCTCGCGCAGTTGGCGGTCGATGAGTGCCCCTTCGATCACATCGAAGAAATCGACGCGATGGTCGGCCTGCTTGCCGAGCCGGGCCAGTTCGTCGCGCAGGTCGGGCAGGGTCAGCGCGGTGGATCGCTCGACCGCGGCGGGGCCGCCCCGGGCCGGGCGATGGCGGAAGTCGAAGTCCTGCGGCGCGATGCCGGCCAGGCCGGACACGCGCTCGCCGAGCGCATCGAGCCGGACCATCTGGGCCTGGAGTTCGCCGACGCGGGCAGCCAGCACGGCGAGGTTGGCGCGCAGGTAGGCGTTGTCGCGCGCCTGCCCGGAGGCTTCGCCGGCCGGCTGGGCACGGGCGACATACCAGGTGATAGCGGAAGATGCGGCGGCCACGAGCAGGCACAGCACGATGGCAAGCAGCCCGGCGCGCAACGGCGTGAGCTGAAGACGGAACACCCGCGGCGCACGCGGATGCAGCACGATGATTTGCATGACCTACCCCCTTCGCCGACAAAAAGAGGCCGACCGGCCTCGTCGCGCATGCGGGCGGGGCATCCCGGCTCTCGGTGGCCAGGATTGCGCGCTAGAATGCGCGCATGCGCATGTTCACTCACCACGCTCTCCAGACGCCGGTTGCCAAGCCACTCAACGATTGGCTGAACAAGTCCGGGCCGGTTTCGGCGCTCATGCAGACGGCGCGCGAACTGGCGTCACTGGAAGCGGAAGTCCTGTCGCTCCTGCCCCGCGGCCTGCAGGACGGGATCGCCGTGGCCGGTGTCAAACATGACAACCGGGGCCCGCAGGCGGAAGCGACATTGCTGTTGCTGGCCGCGCATGGCGCGGCGGCTGCGCGGGTGCGGCAAGTGGTGCCGACCCTGCTTACCCGGCTGCAACAGCGGGGCTCGCAGGTTACCGCAATCCGGGTACGGGTACAACCGGAGGTCGGGCGGGGGGATTGGGACACCGGTCCGGTCACGCGCCAGCCCCGCACGGCCAACCTGCCGCCGGTGGGGCTGACCAGCATGGATCAACTGGCGCAGAGCCTGGAATCCTCGCCGCTGAAGGAAGCGGTGGAGGCGTTGCTGGCGCGGCATCGCAACCGCTGACGCCGCCGTACTAAATAGAAACGGCCTCCCAAGGGAGGCCGTTGTCGTTTGCGCCGGGGGCGCGGTGCTCAGGCAAACGCCGGCTGCACCTGCGGCAGGAAGGCGGCGGGCGCTTCTTCCAGCTTGTCGAAGGTCACGATTTCGTACGCTTCCTGGTCCGCCAGCAGCGCGCGCAGCAGCTGGTTGTTCAGGCCGTGGCCGGACTTGTTGGCCACGTAGGCGCCAATCAGCGGATGGCCGACCACGTAGAGGTCGCCAATCGCATCGAGGATCTTGTGGCGCACGAACTCGTCGCCGTAGCGCAGTTCCTCATTGTTCAGCATGCGGTGCTCGTCCAGCACGATGGCGTTGTCCAGGCTGCCGCCACGGGCCAGGCCCATTTCGCGCAGCGCTTCCACCTCGTGGGCGAAGCCGAAGGTGCGGGCCCGGGCGATCTCGCGCACGTAGCTCGTGTCAGCGAAATCGATCGAGAACGCCTGGCCGGTCTTGTCGACGGCCGGATGGCGGAAGTCGATCGTGAACGAGAGCTTGAAGCCGAAGTACGGCTCCAGCCGGGCCAGCTTGTCGCCCTCGCGCACTTCCACGGCCTTCTTCACGCGGATGAAACGCTTGGCGGCCGACTGCTCCTCGATCCCCGCCGACTGCAGCAGGAACACGAACGACGCGGCGCTGCCGTCCATGATCGGGATTTCCTCGGCATCCACGTCGACATAGAGATTGTCGATGCCCAGGCCAGCGCAGGCCGACATCAGGTGTTCCACCGTCGAGACGCGCGCGCCGTTCTTCTGGAGCACGGACGCCAGGCGCGTGTCGCCGATGGCGCTGGCGGCCACGGGGATCTCTACCGGTTCCGGCAGATCGACACGGGTGAATACGATGCCTGCATCGACGGGGGCCGGTCGCAGGGTCAGCGTCACTTTGCGACCCGAGTGCAAACCGATGCCAACCGTCTTCACCAGGGATTTGATGGTGCGCTGTTTGAGCATGACAGCCTCAATCTCTTAGGTGGCCCACATTATAAAAAGCTATTGGGCACAAATTTTAATAACGCCATACTACCACCGCTTGGTGTATTGCGCCGCACCACTTTGTGTCGGGTTGTTAACCAGTGTTACCAAAGTCGGCCAGACATCACTCCGGCCGAGCCAATCCGTGTCAGGCGCGCAACGCCTCAAGAACGGCATCGGCGCTGCTGACCTTGAATTCGCCGGGGGCTTCCACGAACAGGTGGGTGACCACGCCGTCGTCCAGCACCATCGCGTAGCGCTTGGCGCGCACGCCCAGGCCGCGCTGGCTCAGGTCCTGGTCCAGCCCGAGGGCCTTGGCCCATTGTGCAGCGCCGTCGGCCATCATGCGGACTTTGCCGCCGGTCTGCTGCTCACGGCCCCAGGCGCCCATCACGAAGGCGTCGTTGACCGCGTGGCACCAGATCTCGTCCACGCCAGCCGCCCGGAACTGGTCGGCTTGCTCGACGAAACCGGGCACGTGCTTGGCGGAGCAGGTCGGCGTGAACGCGCCGGGCAGGCCGAACACGACGATGCGGCGGCCCTTGACCAGGTCGGCCACCGGGAAGGCATTGGGTCCGAGCGCGCAACCGCCGGTCTCGGTTTCGAAGAATTCGTACAGGGTGGCGTCGGGGACGCGCTGGCCAACACTGATCATGGGGGCGATTTCCTAAAGGCCGAAAAAGACGAAAGTCCGGGCTGGTGAAAACCCTGACTGCAATCATAGGCCACAAAAACGACTGCGCGGCGCACCGGTTCGGCACGCCGCGCGGACGACGAGGCATCCCGCCGCGGGAAGGCGGGAACAGTCCGGGGAGGCGGCCGAAGGCACGCCTGTCCCGGCAACGGGATGCGGGCGGAGACAGTGCCGACGCGGGCGCGGCGCAGCCGGGCGCGCTGACGGGCTACGTCAGTCCTGGCGAATGCCGAGCGGATAGGGAGCGCTCAGGCTTCGCGGATCAGACCACGTGCAACCCGCCAGGCGCACGGCCGCAGCCGCCGCCCTGCCGGTAGCCAACTCAGTCCGCCTGCTTGCGCAGGAAGGCCGGGATGTCGTACGTGTCCACACCCTTTTCCTGCAGCGCCGCCACGTGAGCCGATGCCGACTCACGCGAGCTGCGCCACACGGCCGGCGTATCCAGGCCGCTGTAGTCCGGCGAGGCATGCGCCGGGGCAGCGGTCATGCCGCCCATCATCTGCATCGGGATGTTGTCCGTGCCGGTCTTCAGCAGCGTCATCGGCTGCTGCTTCTTGGCCGAACGGCCCAGGCCCGTGGCCACCACGGTCACGCGCAGTGCGTCGCCCATCGAATCGTCGTACACCGTACCGAAGATCACCGTGGCATCTTCCGCGGCGTAGCTGCGGATGGTGTTCATGACTTCCTTGGTTTCCGATAGCTTCAGCGAGCGGCTGGCCGTGATGTTGACCAGCACGCCGCGCGCGCCGGACAGGTCCACGCCTTCCAACAACGGGCTGGCGACGGCCTGCTCGGCAGCCAGGCGGGCGCGGTCCACGCCGGACACGGTCGCCGTGCCCATCATGGCCTTGCCCTGCTCGCCCATCACCGTCTTCACGTCTTCGAAGTCGACGTTCACGAGGCCGTCAACGTTGATGATCTCGGCAATGCCGGCCACCGCGTTGTGCAGCACGTCGTCGGCGCACTGGAAGCACTTGTCCATCTCGGCGTCGTCGCCCATCACCTCGAACAGCTTCTCGTTGAGCACCACGATCAGCGAGTCCACCGACGACTCCAGTTCGCCCGAGCCATGTTCAGCCACCTTGGCGCGACGTGCGCCTTCGAAGTCGAACGGCTTGCTGACCACACCCACGGTCAGGATGCCCATTTCCTTGGCCACCTGCGCCACGATCGGGGCGGCGCCGGTACCGGTGCCACCGCCCATGCCGGCAGTGATGAAGACCATGTGCGCACCGCGCAGGGAATCGGCGATCTGCTCGCGCGCCTGTTCGGCGCAGTTGCGACCCACCTCCGGCTTGGCGCCGGCGCCCAGACCCGTATTACCGAGTTGCAGCACGCGCGACGCCGTGGAGCGCTTGAGCGCCTGGGCATCGGTGTTCATGCAGATGAATTCCACGCCCTGCACGCCACGGCTGATCATGTGCTGCACGGCGTTGCCGCCCGCACCGCCCACACCCACCACCTTGATGATGGTGCCGTCCTGCATCTCCGATTCGATCATGTCAAAGTCCATCACTGCCTCCGTGAAAAATCAGTCCCCAAACGCTGCAGCCTCCCCGCCGCAGCCCTTGGTTCCTGAACAAGAAACCAAAATAGAAGAAGAAAACCTGCTCAACGTGCCATCGCGCGATTCGATGACCGCGACGCATGGCTGACTCGTAAAACGTTTAAAAAAATCCCTAAAACAACCTGACCACGTCCAGCGTCAGAAGTTGCCGACAAACCATTCCTTCATGCGCGTCCACACCTGCTTCACCGAGCCGCTCTGCACGGCCACCTTGCGGCCACGCATGCGCTGCACCCGGCCTTCCAGCAGCAGGCCCATCACCGTGGAGTAGCGCGGGCTCTTCACCACCTCGTGCAGGTTGCCGCGATACTCGGGCACGCCCACGCGCACCGGCTTCAGGAAGATGTCCTCGCCCAGCTCCACCATGCCCGGCATCATCGCCGTGCCGCCGGTGATCACCACGCCAGACGACAGCAGTTCCTCGTAGCCGGACTCGCGCACCACCTGGTGCACCAGCGAATACAGTTCCTCGATGCGCGGCTCGATCACGGCCGCCAGCGCCTGACGGCTCAGCGTGCGCGTGCCTCGGTCGCCCACGCCCGGCACCTCGATCATGTCGTCCGGGTCGGCAATCGCCTGCTTGGCAATGCCGTACTGGATCTTGATGTCCTCGGCGTCCGGCGTCGGCGTGCGCAGCGCCATCGCAATATCGTTGGTGATCTGGTCCCCGGCGATCGGGATCACGGCCGTATGCCGGATCGCGCCCTCGCTGAAGATGGCGATGTCCGTGGTGCCGCCGCCAATGTCGACCAGCACCACGCCCAGTTCCTTCTCGTCCTCCGTCAGCACGGCCAGGCTCGACGCCAGCGGCTGCAGGATCAGGTCATGCACTTCCAGCCCGCAGCGGCGCACGCACTTGACGATGTTCTGCGCCGCGCTGACCGCGCCCGTGACGATATGGACCTTGACCTCCAGGCGGATGCCGCTCATGCCGATGGGCTCGCGCACGTCCTCCTGGCCGTCGATGATGAATTCCTGCGTCAGGATGTGCAGGATCTGCTGATCGGTCGGGATGTTGACCGCCTTGGCGGTCTCGATCACCCGGGCCACGTCCGTCTGCGTGACCTCCTTGTCCTTGATGGCCACCATCCCGCTCGAATTGAAGCTGCGGATATGGCTGCCGGCAATGCCGGTGAAGACCTCGGCGATCTTGCAGTCGGCCATCAGCTCGGCCTCCTCCAGCGCGCGCTGGATCGACTGCACGGTGGCCTCGATATTGACCACGACCCCCTTCTTCAGACCCTTGGACTCGGACTGGCCCATCCCGATCACTTCGTAGCTGCCGTCGGGGCGCAGTTCCGCGACCACCGCCGCCACCTTCGAGGTGCCGATGTCGAGACCGACCAGTAAGTCCTTGTATTCCTTGCTCATCGGGTTTTCTCCGCGTTCTTGCTCTTGAGTCGCGTCGGATTGTTATTGGGATTGCCTGCCGGCACCGTTGCCGGGGCCGGTCCTGCGGAGGCCTTGGCCGCCGCCTTGGCTGCCGCGGCAGCCTGGGCGTCGGTCAGGAACCTGACGTTGGCCGCGCGGATCGCGAAGCCGTTGGGGTAGCGCAGGTCGGCGTAGTCCACCTGCTTGCCCACCTGCTCGGTCACCTGCGGCCAGGCGGCCACGAAGCGCTTGACCCGCGCCTCCATGGCTGCCCGATCCTCATCGGTCTGCTCACGACCCAGCTCGATCACCATGCCGTTCGACAGCCGCGTCCGCCACGCATAGCGCGACGACAGCGCCACCGACAGGGGCTCGGCCTTCAGCGGCTTGAACCATTGCCGCATGACTTCCAGCTTCTCGACCACATCGGCCTCGCTGTCCGGCGGCCCGTCGAGCGCCAGCAGCTGGGCATCCTCCTCGGCCTCGGCGGTGTTGGCGACGAACACCTCGCCATAGGTATTGAGGAGCCGGCCGCTTTCCGGGCTGCCCCAGGTACCCAGCGCCTCGTGCTCCTCCACCTCCACCGCCAGCCCGTTCGGCCATTCGCGGCGGACGCTCGCGTGCCGCACCCAGGGCACCGATTCGAACGCCTGACGCGCCGTGTTCAGGTCCAACGTAAAGAAATTGCCAGACAGCTTGCCCAGCGCGTTGGCGCGCACGCTCGGCCCATTCACGTGGCGCAGCGCCTGGCCGTCCATCGCGTGCAGCTCCACATGGGTGATGGCGAACACCGGCCGCTGGGCCAGCCACAGCAGGCCCGCCCCGAGCGCCATCAGCGCCACCAGTGCGTAGAGCACGGAGGCGATCAGGTTGAGGAGGCGCGCGTTATGCCACATGGGTCGGGTTCAGGAGCTGTGTTTTCGTCGAATTACGGTTATCAGGGCTTCCAGTGCTCGTTCGGATGCAGGTCCAGCGTGGCTTGCGCCACCACCTGGATCACGAAGTCCTCATAGCTGATGCCCACCGCGCGCGCCGCCATCGGCACCAGCGAGTGGCCGGTCATGCCGGGGGACGTGTTCATTTCCAGCAGGTAGGGCTTKCCGTCGCGGGTCAGCATCACGTCGGCGCGGGCCCAGCCACGGCAGCCGAGCACACGGAACGCTTCCACGGCCAGGGCGCGCACCTCGTTCTCGAGCGCCTCAGGCAAGGTCGAGGGGCACAGATATTGGGTAACGTCAGTAAAGTACTTATTTTGATAGTCGTAGTTCGACTCGGGCGCAACAATCTTGATGACCGGCAGCGCTTCGGCGGTCGCGCCCTCGCCCACGATGGGGCAAGTCAGCTCCGCGCCGTCGATAAAACTCTCGGCCAGCACGTCGTCATCCAGCACCGCCGCCTTCTCGAAAGCCTCGCGCATCTGGCTGGCATCCGTGACCTTGGTCAGGCCGATCGACGACCCTTCCCGCGCCGGCTTGACGATCAGCGGCAGGCCGAGATCCGCCACCACGGCGTTGAAATCGGTATCGGGGCGCAGCACCGCAAAGCGCGGCGTGGGCAGGCCGTGGGACATCCAGAGCCGCTTGGTGGCCGGCTTGTCCATGGCCAGCGCGGATGCCAGCACGCCACTGCCGGTGTACGGAATGCCCAGCATCTCGAGCATGCCCTGAATCGTGCCGTCCTCGCCGTAGCGGCCATGCAGCGCGATAAAGACGCGGTCGAAGCCGGCGGCAGCCAGTTCGGCCACCGGTTGCAGGGCCGGGTCGAACGGGTGGGCATCCACGCCGCGCGCGCGCAGCGCCGCCAGCACGCCGTTGCCGGACATCAGCGACACCTCGCGTTCGGCCGAACGGCCGCCCAGCAGCACGCCAACCTTGCCCAGCGATTTCGGGTCGATATTGGGATGGGCGACGAAGCTCATGCCTGGCCTCCTGCCGGACTAACTTGGGTAACTTGTTGCGATACGAGCTGGCCGGGCACCGTGCCGATCGTGCCGGCGCCCATGGTCACGACCACGTCGCCCGGCTGGACGGCGGTCAGGATGGCCTGCGGCATGTCCTCGATCTGCTCGACGAAGACCGGCTCCACCTTGTTGGCCACGCGCAGCGCGCGGGTCATCGCCCGGCCGTCGGCAGCCACGATGGGCGACTCGCCGGCGGCGTAGACCTCGGCCAGCAGCAGCGCGTCCACGGTGCCGAGCACCTTCACGAAATCTTCGAAACAGTCGCGCGTCCGCGTGAAACGGTGCGGCTGGAACGCCAGCACAAGGCGGCGGCCCGGGAAGGCCCCGCGCGCGGCGGCCAGCGTGGCGGCCATCTCCACCGGGTGGTGACCGTAGTCGTCCACCAGCGTGAAGGTGCCCTGCCCGTCGGCCGTGGCAACCTCGCCATAGCGCTGGAAGCGGCGGCCCACGCCGTGGAACTCGCGCAGCGCCTTGACGATGGCGGCGTCCGGCACCTCCAGCTCGGTGGCGATGGCGATGGCGGCCAGCGCGTTCTGCACGTTGTGCAGGCCGGGCAGGTTCAGCACCACGTCGAGCGGCGGCTCGGCATGGCCGTTGAGCTGCCGATGGACTGTGAAATGCATCTGGCCGTCCACCGGGCGGGCGTTGACCGCGCGGATCTGGGCGTCTTCGGCAAAGCCGTAGCGCACCACCGGCTTCGAGACGAACGGCAGGATCTCGCGCACATTCGGGTCATCGACGCACAGCACCGCGATGCCGTAGAACGGCAGCCGCTGGGTGAACTCCACGAACGCCTGCTTGAGCCGGGCGAAATCGTGCCCGTAGGTGTCCATGTGGTCCGCATCGATGTTGGTGATGACTTCCATGACCGGGAACAGGTTCAGGAACGAGGCGTCCGACTCGTCCGCCTCGGCCACGATGAAATCGCCCGTGCCCAGCCGCGCGTTGGCGCCGGCCGAGTTCAGCCGGCCGCCGATCACGAAGGTCGGGTCGAGCCCGCCCTCGGCCAGCACCGACGCCACGAGGCTCGTGGTGGTGGTCTTGCCGTGCGTGCCGGCAATGGCGATGCCCTGCTTCAGGCGCATCAGTTCGGCCAGCATGATCGCGCGCGGCACCACGGGGATGCGGCGCGCCCGGGCGGCCAGCACCTCGGGGTTGTCATTGGTGACCGCCGTCGAGACCACGACGGCATTGGCGCCTTCCACATGGCCGGCGTCGTGGCCATGGAAGACGCGCGCGCCCAGCGTGGCCAGCCGCCGCGTGGCGGCGTTGCTGCCCACGTCCGAGCCCGAGACCTTGTAGCCCAGGTTCAGCAGGACCTCGGCGATGCCGCTCATGCCGGCGCCCCCGATGCCTACGAAGTGGATGTTTTTGACGATGTGCTTCATTGATTCGTATAGGTCAGTGGCCCGCCATCTCTTGGCAAATCTCGGCGACGCGCCGGGTTGCCTCAGGTTTGGCCAGGCCGCGCGCCAGGCGCGCCATGTCTTTCAGTTGTGGCCGCGACAGGCTGGCCAGCGTCTGCGCCAGCCCCTCCGCGGTCAATGCGTTCTGTTGCACCAGCAACGCGGCGCCCTGCTTCGACAGGAACTTCGCGTTGGTGGTCTGGTGGTCGTCCACCGCGTGCGGAAACGGCACGAACAGGGCCGCCACACCGGCGGCGGCCACTTCGGAAACCGTCATCGCGCCCGCGCGGCAGATGACCAGATCGGCGTCGGCATAGGCCGCCGCCATGTCGTCGATGAACGGCACGGTGTCGCCCGCCACGCCGGCTGCGGCGTAGTTGGCGCGCAATGTGTCGATCTGCTTGGCGCCGGCCTGATGCCGCACCACCGGGCGCTGGCCCTCGGGCAGCAGCGCGATGGCCTTCGGCACCACGTCGTTCAGCGCCGCCGCGCCCAGGCTGCCGCCCACCACCAGCACCCGCAGCGGGCCGGTGCGATGGTCGTAGCGCGCCTCGGGCGCCGGCAGGCTCGCCAGTTCCTCGCGCACCGGGTTGCCGGTCCACTCGCTGTTCGGCAGCGCGTCCGGGAAGGCGCAGAGCACCCGGTCGGCCACTTTGGCCAGCACCTTGTTGGTCAGGCCGGCAATCGAGTTCTGCTCGTGCAGCACCAGCGGGCGGCCCAGCAGCGATGCCATCATCCCGGCCGGGAAGGTGATGTAGCCACCCATGCCCAGCACCACGTCCGGGCGCACCCGACGTAGCGCGCCGATGCTCTGCCAGAACGCGCGCAGCAGGTTCAGCGGCAGCAGCAGCTTGGTGATCAGCCCCTTGCCGCGCAGCCCGCCGAACTGGATGAATTCCATCGGGATGTCGTGCTTCGGCACCAGCGTGGCTTCCATGCCGGTACGGTTGCCGAGCCAGACCACGCGCCAGCCGGCGTCGCGCAGCGCGTGCGCGACCGCCAGCCCCGGGAACACGTGGCCCCCGGTGCCGCCAGCCATCACGAGCAGCGTGCGCGGATCGCTCATACCTTCCCTCCGCGCATCAAGACCCGATTTTCGTAGTCGATCCGCAACACGATCGCCAGCCCGATGCAGTTCATCAGGATGCCCGAGCCGCCATAGCTGACCAGCGGCAGCGTCAGCCCCTTGGTCGGCAGCAGGCCCAGGTTCACGCCCATGTTGATGAAGGTCTGCCAGCCGAGCCACACGCCGATGCCCTTGGCGACCAGCCCGGCGAAGGTCCGGTCGAGCTGGAGCGCCGTGCGGCCGATGTCGAAGGCGCGGCGCACGAGCCAGTAGAACAGCACGATCATCACCAGCACGCCGATAAAGCCGAATTCCTCGCCGATCACGGCCAGGATGAAGTCGGTATGCGCTTCGGGCAGGTAGTGCAGCTTCTCGATGCTGCCGCCCAGGCCCACGCCGGTCCACTCGCCCCGGCCGAACGCGATCAGCGAGTGCGTGAGCTGGTACGCCTTGCCCAGCGCGTTGCTCTCTTCCCACGGGCTCAGATAGGCAAAAATCCGCTCGCGGCGCCATGGCGAGGCCGTGATCAGCAGCGCGAACGCGCCGATCGCCACCCCGACCAGCCCGGCGAACAGCTTGCCGTTGATGCCGCCGAGGAACAGGATGCCCATCGCCACGGCCGCGATCACCAGGAACGCGCCCATGTCCGGCTCGAGCAGCAGCAGCATGCCCACCAGCACCACGGCCACGCCCATCGGCAGGAAACCCTTGGACACGGTCTGCATCCATTCCTGCTTGCGCACCGTGTAGTTGGCCGCGTACAGCACCACGGCCAGCTTCATCAGCTCCGACGGCTGGAAATTCATCACGCCGAGCGGAATCCAGCGCCGCGCGCCGTTCACGCCCTTGCCGACGAACGGCACCAGCACGAGCACCAGCAGCACCAGCGCGATGATGAACAGCTTGGGCGCGTATTTATCCCAGACCTTGACCGGTATCTGGAACGCCACCAGCCCCGCCGACAGCCCGATGAACAGCGCGAACGCGTGGCGCACCAGGAAGTGGCTCTCGCGATAGTTGGCGTAGCGCGGCGAGTCAGGCAGCGCGATGGACGCCGAGTAGACCATCACCAGCCCGAGCGTCAGCAGCACGATGGCCACCCAGAGCAGCGGCTGGTCATACTCCATCATCCGGGAGCGAGTGGGCTTGACGCCGGACACGGCGTCGCGCAGCCCACCCCAGGCATTGCCGATGGTGGCGCCGATGAAACCGCTGCGCTTGACCTGCGAGTCGCTCATGGCAGGATCCCCCGGGACAGGGCCAGTTCTTCCACCGCGCCACGGAACACCTCGGCGCGATGCACGTAGTTGCGGAACATGTCGAGACTGGCGCACGCGGGCGAGAGCAGCACCACGTCGCCGTTCTCGGCCAGATGGGACGATTTCTCGACCGCTTCCTCGAGCGTGGCGGCGTCCACCAGCTGCGTGCCGGTGTCAGCCAGCGCGGCGCGCAGCTCGCCGGCGTCCTTGCCGATCAGCACCACGGCGCGCGCGTACTGCGCCACCGGCTGCGCCAGCGGCGAGAAATCCTGGCCCTTGCCTTCGCCGCCGGCGATCAGGACCACGCGCTTGTCCAGCCCGGACAGCGCGGCCACCGTGGCGCCCACGTTGGTGCCCTTGCTGTCGTCGAAATACTCGACCTCGTCGATCGTCGCCACCCATTCCACGCGGTGCGGCTCGCCGCGATACTCGCGCAGGCCGTGCAGCAGCGCGTTCATCGGCAGGTCGATGGCACGGCACAGCGCCAGCGCGGCCATGGCGTTGGTGGCGTTGTGCATGCCGCGGATGTGCAGCGCGTCGGCCGGCATCAGGCGCTTGTGGCGCACCGGCACGGCTTCCTCGACGACCTGCGCCCCCTTGCGGCGGCGCGGCTTCGGCTCGGCGTCGGCCTCGGTGTCCGGCTCGGCCAGCACCAGCCAGGGCATGCCGCCCTCGCGCAGCACGCCGTAGCTGCCAGCCGTCTCGGGCAGATCGGTGCCGAAGGTGACCAGCGGCGCACCCGAAGTGACGAGCGCCGTACCGGCGCGCGCCATGGCCATCGTCATGGGGTCATTGCGGTTCAACACCTGCACGCACGCCTTGTCGGCAGGCCCGAAGATGCGCGCCTTGGATGCGGCATAGGCTTCCATGCTGCCGTGCCAGTCGAGGTGGTCTTGCGAGATGTTGAGCACGGTGGCCGCGTGCGGCGCCAGCGTGTGGGTGGTTTCCAGCTGGAAGCTCGACAGTTCGAGCACCCAGACGTCCGGCAGCGTGGCGCTGGCGATGCAGGCGGACAGCTTGTCCAGCGCCGACGGGCTGATATTGCCCGCCACGGCCACGGTCTTGCCGGCACGCTCGACCAGCCGCCCGGTCAGCGCCGTGGTGGTGGTCTTGCCGTTCGTGCCGGTGATGGCCAGCACGCGCGGCGCGTAGCCGGACACGCCTTCCAGATAGCCGAGCGCCTGGGCGAACAGTTCGATCTCGCCCCAGACCGGGATGCCGCGCGCGGCGGCGGCGTCGAGCACGGCCTTCGTGCCCGCTTCCAGCGGCGACAGGCCCGGGCTGATCGCCACGAGGCCGATGTCGTCCAGCAGGCCATCCACGTTCGCGGCAAACGGACCGGCAACAAATTCGGCCGTGGTCAGCTCGGCCTGCAGGAAGGCCAGGTTGGCGGGCGCCTCGCGTGTGTCGGCCACGCGCACGCGGCAGCCGTTCAGGCCGCACCAGCGTGACATGGCCAGCCCCGACTCGCCGAGGCCCAGTACCAGCACATGAGGTTTCTGCAACACGCCAAACACTTCGATTTCCCGCCTTACTAATTAGAGAGTGGATCCGGTCAACGCAGCTTCAGCGTCGACAGCCCGATCAGCACCAGCAGCATCGTGATAATCCAGAACCGCACGGTGACCTGCGTTTCCTTCCAGCCGCTCAGCTCGAAATGGTGGTGCAGCGGCGCCATGCGGAACAGCCGCCGGCCCTCGCCGTAGCGGCGCTTGGTGAACTTGAACCAGGTCACCTGGAGCATCACCGACACCGTTTCCACCACGAAGATGCCGCCCATCACGAACAGCACGATTTCCTGCCGCACGATCACGGCGATGGTGCCGAGCGCGCCGCCCAGCGCCAGCGCGCCCACGTCGCCCATGAACACCTTGGCCGGATGCGCGTTGAACCAGAGGAACGCCAGCCCCGCCCCGGCCATCGCCGAGCAGAAGATCAGCAGCTCGCCGGCGCCCGGGATGTGCGGGAACAGCAGGTACTTGCTGTAGACCGTGTTACCCATCACGTAGGCAAACACGCCCAGGCCACCGCCCACCAGCACCACCGGCATGATCACCAGGCCGTCGAGGCCATCGGTCAGGTTCACGGCGTTGCTCGAGCCGACGATCACGAGGTAGGTCAGCACGATGAAGCCCATCACGCCCAGCGGGTAGCTCACTTCCTTGAAGAAGGGCACGATCAGGTTGGTCTTGTACGGCACATCGGCCCACATGCCACCCTCGATCCAGCTCAGGAACAGGCTCCACACGCGCACATTGCTGGCCTCGGAAACCGAGAACGCCAGGTAGACCGCCGCCACCAGCCCGATCAGCGTCTGCCAGAAGAACTTCTCGCGGCTGGACATGCCGCGCGGGTCGCGATACACCACCTTGCGGTAGTCATCGACCCAGCCGATGGCGCCGTAGCCCACCGTCACCAGCAGCACCACCCAGATGAAGCGGTTGCCCCAGTCGCACCAGAGCAGCGTGGAAATGCCGATCGAGAGCAGCACCAGCACCCCGCCCATGGTCGGCGTGCCCGACTTCACGAGGTGGGTCTGCGGGCCGATCGTGCGCACGGCCTGGCCGATCTTCAGTTCGGTCAGGCGACGGATTACCCACGGCCCGAAGCCGAGGCCGATCACCAGCGCGGTGAGGTTGGCCGCCACCGCGCGGAAAGTCAGGTAGTTGACGACCCGCAGGAAGCTGTAATCGTTTTGCAGCCACTGGGCCAGAGCCAATAACATCGTGTGTCTTCAGTTAGTGAGCGGAAGGTGTTGCGACCAGCGCATCGACCATCCGTTCCATGCGCATGAAGCGCGATCCCTTCACCAGCACGGCCGATGCCCCGGCTACCGTGCCCTCCTTGTCTTCGCCCAGCGCCTGCGCCAGGTCTTCCGCCTTGTCGAAATGGCGGCCCGCCGGCCCGTAGGCCTGCACCGCGTGCGGCGCCAACTGGCCCGTGGCCCAGAGCGCCTCGATGCCGCGCGTGCGCGCGTAGTCGCCAATTTCGGTATGGAACGCCGGGCCCTGGTTGCCGACTTCGCCCATGTCGCCCAGCACCAGCAGGCGCGGCGCGGCAAACCCGGCCAGCACGTCGATGGCGGCGCGCATGGAGTCCGGATTGGCGTTGTAGGTGTCGTCGATCAGGACCGTGCCGGCCGCCGTGTGCTTGACCTGCAGGCGGCCCTTCACGGCCGTGAAGCCGGCGATGCCCGCCTGGATGGCGGCCACGTCCACGCCCGCCGCCAGCGCGCAGGCCGTGGCGGCCAGCGCGTTGCGCACGTTGTGAGCGCCGAGCAGCTGCAGGCGCAGGTCGAAAGTCTGGCCGGGCGCGGTCACATGGAGCACCTGCACGCCGTCATCGAGCGACACCGTGGCGCGCACGTCGGCCGACGCATCGGTCCCGAACGCCATCACGCGCCGTCCGGCAGCCGCCTGGCGCCAGATCTGCGCATGCGCCCCGCCGCTCTCGGCATCCACCGGGAACACGGCCACGCCATCGGCCGGCAGCGCGGCCAGCGCGCTGGCGTGCTCGTGCGCCACCGCCTCCACGCTGACCATGAACTCCTGGTGCTCGCGCTGGGCGTTGGTGATGACGGCCACGGTCGGCTGGGCGATACCGGCCAGATAGACCGTCTCGCCCGGATGGTTCATGCCGAGTTCCAGCACCGCCAGCTTGTGGTACGCGCGCAGGCGCAACACCGTCAGCGGCAGGCCGATGTCGTTGTTCAGATTGCCCCCCGTGGCCAGCCGGTCCGGCTCGCCCACGGCGGCGGCGAAGATCGCCGCGATCATTTCCTTGACCGTGGTCTTGCCGTTGCTGCCGGTCACGGCCACCGTGGGCAGCGTGAACTGGCGGCGCCAGCCGGCGCCGAGTTCACCCAGGCCGATGCGCGTGTCCGGGACCACGATGGCCGGCACATCGAGGCCGGTCTCACGGCTGACCAGCACGGCAGCCGCGCCACGCGCGATCACATCGGCCAGGAAATCATGGGCGTCGAAGCGCTCGCCCTGGAGCGCGACGAACAGGTCGCCGGGCTCGACGGTACGGCTGTCGGTATGCACGCGCGTGAACGTGCACGAGGCATCACCCACCACGCGGGCGCCGGCCATCCAGCCGGCGGCTTGCTGCAAATTGGTCATCGTGGTCTGGTTCATGCCGACACCCCCCGCGTGCCCAGCGTCAGGCGTACGTGCTCGCGATCGGAGAACGGGCGCTTCTTGCCCTGGATCTCCTGCGTGGCCTCGTGGCCCTTGCCGGCCACCAGCACCACATCGGCCGTGGCCGCGTGCTTGATGGCATAGAGGATGGCGGCGGCGCGATCCTCGACCAGCCGGGCGCGGGCACGGTCCTGCATGCCGTCGGCGATGGCTTCGAGGATGTCGCGCGGATCTTCGCTGCGCGGGTTGTCGCTGGTCAGGATGATGTCGTCGGCAAGACGCTCGGCCACGCCGCCCATCAGCGGGCGCTTGGTGGCATCGCGGTCGCCACCGCAGCCGAATACGCACCAGAGCCGGCCCTGACGGGCCTGCGCCACCGGGCGCAGCGCGGCCAGTGTCTGCGCGAGCGCGTCCGGCGTGTGGGCGTAGTCGACCACGGCCAGCGGGGCGTCCTGCCCGCCGAACAGCTCCATGCGGCCATCCACCGGCGTCAGGCTGCGCAGCGCGGCGAGCGCGGCATCCCACGCCACGCCCTGCGCCAGCGCGGCACCGAGCACGGCCAGCAGGTTGCTGACATTGAAATTGCCGATCATCGGCGTGGTCACGTCGGCGCTGCCAAAGCTGCCGTCGACGTGGAAGGCGGTGCCGCTGGCCGTGGCGCGCACGCCGGTGGCCCGCAGCCACTGGCCACGGGCGGCCGAGGCGCCGGCGGCGCCGTCGATCCCATATTCGATCACCTGCGGCGCGGCCACGGCGGCGGCGTTGCTGGCCAGCAGGCGGCCGCCCATCGCGTCATCGCGGTTGATCACGGCGGCGCGCAGGCCCTCCCACTGGAACAGGCGCGCCTTGGCGGCCTCGTACTCGGCCATCGTGCCGTGGTAATCCAGGTGGTCCTGCGTCAGGTTGGTCAGCACGGCCACGGCAAACCCGGTGCCGGCCACGCGGCCCTGTTCCAGGCCGTGCGACGAGACTTCCATGGCGATGGCGCGCGCGCCGGCGTCGTGGAGGTCGGCCAGGCTGGCCTGGAGCTGGACGGCGTCCGGCGTGGTAAAGCCGGTGGCCTGCTGGGCATCAGGGAAGCCGGTGCCGAGCGTGCCGATGGTCGCGCAGCGCGTGCCAGTGGCCTGGAGCAGGCGGGCCAGCCATTGCGCGCACGAGGTCTTGCCGTTCGTGCCGGTGATGCCGGTCACGGACAGGCCGCGCGCGGCCACACCATGCCAGCCGGCGGCAATCGGGCCGGCCAGCTCGTGCAACTGGGAGACGGCCAGATACGGCACGGCATCGCCATGCGTCCAGGCGTAGCCATCGGCTTCATAGAGGATGGCCGACGCGCCGGCGGCGATAGCCTTGTCGATATGGGGCCGGCCGTCCGTGGCCAGCCGTTCGTTACCGAGCACGTAGGCGAAGAACACATCGCCCGGCTGCAGGCGGCGCGTATCGCCGGTGAGGCGGGCCGTGGCGGGTGCGTGCGTACGCAGCCAGGCCAGCGCGTTGCTGGCCTGGGCGGAGACTTCGAGGGGGAGCAGCGGCTTGGCCGTCATGGCGTCGTGGCCCATGGCTCGCTCTCCTGCACCTTGTCCGTCACCATTAGCTGGCGGATCGGCGAATCGGGCTGCACGTTCAGCGCCCGCAATGCCCCGCCGGTGATCGCCGCGAAGACCGGACCGGCCACCGCGCCGCCGTAGTGGCTGCCGACGGTCGGCTCGTCCACGCTGACCGCCACGATCACGCGCGGGTTGGACATCGGCGCCAGGCCGATGAACGACGCGCGGTACTTGCTGCGGTCGTAGCCGCGGCCCACGTGCTTGTATGCCGTGCCGGTCTTGCCGCCCACGCGATAGCCCATCACCTGGGCTTCGGGCGCGGTGCCGCCCGGCGCGGTCACGGTTTCCAGCATGCCGCGCACGTCGCGCGCCACCTGCGGCTTGAGGATGCGCTCGCCGGTCGCCGGGCCGTTGGTCTTGAAGATCGATACCGGGATCAGCTCGCCGTCATGGGCGAAGATCGTGTAGGCGTGCGCCACCTGGAACAGCGACACCGACAGGCCGTAGCCGTACGACATCGTCGCCTGTTCGATCGGGCGCCAGCTCTTCCAGGGCCGCACGCGGCCGGCCACGGCGCCCGGGAAGCCGATCTTCGGCGCCTGCCCCAGGCCGAGGCTGGTATACATATCCCACATTTCCTGCGGCTTCATCAGCATCGCGATCTTGGTCGTGCCGATGTTGCTCGACTTCTGGATCACGCCCGACACCGTCAGCGCGCCGTAGTTGTGGGTGTCGCTGATCGTGGCGCCCTCGAACTGGTACTTGCCCGTGGTGGTCACCACCGTGGACGGCGTGACGCGGCCCAGTTGCAACGCCAGCCCGATCGAGATCGGCTTCATCATCGAGCCGGGCTCGAAGGTATCGGTCAGCACCCGGTTGCGCAGCTGCTCGCCGGAGAGGCGCGTGCGGTCGTTCGGGTTGTAGGTGGGCCAGTTGGCCAGCGCCAGCACCTCGCCGGTCTGGGCGTCGAGCACCACGGCGCTGGCCGCCTTGGCCTTGCTGCGCTCGGCCACGGCCTTGACCTCGTTGTAGGCCAGGTACTGGATCTTGGCGTCGATGGACAACTGCATGTCCTCGCCGTCGCGCGGGGTCTTGAGGATGCCGACGTCCTCCACCACCCGGCCGAGCCGGTCCTTGATGACCTGGCGCGCGCCCGAGCGGCCGGCCAGCACGCCTTCGCGCGCCAGTTCCACGCCTTCCTGGCCCTTGTCCTCGACGTTGGTGAAGCCGACGATGTGCGCCATCGCCTCGCCTTCCGGGTAGAACCGCTTGTACTCGCGCGTCTGGTGCACGCCCTCGATCTTGAGCGCGGCGATCTTGTCGGCGGCGTCGGGCAGCACCTGCCGCTTCAGGTAGACGAAGCTCTTGTCCTCGGACAGCTTGGCCTTGAGTTCCTTCTCGGACATCTCCAGCAGCTTCGCCAGCTGGCGGATGCGCTGCGGCTCGATGTCGCTGGAGACGTCCTCGGGCACAGCCCAGATCGCCTTGACCGGCAGGCTGGTGGCCAGCACCAGCCCGTTGCGGTCCAGGATCTTGCCGCGCGTGGCGGGCAGCTCGAGCGTGCGCTGGAAGCGCTTCTTGCCCTCGGCCTCATAGAACTGGTTGCCGGGGCCCTGGATCCACAGCGCGCGCGCGGCCAGCGCGGCGAACGCCGCGAACATCAGGAACACCACCAGCTTGGAGCGCCACATCGGCAGGCGCAGGCCCAGCACCGGGCTGGCCGAGAACTGGCCGGTACGCGGGCGCGCGGCGCCACCAGCCGCCTGGCGGCCAGTGCGGGCGCGGTTCAGCGAGGGGCGAGCCATGCTCATTTGGCGGCTCCCCCGGCGGCGGGTTTTTCGGCCGGTTGCTCGGCATCCGGCGGCGTGTTGGGTAGCACCACGCCCTGCAGGTATTGGGTACGGCCGGCCAGCGCCGGCGCCATCTTGAGCTGGGTGCGCGCGGCATCGGCAATGCGCGCGCTCTTGCCGAGCGCGCTCTGCTGGTACTGCAGGCGCGACCAGTCGATATCGAGCTGCTTCTCCTCGGACTGCGCGCGCTCCAGCGCCACGAACAGCGTGCGTGCCTGGTGCTGCGCGCTGACCAGGGACAGCGCGCAGAGCAGGAGGGCAGCCAGGAGGAAGAAGGTGAGGCGATTCATGCCGGGCGGGCCTCCGGCAGCTTTTCGGCCACGCGCATCACGGCGGAGCGGGCGCGCGGGTTCTCGGCCACCTCATCGGCGCCGGGCTTGAAGCGGCCCAGCAGCTTGAGCGTAGGCTGCGGCAGGTCGGCGGCGCGCAGCGGCGCGCGGCGCAGCGCGGGATCGGCGTCCTGCTGCGGACGCGCGTGCGCCTGCATGAACCGCTTGACGATGCGGTCCTCGAGCGAATGGAAACTGATCACCACGAGGCGGCCCCCCACCTGCAACAGCTCGTAAGCCGCCTTCAGCCCGGCCTCGAGGTCCGCAAGCTCTTGATTGATGTGAATCCGTAGAGCTTGAAAGGTGCGGGTCGCAGGGTCCTGACCCTTCTCGCGTGTTTTGACGGCTTT
This sequence comes from Cupriavidus sp. 01L43, assembly GCF_056399925.1. NCBI lineage: Bacteria > Pseudomonadati > Pseudomonadota > Betaproteobacteria > Burkholderiales > Burkholderiaceae > Cupriavidus > Cupriavidus sp. 01L43. The sequence goes on from NZ_JBFTSH010000022.1 coordinate 61,338, forward strand.
CGCCACGAGCGCGGCAAGGTCTGAAGTAGTGGCGAGTGCTCCGCCATCGCCGGGTTCGCTCCGGCGAGCAACAATCGCCTTTGCAATCTGTACAGCAAACCGTTCTTCCCCATAGTCTCGTATCACCCTGGCAATGTCTTGCTCGTCCGCCTGTGCAAGCCACTCGGCGGCAGTCATGCCGCGCGTGGTGTCCATGCGCATGTCCAGCGGGCCCTCGAAACGAAAGGAAAACCCCCTCGCCGCCTCGTCGATCTGGGGCGAGCTGATTCCCAGGTCGAGCAGCACGCCAGCCAGCGGACCACGGTCGGCCAGCCGCCCGGCCATGTCGCCAAAGCTCGCGTGCTCAATGGAGAAGCGGGCATCCCCGATGGTGCCCGCTTCTGCGATTGCTGCCGGATCCTTGTCGAACGCGACGAGGGTGCCGGCTGGCCCCAGCCGGGCCAGGATCGCCCGGCTGTGCCCGCCCCTGCCGAACGTGCCGTCCACGTAGGCGCCGTCGGGCCGCCAGACGAGCGCCTCGACGGCCTCGTCCAGCAACACGGTGCGATGGCGCAGGGTGGTGGACCCCGGCGTTCCGGTAGGGCTCATGACCTCTTCAGAAAGAGAAATTCTTCAATGCGTCCGGCATGCCTTGTGCCATCGCCTGCGATTCCTTCGCGGCGTAGGTGGCGGCGTCCCAGACTTCGAAATGGCTGCCCATACCGAGCAGCATGACTTCCTTGTCGAGCATGGCGGCACTGCGCAGCTCCGGTGCAATCAGCACGCGGCCCGCGCCATCCATTTCCACGTCGGCGGCGTTGCCCAGGAAGATCCGCTTCCACCAGTGCGCATCCATCGGCAGCGCCGCGATACGGCTACGGAAGGTCTCCCACTCGGGGCGGGGAAAGAGCAACAGGCATCCATCCGGGTGCTTGGTCAGCGTCACCCGGCCTTCGGCCTGCTGTTGCAGCGCTTCGCGGTGCCTGGCCGGAATCGACATCCGACCCTTGGCATCGAGCGACAGCGCCGATGCTCCCTGAAACAAGCTATGCCCCCCGGTTGCCGACGGCTTACGCGCCGTGCGGCAGGTCGAACCATCCTGTCCGGTCTGTTCAAATCATCGCAGACGCAGGCCGCTTTATCACACAAAAATACACTTCCTCACACTATTTCCCACTTTAGAGGAAGCGGTATAGCGGGTCAAGGCTCGCCATCGGGCGAAAAACGGGGTTTTTTGAATCAGAACAAAGACTTAGCGCGTTGACTTCACGCACCACGAAAGTGAATCCTTAATGAAATGAAGATCTTAGGGAGCAAAGCAGAGAAACCACCTGAGAACTGCCGAGGGAGGGACGGCCGACAACGCTGGGCGAATTCCGTTCCGCGTTGTCGCGAAGGATACAACGTTTTGCCGCGAGCCCCGATTGCACAAGGGCTCACGGGACTTTTCCACAGGTCGGGCGGGCAGCCGATCCGGCTGGCCGCCGGTGGGAATCAGATGCGGTAGGCGGTGGTGGTCATCACGCGCGAGGCGGCACGCATCAGCGCGCGTACCGGGGCGGGCAGCGGCAGGCCGCCGGCGTCGCGCGCGGCATCGCCGTGGCGGATCTCGTCGTCGCGCATCTGTTCGAGGATGGCGCGGCTGCGGCCATCGGCGGGCGGCAGCTGGTCGAGGTGGCCGGTCAGGTGATGCTCGACCTGGCGCTCGGTCTCGGCGACGAAGCCCAGGCTCACGCGGTCACCGGCGCGGCCGGCCAGGAAGCCGATGGCGAACGCGCCCGCGTACCAGACCGGGTTCAGCAGGCTCGGCCGCGAGCCGAGTTCGCGCAGTCGCTCGGCACACCAGGCGAGGTGGTCTTCCTCCTCGCGCGCGGCGGCATCCATCTGCGCCCGCACCGGCGCGGTGCGCGCCGTGATCTTCTGCGCCTGGTACAGGGCCTGGGCGCAGACCTCGCCGACATGGTTGATGCGCATCAGCCCGGCCACATGGCGGCGTGCATCCGCGCTCAGTTCATCCGTCTCCGGCGCCAGGCGGTCAGCCGGGTTCGGCCGGCCGGCCCGGGTCGCGCCCGCGATGGCGCGCAGCGCCACGTCGAATTCTCGGATCAGCGTATCCATGTCTGCGATGTCTTGTCGATTTCGGTCAATCAGTGATGCGTCAAGCTTCAAGCACCCGTTTGAGCGGCATTTCACGCGGCCGATCCAATCCCCCACCAACGGGGGAGGCCGGGGCCGGCAGCGCCTCGGGATTTCCCCGCATTGTACCCGGCGCCCATCCGCACGCCCCCGGCGGCAAGCCGCGAGCAGCCCGGAACGCTGCGCCTGGACTGGTTTTCCGTACCCAGAAACCCTGAGTTGTGAAAACAAGACAAGACGTTTACCTCAGGGTCAACAAAATGCGCGCTTTTGCTAGAGTGACCGACAGCTTCCATGGAAGTTAAGCGCAGAAGAGTGGAGAGAGGGCTCAGGAGGTTCTTCGGCGCTTCATCTAATAATTCTTAAGTGGAGATAACCCAGCATGAAAAAGTCGCTAATCGCGCTTGCCGCGATGGGCGCGTTTGCCAGCGCGGCAAACGCCCAGACGAGCGTGACGCTGTACGGCGTCGTGGACGTGCCGATCGAATATAACAACCACCTGGCACCGGGCTTCAATACCAATCCGGCGACGTGGGGCCCGAATGGCCGCCCGCCGTCGCTGCCCGGTGGCGGCAGCCGCGTCGGCCTGCAGACCGGCGGCGGCCTGTCCGGCTCGCGTTGGGGCCTGCGTGGCACCGAAGACCTCGGTGGCGGCCTGAAGGCGCTGTTCGTGCTGGAATCCGGTTTTGGCCTCGACGATGGCCGCTCGCAGCAAGGCGGCCGCCTGTTCGGTCGTCAAGCCTACGTGGGTATGCAGAGCGACAAGCTCGGCCGCCTGACCTTCGGCCGCCAGTACACGACGATGTTCGACATGTTCGCGAACTTCTCGCCGACCGGCTACGCCACGATCTACGAACCGGTGGTGGCCCAGCTGGGTACCAACTTCCGTTCGGACAACACGGTCAAGTACACCGCCGTGCTCGGCCCGGTCACGGCTGAAGCGCACTGGAGCTTCGGCACCGGCGTGGCCGCCATCGGCCCCGTGCCGCTGGCCAACGCAGGGGCTGGCGAAGCCCCCGGCAACTTCAACAACAACGCGGGCGGCGGCGCCGGCCTGCTGTACCTCTCGGGCCCGTTCGGCCTGACGGTGGCCTATGACGAATGGCGTCCGGCCACCACGATCGGCTCGGCGGGCAAGTCGCGCAAGATCGGCACGGCCGGCAGCTACACATTCGGCCCGTTCAAGGCGATGGTGGGCTACCGCTACGGCATGATCGAGGACAACGCCGGCAACACGCTCCAGCGCGACGACTACTTCTGGGCTGGCCTGAACTACCAGGTCACTGCCCCGCTGGGTCTGACGCTTGCGTACTTCTACGACGATCTGAAGACGCTGCGCGCCTCGTCGGCATTCGTCCAGGACAACCCGGCCAACCCGTGGCAGGTCAGCTTCATCGCCGACTACAACTTCTCGAAGCGCACCGACGTCTACCTGACGGCCGGCTACGCCAAGAACTCGGGCCTGAACTTCGACACCTCGGCCGTGAGCTTCGCCAACGGCTACTTCATGCAACAGGGCAAGAACAGCCAGATCGGCGTGGCACTCGGTATCCGCCACAAGTTCTGACCTGAAGCCATCCGGTTGGGAGAAAGGCGCCTTCGGGCGCCTTTTTTCGTTTCCGTGACACGCCCGGGCACAGTCGGTAAGGGCTTCACCTCATCCGCGAAGTGGCGCTGGCGAGACTAGAATGGCCCCGAGACCGGAAGACCAGACAGCCGGCCGCCAACAGGAGACCCTCATGCACCCCCCCCGCCGGCGCGCCCTTGCGCTGCTGCTGTCCACCGCCCTGGCTTCCCTCGCCCTGCCCGCGTCCACCGCCTTTGCCGCCGATCCGTACCCGAACAAGCCGATCCGGCTCGTGGTGCCCTTCCCGGCCGGCGGCACCACCGACATCCTCGCGCGCGCCGTGGCCGCCGAGCTGTCCAAGCTGCCCGGCTGGAACGTCGTGGTGGACAACAAACCGGGCGCGGGCGGCAATATCGGCACGGACATCGTCGCCAAGTCCGCCCCGGACGGCTACACCCTGCTGATGGGCACCGTCGGCACGCACGGCATCAACCAGTCGCTCTACGCCAAGCTGCCGTTCGATCCGATCAAGGATTTCGTGCCGATCACCGAGGTGGCGTCGGTGCCGAACGTGCTGGTGGTGAACCCGGCCTTCGCGCAGCAGAACAAGATCAACAGCGTCAATGACCTGATCGGCTATGCGCGCGCCAATCCGGGCAAGCTGAACATGGCGTCGAGCGGCAACGGCACGTCCATCCACCTGGCCGGTGAGCTGTTCAAGACCCAGACCAAGACGTTCATGGTCCACTTCCCGTACCGGGGCAGCGGCCCGGCGCTGACCGACCTGTCCGGCGGCACCATGCAGCTGATGTTCGATAACCTGCCTTCGTCGATGCAACTGATCAAGAGCGGCAAGCTGAAGGCACTGGCGGTGACCAGCGCCAAGCCCTCGCCGGCCCTGCCCGACCTGCCGACCGTGGCGGCCGCCGCCAAGCTGCCGAACTTCGAGGCCAGCTCGTGGTTTGGCCTGCTGGCGCCGGCGGGCACGCCGACCGACATCGTCCATCGCATTCAGCAGGAAGTGGCCAAGAGCCTGGCCACGCCGGCCGTGCGGGAGCGCATGCTGGCCCAGGGCGCCGATCCGGTCGGCAACACGCCGGAGCAGTTCGCGGCGTTCATCCGGGCCGAGACGGCCAAATGGGCGAAGGTGGTGAAGGACTCGGGCGCCAAGGTCGATTAAGGACGTCGATCCAGAACGCGGATCTCCGGGGCATTGCACCGGACCAGCGCATATACTTGAGGTATCAAACGTTTTGCCTGCCCTGGTATCGCAATGCCCACTTCGCCCACAGCCAACGCGGCGCCCCCGAGTGCCGACCTTGCGCCGGTAGATCTCGAGACCCGCGTCGGCGAGACCAGCCACGAGGCCTTGCGCCTCTGGCTGCGCCTGCTGACCTGCACCAACCTCGTGGAGGGCGACATCCGCTCGCGGCTGCGCCAGGAGTTCGCGGTCACGCTGCCGCGCTTCGACCTGATGTCCCAGCTCGACCGCCACCCCGAGGGCCTCAAGATGGGCGAGTTGTCCCGCCGGATGATGGTGACCGGCGGCAACGTTACCGGCATCACCGACCAGCTCCAGCAAGAGGGCCTGGTCACGCGCGAGGCGTTGCCCACGGACCGCCGCGCCTACCTGATCCGCCTGACCCCCGCCGGCCGCGAGGCATTCTCGCGCATGGCCCGCGCGCACGAGAGCTGGGTGGAACACCTGTTTTCCGGACTGGCCGAGACGGACCGCCGCGCGCTGTTCCGCCTGCTGGGCCGGCTCAAGACCAGCCTTGCCGGCTGAGATGCCATGAAAACCCTGTTCCGCCCGATCCTGACCCTCGCCACGGCCGCTGTGATGGCTGGCCTGTCTGGCTGTGCCCAGACGCCGCCAGCCGCCCCGCAGGTGGCGCCGATGAATGCCACGGTCAAGCTGGGCCGCGTGATCGAGCGAACGTACCTGACCCGTGTGGAGGTGCCCGATGGGGGCAGCTACCCGGGCTATGGCGTGGGCGTGGGGGCGGCTGGCGTGGGTGGAGGCGGCGGGCGCGGCGGCAGCGCCGTGGGGGTGGGATTTTCGATCGACCTGACGCAGCTGTTCAACCGCCGGCCGCCGCAGCAGATCGACCTGTTCCTGTACAAGGTGCAGGCCGCGGACGGGACCGTGGTGAACGTCAACGCGCCGGCGCTGGCCGGGCTGGACCCAGGCGCCTGCGCGCGGGTGATCTATCCGGACGGCGCGCCCCAGCCGCTGATCGCGCCCTCGAACGAGTGCTGAGGGCGCCCGGCTGATGGAAGCGGATGACGCAGTGGCTTACGCCGCCTTGCGGCTGTCGCGCAGTTCGCGGCGCAGGATCTTGCCGACGTTGGTCTTGGGCAGCTCGGTGCGGAACTCGACATACTTCGGCCGCTTGTAGCCGGTCAGCCGTTCCTTGCAGAACGCGATGACATCGGCCTCGGACAGCGCCGGGTCCTTCTTCACCACGAACAGCTTCACCACCTCGCCCGAATGCTGGTCCGGCACGCCGACAGCGGCCACTTCCAACACGCCCGGGCACTCCGCGACCACGCCTTCCACCTCGTTCGGATACACGTTGAAGCCCGACACCAGGATCATGTCCTTCTTGCGATCGACGATCTTGGTGTAGCCGCGCTCGTCCATGATGCCGATGTCGCCGGTCTTGAAGAAGCCGTCCGGCGTCATGACCTTGGCCGTCTCGTCCGGGCGATTCCAGTAGCCGGCCATCACCTGCGGGCCGCGCAGGCAGATCTCGCCCGGCTGGCCGAGCGGCAGTTCGTTGCCGTCGTCGTCGCGGATCGAGACCTCGGTGGAAGGCAGCGGCAGGCCGATGGTGCCCGAGAAGGTGTCCGTGTCCGTGGGGTTGCAGGTGGCCGACGGCGAGGTCTCCGACAGCCCGTAGCCCTCGATGACCGGGCAGCCGGTCTTGGCCAGCCAGTTTTTGGCCACCGCCTCCTGCACCGCCATGCCACCGCCGTTGGCCACGCGCAGGCCCGAGAAATCGACCTTGCCGATGTCCGGATTGTTCAGCAGCGCGTTGTAGAGCGTGTTCACCGCCGGGAACATGTTGAACTTGTACTTCTGGAGTTCCTTGACGAAGCCGGGGATGTCACGCGGATTCGGAATCAGGATGCTCAGGCCGCCGCTGCGCATGCCCAGCAGGCAGCAGACCGTCAGCGCGAAGATGTGATACAGCGGCAGCGCGGTGATCGTGATGACCTGGTCGATGGGCGCGCCCTTGGCCAGCGCGGGCTGCATCCAGGCTTCAGATTGCAACACGTTCGACACAATGTTCCGGTGCAGCAGCGTGGCGCCCTTCGAGATCCCCGTGGTGCCGCCCGTGTATTGCAGGAAGGCGATGTCGTCCGGGCCAGTGTCCACCGGCTTGAGCGTCATTTTGGCGCCCTCGGCCAGCACGTCGTTGAAGCGCACGCAGTGCGGCAGCTCCCAGGCCGGCACCATCTTCTTGACGTTGCGCACGACGAAATTGACCACGGCGCCCTTCACGGTGCCGAGCATATCGCCCATGCTGGCCACCACCACGTGCTTGACCGGCGTGGCCGGCAGCACGGCCTGGAGCGTGGCGGCAAAGTTTTCGAGGATGACGATGGCCTCGGCGCCGCTGTCCTTCAACTGGTGTTCCAGTTCACGCGGCGTGTAGAGCGGGTTGACGTTGACCACCACGTAGCCGGCGCGCAGCACGGCGGCCAGCACCACCGGGTACTGAAGCACGTTCGGCATCATGATGGCCACGCGTGCGCCGGGGCGCAGGCCGCGTGACTGGAGCCACGCCGCGAAGTGCGCGGACAGCTGGTCCAGCTCGCCATAGGTAATGGCGCGGTCCATGCAGATGAAGGCGCGACGGTCGGCGTAGGTACGGAACGATTCCTCGAGCAACTGGGCCAGCGAACGGAACTGACTGGCGTCGATCTCTGCCGGTACGCCCGCCGGATAATGTTTCAGCCACAGCTTTTCCATACCGTCTCCTGAATTTCTGAATGGTCGTTCGATTTTTTGGGAATGCTAAACGTGCACGCCTCGCCAGACAACACGTTAGACGAAGTCCTCCACCCACCGGAATCGTGAAATCGTGAATTATGCGCCACTCAGGGGTGGCGGCGAGGGAATACCCCTAGCTCCCCGCCTGGCCTCAGCTCGGCAGCACCAGCTTCATCATGTTGGACGCCAGCTCCTGGGCAAGGGTTTCCTCGTCCATGCGCCCGGGCTCGTGCCAGGTGTACATGAAACCGATCACGCCGCCCATGGAATGCGCGGTCACGCGGGCATCCCCGAAGGCGAACACGCCGGTGGCGCGCCCTTCCTCGAGCAGCACGTAGAGGTCGCGGTAGAAGTCGCGCGCCATGGTGTTGAGCCACGCCACGGTGTCCGGCTTCAGGTACTGGTTGTCGCGGAAGCTCAGTGCCGCTGCCACGTGGCAGCGCACGCAGCGCCGCGCCATCTCCAGCAGGCAGGCGTGCAGGCGCTCGCGCACGGGCAGCGCCGGGTCGGCCGTCTCGCGGATCACCGGCAGGCAGGTCTGGGCCGACTCGCGGCACAGGATGTCGAAGATCTCGTACTTGTCGGCGAAGTAGTAATAGACCGCCGGCTTGGTGACGCCGAGCGCCCGGCACAGGTCGTTCATGGTCATGCCGGGGTAGCCCTTCGTATAGAAGAGCTGGGCGGCGGCATCCAGGATCTGGCGGCGGCGTGCTTCCTGGCGCTCGGCAACGTGCGAGCGCGCCGGACCGTCGTCGGCCAGCGTGGCGGCTTCATCGGCGCGCGGCACGGCGCCGGTTTTCCTGGAGGGGGGTGGCATAGGGCAATTTTCTCATGCGGCGCGCGCTCCACCATCGGGAAACACGCGGCTTGACGGATTGGGCGGGAAGGCGTCGGGTTCTACCGGCCGGTATCGCCCTTGTCTGGGGATTGTGCCGACAGGGGCTTGGGTGGCGGAGGCTGCGGCGGCGACGGTGGCGTGACCTCCGTGGCCGGCGGCGCCAGCCGGCGCAGCGCGGCGTCGCGCTCGGCCGGCGGAAGGTCGCCCAGGCGGCGCGCCTCGGCATAGAACCGGGTCCAGTCGCCGCCCGACTTGGCCAGCAGCGCGGTGAACGCGGGCACCCATTGCTGGTAGGTGGCCACGGCGGCCAGGTGGGCATTGGTCAGGGGCTGGTCGAACCAGCGGTCGTAGCCGCTGTAGTTGCCCCATTCGGCGCGCTTGTGTGCATAGTCTTCGCGCAGTTCGGTGAAGATCCGCGCCTTGCCCTGGCGCTTGGCCTCATCGTCCAGCGGGGCGCGGTACAGCGCCACGAGCTTGTCGCGCGTGCGCAGCAGCATGGCGCGGAAGTCGCGCCGGCGGCTGTCGTAGATCTGGTAGCTGGCGCGGGCGTCCGCTGAGGCAGCGTGCGCCAGCCATTGCTCCACCCCGGCCGTCTCCACGGCGGTGGCGAACGACTCGTTGAACGCGGTGTCGTTGCGCACGTAGACCACCTGGTGGGCCAGTTCGTGGAAGATCAGCCGGGCCAGTTCGCCCTCGGGCTGGTAGACGAAGGTATTGAGTAGTGGATCGTCGAAATATCCGAGCGTCGAATAGGCCGGGATCCCGGCCACGTAGGCCTCGAAGCCTTCCCGGCGCAGATCCTTGGCGTACTGTTCGGCGTCCTGGGGATCGTAATAACCGCGATATGCGATGCAGCCCACGATGGGGAAGCACCACTTGCGCAGCTCCATCGACAATTCCGGCGTGGCGAACACACTCCACACCACGTAGGGCCGATGCAGGTTGGCGTAGCGGCGATAACTGCCGTTGTCCGGCAGCTTCAGCTCGCGCGAGGCGTAGTCGCGCATCTGCCGCGCCAGCGTGAGGCGCTGGGCCAGGCGGGTGTCGTTGGCGTTGCGGGCGGCGTCGATGGCGTCGTCGAGCGACTCCGCTTTGGCCATCACGCCCAGATGGCCGCCGACCGACTGATAGTAATAGCCGAGCGTGTCGCAGCCGGCCGCCAGCGCCGCGACGGCCAGCACCACCAGGGTGCCCGCCACGCGCCAGCGGGCCGGCCAGCGCATCATGACGCCACGGCCTCCCTCTCCGCCTCGGCCGGCGCGGGCGCCACCTCGACCAGACAGTCGTAGAAGACCGGCGCGCGGCCCAGGTCGGTCAGGCGCTGGCTGGTCAGTTCGTTGGCGTTCTTGCCGTCCGACGCCAGCTTCTTCCACCAGATCGACAAACCCACCACCAGGCCCTGCCGCGCGCGGTCCGTCACGCGGGCGCGGGCCAGCATGCTGCCCCGGTCGTTGAAGGCACGGACCATGGCGCCGTGGACGATGCCGCGCGCGGCGGCGTCCAGCGGATGGATGTCCAGGTGCGGCTCGCCCTCCGTGGCGCGCAGGCTGTCCACGTTGACGAAGGAGCTATTGAGGAAATTGCGAGCCGGCGGCGAGATCATCGCCAGCGGATAGCGGGCCGCCAGCTCGGGCGCCGAGGCCGGCGCCTCGTAAGGCGGGACATAGGCCGGCACCGGATCGAGGCCGTCGCGGGCCATCGCCTCGGAGTAAAACTCGCATTTGCCCGATGCCGTGGGGAAGCCGCCCTCGGCGAACGGCGCAGCCGGCAGGTTCAGCTTCTGCCAGCCCTGCTCGCGCAGCGAATCCCAGCTGATGCCCTCGGCCCGCTTGTCCTCGCGCAGGATGGCCTGCGCGGCGATGGCCTCGTCGCTATCGGCAAAACACGGCTCGGTGAAGCCCATGCGCGCGGCCAGCCGGCGGAAAATCTCGGTATTCGGCAGCGCCTGGCCCATCGGCGCCACGGCCTGGTTGTTGGCCAGGAAGTAGGTGTGGCCGTAGGCCTTGTGGACGTCCACATGCTCGAGCTGGGTCGTGGCCGGCAGGACGATATCGGCGTAGTCGGCCGTATCGGTGCGGAAATGCTCGAGCACCACGGTAAACAAATCCTCGCGCGCGAAGCCGGCCGCCACCTTGGCCGATTCCGGCGCCACGGCCACCGGGTTGCTGTTGTAGACCACCACGGCTTCGATCTTCGGGCCCTGGGCGCCGGTGCCGTCGTCGAGCAGCGCGTCGCCAATCGTGCTCATGTTCACGGTGCGCGGCACCTGCGGCCAGTCTGGCAGCAGGTCGGGCCGCTGGAGCGCCGCGTGGTCGATCGGGAAGAAACCCGAGGTCGATAGCTGCAAGCCGCCCGCCGGGTGGCGCCAGGCGCCGACCAGCGACGGCAGGCTCGCCACCGCGCGCACGGCCTGGCCGCCGCCGTGGGCGCGCTGCATGCCGTAGTTCAGGCGGATGGCCACTGGCTGGCGCTCACGCACCGCGAGTTGGCCGTAGAGGCCGGCGATCCATTCGATGTCTTCCACCGGCACGCCGCAGATCTCGGCGGCGCGGGCCGGCGAGAATTCCATCGCCCGCTCGCGCAGCGCGGCGAAGCCGACCGTGTGCCGTTCGATGTAGTCGTGATCGAGCAAATCGTCGCGGATCAGCACGTGCATGATCGCCAGCGCCAGCGCGCCGTCGGTGCCGGGCATCGGCGCGATGTGGCGGTGGCACTTCTCGGCCGTCAGGGAGCGATACGGGTCGATGGCGACCAGCGTGGCGCCACGGCGCTTGGCTTCCTGCGCGCGAGTCCAGAAATGGAGGTTCGAGGCGATCGGGTTGCCGCCCCAGATGATCACCAGCTTGGCATCGGCCACGTATTCCATGTCCATGCCCACGCTGGCGCCATAGGTATAGCGCAGCGCCGTGGCGCCCGCGCTGGCGCAGATCGTCCGGTCCAGCAGCGAAGCCCCGAGCTTGTGGAAGAAACGCGCGGCCATGCTTTCGCCCTGCACCAGTCCCATGGTGCCGGCGTAGCTGTAGGGGATGATGGCCTGCGGGTCGCGCGCGGCAATGGCGCCGAGGCGGCGGGCCACCTCGTCGAGCGCCTCGTCCCAGGAAATCGGCTCGAACTTGCCCTCCCCCTTCTTGCCGACGCGGCGCAGCGGCGTCAGCAGCCGGTCAGGGTGGTAGGTGCGTTCCGTATAGCGGGAAACCTTGGTGCACAGCACGCCCTGGGTGGCCGGGTGGTCGGGGTCGCCGGCCACCTTGATGGCCCGGCCGTCCTCGACGGTGACGAGCAGCGCACAGGTGTCGGGGCAATCGTGGGGGCAGGCGGCGCGGACGATACGGGTGGCCATGGTGATGTCGGACGTGGGGCGGCTGGGGGGCCTTGGGGCCTGGGGCGATGGATTTCTGGCGACGGAGCGGGCCAGGCGGCCGTCATGTCTGGGGGCATGACTGTGGCGCAAGCGCCTCGCCGGAGGGTTCCGAACCGGGAGAAATTGTTTGGCTCCGATTGTATTCGATTATGATGTTCCGGCGCTGCCGGGCAAACCGCCCGACAGTCCGGCCACCGTGCCGGAACCCCCTCACAAGCAACAGACCGGGCGGGGGCCGCGGGGTACAGAAGCACAAGAACACTTTGGATTTTTTGACGGGGATTCACATGGTTTTGCATTCTGGGGTCACGCGCCGGCGCTTTGCCGGCCTGCTGGCGGCGTGCGCCGTCGTCGCATCCGGCGCGGCAAGCGCGGCCAACACTACGGCCACCGAGACCGGCGTTACGGCCGACACCATCCTGCTCGGCCAGTCCGCCGCGCTGACCGGCTCCACCGCGGTGCTCGGCAAGCAGATGAACTCGGGCGCGCGGCTGTATTTCGACTACATCAACCAGCAAGGCGGCGTGTTCGGCCGCAAGATCGAACTCAAGGCGCTGGACGATGCCTACGAGCCGGACGATGCCATCAAGAACACCAAAAAGCTGATCGAGGAAGACCGCGTCTTCGCGCTGTTCGGCTACGTGGGCACGCCGACCAGCCAGGCCGCCGTGCCACTGGCCAACCAGGCGCGCGTGCCGTTCTTCGCCCCGTTCACGGGCGCCCAGTCGCTGCGCGACCCGCGCAGCCGCTACGTCTTCCACGTGCGCGCCGGCTACGACGAGGAAACTTCCGCCATCGTGCGCCAGATCCGCACCACGGGCCTGAAGCGCGTGGCCGTGGTCTATAACGACGACGCCTACGGCAAGGCCGGCATCGCCGGGGTGGAGCAGGCGATCAAGTCGCTCCCGGCCGACAGCGGCGTGAAGCTGGTCGCCCAGGAGTCGGTGATCCGCAACACGGTGGAGATCGGCGACGCGATGCAGGGCGCCATGAAGGCCAGCCCGGACGCCATCGTGCTGATCAGCGCCTACCGCACCGTGGGCGCGTTCGTAAAGGAAGCGCTGCGGCGCGGCTATAGCGGCCAGTTCTATAACGTGTCCTTCGTCGGCACCCAGGCGCTGGCCAAGGAAGTGGGCCCGCTGGGCAGCGGCGTGATCATCTCGCAGGTGATGCCGCACCCGGGCAACGCCACGCTGCCGGTGGTGCGCGAGTACCTGCGCCTGCTGCAGGCGTCCGGCAAGCAGAACGACTTCGACTACGCCAGTATCGAGGGCTTCATCGCCGCCAAGGCGTTCGTGGAAGGGCTGCGCCGCACCGGGCGCGAGGTCACGCGCGAGAAGTTCATCACCGCCGTGGAAAGCATGCGCAACGTGGATCTGGGCGGCTTCATCGTCCAGTACGGGCCAGAGAACCACGTGGGATCGAAATTCGTCGAAATGACGATCATCAACTCGCGCGGCGTGGTGATTCGCTGACGCACCTGTGGCGCCCCTCCTAGGGCGGAGGGGCCCCTTTCAAGCCATATCGTTCAGATGGCACGCCGAGAAGCGTAGCGGCGCGATCTCCTTCAGCATCGGCTGTTCCTCCCGGCAGCGCGGCATCGCGTGCGGGCAGCGCGGGTGGAAGTGGCAGCCCAGCGGCGGGTTCAGCGGCGACGGGATCTCGCCCCGGATCGCCACATAGGTCTTCTTGCCCACTTCTAGCTTGGGCGCCTCGGCCAGCAGCGCCTGCGTGTACGGGTGGTTCGGCGCCGCGAACACGTCCTCGGTGGGCGCCGACTCCACCACCCTCCCCAGATACATGATCACCACGCGGTCGCTGATGTGCTTGACCACGCCCAGGTCATGGCTGATGAACAGGTAGGTCAGGTTCAGGTCTTCCCGCAGGCGCATGAACAGGTTCAGGACCTGGGCCTGGATCGAGACATCGAGCGCCGCCACCGATTCGTCGCAGACCAGGAACTCCGGCTTCACGGCCAAGGCCCGGGCGATGCCGATGCGCGCCCGCTGTCCGCCCGAGAACTGGTGCGGGAAGCGGCGCAGCACGGTGGGATCCATGCCCACGCGTACGAGCATGTCTTCCACATAGGTCTTCTGGGCGCCCTTCTCGACCATGCCGTGCACCACGGGTGCCTCGCCGACGATATCGAGCACGCGCAGCCGGGGGTTCAGGGACGCGTACGGGTCCTGGAAGATCATCTGGATGGCGAGCTGCTTCTCGCGGCGCTTGTCGGGCGGCAGGCGGTCCAGATCCACGCCGCGCCAGAACCGTTCACCCTCGGTCAGCGTATGGAGCCCCACGGCCATCCGGCCCAGCGTGGACTTGCCGCAGCCCGACTCGCCCACCAGCCCCACCACCTCGCCCGCGCGGATCGCCAGGTCCACGCGATCTACGGCGTGCACTACCTCGACGCGCTGCTTCGCGCCGAAGACATTGGCGATCTTGGCCGCCACGTCGAGCGTCTTGACGAAGCGCTTGGACACCGCGCGCAGCTCCAGCAGCGGCGCGGGAGGCGTCGCGGGCTCGGTCGGCGTGATGTTGGCGGCACTCGCCGGAGTATCGATCACGGACTGGCTCATGCGGCCTCCTGCTGGGCAAGTACCGGGTGGAAGCAGCGCAGCTCCCGGCCGTCTGGCGAGGTGCCGAGCGGCGGTTCGGTCTTGCAGATGTCGGTCGCGTAGGGGCAGCGCTCGCGGAACGAGCAGCCGCCGGGCAGATTCAGCAGCGATGGCGTCATCCCCGGAATCTGCCGCAGCGGCGTGCCGCGCGGGTTGCGCGACGGCGCCGAGCCGATCAGCCCGTGCGTGTACGGGTGCTCGGGATGCTCCAGCACCTGGCGCACATCGCCCGATTCCACGATTTTCCCGGCGTACATCACGCAGACCTTGTCCGCGAGCCCGGCCACCACGGACAGGTCGTGCGTGATCCAGATCAGCGCGGTGCCCGATTCCCGGCACAGCGTCTGCATCTCATAGAGGATCTGGCCCTGGATGGTCACGTCCAGCGCCGTGGTCGGCTCATCGGCAATGATCAGGTCCGGCTTGTTGAGCAGCGCGATGGCAATCGCCACGCGCTGGCGCATGCCGCCCGAGAACTGATGCGGGTAGGCGGTCAGGCGCTCGTCCGGCGAGGGAATGCCGACCCGGGCCAGCGCGTTGCGCGCCCGCTCGCGGGCGGCCGGCTTGCTGACGTTGTCGTGCGCGCGCACGGCCTCGATCATCTGGGTGTCGATGCGCAGGACCGGGTTCAGCGTCATCATCGGGTCCTGGAAAATCATTGCGATGCGGTTACCGCGCACGTCGCGCTGCTGGGCGGGGGTGAGCGCGCGGAGGTCGCGCGTCACGCCGTCGCGGCTGGTCAGCGCGATCCGGCCGTCGACGACTTTGCCGGGCGCATCGATCAGGCCCATGATCGAATAGCCGGTCATCGACTTGCCCGAGCCGGACTCCCCGACCAGGCCCATGATCTCGCCGCGGTTGACCGAGAACGACACGTCGTCCACGGCCTTGGCCACGCCGGCGCGCGTGAAGAACTGCGTTTTCAGGTGTTCGACCACCAGGGTAGGTTGGCTCATGCGCGCTCCTGGGCGGTCATTGCGTTTGCAGGCGCGGGTTCAGCACGTCGCGCAACTGGTCGGCCACGAGGTTCATCGACACGATGGTCACCACCAGCGCGATCCCCGGGAAGAAGCTGATCCAGTACTTGCCGGACAGCATGTACTGCTGGCCGTTCGAAATCAGCGAGCCGAGCGACGGCTCCGTGACCGGCACGCCGAGCCCGAGGAACGACAGCGTGGCCTCCAGCGTGATGGCCGATGCCACCTGCAGCGCGGCGATCACGATCAGCGGCGGCAGGCAGTTCGGCAGCAGGTGGCGGAACATGATGCGCCCCGGCGGCAGGCCCAGGCACGTGGCGGCCTCGATGTACTCCTTGCGCCGCTCCACCAGCGCCGCGCTGCGGGTGGTGCGCGCGTAGTAGGCCCATTGCACCGCCACCAGGGCGATAACGATGTTGCCGAGGCCCGGCCGCAGGAAGGCCAGCAGGATCAGCGCCAGCAGAATCGGCGGAAACGAGAGCTGGAGATCGGCCACGCGCATGATCAGCGCCTCGATGCGGCCACCGAGGAAGCCGGCCAGCAGGCCGAGCGTCGCCCCCAGCAGCAGCGCGATCACCGTGCTGAGCACCCCCACGCCGATGCTGATACGCAGGCCGTACATCACGGCGGAGAGGATGTCGCGCCCCTGCTCGTCCGAGCCCAGCAGGAAGGTCAGGCCGCTGCCGGCCTGTTCGCCCGGGGCCATCCGTGCGTCGAGCACGTCCAGCGTGGCCAGGTCGTACGGATTCTGCGGTGCCAGCCATGGCGCGAAGATCGCAATCAGGATGATGAGGCCGAGCGTCACCAGCCCCAGCACGGCCAGCTTGCTCTCCAGGAACTGCCGGGCGAAGCGGCGGAACGGCGTCTGCTCCTTCGCCGGCACGGCCGGGATCGCGACTTCCTTGGTTGGGTTCGGTACGGTGCTCGCGCTCATGGCTCAGCCCTTGTTGTCGGCAATGCGCACGCGCGGATCGAGCATGCTGTAGACGATGTCCACCACGAGGTTGATCAGGATGAACAGCGTCACGATCACCATCAGGTAGGCCACGATCACCGGGCGGTCCAGCAACTGGATCGAGTCGATGATGAGCTTGCCCATGCCGGGCCAGGCGAAGATCGACTCGGTCACGATGGCGAACGCGATGATCGAGCCGAACTGGAGCGCGATCACGGTCACGATCGGGATCAGAATATTCTTAAGAACGTGCACCCCGACGATGCGGGAGTTCGACAAGCCCTTGGCCCGGGCGAACTTCACGTAGTCCTGCAGCATGGCCTCCTGCGTGCCGGCGCGCGTGAGCCGGATCACCATGGCGATGTTCAGCAGCGACAGCGTGACCGCCGGCAGGATCAGGTGGCGGATGCCGTCCACGGTCAGGAAGCTGAGCGGGATGCCCAGCACCCGCACGGTCTCGCCCCGGCCATTCGACGGCAGCCAGCCAAGCTGCACCGCGAACACCATGATCAGCATCAGGCCGACCCAGAACGTGGGCAGCGAGAAGCCCAGGATCGATATCGTCATGATCGACTTGCCGGCCACGCCGGTGGGCCGGAGCCCGGCCCAGAGACCTAGCGGAATGCCGAGAACGATGGCCAGCAGGATGGCCGTGACGGCCAGTTCCATGGTCGCCGGCATGCGCTCGAAGATCAGCTTCAGTGCGGGCGTGCCATGGGCGAACGACGTGCCGAGGTTGCCGTGCAGCGCGTTCTGCAGAAAGATCCAGTACTGTTCCCAGAGCGGCTTGTCCAGCCCGAGCGCGGCGATGGTGCGCTTGATGTCCTCCTGGTCCGCCTGCGGACTGATGAGGATGTCGACCGGGTTGCCGATCGCAAAAACGCCAAGAAAGACGAGCAGCGACATGACGAGGAGCACGACCACGCTCTGCATCAGGCGCCGGATGATGAAAACCAGCATGGTGGAGACACTATCCTTTCGCCGGCAACGGTCCCCAGGTCAGGGACCGTTGCACGACGGCATCCGCTGCTAGCTTAGTGCAGCCGATTGACCCCAGCCGACTTATTGCGGCTTGAAGTTATGCGCATAAGTGCGCTCGTCGGTACGCGGTACGTAGGTGATGCCCTTCTGCGTGGCCCACGTGGTGACTTGCTGGTGGATCGGGATGATGCCGCCGTCGTTGATGGCGATGGCCGTGGCTTCCTGCAGCAGCTTCGACCGTTCAGCGTCTTCCACCGTGGCCAGCGCCTTCTCTAGTACGACGTCCATTTTTGGATTGCAGTACTCGCCCCAGTTGGTCGTGCCGAAGCCCTTCTTCGAGTCCTCGCAGGCGAGCAGCGCACGCAGCGGCGAGCTGACCTCGCCGGTCTGGGCGCCCCATCCGAGCAGGCCGAACGACCACTCGTGCTTGATACCCTTCGACGAATAGGTGGCCATCGGCATGCCTTCCACCTTGGTGGCGATGCCAATCCGCGTCAGGTTCTGGGCGATGGTCTGGGCAATCTTCTCATCGTTCACGTAACGGTTATTCGGCGTGTGCAGCGTGACGCCGAAGCCGTTGGGGTAGCCCGCCTCCGCGAGCAGCTTCTTGGCGCCCTCGGGATCGTATTTCACCGTCTTCAGGGCCGGGTTGTAGCCGAACAGCGTGGGCGGCACGAGGTTGTTGGTCGGCTCGGAAAGCCCTTCCATCAGCCGGTCCTTGATGCCCTGCCGGTTGATGGCCATGCTGATGGCGTTCCGCACGCGCGCATCCTTGAGCGGATTCTTATCCATCGGCTGGCCGTCCTTGGTGGTGACGTACGGCGACTTGTCGCGCTTGGCATCGAAAAACAGGTAGATCACGCGGTGCGAGATCTTGCTGAAGAACGACAGCTTCGGGTCCTGGCGCACCTTGGGCAGGTCCGGCGTCGGCACGTTCTCGATGGCCTGCACGTCACCGGACAGCAGCGCGGCGAGGCGCGTGGCCGGGTTCGGGATGAAGCGCAGCGTGACCTTGTCCCAGGCCGGCTTCGGGCCCCAGTAGTCGGGGTTCTTGACCAGTTCGACCCGGTCGTCGCGGGCGTAGCTCACGAACTTGAACGGCCCGGTGCCGACCATGCCCTTGCCCTGCGCGAAGTCGTCGGACGTCAGGCCCTGCGTGGCCTTCTTCTGCACCATGAAGATCGACGTCAGGTCGTTCAGCATCAACGGATACGGCTGGTTGGTGGTCAGCTGGAGCGTGTACTTGTCGATCACCTTCTTGTTGATGATCGCCTTGGTATAGACGTCGAACTTGCCCGGGCTGTTCAGGATCGTGGCGGGGCGGTCGAGCGACCAGACCACGTCCTCGGTCGTCAGCTCTGTGCCGTCATGCCACTTCACGCCCTTGCGGATCTTGAATTCCCACGTGAGGTTGTTCACGAGCTTCCAGGACTCGGCCAGGCCCGGAATGATGCGGCTGTCCGGGTCGAGCTTCACCAGGGAGTCGAACACGTGTTCGGACACGTTGATGTTCGAGAACAGGTTATAGAAATGCGGATCCATCGAGGTCGGCGGCGAACTCATGGCGATCTTCAGGTCGACCGCCTGGGCGGGCGCGGCCAGGCCGAGGCCGAGGGCGCTCGCCAGCAGCACGGCGGCGGCGGTATTGCCGACCCTCTTGCTCATGGCGATCTTGACCTTGTTGACAGTGCGAAGGGACATCGCGCGTTTCTCCCTGTGGGAAGTCTGAAATGACAATAAGGAGCAGTCGTCGCCTGCGCAATAAGAAATCGCCGCATTTTGGTGCGGCCCATTCTGCATCGCGGATCCGGGCGCGACCGGCCAGGCACTTCAAGCATGAACTGTTCCAGCAGTGGAACGGCAGCGCCATGCGGGGAAACCCACCCGGCGAGGGGTGCGCGGGCGCGCGAGGTGCCGTGCTGCAGTGCGCCAAGTCGGGGCGCCAAGGTCCGTCTTTGGCGCTTTGCAGGCAGACAGGTATGATCGGGGTATCCCACTGCCCGGTACGGCACCATGAAGCTCATCCCAGAAATCCTCCAGGCGCAAGCCGAAATCCGCACCCTCCGCCGCGACATCCACGCCCATCCCGAACTCTGCTTCGAAGAACAGCGCACCGCTGATCTGGTCGCAAAAAGCTTGGAATCGTGGGGCATCGAGGTCCATCGCGGGCTTGGCACGACGGGGCTCGTCGGCGTGATCCGCAACGGCAACAGCGGCCGTTCGATTGGCCTGCGTGCCGACATGGACGCACTGCCCCTGCAGGAAGCCAATACCTTCGGCCATCGCTCGCAGCACGACGGCAAGATGCACGCCTGCGGCCATGACGGCCATACGGCGATGCTGCTTGGCGCGGCGCGCTACCTCGCCGAGCACCGTAATTTCGACGGTACCGTCAACCTGATCTTCCAGCCGGCCGAAGAGGGCGGCGGCGGCGCGCGCGAGATGATCAAGGACGGGCTGTTCAAGCGTTTTCCGTGCGATGCCGTCTTCGGCATGCACAACTGGCCGGGCATGCCGGTGGGCTCGTTCGGCACCACGGCCGGGCCGCTGATGGCATCGAGCAATGAATTCCGCATCGTCGTGAAGGGCAAGGGCGCCCACGCGGCCATGCCGCACAACGGCTTCGACCCAGTCTTCACCGGCACGCAGATCGTCTCGGCGCTGCAGGGCATCATCACGCGCAACAAGCGGCCGATCGACACGGCCGTGATCTCCGTGACCCAGTTCCACGCCGGCGATGCCACCAACATCGTGCCGGATCAGGCATGGATCGGCGGCACGGTGCGGACGTTCACGGTGCCGGTGCTCGACCTGATCGAGCGGCGCATGGAAGAGGTGTCGCGCGCGGTGGCGTCGGCGTTCGACTGCACCATCGAATTCGAATTCCGCCGCAACTACCCGCCGACGATCAACAGCGCCGCCGAGGCGGAGTTCGCGGTGGGCGTGGCCAGCGAGGTGGTGGGCGCGGACCATGTGGACGGCAACGTCGAGCCGACCATGGGCGCCGAGGACTTCTCGTTCATGCTCCAGGAAAAGCCGGGCTGCTACCTGTTCATCGGCAATGGCGAGGGCACGCACCGCGAGGCCGGCCACGGCATGGGACCGTGCATGCTGCACAACCCCAGCTACGACTTCAATGACGAACTGCTGCCGGTGGGCTCGACGTTCTTCGTGAAACTCGTGGAGAAGTGGCTCGCTGCCGCCTAAGTTTGGCGTTGATTGCGGGCAGCTTTTCAGAATCCGCTCATAGGAAAGGCCGGCGATGACGCATACGCTGTTGGACGACAACACGGCGGAAGGCTTCGCCCGGGTGGCGCTGGACAACATCGTCCGTCCCTATCCGTACAAGCTCGACCACCTGATGGCGCGTGCCGGCGATCTCACCGAGCCGGCGGTGGCGCATCCGGTCTTCTATGGCAGCTACGACTGGCATTCGTCGGTCCATATGCATTGGCTGCTGGTGCGACTGCTGGCGACGCGCCCGGACCTGCCGATCGCGCCGCAGATCCGGCAGACGCTCGACGCGCAACTTCGCCCTGAGGCATTGGCGACGGAGTTGGCGTACTTCGAGCGTCCGGGCTCGCGCACGTTCGAGCGGCCGTACGGCTGGGCTTGGGTGCTGCGCCTCCAGTCGGAACTGACGCTGCTGGGCGCAGACGACCCACAGGCAGCGCAATGGGCAGCAGCTTGTGCGCCCCTGGCCGACCACCTCGCGCTGCGTCTGATCGAATCCATCGAAATCGCCGATTTCCCGGTGCGGACCGGCACCCATTTCAACAGCGCGTTTGCGCTCGTGATGGCGCTGCATTTCGCGCGTAGCACGCAGCATCTGGCGCTGCGCAAGGCCATTGTCCGGCGCGCGCACCGCTGGTTCGGACATGATCAACGGTATCCCGCCCGCTACGAGCCGGGCGGCGACGAGTTCCTGTCAGGTGGATTGATCGAAGCGGTCCTGATGCAGCAAGTGACCGACGACGACTGCTCGTTCGGGGACTGGTGGGAGATGTTCTCGCCAGGGCAGGCCGAGTTGGCGACCTGGCTGACGCCGGTGACGGTGGCGGATCGCACGGACCCGAAGATGTCGCACCTGGACGGCCTGAACCTGTCCCGTGCATGGTGCTGGCGGCTGCTGGGGCCCGCCCTGCCCCCGACGCTCCAGCCGCTGGCGGTGCGGGCGTGGTCCGACCACCTCGAGGCGTCACTGCCGCAGGCGGTGGGCGGCCACTACGTCGCCACCCATTGGCTGGCGACGTTCGCCCTGCTCGCGCTCGAGGACACGGCGCCAAGCCAGGCCTCCGCCTGCTCACTCGACCAGGACTAGTCCCCGGTCAATCGAGGACGATGTCCCCGTACCAGGACTCCGCGCGGCTCTTGGTATTGTCGGTATCGGTCATCAGCCCCACGGCGATGACCTTGCCGGGATCGGTCCCGAACGCCTTGCGGTAGTCCGCGCGCAGATCGCGCTCATGGCAGCGCCAGCTATTGGCGTGGCGCGTGCCCGAATCGACCACGATCATGCGGACGCGATCCGTATGGGGGTTGTTCAACACCGCGCCGGCGGGACGGCGACCGCCCCAGATGTACATCAGCGTGGCGTAAGGCATCTCACGGCCCGTGGTGATGCGGGCCATTTCGTACATGAGCTGGTCGCGCAGCGACAGCTTGGCCGTATCGCCATCAAAGGCGACGAAGATGCGCAAAGGCGCGTCTTCCCGCTGGCCCATCGCGTTGTCGGCGCTACGGATCACGTCGCGCGTCTTCCACATCCAGCGAAGCATGCCGGGGTCGCGCTGCGTCAGTGGCACATAGAGCCCCGATGCGGAACTGTCGGCCTGGGCATGCAGCACCAGGCGCTGATCCACTTCGGTCAGCGTGTAGCGTGTGGGGGTCTTGTTGCGGTTGATCGTCCACGGCTGCCAGCCCGCAGGAAGATTTGCGAGCGACGCGGACGCTGAAAATGGAGGGAGTTCGGGCAATGCCACGGGCGCGGCAGCACTGCCTTCGCCTTCGCCTTCGGAGTCGCCGCCAGCCTCAGCATCGGCATTCCGCTGCGTGGCCAGCACGGTCGCGATATTCGCCGCCTCCAGCGCATCGACGTGAACAGCCGACTTCATGCCGGCTTTAGCCGCGAATGTCTTGCAATCCACTTCGGCCACTGGGACCATTTTCGTCGGATCGAAGGGAGGATTTCCCCCGCTCGATGCACATCCCGCCAACAACAACACGCCTGCCATGCTGGCAAGCGCGGGCCATAACTTCGTGGCCGCCATGTAACCCCCTAAACCCAATTTCTCGTCGCTGCTTCGCGCCTAGACCCGGCGCTTGTAGGAAACATAACAGAACGAAATCCGCGCCGGAATACTCCGGTACCCTGAATACAACAGCGATACGAAGCTGAAATGACGAGGGCTTCGCGGCGCGAACGAAATCGTCGCCGCAAAAGCAAAACCCCCAGCCTTTTGGGGCTGGGGGTTCTGGGTATAAGAGCCTGGCGATGACCTACTTTCACACGGGTAGTCCGCACTATCATCGGCGCAAAGTCGTTTCACGGTCCTGTTCGGGATGGGAAGGGGTGGTTCCGACTCGCTATGGTCACCAGGCATGAGGGG
>NZ_JBFTSH010000023.1:0-72990 GCF_056399925.1 Cupriavidus sp. 01L43
AACTCGGTCAGGCCGACCTGTTCGAGCAGGTCCATCGCCCGGTCGTTGAGCACGTCGAGCGATCGCTCGCTGCGCCAGAACTGGAACGAGGTGCCAAGCTGGCGCTGCAGGCCGATGCGCACGTTCTCGCGCACGGTCAGGTGCGGGAACACGGCGGAAATCTGGAACGAACGTATCACGCCGCGCCGCGCAATCTGCGCCGGCTTCTCGCGGGTGATGTCGATGCCGTTGAAAAGGATGGTGCCGGTGGTCGGCTCCAGGAACTTGGTGAGCAGGTTGAAGCAGGTCGTCTTGCCCGCGCCGTTGGGGCCGATCAATGCGTGGATCGAGCCGCGTCGCACCTGCAGGTTGACGTCGCTAACCGCCGTGAACCCCTTGAATTCCTTCGTGAGGTTCTTTGTTTCCAGGATGATTTCCTGAGTCATAGTCTCCTGCCCGCCCTCTTGCTGCGATACCGGGTTGTGCCCGGCACTGACAATGGTTCGAACTCCGGCTTTGTCGCCATGTTTGCCGCGTTATAGGTGTCTGGAAGCGGCGCGGCTGCCGCGATATCCGGGTGGCTCAACCGCCCTGAAGTGCAGGCGGGAGCACCGTATACCGGCGACTATTGTGTGCGTCTGCTGCGTCGCAAAACATCGGGGTTTGCACTAGGCATAAGACATGCAGGAGTCGTCATGTTTCGCCTTGTCTGGTCAACGCTGGCGCGGGTTGGCGGCGGGTTGGGGGGCTCCCGCTGCCGACCCGGCACATCACGCCACGGGAATACCCGAAGGCGTGTCAGCAAGCACCTGCACCACGGCGGCGCCACTGGCGCGCAGCTTGCGATCCTCGCGGATCATGTCGCTGGCGCGCTCGGCGATCATGATCGTCGGCGAGTTGGTATTCCCCGACGTGATCAGCGGCATGACGGACGCATCCACCACGCGCAGGCCGGCGATGCCCCGCACGCGCAGGCGGTTGTCCACCACGGCGTCCGGATCGTCGGCGGTGCCCATGCGACAGGTGCCCACCGGATGGAAAATGGTCGTGCCGATGGCGCCAGCAGCCTCGGCCAACTGCTCGTCCGTCTCGAAAGCGGCGCCGGGCAACCATTCCTGGGGCTTGTACGGCGCCAGCGCCGGGGAGGCGACGATGCGACGCGTCAGGCGCAGCGAATCGGCCGCCACCTTGCGGTCCTCCTCGGTGGCGAGGTAGTTGGGGGCGATGGCCGGTGCGCGCCGGAAATCGGCGTCTTCTATATGTACGCTGCCGCGCGAGCTGGGCCGCAGGTTGCACACGCTGGCCGTGAAGGCGTTGAAGGCGTGGAGCGGATCGCCGAACTTGTCGAGCGACAGCGGCTGCACGTGGTATTCGAGGTTCGGCCGTGTGTAGCTGGGGTCGCTGCGCGCGAACGCGCCGAGTTGCGACGGCGCCATGCTCATCGGCCCGCTCTGGTTGAACGCGTACTGGAGGCCGATGCCGAGCTTGCCCCACCAGCGCGCCACGCGCGTGTTCAGCGTGCGCACGCCATCCACCTTCATCACCGCGCGCAGCTGCAGGTGATCCTGCAGGTTCTCGCCCACGCCCGGCAGCGCCTGCCGCACGCGGATACCGAGCGACTGCAGCCGCTCCGGCTGGCCGATGCCGGACAGCTCCAGCAGCTGGGGCGAATTGATCGCACCCGAGGCCAGGATCACTTCCTCGGTGACGCGTGCCTCGCGGTTCTCCCCGCCGCCGACGAACTGCACGCCGGTGCAGCGGCGCCCGTCAGGGCCGTCGAAGGTCAGCGCACTGACCTGCGCCCCGGTGACGATGGTCAGGTTGGGCCGGTCCGAGGCGCGTCGCAGGAAGGCCTTGGCCGTGTTCCAGCGAATGCCGCGCCGCTGGTTGACCTCGAAATAGCCCACGCCGAAGTTGTCGCCACGGTTGAAGTCGTCGGTACGGGGGATGCCGGCCTGCTCGGCCGCGTCGATAAAGCGCTCGAGGATGTCCCAGCGCAGCCGCTGGGCCTCCACGCGCCATTCGCCGCCCGCGCCGTGGAAGGCGTTGGCGCCGCGATAGTGATCTTCGCTGCGCCGGAACAGCGGCAGGACGTTGTCCCAGCGCCAGCCGTCGTCGCCGGCGATGCGCGCCCACTCGTCATAGTCCTCGCGCTGGCCGCGCATATAGATCATGCCGTTGATGGACGAGCTGCCGCCGAGCACGCGCCCGCGCGGGTAGCCGAGCGAGCGGCCATTGAGCCCCGGCTCCGCCACGGTGCGGTACATCCAGTCCGTGCGCGGGTTGCCGATGCAGTACAGGTAGCCCACCGGAATATGAATCCAGTGATAGTCGTCCTTGCCGCCCGCCTCCAGCAGCAGCACGTTGACGTCGGTGTCCTGCGTCAGGCGGTTGGCCAGCACGCAGCCCGCCGAACCGGCGCCCACGATGATGTAGTCGTACGTCTCCATAGTCCCTGGCTAGTCCTTCAATGCGCCCCGGCACATCGGTTTTATTATCGGAATGCCACGGATCATCGCACGACTCGGACCCTGCCGCCGTCAGGGCTTTGCCTGAGCCCCCGCACCCGTCACCGCCACGGGTGCCGCCCCCAGATGCGCCCGCAGCCAGCCGGAGAGCGCCGCGAACACCTCGCTGCGCAGCGGCTCGGCCTCGTTGAAGATCTCGTGATAGCCGTTGTCGAACCAGACCATCTCGCGCAGGTCCTCGGGCGCGTTGTCGTGGAAGGTGCGGCTGCCGGCGGCATCGACGACCCGGTCCGCGCCGCCCACCAGCATCAGCGTGGGCGCCTCCAGCCGGGGCGCGTCGGCCTGCGCCTGGGCCATGCCGTGGAGGAACGTCTCCAGCACGCCAGCGCTGATGGTGCCCTGCACCAATGGATCGGTGCGATAGGCGCGCGCCACCTCGGGGTCGTGCGACAGCTGCCGCGCGTCGATCGGATTCGGCACGCGCAGTTGCGGCGCCAGCGCCAGCAGCAGCCGGTGCACGGTCATCATGCCGCTGGAGATGCGCAGCGCCAGTGCCGGCGAGGACAGGATCAACGCGCGAATCGGCCGCACGCGTGCCGTGGCCAGCCGCGCCGCCACGAGCCCGCCCATGCTGTGGCCGAGCACGATCGGCAATTCGTTCCACTGGCGCACGGTGGCGTCGTGGATCTCGGCGAGGTCATCCACAGAGATGTCCGCGTGCGGCACGATCATGCGCGGGCCGCCGCTGGCGCCATGGCCGCGATGATCATAGGCGCGCACGCGCAGGCCGAGCCCGCACAGCAGCGCCGCCACGTGCGGGTAGCGCCCGCTGTGCTCGGCCAGCCCGTGTACCAACAGCAGCGTGCCGAGCGGCTCGGGGTAGCGGTTCGGATCGGGCAGCCAGGTGCGCACCAGCAGCTCGGTGCCGTCGCGCATGCGCTGGCGGGTCTCGGCTGGGGCGATGCTGGGGCGTGCGGCGGCTTCGGTGCCAGGCCGTTCGTCCATGCCGCCCACGTCGTCCGTGCCGATGAGAGGTTCGTCCATCGCTTGTCTCCTGATTGGTACGCCTGCTTCTTCTTGTGGGAATGCTTGCGGCGCGCGGTCAGCGGTGACAGCTCGCACAATCCTTGGAATCCTCGCCGGCGGCGCTCGCCATGTCCGCCAGGATCGGGCAGTCGGGGCGATCGTCGCCGCTGCATGACTCGGCCAGCGCACGCAGCGTGTCTCGCATCGCAGCCAGTTCGGCAATGCGCACTTCGAGATCCGCCACGTGCTTCAGGGTCAGCGCCTTGACGTCCGCGCTGGCGCGCGCGCGGTCGTGCCAGAGCGACAGCAGCCCGCGAATCTCGTCGAGCGAGAATCCCAGATTACGGGCCCGCCGCACGAAGCGCAAGGTGTGCACCGCGCGGTCGTCGTAGCGCCGGTAGCCGCCCTCGGAACGCGGCGGCGTGTCCACCAGGCCGATCGATTCATAGTGGCGGATCATCTTGGCCGTGACGCCAGAGGCCGCTGCGGCTTCTCCGATATTCATCGTGATTCCTCATCAGTCGATCGGGCACTCGCCGCCCCAGCACCCGCCGGATGCCAGCGGCGCAGCAAGAGCGCATTGCCGACCACGCTCACGCTCGAAAACGCCATGGCCGCGCCCGCGACCACCGGGTTCAGCAAGCCGGCGGCGGCCAGCGGAATGCCGATCACGTTGTAGATGAACGCCCAGAACAAATTCTGCCGAATCTTGCGCACGGTGCGGTGCGACACGGCGAGCGCATCGGCCACCAGCGCGGGGTCGCCGCGCATCAGCGTGATGCCGGCGGCGTGCATCGCCACATCGGTGCCGGTGGACATGGCGATGCCCACATCGGCGGCGGCCAGCGCGGGGGCGTCGTTGATGCCGTCGCCGACCATCGCCACCACGGCGGCGCCGTCGCGCTTGAGCGCGGTCACGCGCGCGGCCTTGTCCTCGGGCAGCACCTCGGCCTGGAACTCGTCCAGACCGAGCGCGCGGGCGACCTGCGCGGCGGCGCCGGGGTTGTCGCCGGTCAGCATCACGGTCCGGATGCCCGCCGCGCGGAGCCGTGCGATGGCCGGTGCGGCGCCCGGCTTCACGGCATCGCCGAACGCGACGAGACCCGCCACGCGTCCGTCCGCCATCAGCCAGGACACCGTGCGGCCCTCGGCGCGCAGCCGCTCGGCTTCGGCCTGGAGCGGACCGGCGTCGGCGTGCAGGCTGGCGCGCAACGCCTCGCTGCCCAGTTGCAGCGGCTGGCCATCGACCACCCCGGCGATGCCACGCCCCGGCAGCGCACGCACCTCGCTCGCCGGCAGGGGCGCGATACCACGCGCGGCGGCAGCCGCCAGCACGGCACGGGCCAGCGGATGCTCGCTGCCGGACTGCAGCGCCGCCAGACGCGCCAGCAGCGCGGCTTCGTCCCCATCGGTGGCGATCAGGGCCACCACATCGGGCTTGCCGACGGTGAGCGTGCCAGTCTTGTCGAAGGCGACCA
This sequence comes from Cupriavidus sp. 01L43, assembly GCF_056399925.1. Lineage (NCBI taxonomy): Bacteria > Pseudomonadati > Pseudomonadota > Betaproteobacteria > Burkholderiales > Burkholderiaceae > Cupriavidus > Cupriavidus sp. 01L43. The sequence continues at coordinate 4,952 of NZ_JBFTSH010000023.1, forward strand.
CCGATACGCGATGCGCCACCTCCAACGCCTCCGCATCCTTGATCAGGATGCCCGCGCGCGCGCCGGCGCCCGTGCCGGCCATGATCGCGGTCGGCGTGGCCAGCCCCAGCGCGCACGGGCAGGCGATGACGAGCACGGCCACCGCGTTGAGCATCGCGGCGGTCCAGTCGCCGCCTACCAGCCCCCAGCCGAGCAGCGTGGCCGCCGCCAGCGCCAGCACCACCGGCACGAACACCGCGCTGACCTGATCCACCAGCCGCTGGATCGGCGCCTTGGCCGCCTGCGCGTGCTCCACCATGCGGATGATGCGCGCCAGCACGGTCTCCGCGCCCACCGCCACGGTGCGCGCCACCAGCAGCCCTTCGGCATTGATCGCGCCACCGGTGAGGCGATCCCCGGCGCGCTTCGGCACCGGCACGGACTCGCCGGTCAGCATCGATTCATCGACATGGCTGCTGCCTTCGATCACCTCGGCATCCACCGGTATGCGTTCGCCGGGACGCACGATGACTTCGTCGCCCACGCGCACGGCGGCCAGCGGCACGGTGGCTTCCACGCCGTGCCGACGCACCTGCGCGGTGTCCGGCCGCAGCGCGGCCAGCGCGCGGATGGCGGCGGCGGTCTGACGCTTGGCGCGCGTCTCCAGCCACTTGCCGAGCCGCACCAGCGTGATGACCACGGCGGCGCTCTCGAAGTAGAGGTGCGGCATGACGTCGTGCGCCATCGCCATCTGCCACAGTGACAGCCCATACGCGGCGGACGTGCCGAGCGCCACGAGCAGGTCCATATTGCCGGCCCCGGCGCGCACGGCCTTCCAGCCGGTCTTGTAGAAGCGCCAGCCGAACACGAACTGCACCGGCGTAGCCAGCAGCCACTGGACCCACCCGGGCAGCATCGCGTGGATGCCGAACCACTCGAGCACCATCGGCGCCACCAGCGGCACGGACAGTGCGGCGGAGATCGCCACGGGCCACGGGCCGGACCAGAAATCGGCATGCCCCGCCTCCGCCGACACCGATGCCTCGTCCGCCGGAACCGGCGTGGCCGCATAGCCGGCGCGCGTGACGGCATCGGCCAGCGCCGCCGCATCCACGGCGCCGCGCTGCACGGTCACGGCGGCGCGCTCGGTGGCAAGGTTGACCTGGGCATCCTCGACGCCGGGCACCGCGCGCAACGCACGCTCCACCCGGCCCACGCATGACGCGCAGGTCATGTCGGCGATGTTCAGGTCGATGGTGTCGCGCGGCCCTTCGGCGGCGATCAGGGCGGGGGTACTGGACATGACAGGAAAACTCCACGGGAGCCATCGATAGCGATGACTGCACTGTGAACCCTACCATCATTGGAAGGTCAAGGTCTTTGCGCGACGCGGAAAGCCCTTGCGCTTCCCATGGTGGGAAGGTTCACACTGCAGGCTGTCGTCATTAATCCCGGAGTTCCAAGATGATCCAGTTCCAAGTCGAAGGCATGTCCTGCAACCATTGCGTCCGCGCCATCACCCAGGCCGTGCAGGCCGTTGATCCTGCGGCACGCGTCACGGCCGATGTGCCGACGCAGGCGGTGAAGGTGGAATCGGGCGCGGATCGACAGGCGCTGCGGCAGGCGATCGAGGGGGCGGGGTATCCGGTGAGGGGCGTGAATCCCGGGGAATGCGCCACCGCGGCTCATTCCCTCCAAACACCTGTGGAGACCGAGAATCGTGCGTGAAGTCTCAACGGCTGCGCATCGCAGCCTTGGGGCAGTCATTTTCCCCATTTATCATCCGGGCTGAATCGAGGACGTCGAACAGTGCGTGTCTCGCTTTCACTACTTCGTCCTGGTATTTGTTTCGATTCTTCTTGCCAACGTTTTGTCCGAGCAAATAGTTGATCGAGACAGTGAATTGTCCATTGGACGCGACCGCGACATAACATTGTCCGCCGTATTGGGACTCTGCCCCCCTGCCGTCTGTCCACCCACAGATTGGAAAGGTCTCCAGAAGCGTGCCCCCACGCTGCTTCGTCTTGGCGATCGTCTCGGTGAAGTGAAAAATCACGAGGCGCCCAGCCGCATCGTGCCAGTAGGGAGCGCCCGCCTCATTCGTCGCGGCGCACCGATCGAGATCGGCATTGCACACGGTGAACATGTCGACGATGTGTGGCGAACTGCGGCGTGGCAGATCGATGGCATCTATTTGGATTTGTCCGCCTTCGCGATGCGACGTGCTGCAAGAAGCCTCATAGTGGCCAGCATCGCTGGCGCGCGCTAAGCTACCGACCAGGCTCATCGCCGAGGCAAGAACGGTCACGGCGGCTGCCGACCTTGCATGGATGTTCCATCGACACGCCACCAACTCATTCTCTCCACAATATCAACGCTTTCCCTCTCGTCAAGGCTGCTTTTAACGCATTCAGTGTCACAAGAAAACGCGTTTCTTCTTCATAAGCAAAGCACTCGGCCACGGCAACATATGCTCCCTTTATCTCATTGCGCAGGACACCTGTCGCGCAAAGCATCGGGTAGCCCACAGCCTGTTGTTGCGATTCGTATTGGATGTCCTCAAGAAAGATTGTCCAGTCATCGCTTTGGATGCGCGTCGGCCGAACGCTTCTACTCGCAATTTGACTTGCCAACAGCGGCGCCGCCAGCGTCGTGCGCATCAGTGCGAGCCGCCCCCCCACGACTCGGAGCCCAGCCTCGCTATTCAACGACTCCCTCCTGCCAGAGAAACCGAGGAACAAACGACGTTCGTCGAACGCGGACGCGTAGTGGGCTTCGTGGCCCTTCCAGTAGGTCACTATGCCGACGCCTTCCCTTTGGTTACACCCGATAATTTCGAGATCGGCGAGACGTGGCGCGACTGCGCATTGAACGGTGTTTGCGTAAACCGGCTGCGAAAATAGTACGAGCATCCCTACGATGCGTGCGAGTCTATTGATCATTTACCCGGCCCCATATCCCACGAAATTTCTGTAGCCTGTCCTCCAGGTGCTTCGGCCTTTTGTGTGGCGCACCGCGATTCACCAGGCCTCCTATGCGTTGAACCTGCTCACGTCCTGCGCCTTTATCCGCCTCACGATTTGCGACCTCCCGCACCCAGAAATAGCCTGACGTGTCGCAAGCGGCGGAATCATCCAGTGCAATAAGCGTAGGATTTGAATCAGACAAAAAATCTCGGGCCTTGTACTTTCCGTAGGCCCTGTAGTTTCTTCTGCCGGTAATTTGTAAGAACCCCCGGCCTTTGAATTTTGCTCCATCACCAGCTGCTCCTCCTGAAGCGCTATTTGCCGCACCATTGTCCATTCCCTGTGCCTTCAGAAGAACCTCTGCCGGTCGGCGACTGGCATATGAAAGCTCCGTGTCATCGTGCCGTACCACCCCAAGCCTATGCGCCAGCCCGCTCCGAAAATCGGCTGTGGCTTCCTCCGAAGAGATGATTTCGTACATCGTCCTGAAATAGCGTTCGTTACCAATTTCCTCTCGGTGTTGCCACCATCCCGTTTCGTGGCCAACTTGTGAAAGGAAATGCGCCAGTCGCAGTCTCGATGTGATCAGGTATTTGTTCGCCATCGAACCTAGCTGCCGTCGCAAGGTAACTGCCCGTCTTTGTCCTGCCGGCGGTGCGGAATGCAGAATTCCCATCAAATCAGACTCACTGAGCCACCCACATTTCCTGAAATGCCGGATAAATGCCAGCGGATGGAAGAACCATAGCTTCTCCGTGCAGGTGGGCGGCAGCCCGGTCTTGTCCCAGAACTGGGCCTTGTCCACAAACGCCATGAACCGGTCATATCCCGCCGGGTCGCCTGCGTAGAACTCTCCAGGCTCCTTCAGCTTCCGGTATCGCGCCTCATTGTTTGACCTATCCCACTCTGACGGCATCTCGCATACCAGCCCTCGCAGCTTTTCCCTGACACCCTCCCTCATTTGCACGTAGTAGCGTAATGCCTTGTTCACGGAGCTTCCGGCATGGGGGTTATGGCCGGGATTCTTGTCCTTCAGTAGATTCTTGAGCAAATCGATATCGCACAGTCCGTCCCGCGCGAAAGGCCCCGCGCCTTCGCTAACCTTTTCCCAACCCATGAAACTCGGGAAGTCCGCGTCGGACAGTTTCTGGATGCCTGCGTTGTGGATGTCGACATACCCCTGCTTGTCCTGATCGAATGCCACGCGGAACCATGTCGCCCGATTTCCGGCCGGCAACGTTTCGGGCCGGCTGAGAATGCGCCCGAAGCGCAAGAGCTCATAGCCATCACTGGGACAGGCCGGGTACAGGGCACAAGCACGCGCGTACATGCTGTATTCGTAATCCGCCTCGAGGATCGGCGTCGCTGTCAACAGCGTGCGTTGCCCCTCCCCGTCATCGCGCCATACGCGTGTCAGTTTCTGCCCGCTCCGGAACTTCACCTCGATATAGAGTTTCCGAGCGGTCGCTGTGGTGCCCTTCAGGGGCGGAAACTCGATGCCATTCAGTTTGTCCTTAACCGTGCCGGATGGCTGTGCCAGGATTGGCAGTCCGGCCGGAATCACGTAATAGCTATCGCCCCAATAATCCGTCGATACAGGCGTTGACGGATTGGCTCGTCCCAGCTGCGTGCCACTGAAGTACGCCTCGAAATCCGCCCGGGTCATGAATATCTCGAAGTGCAGATACATGCGCCCATTGCACTGTCCGATCCAACCGAGAACATCCTTGCGGGAGACCTTTTTTCCGTCACCGGACTCGATACCGCTCGGCATGCGTAGCCACTCCGGCAAGTCCTTCGGGTTGCAATTGCCCCCGTAGCCACCAAGATGGCGCAGGTGCATATAGAGCGAGTAGAACCGCAGCTTGCAGTTTTCACCGGTCTCCGTCTCGTGCCGTAAGAGCACGAAGCCGAGATCGCTGTCTTTGACCGCCCCGTCGGGTCCATCCAGATGCTGGCAGACGCGATAGGCCACCACTTCACCATCGGCAACCGCGCGAACGGCCTCATTCTGGCTCCGGGACGCGATGTGGCATCCGCCGTGCCAGCGACGATCGACGCCGATGGGATAAGTAGGATCGAACTGCTCCCCCTCGTCCGCGAGATCCATGACGTCCGCGCGTGCGTCGGTCGGGTTAGGGCCAATGGGGTTAGGGAGAAACGGAGGACTGATGAGCATGAGCCGCAGAGCAGTAAGCCGATAGGAAACGGCATACTAGAAGCGGTGAGCGGGACACTACAATCGCAGAACTCCGAAATTGGCAGCGGAGTTTGCGGCCGCGAGGGTTGCGGCGACTGCGGAAATTCAGAAACGTCCGAGCAGGGGCGTCAATGGGCGCCCACCGCCCAACCGCAGGCACCCGGAGGTGCCCGCGTCAAGCCTGATCAATCGATCAGAACCGATACCCCACATTCAGGAAGGTAACGATCGGGTCGATCTTGATCTTGGTGTGCGACTGCACCTGCGCGCCGTTGGCCAGCGTGGTGGTGAAGTTGGCGGTGGTCGAGATCGGTACGTAGGACACCGACAGGCCGACGAACCAGTTGTCGGTCACGGCATAGTTGGCGCCGACGTTGAACACCGGGTTCCACGACGGCTTGGCCGAGGCGGTCATGGTCGAGCCCGGGCCGAATTCGCTCTGCACGAAGGTCTGGTTGGTGACCGTTTCGCCCGTGAACCACGTGTAGTTCACGCCGATGCCCACGTACGGGCGGAACTTCGTCTTGGCGTCGAAGAAGTGCCACTTGGCGACGATGGCCGGGCTCCACTGGCGCACCTTGCCGAGCTTGCCGTACTTCTCGTAGCCACGGTCACCGCTCACGTCGTGCTCCGGCGGAATGCCGGCCACGAATTCCGTGGAGATGTTGTCCGTGAAGAAGTGGCTGAACGCCAGGCCGACCGTGTCGGCCGAGTCGATCGTGGCGCCCGTGTTCTGGCGCTGCAGGCCACCGGTGGGACGGCCCGCGACCGAGTCGATCGTCAGGAATTCCGAGTGGCCCTGCGGCATCACCCGGAACCAGCCCAGGCTGACGATATTGCTGCCCGCGGATTGTGCTTGTGCCACGCCCGCCAGCGTCATTACGGCGGCGGCCACGAGCATCTTCTTATAGGTGTTCTTCATGATTCCTCTTACTCCTCATCCTCGTTCTGTCTCAACTCACTGCTGGCACGCATTATCCGTCTCACGGACGGCAAGCTGTTTCAAACGTGATACCGGGAGGTAGAAGAATTGCCCTAAAGGCAGGGTTAACCCAAGAACCTCGCACAAATCGAGGTCGAATTCGCCCCAAAACGCGGCTTTCGCGCAACGGTTCTGTTCACAAAACGAGAATCCATTCGAGCAGCGTGGTTTTTCCGCTGAGGACGAAGGTCAGCCGGCGTCACTCCGGCTCACCAGCACGCAGGCAGCGAGGTCCCAGAGCGCGTAGCCCACGCTCTTGAAGACCAGCGGGCAGCCGGTGCGGGCGCGCAGTGCGTCGGCATCGAGAATGGCGGTTTCGAACGGCTGGACCGTGGCCCAGTCGATGCCGGCCTGGAGCAGGTCGCCCGCCTCGTCCTCGATGCCGAACAGGGTGTCGGCCAGCAGCCGGCCCCGGGCAGAGGCGGTCTGGCAGAGCACGGGCGGCAGCTCGCACATATCGGGGCGGAATGCGCCGACGCCGGCGACGAAGTGTCGATCTGTCCACAATCCGCTGTCGAGGTCGGGCAGCACCGCCGTTCGGCTCGACGTCACCGTGACGACCATCGACACATGTGGAAGTGCCTCGGCCACATCGTCGATCACCCTCGCTTCCACGCCGAGGGCGCGCGCCTGGGTGGCCAGCGCCTCGGCCTTGTCGCGCGTGCGCGACTGCAGCCAGACCCGCCGTATCGGCAGGCCGGCCACGAAGGCCTCGAGGTGGGTCTGCGCCTGCACGCCGGCGCCGACGATCAGCAGCTCGCCATCGGGCTCGGGCGCGAACGACTGCGCCGCCAGCAGCGTGACCGCCGCCGTGCGCCGCCCCGTGACCGTGGGGCCATCGAGCATGGCGATCCGCTCGCCCGTGTGCGCATTGGCGACCAGCACTTCGCCGAGGATGGTCGGCAGGCCGCGCCGGGGATTGTCGGGATGGACGGTGATGTTCTTGGTCATCACCAGGTCGCGGTTGCGCGCAGGCATGACCAGCAGCGTCCCGGCGCCGCTCGCGGCGTCGCCCACGGGCAGCGCGATGCGCGGCGGCGCCATCGCGCTGCCATCCCGCAGTTCAGCGAGCATGGCGGCGATGGCCTGGGCCAGTTCGGGATACGGCAGGCGGGCCGCCGTGGCGGCGGCGTCGAGCGGGACGAAGGCGTTGGGCATCGGGCGACGGATGGGTGACAGGTGGGCCGAAGGCAATCCGCCATTGTCCCCCATGCCGCGCCCCCGGATCAGCGCGACAGCATCCCCATCACCGCCGCCGCGTAGCGCGTACCCGCCGCTGCGCCGGCCGGGAATACGGCCTCGATGTCGGCAAGATCCTGCGCTCCGAGCCGCACATCGAGCGCACCAAGGTTGTCATCGAGATTGGCGATGCGGCGCGTGCCCGGAATCGGCACCACATGCTCGCCGCGCGCCAGCACCCAGGCCAGCGCCAGTTGCGCCGGCGTGCAGCCGCGGGCATCGGCCAGCGCACGGACCTTGTCCACCAGCGCCAGGTTGCGGGCGAAGTTCTCGCCGATAAAGCGCGGATTGGTCTTGCGATAGTCGTCCGCATCGAAATCGTCCGGCGTGCGGATGGCCCCGGTCAGGAAGCCGCGCCCGAGCGGGCTGTACGGCACGAAGCCGATGCCGAGCCGCTCGCACGTGGCGTAGATGCCGTTTTCGTCCACGTCACGCGTCCACAGCGAGTACTCGGTCTGCAGGGCGGTGAGCGGATGCACCGCGTGGGCGCGTTCGATGGTCTCCGCGCCCGCCTCTGACAGCCCAATCCAGCGCACCTTGCCCGCCTGGACCAGTTCGGCCATCGCGCCGACGGTGTCCTCGATCGGCACGGTCGGGTCCACGCGATGCTGGTAATAGAGATCGATGGTGTCGAGGCCCAGCCGCTTCAGGCTGGCATCGCAGGCGGCACGCACGTACTCGGGCCGCCCGTTCACGCCGCGCGCCGCCGGATTGGCCGGGTCGCGCACCATGCCGAACTTGGTCGCCAGCACCACCTTGTCGCGCCGCCCGCCGGCCAGCGCGCGGCCAAGCAACTGCTCATTGGTGTGCGGGCCGTAGATGTCGGCCGTGTCGAGCAGGTTCACGCCGCGCTCGATGGCATGGTGGAGGGTGCGGATCGACTCGGCGTCGTCGTGCGCACCGTAGAAGTCGCTCATGCCCATGCAGCCGAGGCCCAGCGGGAAGACGTCGGGGCCGACCCGGCCCAGTTTGCGCATTGCGGTCATGTGAGACTCCTTGTGACGGGGTTGGAAACTGGCGCCCAGTATCCCCATCCCGCGCGATCGGAAACAGCATGCTACGCTGCAAGCATCATGAAGCCCGACTTCACAATCGATCCTGATTCCCTGCCCTCGCTGGCCGCCTTCGCCTGCGTGGCGCGGCTTGGCAGCTTCACGGCCGCTGCCGGCGCGCTGGGCGTCAGCCCCTCGGCGGTCTCCCAGACCATCCGGCACCTGGAAGACCGGCTGGGTGTGCGGCTGCTGCAGCGGACCACGCGCCATGTCGGCCTGACCGAGGCCGGCGCGGCACTGCTGGCCCGCGTGGCGCCGGCGCTGGCCGAGATCCAGGCGGCCACCGAGGACGCCCGCGCCCAGCGCGACACCCCGGTCGGCACGCTGCGGCTGACCAGTTCGCACTCGGCGGTGGTCATCGCGCTGCGGCCGATCCTGACCGACTTCATGCGCGCCTATCCGTCGATCTGCGTCGATCTGGTCACCGACGACCGCTTCGTCGACCTGATCGCCGAAGGGTTCGACGCCGGCCTGCGGCTGGGCGAGGCACTCCACCAGGACATGGTGGCGATTCCCGTGACCGGCCCGCTGCGGATGTTCGTGGCGGCCTCGCCCGACTACCTCGCCCGCCACGGCACGCCGCAGACGCCGCACGCACTGCATCAGCACGCCTGCCTGCAATACCGCTTCGGGCCGATAGGTTCGGTGTATCGCTGGGAGTTCGCGCGCGGCGGGCGGCCGTTCACGGTCGATACGCGCGCCGCGCTGATCGCCAATGACAAGATGATGCTGCATCAGGCTGCGGTGGCCGGGCTCGGCCTGATCTACGAGTTCCCGCACCACATCCAGGCCGCGCTGGCGGCGGGCCAGCTCGTCACCGTGCTGGAAGACTGGACGCCGCCGTTCTCGGGCTTCTACCTCTACTACCCGAGCCGCGCGCTGATGCCGCCCAAGCTGCGCGTATTCGTCGATTTCCTCAAGGCGCGCGGCCTGCCGGCAACGGCCTAGCGCCGCATCGACGTGCGCTGCGGCCCGGCCTCGCGCACGCTGGCGCCGCGCACCTCGATGCCGATGTCATCGACGACCTTGCCCGCCGCATCGACCAGTTCCACGCGATGCCGGCCCGGCCACGGCAGCCACGCCAGCTGCCCGCCCTTGCCGAGCGGCTTGCCGTCGATGCGCCAGCTCACCGCGCGCGCCGTCTGCCCGGTCAGCCCATCGGCATGGAACCAGACGCGTTGCGCATCGGGCGGAATATCGGGATCGAGCGCGAAGATCGTGCCGTCCCTGGGACTGGCGATGGCCGGCGTGCCGCTCGACGGTGGCGCCGCGCCCACGTTGATGCGCGTCACGGCGGTGCCGGCCAGGAACACTTCCTCGCGCGCCGGCTCGAGGTTGTCGGCGAAGGTCAGCGGCACCCGCTCCACGCCGGCCGGCATCGCGGGCGCGCGGCTGGACGACTGCCGATGGAGCGCCGCCATCACGTCGTGCCACACCGGCGCCGCGCCGGAGACCCCCGACACATCGTGCATGCTCGCGCCGCTGGCGTTGCCGATCCACACGCCCACCGTGTAGCGCTGCGACCAGCCGATGCACCAGTTGTCGCGCATGTCCTTGCTGGTGCCGGTCTTCACGGCGGTCCAGAAGCGCGTGGTCAGCGGGCTGTCGAGGCCGAAGGTCCGCGCCCGCGCGTGGCGGTCGGCCAGCACATCGCCAATCACATAGCTGGCCGCCGGGCTCATCACGGGCTGGCGGGGCACCGGCGCGCCGTCCACGGTCATCCGCACCGGGCCGTAGGCGCCCTGGTTCGCAAAACTCCGATAGGCATTGGTCAGCGACAACAGCGACACATCGGCGCTGCCCAGCGCGAGGCTGTAGCCGTAGTAATCGCCCGATTCGGTGAGCGGCAGGCCCAGCGCCACCAGCCGCCGATGAAAGCGATGCGGCGTGACCATCACCAGCGTCCGCACGGCGGGCACGTTCAGTGACGAGCCGAGCGCCGCGCGCAGGCTGACCCAGCCCGCGTAGCGATGATCGTAATTCTGCGGAATGTAGAGCCCGCCGCCGGTCGGCAGGTTGACCGGACGGTCATCGAGCAGCGACGCAGCCGTCAGCCGTCGTTCCTCGATGGCCTGCGCGTACAGGAACGGCTTCAGCGTCGAGCCGGCCTGACGCGGCGCGGCGGCGTGATCGACCTGTGCGGCCGACGACAGCGCGCCTGAGGAGCCCACATAGGCCAGCACATCGCCGCTGGCATTGTCGATGACCACCACGGCGCCGTCCTCGGCATTGCGCCCGGCCAGTTCGCGCAGATGGCGCGACAGGCTGTCCACGGCCACGCGCTGCACCTCGGCATCGACCGTGGAAGCGATGCGCGCCGGCACCGGCCGCCCTGCCGGCAGCGTCTCGCGCGTATGGGCGATCACGGCGCGCGCAACGTGCGGCGCCAGATTGGTCCGGAAACTCGCGTCCGGCACGCTGGCCGACTTCGCCAGGGCCAGCGCCGTGAAGCCATCCAGGCCGTCGCACTCGCGCGGCTGCTTCATCTCGCGCAGGATGCGGCACGCGCGCACCGACACCTGCCCCGGCGCGGCGTTGGGGCCGCGCACCAGTGCCACGGCAAGCGCCGCCTCGCGCGCATTCAGGCCGCTCGGCACCTTGCCGAACAGCGTCTGCGACATCGCCGAGAGCCCCACCAGTTCGCCCCGGAACGGCACGAGGTTCAGGTACGCCTCGAGGATCTGGTCCTTGCTCCAGCCGTGTTCGAGCGAGGCGGCGCTGACCGCCTGCCCTACCTTCTGGCCGAAGCTGCGCCCGCGCGCGGCACGCAGGTCTTCATCGAGCAGACCGGCCAGCTGCATGGTCAGCGTGGACGCGCCGCGCGTGCGCGTGTTCCACATATTGGCCCACGCGGCGGCGGCCACGCCCTGCCAGTCCACGCCGCTGTGCGCGTAGAAGCGCCGGTCCTCGGACAGCACGATGGCCGTGCGCAGGGCCGGCGAGGTGTCGGCCAGCGTCACCCAGTCGCCACGCCGCGCGCGGAAGTCGTCCCGCACGCGCGCCACGGGTTCGCCGTGGCGATCCATCACGACGATGTCGGCGCTGCGCCAGTTGTCGCGCACGTCGCGGAAGGCGGGCACCGCCGCCGCCGAGGAGGTGGCTGCGGCCAGCACGAGCAGGACGAGTGGGGCAAACAAGCGGCGCGGCATCGTCATCGTCCCCCGGGCTCCCCGCGCTCCGACACCACCCCCGCCACCAACAGCACCTGCGCCAGCGCGTAGGTCCACCAGATGCCGAGTTGGTAGGTATCGAACGGGGACAGGAACTTGGCCATGCCGATCATCGCGTCCGAGGCCACGAAGCACAGCGCGCCCAGCGCCGCAAGCGGCGTTGGCAACTGCGCCAACAGCGCCGCGCAGGCCATGGCCGCCAGCGCGCCGATGTAGACCGTGACCGGCAGCGCCATCTCGCCAAGATTGGGCCAGAAGCGGCCGAGCAGCGCGCCCGCCGCACCGATCACCAGCCCGCAGCCCAGCAGCCGCTGCGGCCGGAGATCACGCGCCATCGGCACGAACAGGCGCAGGTAGGCCAGGTGCGCCAGCAGGAAGGCGCCGAGCCCGCCGAGGAACGAGATCTTCAAGCCCGGCAGCGCGAGCAGGAAATCGCCGATCGCCGAGAACACGAGCGCCACTACCAGCCAGCGGCGCTCGCCAAGCGGGCGATGGAACCACGCGGCGCGCGCCAGCATGATCGCCATCGCCGTCTTCCACGCCGGCTGGTAGGCGATCTGGCCGGTCAGCGGCGTGCCGGGCGGTAACTCCATCGACGCCTGGAGCAGCAGCACGCCATAGACCACGGCGGCCAGCGTGCCCGCGATCCACCACTCGCGCACGCGCGGCGGCATCCGCATCGCGAGCCAGCTCATGGGCGCGCTCCCACGGTCACCTTGGCGTTGGGGGCGGCGCCGAACACGTCGGGTGCGTAGAGCGCCTCCACGCGCGTGGGCGGCAGCGCGAACTCACCGGCGTTGTTGAGCCGCACCGTGTACTCCACCGCCACGTTGCCCTTGGGCAAGTAGCCGAAGTACTCGCGGTACGACTCGGGCGTGCGTTCGGTGAAGGTCGCCGACGACTTCTTCTCACCGCTCGTGGCGATCTGCGAATCGCGGCCCAGCCCGCTGCCGAGGATGGTGGCGCCGGTCGGCACCGGATCATTCACCACGACCCAGGTCATGTCCGCCTGCGCGTCCACTTCGAGCCGCACGCGATAGGAGTCGCCGCGCGACCACTTGCCCGCCACGGCCTGCTCCACCGGTGTCACGGTGCGCTTGATGCGATACCCCGCCGCCACCGGATCGCGCAGCGGCACGGCGGCCATCGCGCGCACCGTGGCCCAGGGACGGCCCGAGCCCTGCTGCTCGACCTGCAAGGTGCCAGTCGTGCCGGCAGCGGGCCACGGCAGTTCCACCGCGCCGCTCGCCACGCCATCCTTCTTCGTCGCGCCCGACCAGTCGAACGTGCGCGAGGCATCGCCCAGCGTCACGCGCGCGCCGCCGGCCACCGGTGTCTTCTCGAACGCCTGCGCGTAGCGCTGCACCGCCAGCACGCCCCAGGCGTTGGCCGTGGTGGTGCCCCACGCGCCGCGCGTCTGGCGGCCCAGCAGGCCGGTCACCAGTTGCGGCACATCATCCTTCCAGCCCGGCAGTTGCGTGGCCAGCGCCAGCAGCTTGGCGGCGTTGACGTCGCCGTTGGCCATCAGCCACCACCAGTCGTCACTGCGCTCGGTCGAGAACACCAGCCGCGTGCCCTGCACCGTGAGCCGGCTGCGCAGCAGTTGCTGGGCTTCGGCGAGGCGTTTTTCATGCTCGGGGATGTCCGTCACGCGCGAGAGCAGCGCCAGCCAATCGATCAGCGCCGAGGTGGGCCACTGCGCGGGCAGGATCTGGATGCTGCCGAGCATGCGCGCCTGGGCGTGGCCGGTGCGCGAGAGTGCCTCAAGCGCGGCCAGCTTGCGTACGTCGAGGTCCATCGACGCGGATGCCGGCGCCCAGCGCGGCGGCGTGATGCGCCCTTCGACGAACGACGTCAGCCCACGCTCCATTTGCGCGCGCTGCGCCTCGGGGAGGCGCATCGGCAGACCGGCCCGTGCGGCCTCATCGGCCACGGACAGCAGGTAGGCCGTCAGCACCTCGCTGCCCGCGCTCGCATCGCTCTGCAGCGGGAAGTAGGCGGCCAGGCCGTTGCTGTCGAGGTAGGACGGCAGTTGCGCCATCAGTGCATCCCACGCCGCCGTGTCGCCCAGGCCGAGCGACTTCGACGTACGCTGTTCGAGGCAGCTATAGGGATAGTGGCGGAACCACTCGCGTACGCCAGGCATCCCGCCCGCCAGCGACGACTGCATCGTCACCTGCATGCCGCCGCGCAGCTTGCCGGACGGATCGGTCAGCGCGCCGGCCGGGGCCTGCACCGGCACCGAGACCGTCGGCGTCATTTGCGCCAGCATCGCCTGCTGCGCGGTGACGGGCACCGCCGGGACGATCTGCTGCGAGAGCTTGAGCCGGTCGGCCGCATTGCTACCGCCCTTCTCGGTCGCCGCCACCTCCCACATCACCGTGCCGCTGCGGCTGTAGGCCAGCAGCGCCGGCGCGGTCACGTCCCAGCCAATCTCGCGCGAGGCGCCGGCCGCCAACTCCACGGTCTGCGCCGGCAGCGTCTGGGCATCGACGAGCGTGGCGCGCGCGGTGGCCTCCACAGTCATCGCCCGTTGCGTGGTGTTGCGCAGCGTGAACATGGCGCGATACTTGTCGTCCTCGCGCACCAGCAGCGGCAGGCCCGAGATCATCTGCAGATCCTGCGTGGCGGCGACGGTGGCGCTGCCGGACCCGAAACGGCCCACGCCGAGGTCGGCCACGGCGACGATGCGGAAGCTCGTCAGCGAGTCGTTGAGCGGCACGTCGAGCGTGGCACGCCCTTCGGCGTCGAGCTGCACGCGCGGGTTCCACAGCAGCAGCGTGTCGAACAGTTCGCGCGTCGGACTCTTGCCCCCGCCGCCGCCGGCCGGCACGGCCTTGCGGCCGTAATGGCGCCTGCCGATGATCTCCATCTGCGCGGTCGAGGTCTCCACGCCATAGCTACGCCGTTGCAGCATCGCGTCGAGCAGGTTCCAGCTCGTGTTCGGCATCAGTTCGAGCAGCGCCTGGTCCACGGCGGCCAGCACCACCTCGCCGTTGGCGGCGGGCTTGCCGTCGGGCAGCTTCACCTGCACCACCACGCGCGCCTTGCCGCGCACCGGGTACGTGGCCTTGTCCGGCGTCACGGTCACGTCGAGCCGATGGGCTTCATTGCCGACGCGGATCTCAGCCAGCCCGAGCCGGAACGCCGGCTTGGACAGGTCCACCAGCGGCGACGGCGCCACGTAGTCGCGCCCCTCGCTGCGGAACGCGCGCCACCAGTCCACCGGCTGGCGCCAGCCCCAGGTGAAGAACGAGTACCACGGCACGTCGCGCAGGCGCCCGCGCACGCTCAGCACGGACACATAGACGTTCGGCCCCCACTCCGGCTTCACCTTGAGCCGCACCGTGGGATCGGTGCCGTTCAGCTCCACCACCTGCGTCTCGAGAATGCCTTCCCGTTCGATGGCGACCAGCGCCGTGGCATGGCGGAACGGCATGCGCACCTGGAACACGGCGGTATCGCCGGGCGCGTAGGCGCGCTTCTCCGGCAGCACGTCCATGCGGTCGTGGTTCTCGCCGCCGAACCAGAGTTCGCCCTGGCGTGTGACCCAGACCGTGGTGGAAGCCTGCGAGACACGCCCGTCCGTATCGCGCGCACTGGCGATCAGCTCCACCTGCCCCGCCTGCGCCAGCGACACGTCGCAGCGCATGCGGCCCTGCGCATCGGTGCGCGACTCGCACACCACGCCCAGGTCCTTGCTCTCGGTACGGTTGTCATAGCGATAGAAGCCGCCAACCACGCGCTGGCGGGCAGACGTGGTGATGCGCGCGCGCGCCTTCACCTGCACCGGCGTATCAGCCACCGGCTTGCCCTGGGTGTCGAGCACCACGCCCTGTACCGACAGCTTCTGGCTCACCGATACCCAGTTGGCCGCGCGGATGCCCGCCACCACGGCGGCCGGCCACACCGGCACGGTCTGGCGCAGCGTCTGGATCTCGCCGTTCGGGTCGGCAAAGCCGGCCTCCAGTACGAGGTCGCCCGGCGTGGTGATCTTCGGCATGTCCTTGACCGTGACCTTGCCGTTGCCGTCCTTGTCCAGCGTGACGGGCAGCTTGTCGGCGACGAGCTTCTCGCGGCTTTCGCCCGATGTGTCCTCGCTGTCTTCGTCATCGACGGTGGCCTTCTCGTCCGGCGCGCGCGGCGGCTGGAACGAGAATTCGTCGAAATCGGCGAAGTTGACCGGCTTCTCGCGCAGCAGCGCCGACAGGCGCACCGGCAGGCCGGCCGCGCCGCCGCCGTTCAGATAGTGGATTTCCACGCCGACCTGCACCTCGGCCGGCGCGACCAGCGCGTTGCCCTTGGCTTTCGGGTCCTTGGCCGTGCTCAGCGTACCGGACAGTACCGGCAGGCGGAATGCTTCGACGCGGAAGCTGCCGCCGTCGAGCGTGCGGCCATCGGCATAGACCAGCCCCACGGTGTAGACGCCCAGCTTGGCCGCCTGCGGGATCTGGAAGGTGCTCTCGGCGCTGCGCCCGCCCGTGGCCGTGGTGCGCCAGGCCAGTGGCAGTTCATAGGTCTGGCCGCTGCCGTCATGCGTGACGACGGCCTTCTCCGGCATCGACGCCGGCAGCGCAAAGCCCTGCGCGGTCTCGCTGCGCAGCAGGTGCTTCATCGACACGGTCTCGCCCAGCCGCAGCAGCGTGCGGTCGAAGATGGTGTGCGCGCGCACGGTCTGCTTCGGGCTCATGTCGGTGGGCACGTTGAAGCGCCACGTCTCGATGCCACGGTTCCAGTTCGACATCACGAAGGCCATGTCGGCCTTGCCGCGCGCCTTCGGGTGGTCGGCGGCGATCCGTGCGGAGACGAAGTAGCCCTCCATGCCGTTGCCGCAGTCCTGGTAGCGCTGGTCCGGCAGCTTGGCGAAGCGGGCGACGCCGGTGGCGTCGGTGGTCCCTTCGCCCAGCAGGGCGCCCTCGCAGCTACGCACCGCGATGCGGGCGTTGGCGACGGGCTTGCCGTCGTCGAGGCCGGTCACCCAGGCCAGTCCGCTCATCTCGCCCTCGGCAGTGCCGCGCGCGAGCTTGAAATGGACGCCGAGGTTGGTCACCAGCGCCGCCGTGCGCACGTACATCGGCTCGGACTTGCCGAGCAGCGCGGCACCCAGCATCGGCGAGGCAATCTCCACGACGTGGAAGCCTGGCTCGGGCAGCGGAATGCCGACGACCTCGAAGGGTCGGGGCGAGGTGTCCGACGATTTCGGAATCGCCAACGTCTGCGCGCCCGCCACGCCGCGCAGCAATGGCACCGCGCGCGTCTCGATGGCCGGGGCGTTGCGCGGGCTCTTGGCCCGGTACGGCGGCTGGCCGGCACGGATCGCGTCGATCTGTTCCTTGGTCCACGTGTTCTCGTGCATGCGCTTGACCATGCCGAACCAACGCAGGATGGCCGTGTCGTCATCGACCTTGAGCCGTGCCACAGTGCCAGCCTGGGCGCGCACGGACGTGGCGGGCAGGTCGGCCTCCACGTTGCGCAGCGTCACGGGCAGCAGCGGCGGATAGTCGGCCGGCGACTTGCCGCGCGGCACATCGGCGAAACGCTCCACCACGCCGAACGGCGCGGCGGCGAACTTGGCCAGCGGCGGCAGCGCGCCGGTGGTCAGCTTGATCGGGAACAGGTCCGCATTGGTCAGCGGGCGGCCGCTGTCGTCCTTGATGTCGCGCGGGGCCTCGATGGTCAGGCTGGCGCGCTCCGGGAACGGCGCGGTGAAGCGGACCGACGCCACCGGGGCGTCCGGCGGCGTGTCCGGGTCGAAGGTCGGCGCGCGCGGGCCGGAGGGGGTTTTCAGGACGATGTGCTCGGCCACCTTGCGCGGAATCGGCGCGGTGAAGGTCACCGTCATCGGCCGCAGCGGGGTGCAGGGCGCCTCGGCCCGTTCGCGCTCACAGGTGAAGCCGGCGGCGAAGGCTTCGCGCACGGTGTAGTCGAAGCGGCGCGGCGTCGTGGTGGCGATGCCGGAGGGCGTGGCGATGCCCGCATCGAGCACGAGCTGCATGCGCGCGCCGGCCGGCAGCTTCTGCTGGCAGGCCAGCAGGTGCACCGCCTCCCCTTCCCGCTTGGCGATCTCGTTCCAGCCGACCGCCGCAATCACGTCCGTGCGTTCCTTGCCGGCCAGCAGCCGTACCGGAATGCGCTCGCCCAGGCCCTCGGCCTGGCACCACGCGTGTTCGCGGATCGACCCGGCCGTGGCCGCGCCGTTAAAGCGCAGCACGAAGACCTGGTCTTCCTCCACCTCTCCGCCGGAAGGCCGGGCCGATACCACCGTGGGCCCACCGGTCTCGAACCGGTATTCCGGCTTGCCCGCGTAGGCCTTGCCAGCCACGCTCTTGAGCCCGCCGGCAATGCGCACCGTGCAGCGCATGCCGGGCGGCAGGTCACGCTCGAAGTCGAATACCCAGTTGGTGGCGTTGACCCAGCGCCCGCTACCGGCCGCCGCACCGCCGGTGCAGGACACCGCCGCGGGTGGCGCGGCGTTGAGGTCGCCCATCGGCACCATCGGCTCGTCGAACCGGATGGCCACCTGGCGCACCTGGGGCACCACCCCTTCGGGCGAGAAACGCGCGATCTGCGCCGCGTGCGCATCGCCGGCGCCGGCCCACAGCGCCAGTCCCGCGCCCAGCACGGCCAGCCTCCCAAACGTGGTGGCGTACCCGCCGCTGCGACCCGAGGTGACAATCGTCCCCATCATCCTTTCCTTGTTGGATTTGGCTCGGGGCGAGGGTGACATGCGCGGATGGCAAGCGCAAGCCTCTGCACATTTTGGATTTTGTGTATGGCTGATTCAGCGCAAATGTGACAGCGGCAGCGGTCCTTCGCGCTTCAGTGCGGTCAGCACGATGTTGGACCGCACGCTCTCCACGCCGGGTACGCGCATCAGGCGCTTCATGGTGAATTCGGCCAGCGTGGGCAGGTCTGGCACCACCACGCGGACGAGGTAATCGGCCTCGCCGGCGACCGAGTAGCACTCCTGCAC
This sequence comes from Cupriavidus sp. 01L43, assembly GCF_056399925.1. Classification (NCBI taxonomy): domain Bacteria; kingdom Pseudomonadati; phylum Pseudomonadota; class Betaproteobacteria; order Burkholderiales; family Burkholderiaceae; genus Cupriavidus; species Cupriavidus sp. 01L43. The sequence continues at coordinate 23,513 of NZ_JBFTSH010000023.1, forward strand.
CTCTTCCAGCAGCAGGATTTCCTCGCGGAAGCGTTCGATGATGGTGTCGCCGTGGTGGGCCAGTTTCACACTAATAAATACCAGCACGCCCAGACCCAGCGCTTGTGGCGAAAGATTCACACGGTAGCCGGTAATCACGCCATCGGCCTCGAGCTTGGCCAGCCGGCGGCCGACCTGGCTGGGCGAGAGGTGCACCCGTTCGGCCAGTTGCTGGTGGGTGGAGCGGCCGTCGGCCTGCAGGGCGGTCAGCAGGGCGAGGTCGTAGGGGTCGAGGCTGGCAGTGTTCATGGCACGCAGGAAATCCGCATTCTGGATCTGAAAGATGCAGGTTACCTGCATGCGCCGACGAAACCAAGCCGTTTATGCGGCCTGAATGCGCGTCCACACGCCTACACTGTGCATAAATTCCGCATCGCTGGAGACACACAGATGAACGCCACCCCGGACACCACGGCCGACTTTGCCGGCACGATGACCGCCAAGCTCAGGGAACAATTCGAAGCCGGCCTGCTGTCCGGCGAGGAACTGCGTCCCGACTTCACCATCGCCCAGCCGGTGCACCGCTACACCAGCACCGACCACGCCATCTGGCGCAAGCTCTACGACCGCCAGGCCTCGATGCTGCAAGGCCGGGTCTGCGACGAGTTCCTGCAAGGGCTGGGCACGCTGGGCATGGAGCGCGACCGCGTGCCCGAGTTCGACCAGCTCAACGAGACGCTGATGCGCGCCACGGGCTGGCAGGTGGTGGCCGTGCCGGGCCTGGTGCCGGACGAGGTGTTCTTCGAGCACCTGGCCAACCGCCGCTTCCCGGCGAGCTGGTGGATGCGCAAGCCCGAGCAGCTGGACTACCTCCAGGAGCCGGACTGCTTCCACGACGTGTTCGGCCATGTGCCGCTGCTGATCAACCCGATCTTCGCCGACTATATGGAGGCGTACGGCAAGGGTGGCTTGAAGGCGGCCAAGCTCGGCGCGCTGGACATGCTCGCGCGCCTGTACTGGTACACCGTGGAATTCGGCCTGATCCAGACCCCGGCCGGGCTGCGCATCTTTGGCGCGGGCATCCTGTCCAGCCAGGGCGAATCGATCTACAGTCTGGATTCGGACAGCCCGAACCGGATCGGCTTCGACCTGCACCGCATCATGCGCACGCGGTACCGGATCGACACCTTCCAGAAGACCTACTTCGTGATCGACAGCTTCGAACAGCTGTTCGACGCCACGCGGCCGGACTTCTCGGACCTGTACCCGCAACTGCGCGCGCTGCCGACGCTGGGCGCCGGCGATGTCGCCGAGGGCGACCGTGTGCTGAACATCGGCACCCGCGAGGGCTGGGCCGACAGCAACGACATCTGACGACGACAGCCGAGCCGCAGAACATTCATAACACCGAGGCCATCATGACCCCTCTTTCGCAAGACGCCCGCGCCAGCCTGCTGGCCGGGCTACCCGGCTGGACCCCGGTCCAGGACCGCGACGCCATTCACAAATCCTTCAAGTTCGCCGATTTCAACGCGGCGTTCGGCTTCATGACGCGCGTGGCGCTGCATGCCGACAAGGTCGATCACCATCCCGAATGGTTCAACGTCTACAACCGCGTGGACATCACCCTGTCCACCCACGACGCCAACGGCCTGACCCAGCGCGATATCGACCTGGCGCGTTTCATCGAGCAGGCTTTCAGCGGCCCGCCGGCGCGTTGAAGTCGCGCTATAGATAACTGTCGCCAGCTGAAGGGCAACTGAAAGGCAGCGCGCAAGGCTGCCCTGTACAATCGGCGGCATTGCCCCACAACGCCGCCGAGCCCCCTGCCATGCGTATCCTGCTGATCGAGGACGACCGTCAAATCGCCAGTGGCGTGGAGGCGGGCCTGACCCGTGCCGGCCATCAGGTACGCGTGGTCCATGACGGCGTGTATGCCACGGATCACCTGCTGCGCGAGCAGCACGACCTCGTCATCCTCGACCTGGGCCTGCCCGGCATCGACGGCATGACGCTGCTGGCCCGCTACCGCGCCCGCAACCGCACCACGCCGGTCATCATCCTGACCGCCCGCGACGAACTCGAAGACAAGCTCTCCGGCCTCAACGCCGGCGCCGACGACTACCTCGTCAAGCCCTTCGCGCTGCCCGAGCTGGAAGCGCGCGTGCGCGTGCTGCTGCGCCGCAGCCAGCATGGCGAGGCCGCGCCCGAGCGCGACGTGCGCCTGGGCCGCCTGCGCCTGTCCGGCAACGACCGCCGCATGTTCGTCGATGGCAAGCCGCTGGAACTGTCGCCGCGCGAGTTCGCCGTGCTGGAACTGCTGCTCCAGCGCCAGGGCCGCGTGGTGAGCAAGGCGCAGATGCAGGACCACCTGGCCACCTTCGCCCATCCGGCTGGCGAGGGCGGCGATACCGTCGGCGACACCGCCATCGAGGTCTACGTGCACCGCGTGCGCAAGAAGCTCGAGGAAGCGGATGTCGAGATCGTCACCGTGCGGGGCTTCGGCTACCTGCTCCAGATTCGTGGCGGACACTGACTCTCCCTCCCTCTCGCGTTCGCGGCTGGTCCGCGCTTCGAACCCGAGCCTGCGTGTCCACCTGCTGCGCGCGCTGGCCACGCCGCTGTTCGCGCTGGTGCTGGTCAGCGGCTCGCTCTCCTACTGGCTCGCGGCGCACTACACCACCCAGGTCTTCGACCGCGCGCTGTATGGCGTGGCGAACAACATCGCCCAGCAGATCCGCATCGCCGGGCCGCGCCTCGATCAGGATATTCCGATGATTGCCCAGACGCTGGTCGAGGCCGAAGGCTCCGACCGCATCTACTGGCGCATCCACGGCCCGGACGGGCTGATCGGCGGCATGGACACCTGGCTCGGCTACGGCACGGGCCAGACCACGCTCCACGACGCACGGCTGTTCTACGCGTGGTTCAGCGGTCGCCAGGTACGCGCCGTGCGGCTGCCGGTGACGCTGCCGAGCCCCGCCTCGGACGAATTCGGCACGAGTGGCGAGGGCACGCTGTCGCGCGGGCCGATCGTCGTGGAAGTCGCTGAACTGCTAGACCGCCGCGAGACGGCGGCGAACGAGATCCTGCTGTCGGTGTCGGTGCCGCTGATCCTGCTGCTGCTGGTGGGCAGCCTGATCCTGTCGCACGTGCTCAAGGAGGAACTGGTGCCGCTCCAGATCCTGACCGACAAGCTGAACCGCCAGACCGCCCGCTCGCTGGCCGCGCTGGACGAAACCCAGGTGCCGGCCGAAGTCGAACCGTTGATCCGCGGCCTGAACGCGCTGCTGGCGCGCCTGCGCGATGCGCTGGACGCCCAGCGCAAGTTCATCGCCGATGCCGCGCACCAGCTACGCACGCCGCTGACCGCCGTGAAGCTCCATGCGGACCGCGCGCTCGATGCCGATTCCCCCGATGTGGCCCGCCACGCGCTGCGCGAGGTGCAGACCGCTGCCGACCGCGCGGTGCGGCTGTCGAACCAGCTGCTGTCGCTGGCGCGAGCCGAGCCGGGGCTGTCGCTGGAGCGGCTGGGGCCGGTGGAACATTTCGATCTGGCCGAATTGGCCTTCGAGATTGGCGCGGAATGGGTGCCGCAGGCGCTGGCCCGCCGCGTGGACCTGGGTTTCGAGATCCTGCCTGGCCCCACCTTCACCGGCAGCGCGCCAGCCACGGTACGGGGCAACCGGCTGCTGATGCGCGAGGCGCTCTCGAACCTGATCGACAATGCCGTGAAATACGTGCCGGCCGGCGGACGCATCACGGTGCGCGCGGGTGGCGAGACCATGGGCCATCGCGGCATGGCCGTGGTGATGGTGGAAGACAACGGCCCGGGCATTGCGCCGGCGCGGCGCGAGGAAGTCTTCAAGCGCTTCTTCCGGGGCGATCACACACCCGGCGCCCAGGCGGTGCAGCAGGCCGCGCCGAGCGGCGCCGGCCTGGGGCTGGCCATCGTGCATGAAATCGTCTCGCTGCACCAGGGCACCATCCGTATCGAGGACGTGCCCGCGCCCTCCCCGGCGCCTGTGCCGGCGCCGTCCGCGCTGTCAGCCGTGGTGGCTGGCCACGGGGATCACGGCGACCATGGGGAGCAGCGCGATCCGGCACCCCGGCGCGCGTCGATGCGGTTCGTGATCCGCATCCCCTGCGAGGCGCCCGGCACGGCTGCCGGCTGACTTCTTCCGACTGCTTACTTCCGTTCCTTCGGGGCCAGCATCGTGCCCCGGCAGTTCGGGCTGCCGCAGCGGCACTCGTATTCCTTCTTCAGCTTCTTGGTATAGCGCGCGTCTATTACCAAACCATAGTCATAGAACAGCTCTTCGCCCTGAGCGATGTCGCGCAGCGCGTGGATGAACACGCGCCCCTTCTTCTCACGTGCCTCGCAGTTCGGCTCGCAGGCATGGTTGATCCAGCGCGCGCGGTTGCCGCCGAACTTGGCGTCGATCACGTCGCCATCGTCCAGGCTGAAGTAGAAGGTGTGGTTTGGGTCGGCCGGATCATGCGGATGGCGCTTGAGCGCTTCTTTCCACGAGATGTGCTCGCCCTTGTATTCGATCACGCGCTCGCCCTCGGCGATATTGCCGATCGCGTATACGCCCTTGCCGTGCACGCCTGACTGGCGCACCTCGATGCGGTCGCTGGCGCTCTTCTTCTTGCCCGCCTTCTTTGCCTTGCCTTGTTCCGACATGTCGCTGTTTCCCCGTCAAACCGATGACTGCCGGTCCACTCCGGCGCGCCCCGGATGATACCTGCCAACCATGTCGGCGCGACACCCCTTTTCGCCTCCTGTATACCGTCACGCATGTGGATAAACCGGCCAAAATCTGTGGATAAGCGCGCGGGTTTGGTGTGGGCGGCAAGGGGGTGACATGGGGATGGCGCAGGAACAAGTCGACGAGGTATATCTCCCATCCTCCTCCAGACGGCTGAGTCATCCACGCCGGCCAACAACCGCTCCCTGTGCTTTCGGTATACGTAAACATCTGATCCGATTGACGTATACGTGGTTATCCACAGAAACGGTCGCCCTCTATTGACTACTACTATTCGTATACATAAAAGAAAGATGTAAACCGAAAGCACGAGAGCCGGGAGCGCAGCGAGGTATACGTCCGAACCCCTCCGACTTTGGGAGGAAGGCCGTTTTGGACGTCGATGAAAAATTGAGCAGGTCCCGTTTTTCGCGTATACCGGCACGCGGGCACGCCAGAAGCCCCTCAGGCGCTTTTGGCCGCGTATACGTCCCCAACCCTCTGTCAGCCGCGTATACGCCTCTGAAGGGCTCTCAGCGCTTCCAGGCCCCTTCCGCGTGACGCGTATACCGCTTCCCAATCGCCCTCAGCCCCCCTGCTGCCAAGGCCTGGCAATGGCTGGCGTAACAATCTGTTCCCGGTGCGCCTTCCCCGACACGGTATGATGTGGCCCGCGGCGTCTTTGCCGGTGCGGGTTCCAGCGGAGCCGGCGCGGCCAGGACGTCAGTGTTTTTTCAACTCGAGACGGAGTGAAGCATGACGAAAACCGAACTGATCGACGCGATTGCAGCTGGCGTGGACGGTCTGACCAAGGCCAAGGCGGAACAGGCACTCAACGTGACGCTCACCGCGATCATGGACGCCGTGGCCAAGGGCGATACCCTGAGCCTGATCGGCTTTGGCACCTTCAGCCAGGGCGAGCGTGGCGAGCGCATGGCGCGCAACCCGCGTACCGGCGAGGAAATCAAGGTGGAAGCCGCCAAGACCGTGAAGTTCAAGGCGGGCCAGAAGTTCAAGGACGCCGTCAACCAGTGATGCTTGCGGGCCGATGAATCAGCCCGGTTTGCAAGACCCCGCCGTGCCGCCACCGGACGCCGTCTCCGGCGCAGGTGCGCGCCAGGCGGGGGACGTTATCCACAACAGGTTTCCCGCCTCCGTGCGCGGCAAACCGCACAGCCGCACCGTGCCGTCAGACGGCGGCCGCAATCCTCTTCAAAATGGCGTCCGGACGTGGCCAGCACTAGGATCCTCGGGCGTCGCCATCCGTGGCCTCGCCATGCCGTCCAGCCCGCTCGCACCCAGATTTCCACAGCGTTATACACAGCGCTTTCCATACAAGGCTCCACAGCTTTCTCCACAGGCACTGACTCGGCGTTTTCTGAGTCTGGTAGCACTCGCCGTGCTATGTGGTTGCACCGCCGCGCCGCCGCGCACGGCACGTCCGCAGGCCGTGCCCTTGCCCGACCTGGAGCGCGTGGCCACCACGCCCGGCGCCACGCCGCGTGAGCGCATTGTCGAGATCGCCATGCAGGAGTGGCGCAAGTGGGGCAGCCAGACCATGCGCATCGGCCGCGACGATGGCGCCTGTGTGACGCACAGTCCCCTCCCCGCCCCGGTGGCAGTCGAATCGTTCGCTCCCCTCGCCCCGCAAGGCGCCCAGTCGGCGGACGATGAATCGGACGAGAACGGGAATGCAACGGATTGCATACGTTTTCCCGATGGCACGGGCATGGAAGCCACCGCGCAAGGCTGCCGGATGGCCCAGCGCTACTGGGGCATCGTGGGCGAGGCGCCGGATTGCCGCCAGGTGACGCAAGGCGCGTGGGCGTGGTCGGCCGTGTTCATTTCCTGGGTGATGCGCAAGGCTGGGCTCAACAACGACCAGTTCCTGACCGGTCAGTCTCATGCGATGTATGTGGTCGATGCCCGGGATGGCAAGCTGCCGCGCCCCGCCTTCCATATCGAGCCGATGCCGGCGCTGCCGCGCCCTGGCGATGTCATCTGCGCGCCGCGCGGACGTGACAAGTACCTCGAGAACCTGTCGGAGATCGGCTTCGGCACCACGCCGATGCACTGCGACATCGTCGTAGCCGTGGACCCCGCCGCGCGCGTGGTGCGGGCCATCGGCGGCAATGTGCAGCAGTCGGTGACCATGAGCGAGATCGACCTCAACGATGCCGGCCAGCTCGACGCCTTCACCAACTCGCACATGCCGTGGCTACTGGTGATGCGGAACGATTTGCAGTGACGGGACGAATCGAGTGGGCTGAAATTTCCGCTCGATCATCTATCCGAAGAATGATTACCAGCGGCGGTTGAGCTGCACGCCGAAGATCGAGCCGCTGGTCTGGGTCGCCCAGGCTTCGGCGGGCGTGGCGAAGGTGATGCCGTCGACGTCGCTGGCGCGGCTGTAGGTGTAGAACGCGCGTAGGTTGGCGTTGCCGGTGGACTTGCCGAGCGTGAAGGTCGGCGCCACGGTCAGCGCGGTGCGCTGGCCACCCACGCCAAACCCGGACGAGATCTGGTCGTGCGCGACTTCGAAGTTGAGCCGGAACTGGTCGTTGGCCACATAGGCCGGACGGAAGCGCGTGGCCGCCCATTGCAGCGTGCCGACCGGCGAGCGGTCCAGCTGCAGGCTCGATTCCACCGAGCCGCCGATGCCCGAGCGGCCCTTCCACTCCATCGATTCCGCCACGCGCACGCGTGACAGCGAAGCGCCCATGCCCGTGTAGCCGGTCATGGCCGCGCGCGACCCCTGCCCGTACTGCACGCCCAGCCGGTTGGTGCCCATCAGCACGTTCTTCTGCTCGTGCATGGCCGAGGCCCACCAGGCGCTGCCGGTGTCTTCCATGGCCGAGAGCGGCTCCACGCGCGTGAAACCCAACTGGACGTTGCCCTTGTCATTGGTGTCGATCGGGGCGCTGCGCAGGCTGTGATAGCTGGGCAGATGGGCGCCGTTCAGATCGTTACGTGCGGTGTATTGATAACTGAGTCCGAAATCGCCCAGTTTGGCGTTATCCACCCCGAATCGCATCGAGGGCGAGTTGGGCGGCAGCAGGCCGGACGACATCAGGAACGGATTGCTCTCGCGGCGGCCGGCCCAGACGCTGGCGCCATCGAGCACGGATACACCCGAGAGCCCGGTGACAGAGGTATAGAACTGCGGCACCAGTGCGTAGGGGTCCACGGCGGCGGCGTTGCCGTTAACCGAGGTGGCGTTGGTACCCCGGGCCTGTGCCACGAGCTGGACCTGGGTGCCGCCGCCGATGTCGGCCAGCGATTCGCGGATCTTGACCTCGCCAGTGCTGGTGCAGGCCAGCCCTCCACCGAGCCCGACCGACGGCGTACCACCGCCCGGGCAGGCGCGCTGCGTGCTGGCGCGGTCCTCGACCGCTGCACGGCCGCTGTAACCCATGCGCCATACCGTATCGCCAGCGAGATCCTCGGCCGGCAACTGCGAGCGGAGCACCGGAGGTGCATCCGAGACCGTACCCGCTTCAGCGCTGTCGACTTGATCACCGACGTTTGTGCCATCAGCGGCACTGGCGCGTGCCGGCTGGACGGGCTGAGCCGGCTGCGCGGGGAATTCACCCAGCCGCTGCGGGAAGAGGACCAATGGCGGTGGCGGAGGCGGCGGGGCTGTGGCCGACTCGGGCGGACCGACAAAGTCGGGGTCCACGGTGTTCTCCGCCGCGACGGTTGCCATGGTTTCGGATGGTGCCGCATTCGCCGCATTCGCCGCATTAGCCGCATTAGCCGTATTCGCCACAGCCGCATCGGCAGGCTTGCTCGTACCCGGGACGACGGTCGGCTGGATCAGGTCGTACAGCGGGTCAGTTGCCGGCGGCGCAGCCGCCACGGGCGCAGCGGTAGGTACGCTCGCCGGGGCCGAAGTCGACGCCATGGCCGTCGGCGGCACAGTGCTGGCCGAAATTTGTGGCGGTGTCGCCACCTGATTGCCCGTTTGCGCGCAGGCGACCATGCCCCATGCAGCCATGACGGCAAACGTGAGACGGCGGGAACGCAGGCGAGCGAATCGGGGTACTGGCAGCGGCATGGGAAACAGTGACGGCGCGCGGCGCGCCGGATGGGGGCTCCGTTTTTTAACAGGCGAACTTTTTGACCGCAAGACGGGTTACAAAATCCATCAAACCGTGCGGCATCTCACATTGCGAAAAGATCACCTCGCGCCACCTTGCCAGTCTCCCCGTAAACCGTTGCAGAAGTGCGAATCCCTAGCGAAAACCCGCAGTCGGGAGTGTGGTCGTGCGCAAAACGCCACCGCTATAATCGACCGGCTGTTTTGGACTTGTCCTATGGGTGGGGCAGCCAGCGCACATATATATCTATAAGAGGAGATGTCATGGAACGTCGTTCCTTCCTGTTGAAAGCATCGGCTGTGGCCGCTACCGGGGCCCTGGCCGCGTGCGGTAAGGAAGACAAACCCGCCGCGCCCGCGGCGTCGGCGAGCGCACCGGGCGCGCCGGCCGTGATCGGCAGCAACCCGGCGGTGGAATGGCGCCTGGCATCGAGCTTCCCAAAGTCGCTGGACACCATCTACGGCGCCGCCGAGCTGCTGTCCCAGCGCGTGAAGGAGCTGACCGACGGCAAGTTCAACATCAAGGTGTTCGCCGCCGGTGAAGTGGTGCCGGGCCTGCAGGTGCTGGACGCCGTGCAGAACCAGACCGTGCAGATCGGCCACACGGCCGGCTACTACTACTTCGGCAAGAATCCGACGCTGTGCTTCGACACCACCGTCCCGTTCGGCCTGACCGCGCGCCAGCAGACCGCGTGGATGATGCAGGGCAACGGCATGAAGCTGATGCGCGAGTTCTTCAAGGAATATAACGTCGTCAACTTCATGGGCGGCAACACCAATGCCCAGATGGGCGGCTGGTTCCGCAAGGAAATCAAGACCGTGGCGGACCTGCAGGGCCTGAAGTACCGCATCGCCGGGTTTGCCGGCGTGGTGCTGCAGCGCCTGGGCGTGGTGCCGCAGCAGATTGCCGGTGGCGATATCTACCCGGCGCTGGAAAAGGGCACCATCGATGCGGCCGAGTGGGTCGGCCCGTATGACGACGAGAAGCTCGGCTTCTACAAGGTGGCGCCGTACTACTACTACCCGGGCTGGTGGGAAGGCAGCGCCCAGCTGTCGTTCTACGCCTCCGCACCGGAGTTCGAGAAGCTGCCGGCGCAGTACAAGCGCGCGCTGGAAACGGCCACCATCGAGGCCCACACCAACATGATGGCCAAGTACGACGCCGTGAACCCGCAGGCGCTGGCCCGTCTGCTGGAGAATGGCGTGAAGCTGCGCCCGTTCTCGAAGGAGATCATGGAGGCATGCTTCAAGGCCACGCAGGACGCGTACGCCGAGGAAACCGCCAAGAACCCGTCGTTCAAGAAGATCTATGACGACTGGCGCGTGTTCCGCAACAACGAGGCCGCCTGGTTCAACGTGGCCGAGCAGGGCTTCGCGCAGTTCAGCTTCGCGCGCAAGCTGTAAGACATCGATGGGATCTTAATGTGATGTTATCGCCTCTCCCGCCAGGGGGAGGCGAGTTCCAACGCTGATGACGGCGTACCGGTAGAATCCGCGCACCTACCGGACACTCCCATGCAACTCGGCATCTTCTACGCGCTGCTCGCGTACGTCATCTGGGGCCTGCTGCCCCTCTATATCAAATCCCTTCACGGCGTGGCGCCGCTCGAGATCCTGCTGCACCGGATGGTGTGGTCGCTGGTCTTTTTGGGCGCGATCCTGCTCTGGCGGCGGCATTTCGGCTGGCTGCGCGAGGTGGCGGGCAATCCGCGCCTGATCCTCGGCTTCGCGGCGAGCGCCGCCCTGCTCTGCGCCAACTGGTTCCTCTATATCTGGGCGGTGTCGGCCGACCGGGTGGTCGATGCGAGCCTGGGCTACTTCATCAATCCGCTGTTCAGCGTGTTGCTCGGCGTTCTGTTCCTGCACGAGCGGCTGCGGCCGGGGCAGTGGCTGTCCATCGCCGTCGCGGCGGGGGGCGTGCTCTGGCTGACCATCAGCGCCGGGCAACTGCCGTGGATCGCGCTCGCGCTGGCGGCGTCGTTCGGCGGCTACGGGCTGCTGCGCAAGACCGGGGCGCTGGGCGCGCTGGAGGGGCTGTCGCTGGAGACGCTGCTGCTGTTTCCGATTGCGGCCACCGCGCTGGGCGTGCTCGTCTTCACCGGCCAGGACACCTTCCGGAGCGCAGCACCGGGTACGCAGATCTTGCTGCTGCTGGCCGGCCCGGTCACGGCGGTGCCGCTGCTGTTCTTCGCCGCCGGCGCGCGCCGGATTCCGCTTTCGCTGCTCGGCCTGCTCCAGTACACCGGCCCGACGCTCCAGCTGCTGCTCGGCATCTGGCTGTGGCACGAGCCGTTCCCGGCCCAGAAGCAACTCGGCTATGCGCTGATCTGGGTGTCGCTGCTGATCTACGCGATGGAAGGGGTGTGGGTTTCCCGCCGCAATTCCGTTAAGTCTATCAGCGCGACAAATGAAGCATAAGTTTGGATCGATTTATCGATTCATCCCGGGAATGATGGATTAACACCGGCTCGGCACGCGAGGGCCGACGCACTATACTGTACGTTTATACAGTACCGACGACGCGCACGCCCCCTTCGCCATGTCCACCCCCGTCCGGCGCATCGCCCACCTCGACATGGACGCCTTCTATGCGTCCGTCGAACTGCTCCGTTATCCCGACCTGCGCGGCCAGGCCGTTGTCATCGGCGGCGGCCGCAATGCCATCCCGGAGACGCTGCCTGATGGCTCGCGCCGGTATGCCCGCCTGCGCGACTACGTCGGACGTGGCGTCGTCACCACTTCCACCTACGAAGCCCGTGCGTTGGGCGTGTTCTCGGCGATGGGCATGATGAAGGCGGCCAAGCTGGCCCCGGACGCCATCCTGCTGCCGACCGATTTCGACGCCTATCGCCGCTACTCGGGCCTGTTCAAGGCCGCCGTGCGCACCTTCACCGAGCAGGTGGAAGACCGGGGCATCGACGAGATCTATATCGATCTGACCGAGGTGCCCGGCGAGCCGGCCGAGGTAGCCGCGCGCATCAAGGCGGCCGTGAGCGAGGCCACTGGCCTGACCTGCTCGATCTGCGTGGCGCCCAACAAGCTGCTGGCGAAGATCGGGTCCGAACTCGACAAGCCGGACGGCCTGACCCTGCTCACCCCCGCCGACATCCCCCGCCGTATCTGGCCGCTCGCGGCGCGCAAGGTCAACGGCATCGGGCCGAAGGCGGCCGAGAAGCTGGCCGGCATCGGCATCGACACCGTGGGCGACCTGGCCGAGGCCGACCAGGGCGTGCTCCAGACCCATTTCGGCCGCAACTACGCGAGCTGGCTGATCGAGGTGGCGCATGGGCGTGATGACCGCCCGGTGGTGGTCAGTTCCGAGCCCAAGTCGATGAGCCGCGAAACCACCTTCGAGCGCGACCTGCACCCGCGCGTGGACCGCCCGCTCCTATCGGAATCGTTCACCAAGCTCTGCATGCGCGTGGGCGAGGACCTGCGCCGCAAGGGCTACGTGGGCCGCACGGTGGGCATCAAGCTGCGCTTTGACGATTTCCGCACGGTCACGCGCGACCTGACCATGCCGGCCTATACCGCCGATGGCGCGGCGATCCGGCGCAGCGCCACGGAATGCCTGAAGCGGATACCGCTCGAGCGGCGCATCCGGCTGCTCGGCGTGCGCGTGAGCGCCCTGATCCCGGCGGACGAACAGGGCGACGACCCGGCGCCCGTGCAGGAGGAGTTCCGCTTCGAGGATGAGCGGCCGGATGCCTGACGCGGCACCGGAATGACCCCTCCGACGCATCTATCTATCTCCCGCTAGAATCGGCGGCTTCGAGCACCAAGGCCGTCCCCATGACCACCACCGCCACAGAGCGCGCCGCTGAGCCCGCCACCTGGATCACGCCGCTGCTGGCCACGGCCTGCGGCATGATCGTCGCCAATCTCTATTACGCCCAGCCGCTGGTCGGCCCGATCGCCCGGTCGCTGCAACTCTCGCCCGAGATTGCCGGGCTGATCGTCACGCTGATCCAGATGGGCTACTGCGCGGGGCTGGTGCTGCTGGTGCCGCTCGGGGATCTGGTCGAGAACCGCAAGCTGGTCCTGACGCTGATCGGCGGCTGTGCCGTGGCGCTCATGGCGGCGGCCCTGGCCACTCACGCCAGCGTGTTCCTGATCGCGGGCTGCGCCATCGGCCTATGCTCGGTGGCGGTGCAGGTGCTGGTGCCGTTCGCGGCGCACCTCGCCCCGGACCATATCCGGGGCCGCGTGGTCGGCAACGTCACCAGCGGGCTGCTGATGGGGATCATGCTGGCGCGGCCGGTGTCGAGCCTGATGGCCGGCCTGACGGGCGGCTGGCACACCATCTTCGCGGTCTCGGCCGTAGCCATGGTGCTGCTGGCGCTGGTGCTGGCGCGCAAGCTGCCGCGCCGCCAGCCCGCGCGGGGCGTGACCTACGGCCAGATGCTGGCGTCGATGGCGCACCTGCTCCGTACCCAGCCCGTGCTGCGCCGGCGCGCGCTGTACCAGGCCAGCATGTTCGGCGTGTTCAGCCTGTTCTGGACCACCATCCCGCTCTATCTGGCCGGGCCTGCGTTCCACATGTCGCAGACCGGCATCGCCGTGTTCGCGCTGGTCGGCGTGGCCGGCGCCATCGCCGCGCCGATGGCCGGCCGCTACGCGGACCGGGGCCACAGCCGCCAGATGACCGCCATCGCGCTGGCCATCGGCGCCGGGTCGTTCCTGTTGAGCCGGGTGGGCGTGGAGGGGTCGATGACCTCGCTCCTGGCGCTGACCGTGGCGGCCATCCTGCTCGACTTCGGCGTATCGGCGAACCTTGTGGTCGGCCAGCGCGCCATCTTCACGCTCTCGGCCGAGCACCGCAGCCGGCTGAACGGCCTGTACATGGCGATCTTCTTCGTCGGCGGCGCCACCGGCTCGTGGCTGGGCGCCTGGGCCTTCGCGCGCGGCGGCTGGCCGCTGGCGAGCTGGATCGGCTTCGCGCTGCCGGCGCTCGCCCTGCTCTACTTCCGGACCGACCGGCACTAAGCTCGGGGCGCCACCCCCTCCCGAAGTCCCGTTTGCTGCACTACACTGGCCGAGCGTTGTCCTTCATCGTCACAGTTTCGTTGCAGTGCCCGCTCAGGCGGGACTTGCCCGGAGGCCCCCGATGCCATGGCGCAAACTGGTGCCGCAACCGCGATGGTTACCGCGCGCGGCGGTCATGCGCCCGCAGCGAGTCGTGATCTGGTGTTTCAGCCTCGTGCTGGCGCTGACGCTCGCCGTTGGCCTGCGAGACCTCTACACGCTGCGCGAGCGCGTGATTGCCAGCCATCAGCACAATCTCGCGCTGCGCGCGATGGGGCTGGAGGCCGCCGTGTCGTCGGAGCGCTTCCGGCTGTCGTTCGTGCGCGACTACGCGCGGCAGCTGATGCAGATGGAGGCCGTGCAAGCCCGTGGCGTCTCGGACCCCGTCATCGATCGGGCCTTCGCCGCGCGTAACGAGCCGATCTGGCAGATGGAAGTCCCGCTCGGCGATGCGCCCGTGATCGGCGTGTCACCGCAGGCCCTGGCCGGCCTGCCCGGCTTCGAGCGCCACGTGGGCGACCTGCGCGCCGACCTCTTCGCCGCGCGCCAGCTCAGCCATGTGCTGGGGCTGACCATGGGCGTGGACGAGATCCGCAATTCGGTCACGTTCATCTCGAGCAACGGCTTGTTCGTGACCTATCCTCCGGTGCCGGCCGACAAGGCACCCGCGTTGCTGCAGCGCTTTGCGAGCATGCCCTACTACCGCGACCTCCTGCCCGACCGCAATCCGGGCCAGGACCTGCGCTGGGCGCCGCCCTATCGCCAGTTCGAAAGCACCGAGCTGCGCACCACGCTGAGCGTGCCGATCTATGTGGAGTCGCACTTTCGCGGCGTGGTGGCGGTGGATGTCTCGCTGAAGCATATCCAGGCGCTGCTCGGCGCACCGAGCGACGACTCCCCGGCCCTGAACCGCTACCTGATGGACAGCGCCGGCCGACTGATCGCGGCCTACCATGACCATCTGAGCACGGACCTGCGCTGGCCCGACGTGCTGGGCGACACCTGGCGCGACGTGGGACCGCAGACGCTGTTCGCCACCGACGGCCCCGGCATGCGCAAGGGCGATGGCGGCTACCTGTTCTACCAGCGGCTGGGCACCGGGCAGTGGATGCTGCTGGAGGCGGTCTCGACCGCCCAACTCTACGGCGAGGTTTTCTCGCGCATCAGCAAGCCGCTGCTGCCGGTCTGGATCGCGTTGCCGCTGCTGATGTGGATCTCGGTGAGGCTGGTCTCGCTGCTGTTCAGCTACTACCTCGCGCTGGGCGACAAGCTCCAGAAACTGGCCGAGCGCGATCCGCTGACGGACCTCGCCAACCGGCGTCATTTCGGCGACCAGTTCGCGCAGGCGGCGGCGCGGCGCGCGCGCGACGGCAGCGCGCTGTCGATGCTGATGCTCGACATCGACTATTTCAAGAAGGTGAATGATCGATGGGGCCATGCCAGCGGCGACCACGTGCTCCAGCGGCTGGCCACGGCGTTGCGGGAAAATATGCGTGCGGTGGATATGCCGGCCCGCCTGGGCGGTGAGGAATTCGCCGTGTTGATGCCCGGCGCCACGCTGGCCGAGGCCACGGTCAGTGCCGAACGGCTGCGCGTGGCGCTGGCCGCGATGCCGGTGGAGCCCGCCCCGGACGCGCCCACGTCAGCGACGCAGGGCGACCCCGGGGCGCGCATCCGCTTCACGGTGTCGATAGGCGTGGTCGAAGCCGGGAGCGACGGGGGCCAGACACTCGATGCCATGTTGGCGACGGCCGACCGCCGTCTTTATGCCGCCAAGGCAATGGGGCGAAACCGGGTTTGCGCGGAGGATGCGCGGGCCGGCAATGCAGAGGCACCGCCGGTTGCGGGGTGAGGTGCAGGCAGGTCATGACGGCGTCCCCGGTCAGCGCAGCAGGAAGGCGATGTCCTCGACGGCAATCACCGAAACCGGGATGCCCTTGCGGCGCTGGAACAGGATGTGTTGCTGCACGCGGCTGCGCTGCTCCGCGAACACGGCCGGGTCCACCGGCGTGCCGCTGCGCGCGTAGTGCTGCACCAGCAGCTTGTAGGCGCGATGGCGGATCTGGAGCGTCTCGTTCTCGGCGCGCAGCCGCTGCCATTCGGTGGGGCTGAGGTCGAGCGTGTGGTTGAGTTCGTCGAGCGTACGCGCGTGAAGGTCGCGGTAGAGATCGCGCTCGGCTTCGGCGCGATGCAGCTCGTCGCGCAGCGCCATGATCTTGTGCTGGAGCTTCAGTGTCTGCCCCACCGCCGCCTGCATGCCCTTGGCGGCCTCGAGCGCCTGGCTTGCCGCCGCCATGGTGCTCTTCCACAGTCCACGGTCGGTACCCGCGGCCGTATCCAGCTCCGGCGGCCACACGTCGGCAGCCTTGATCGTCGTATCCATTGTTGACCCCAGTTGACACCCATCAGGCCCGTCGCCTCGTTGTGCGCGGGTCCCTTTTTCATCGTTGTCCGTCGCCTGTTCCGCACTGCAACGTGCGGCAGGCAACTGTGGTCAATCGTAGTGATATGTCTGACGTCAGCCAAGTCAAAGATGTTTAGATCAGACTTCCTCGCACTTGTCTGTGGCGAAAACCATGCAGTGGGTAGTGCGTGTGCCGTCCGGCGCGTGTCGGCGGGGCCAGACAAAGCAGACAACCCCCACGTAAACCCCATGCGAATTCCTGTCGGTTTGACAGGCTTTTGACAGTTACCGACCTCTAGAATCCAGCCCACAGCTATCACTAGCTATCCATTCCAAAAAAAGACAGGAGACCGCGATGCCTCGCACGCTTGCCCGCTTTGCCCATGTCGTCCTCGCCGCCGCCACGCTGGCCGCGGCCCCGGCCTACGCCGTGGACAGCCTGAAGGTCATGATCGGCGCCAACCCCGGCGGCGGCTACGACCAGACCGGCCGCACGATCGGCGCGGCGATGATCGCGGCAGGCACCGCCAAGACCGCGTCCTATGACAACAAGGGCGGCGCCGGCGGCACCATCGGCCTGACCCAGTTCGTCAACACCGACAAGGGCAACCCCAACGCGCTGATCGTGACCGGCGCGGTGATGGTCGGTGCCATCGAGACCAACCATCCGCCCGTGACGCTGAAGAACGCCACGCCGATCGCCCGCCTGTATGCCGACACCATGGTCCTGACCGTGCCGGCCAGCTCGCCGCTGAAGTCCATCAAGGACCTGACCGCGCAGCTCAAGGCCAACCCGGGCAGCGTGAGCTGGGGTGGTGGCTCGAAGGGTTCGATCGACCACATCCTGGCCGGCCTGATCGCCAAGGACATCGGCGTGGATCCGAAGAAGATCAACTACGTGCCGTTCGCGGGCGGCGGCGAAGCCTCCGCGTCGATCATGGGCGGCCACGTGACCGTGGGCATTGCCGGCGTGTCCGAGTTCCTGCCCTTCATCAAGAGCGGCAAGATGCGCGCGCTGGCGGTGACCTCGAAGGACCGCACCGCCGACATCCCCACGCTCAAGGAGCAGGGCGTGAACGTGGAGATCTATAACTGGCGCGGCGTCTACGGCGCGCCGGGCATCACGCCCGAGCAGCGCAAGGCGATGATCGACGCCGTGGTCAAGGGCACCGAGAACAAGGTCTGGAAGGAAGCCCTGACGAAGAATGACTGGACGCCCTTCCTGCTGACCGGCGACGAGTTCGGCAAGTTCGTGGATGCCGAGTCGACCCGCCTGGGTGGCACGCTGCGCGAACTGGGCGTTGCCAAGTAAGTCCGGCGGATTCATCGCCAACTGCACGACTCGCCTCACCGCCTCACCCGCCCCACCCGCGCGCCCCAACAATAATCACAATCCTGTCACGCTCGTCGTGACCGCGCGGGTGGTGGCCATCCCTCCGGGAGCCCACCATGAAACCATCGCATGTCTCCATCGGCATCGCCGTCCTGGCGTTGTCCGCCTTCTTCCTGGCCGGCCTGTCCGGCATCTCGGGCGAGGAAGGCTACGCCGGCCTGTCGCCGCGCTTCGCGCCCACCCTGGTCGCCATCGGCCTGGCCGTGTGCGGCGCGCTGCTGACCTGGCAGGGCGTGCGCGGCGGCTTCCGCAATATGCCGGAGGAAGATGCCGAGTTGCCCGAGGCGCCACACAACTTCAAGGGCTTCCTGTGGGTAGCGGCGGGCCTGGTGCTGAACATGGCGCTGATCGGCACGCTCGGCTTCGTGCTGTCCTCCACGCTGATGATGGTCTGCGTGGCGCGCGGCTACGGCAGCCGCCGGCTGGTGCGCGATGCGCTGATCGGCCTGGGCCTGACGCTGCCGATGTGGGCGTTGTTTGAATTCTTGCTCGGCATCAACCTGCCGCTGCTGCCCCTTTTGTCGATCTCCGGCTTCTGAACCGGCGGGAGGAATTGCCATGGATACCCTGAACCAGTTGATGCACGGCTTCGCCGTCGCCATCACACCGATCAACCTGATGTGGGCCCTCGTGGGCTGCTTCCTCGGCACCGCCATCGGCGTGCTGCCGGGCATTGGCCCGGCCCTGACCGTGGCGATGCTGCTTCCGCTGACGGCCAAGGTGGAACCCACCGCCGCGCTGATCATGTTCGCCGGCATCTACTACGGCGCGATGTACGGCGGCTCGACCACCTCCATCCTGATGAACACGCCGGGCGAGTCGTCCACCATGGTCACCGCCATGGAAGGCAACCTGATGGCCAAGAACGGCCGCGCCGGGCCGGCGCTGGCCACGGCGGCGATCGGCTCCTTCGTGGCGGGCACCATCGCCACCGTGCTGCTGTCGATGTTCGCGCCGGTGGCGGCGGACGTGGCGCTGCAGTTCGGCCCGGGCGAGTACTTCATGATCATGCTGCTGGCCTTCACGACCGTGTCGGCCGTGCTCGGCTCGTCGCTGCTGCGCGGCATGACCAGCCTGTTCCTGGGGCTCGGCATCGGCCTGATCGGCATCGATTCGCTGTCCGGCCAGACCCGTTACTCGATGAACGTCCAGGAGCTTTACGACGGCGTGGATATCGTCGTGGTGGCCGTGGGCCTGTTCGCCGTGGGCGAGGCGCTGTTCAACGCGTTCTTCCCGCAGCCGGCCGGCTCGTTCAACAAGCTCAGTTCCGTCCACATGAACAAGTCGGACTGGAAGCGCTCGGTGCCGGCCTGGCTGCGTGGCACGCTGATCGGCTTCCCGTTCGGGCTGATTCCGGCCGGCGGCGCGGAGATCCCGACCTTCCTGTCGTACGCGACCGAAAAGAAGCTCTCCAAACACCAGGACGAGTTCGGCAAGGTGGGCGCCATCGAGGGCGTGGCCGGCCCCGAGGCCGCCAACAACGCCGCCGTGACGGCCACGCTGGCGCCGCTGCTGACGCTGGGCATTCCGACCTCGAACACCACCGCCATCCTGCTGGCGGCGTTCCAGAACTACAACCTCCAGCCCGGTCCGATGCTGTTCCAGACCTCGGGCGATCTGGTCTGGGGCCTGCTGGCGTCGCTGTACATCGGCAACGTGATGCTGCTGGTGCTGAACCTGCCGGCGATCGGCCTCTGGGTGCGCATGCTGCGCGTGCCCACGCCGCTGCTGTACGGCGGCATCCTGATCTTCGCGGGGCTCGGTGCGTACGGTATCCGCCAGTCGTGGTTCGACCTGCTGCTGCTGTTCGTGATCGGCCTGCTGGGCATGGCCATGCGCC
This sequence comes from Cupriavidus sp. 01L43, assembly GCF_056399925.1. Lineage (NCBI taxonomy): Bacteria > Pseudomonadati > Pseudomonadota > Betaproteobacteria > Burkholderiales > Burkholderiaceae > Cupriavidus > Cupriavidus sp. 01L43. The sequence continues at coordinate 43,004 of NZ_JBFTSH010000023.1, forward strand.
GCTTCGACTTCCCCACGGCGCCGGTCATCGTCGGCCTGATCCTGGGGCCGATGGCCGAGAAGCAGCTGCGCAATGCGCTGTCGATTGGCCAGGGCGACTGGAGCCTGTTCGTCAAGCAGCCGATCTCCGCCACGATTCTGGCGATGACGGTGGCCGTGGTGGTGGTGCCGCGCGTGCTGCGCTGGCACGCCAGCCGCAGCAGTGCCCGCGCCGCTGCCGACAACGCGGCGTAGCCGTCGCGCCGCCCCGGCCGGCGGGGTCTTGCAGTGCATCACACGGGGGGCTGCGGCCCCCTGTATCATTGGCGAAACCCGCTCGACAGGATCGCCATGCCGGAACCGACCTCCGCACCGACCGCAGCGCCCGCCTTCACCCTGGCTGATGTCGATGCCACGCTGGAACGCGTGCTCGCCCCGTGGGTGCGCCAGCTTGGCCTGCGAGCCGAGGCGGTGGACGACCAGGGCGTGACGCTGCGCCTGCCGTTCAGTGAGACTTTTCGCCATGCCGGCGGCGTGGTGTGCGGGCAGGTACTGATGTCGGCAGCCGATACGGCGATGATCGTCGCCATCTCCCGGGTGCTCGGGGAGTTCCGCCCGATGACCACGGTCAGCCTGACCACCAACTTCATGCGGCCTGTGATCGACGGCGATGTGCGCGTGCGCGCCAACGTGCTGCGGCTCGGCAAGACCGTGGTGTTCGGCGAGATCGAGCTGACCGGCACCGACGGCAAGCTGGCGGTGCAGGCCACCACCACCTACGCGCTGCTCTGACATCCAGGACCATCCGACGATGATGACTGGCGCCGCGCCAATCTCCTCCGCCCCTCCCCAGCCGCTTTCCCAGCCGTTCGACCAGATCGTGTTCGCCGGCGGCGGCAACCGATGCTGGTGGCAGGCCGGCTGGTGGGACACCGTGGCGCCCGAGCTGGCGCTGCGGCCGCGCGTGATTGCGGGCATCTCGGCCGGGGCGGCTACGGCGTGCATGGTCCATGCGCATGATTCGCACCAGACCATGGCCTATTACCGCGACATCCTGGCCAACAACACGCGCAACGCCTACTGGGGCAACCTGCTGCGGCGCGAGCGCGTGTTTCCGCATTACGGCATCTATCGCAACGCGCTGCTGTCGCTGTTCGGCGATAACCGGCTCGCGCGGCTCCAGGCCGCGCCCGAGATCCGCATCGGCGTGGCGCATATCCCGCCGTGGAGCGGCCCGCGCCTGGCCGTGGCCGCCGGGCTGCTCGCGTACAACATCGACAAGCACCTCCTCAAGACGCTGCACCCGCGGCTGGGCCGCAAGCTGGGCTTCCGGCCCGAGTTCGTGCGCGCGCAGGATTGTGCTTCGCCCGAGGATCTGGCCGATCTGCTCTTGCAGTCGGCCTCCACGCCGCCGTTCACACCGGTACTGAAGCGCCAGGGGCGCGCGGTGCTCGATGGCGGGCTGGTGGACAACGTGCCCGTCGATGCGCTCGACCCGGCCCCCGGCAACGTGCTGGTGCTGGTGACGCGGCTGTACCCGCGCCCGCCCCGCTTCGTGCTGGCGGAGGGCGGCCAGCGCCGGCTGTACCTGCAGCCGTCGCAGCGCGTACCCATCTCGAGCTGGGACTACACCCGGCCCGAGGCCATGACACATGCCTACGATCTGGGCCGGCGCGACGCGGAAGCGTTTCTGCGCGACTGGCCCACGATCCGGGACGAGGAATTGTTGCCGGCGCCCTGAGTGGTTGCGCCCACGGGCGCCGGTCGGTCGTGTTGAATGCGGCGATGCGCCGCGTACAAGGAGACATGGATGACTAAGCGCCAGGCAACACCCGAGACCGCCACCCCGGCACCGGCCAAGGAGCGCCGCCGCGCGCGCGAGATCAGCGCGGCGCCCGTGGTGGAGAACGTGCCGCGCCGCAAACGCAATGGCCGGCCGGGCAAGGCGCGCGAGGCGGACCTCGTCGTCATCGGCGCGGGTTCCGGCGGCGTAGCGGCGGCCCGGCGCGCGGCGTCGCTGGGCGCGCGCGTGATCCTGGTCGAACGTGGCGCCATCGGCGGCACCTGCGTCAATCGCGGCTGCGTGCCCAAGAAGATGCTGTCCTACGGTGCCACCTGGGCGGCCATTTTGTCCGATTGCCTGTCTCACACGGGCGGCAAGGAGGACTGGCGCGACGCCATCGTGCGGGTCAATGCCGAGGTCGCGCGTCTCAACGCGTCTTATGCCCAGCGGCTGACCGAGGCCGGCGTGGAGATCCTGCACGGCGAGGCCCGGCTGACGAGCCCGACCGAGATCGTCGTCGGCAACGAAACCCTGCGCACCCGCAAGACGCTGATCGCCACGGGCGCGCGGCCGCGCGTACTGCCGGTGCCCGGCGGCGAGCTGGCGAGCACGTCCGACGATGTGTTCACGTGGCAGACCGTGCCGGCGTCGATGGTGGTGATCGGCGGAGGGTATATCGCCGTGGAACTGGCGTCGATCCTGTCGCGCTACGGGGTCAAGGTCGACCTGCTCGTGCGCGAGGACCGGCTGCTGCCGCGCTTCGACCACGACGTCTCCGCCTCGCTGGCCGGGGCGCTGGCCGCCAAGGGCATCCGCCTGCATTTCAATACCGAGGTGACGCTGCTCTCGCAGGCCAATGGCGCGACCGAGGTCTGCTATACGCAGGACGGCAACCCGGGCCGTACCCAGACCGTGCGCGCCCAGGCGGTGCTGTCGGCCATCGGTCGGCAGGCCAATGTGGAGGGGCTGGGGCTCGAGGACATCGGCATCGAACTGGGCGAAAAGGGCGGCATCGTTGTGGACCGCCAGTTCCGCAGCGCGGAGCGCGCGCTGTACGCGGTGGGCGACTGCATGGCCGAGAACCTGCACCTGACGCCGGTGGCCATCGCACAGGGCCGCTGGGTCGCGGACCGCCTGTTCGGCAAGCGCGGCGACCTGGCCGATTTCGACATCGTGCCCACGGCCGTGTTCTGCGAGCCGGCCATCGGCGTGGTAGGCATGACGGAGGCGCAGGCCATTGAGGACGCGGGGAAGCCGGAGCGCATCCGCACGGAAATCAAGCGATTCGTCTCATTGGAAAACCGCTTCGGCGGCAGTTCGCAACAGTCGATGATCAAGCTGGTGCTGAACGCGCGCAGCGGCCGGGTGCTCGGCGTGCATTTGATGGACAACGCCGCGCCCGAGATCATCCAGGCGCTGGCGGTGTCGCTGCGGCTGGGGCTCAAGGCCTCGCACCTGAAGACGACCCTGCCCCTGCATCCGACGGTGGCGGAGGAGATGTTCGGGTAGGCGCTAAACCATTGACCCCAAACGCAAAAACGGACGCCGAAGCGTCCGTTTTCTTGTATCTGGTGGCCTGGGACGGAATCGAACCGCCGACACAAGGATTTTCAATCCTCTGCTCTACCGACTGAGCTACCGGGCCAAAGAAGCGAAACTATATCAGCGCGAAACCGGCCAGTCAAGCGCCCCGTGCATCACTGTCGGTCATTGTTCGGTGGGCTCAGGCTTGTTGCGACCCAGCTCCACGCCGAGCTGCTTGAGCTTGCGGTACAGGTGGGTCCGCTCGAGGCCGGTCTTCTCGGCCACGCGTGTCATGCTGCCGTGTTCGCGCACCAGGTGGTATTCGAAATAGGCACGCTCGAACAGATCGCGCGCCTCACGCAAGGGCATGTCGAAGGAGAAGTGCATCTCGGCCTCGGGCAGGCGTGCCGGATTGCCGTTCGCGGTGATCTCCGCGGGCATCTCGGCGGGCGCCAGCGCGGCCGCGGCGGCTTCGCCCGTGGCAGAGGTGGCGGCAGGCGCCGCGCTGGCCGCCGTCGGCGCCGTACGCGGGCGTTCGATGCCGCGCGCCAAGCCTTGTTCCACGGCGGACAGCAACTTCTGCAGCGCGATGGGCTTCTCGAGGAAGTTCAGCGCGCCAATCTTGGTCGCCTCCACAGCGGTGTCAATCGTGGCGTGGCCAGACATCATGATGACCGGCATCGTCAGGTAACCCTGTGCCGACCATTCCTTGAGCAAGCTGACGCCATCGGTATCTGGCATCCAGATATCGAGCAATACCAGATCGGGCGTCCCGGCCGCACGGTACTCGCGTGCCTGCTGGGCGTTCTCCGCCACTTCGACCACATGGCCTTCGTCACTCAGGATCTCCGAGAGTAATTCCCGGATGCCCATTTCGTCGTCGACTACGAGGATGGTTGCCATACTTCCCCTCTTAACCCCACCGCAGCGCCACCGGACGGTGACGCAGTTTGACTATGCCAGTTTAACGAACAGGATCGAGATCTGTGCCCCGATGATCTCGGCGCCGTCCATGCGATTGCGTAACTCGATGCGCGCGCCGTGTTCGTCAATGATCTTCTTTACCATCGCCAGCCCGAGACCCGTACCCTTGGCTTTCGTGGTCACATACGGTTCGAACGCCCGACTGAGAATGCGGGGTGCGAATCCGGGACCATTGTCCGCGATGGACAGCTTGACGGCCTGCCGGTCTTCGCCAGCAGAATCTTTGTATTCTACAGTCTCGGTGTGCAGAGTGATATGGGGCGCCGCCCTACCGGCCGCCACGTTGTCCGCCACCGCATCCTGCGCATTCTGCAGCAAGTTGTGGATCACCTGCCGCAACTGGGTCGGATCTCCCTTTATTTCAGGCAAATCGGGCCCCAGCGCCGAATGGATCACGGGATGCTCGTGCACCCCGGGCTCGTCGATCCCATACAGATGCAAGACTTCTGCCACCAGGTGATTCAGCGCCAGCGTCTGCACTACGGCGGGCGGCGTACGCGCGTAATCGCGGAAGTCGTCAACCATGCGTTTCATTGCCGCCACTTGGTTAACGATCGTTGCGGCCCCGCGCTTTAGCACTTCCGCATCGGTTGTCTCCAATTTCGGCGAAAGTTTCATCTGCAGGCGCTCCGCCGAGAGCTGGATCGGGGTGAGCGGATTCTTGATTTCGTGGGCCAGCCGGCGCGCCACCTCGCCCCAGGCGACCGAGCGCTGGGCCGAGATCACATCGGAAATATCGTCGAAAACCACCACGTAGCCGGGCTCGTCGCGGCTGCCGCCCGGCAGGTGGGCGCCGCGCACCAGCAGCGTCAGCGGCTGTTCCTCGTCGCCCTGCGGCAGTTCGATCTGCTTCTGCCAGTGCCGCGCGCCGCCCAGCACCTCGCTGGTGTTCTGCTCGGAAAACGCCTGGCGCACGATCTCGGTGAATTCGCCCAGCCCTGGAATCTGCTCGGCCGGCTGGCCCAGCACGCCGGCGAAGGGCTGGCGGAAGATGCGCTCGGCACCGGGGTTGGCGGTCAGCAGCGCAAAGCGCCGGTCGAACACCAGCACGCCGGCGGTCAGGTTCTGCAGCACGCTTTCCAGGTAGGCCTTCGACTGCTCCAGCGCGGTGCGGTTTTCCTCCACGGCGATGCGGGCCTCGGACAACTGGCGCGTCATCGCATTGAACTGCTGCGTCAGCATCCCCAGTTCGTCGCGGCTTTTAAGTTCACGCTTGGGTGAGAGATCGCCCTCGGCCACCTCCTTGGTCCCCTGCAGCAGCATCAGCAGCGGCCGGGCCAGCTGGCCGCCCAGCAGCAGGGCCAGCATCACGGCGATGAACACGGCCAGGAACAGCGTCAGGGTCAGCGTGCCGATGTACATCTTGCGCAGGCCGGTGCGCCCCAGCGCCTTTTCCTGGTACTCCTGATAGGCGCGCTGGACCTCGTCGGCATTGCGTGCGAGCACGGCCGGCACCGGGTGCAGCACCTGGAGGTAGCGCTCCTCGCGCACCGTATCGCCCATCAGGCCGAAGCCGGTAGCCGGTGCGTCCTCGGGGCGGCGCTCCACGGACAGCCCCGACCCGGCCCAGCGGGCACCGGGCGCGGACATGCCGGCACGCGGCGGGCGCTGCGCGCGCTGGACCGCGGCGGCTGCAGCCACGGCGGCGGCCTGCGCCTCCGCGTCGGTCGAGTTCTGCGACGGCGCCGGCCCGAGCGGAATGATCACGCGGATGCGGTACAGGTGGGTACTGTCGATGGGGCCCGTGCGCTTGCCGTCCACCGAGGGCTCGGTGCCGCCCTCCACGGCCGCATAGCCGCCGGCCAGCCGCGCCTGCTCGGCGAGCATGCCCGACGGCAGGTCCGGCACCAGCGAGGCGTAGCTGCTCGACGCCGTGGCCATCACCCGGCCGCTGCCGGTGAAGATCGCGGCCTCCTGCACGCCGTACTGCTCGCGCAGCCGGTTCAGTTGCAGCGACGTGGCCATGCCCGACGACCCCGTGAGCTGGTCCGCCATCAGCCGGGCCTTGCCCTGCAGATCGGCCAGTTGGCTGTCGATGGTGGACCGGCCCAGGTTCAGCCCGGCCTCGAGCGCCGTTTCCACGCGTACATCGAACCAGGATTCGATGCTGCGCGAGACGAACTGCAGCGAGACCAGGTAGATCAGCACGCCCGGCAGCACGCCCACCACGCCGAAGAACACGGCCAGCTTGGTCATCAGCCGCGTGCCGAACTTGCCGCGCCGGTAGCGCACCCACAGCGTCATGGCCARYGCGCCCACGGTCAGCACMAGYAGCGCGCCGACGACGAGGTTGACCTTGAACAGCAGGGTGAAATAGCGATCGAAGAATTCGGTGTTGGCCGAGGCCCCGGCCAGCAGGCCCACCAGGACCAGCGCCAGGAAGACGATGATCCCCACCACGACGCGATAGAGCACGCGGCGGAATCGGCTGTCCCAGATCGCTCCGTTCATGGCGGGCTCGATGCGGGCTGTACCAATTGGCTCGGAGACAGGACCGTGGAGACGGTCTGCGAGAACGGCGTGCGGGCATCGGCCGATGGCGCGGAGGCCGCGGCGGGCGCGGAGCCGGGGATGGCCGGCGCAGCGGGCGGTGCCGGGGGTGCCGCAGGCGGTGAGGCCGGCATCGGGGACGGCGGTGCGGGCAGCGGCTGCGGCGCGTCGAGGTTGGTCGGCACGGTGTAGTTGAAGCGCTTCCACTCGGACGACAGGTTCCACTCGCGCGTGTTCACCGCGTTGATCTGGAACGGCTTCGGCAGCTGCGAGAGGTCGAGCCGCATGCGCAGCTCGGCGTGATAGGTTTCGCCGCGCCGCACGTCGCCGCGCTCGAACACGCGCCAGCCACGCACCTGCTGGATGAACTGCAGCGCGCCCTTGAGGCGGTTGAACGGCAGTTGCAGCCCGCCCGTGGAAACGCGGTACTGACGCGTCAGCGGCTGATACGACAGGCGCACGCTGCGGTTGGTGTTCACCGGCTTCTCGTCGAACCAGTACCAGCGCGGGCGCGAGAGCTGGAACTCGACCACGAAATAGAGCGGAATGCCCTTGTGCAGCGCGTCTTCCAGCGCCGGCGGCAGGTCGAAATCGAACGAGGTGGCCAGCTCGAAGCCGCCGTCCTGGTATTCGATCTTCGCTTCGGAATTCTCGATGAGCTGCGCCTCGGCGCGGGGCGTCAGCGCTAGCAGCAGGCTCAGCAGCAGCCATGCGGTGACGGCCCAAATGCTGAGTGTGCCAAGGGTGCCCAGCGCACGCCGGCCGCTATTGGCCAGCGCGAGCGCCGGCGCCTCGCGCGTTGCGCGGCCCGGGACTCGGTGGACGAACAAGCGCAGCGGGCTCGGCATCGGTGGGATCAGGCGCGTTTCTGGAAGCGGGCGTAGTAGAAGCCATCATGATCGGTAGGCAGACCCGACGGCGAACCGGTTGGCAGGCTGGCCGTTTCAGGCGCCTTCGTACCGGGCAGCAGTTGTCCCGGCGCTTGCAATCGTATCGCATCTGGTAGCTGCGCACCAAACCAGAGCGCCTGCTCCTCGCCTTCCGTTGGGAAAATAGAACAGGTCACGTACACCAGGATGCCGCCCGGCTTCAGCAGCGGCCAAAGTTGAGACACGATGCGACGCTGCTCATTGACGAGGCGCGCGATATCTGTCTCGCGGCGCAGCCAGCGGATATCGGGATGGCGCCGCACGATGCCCGACGCCGAGCACGGCACGTCCGCCAGGATGCGGTCGAACGGCTGGCCGTCCCACCAGTCCTGGGGTCGGCTCGCGTCGCCGACGATCACGTTGGCGCGCTGGCCCAGGCGGGCAAGGTTTTCGTGGATGCGGGCGGCGCGTTGCGCGTCGCTCTCCACGGCGGTGACGTCGATGTCGGCCAGCTCCAGCAGGTGGCCGGTCTTGCCGCCGGGGGCCGCGCAGGCATCGAGCACGCGCATGCCATCAGACAATTCGCAAAGGGGCGCGGCCAGTTGCGCGCCGGCGTCCTGCACCGACACATCGCCTTCGGCAAAGCCGGGCACCTGCGAGACCGGGAACGCGCGGACCAGCCGCACCGCCTGCTCGCCCACGACCGTGCCGGCCATGCCGGCGTTGGCCAGTTCAGTCAGATACTCCGGCACCGACATGCGCTGCGTGTTCACGCGCAGCGTCATCGGCGGCCGGGCGTTGACGCTCTCCGCCAACGTAGTCCACTGGTCCGGGTACGCCTTGCGCAGCTGCGCCAGCCACCAGGACGGCAGGTTGTAGCGCGCTTCCTCGTCCTGGTTGACGGTCTGCATCAGTTGCTGACGTTCACGCAAAAAGCGGCGCAGCACCGCGTTCACCAGGCCGCGCGCGTGGGCGGTCTTCGGCTCGGATGCGGCCGCGCTGACGGCCTGGTCGACCACGGTGAAATCGCTGTAGCCACCGCGCCCGACCTTGCTGGCATCGCCCTCCTCGCCTTCCAGCAGCAGCGCCAGGGCCACGGCCAGCAGGGAATCGACGAGCGCGCCGGGCGGGCGCGTGACCAGTTCGGTGACCAGCGCGCGCGTGGTGCCGAACTGGCGCACGGTGCGATAGGCCAGGTCCTGCACGGCGCCGCGCGTGGCGGCGTCGCGCACGCGGTCGAGCCGCAGGTGCGTGGCGACGTCTTCGATGGCCTGCGGCAGGGCCGTGCCTTCATTGACGCCGCGTACCGCCGCGGCGGCGCCGAGCATCTGGAAGGCAAGTGAATCGTGTTGCAGGCGCATGGAATACGAGAATTCTGAAAATGCTATGAATGACAGTGACCGGCACGGCGTGCCGATCACAAAAAAAGCCCGCCGGTTCCGGGGAACACAGCGGGCAGTTTACCCGGACTCGGGGCGCGCGGCCGGCCTCAGGCGGGATAGGTGCCCGTCTGCGCCATGTGCATCAGCCGCGCAACGCGCTCCTCGGTGGCCGGGTGGGTCGAGAACAGGTTGGCGATGCCGCCGCCCGAGAGCGGGTTCATGATCATCATCTGCGCCGTGGCCGGGTGCGCCTCGGCGGCCTGGAACGGGATGCCCTGCGCGTAGCGGTGGATCTTGTCCAGCGCGCTGGCCAGCGCCTGCGGGTCGCCGCTGATCTCGGCGCCGCCCCGGTCGGCCTCGAATTCACGCGCCCGGGAAATCGCCATCTGGATCAGCGAGGCCGCCAGCGGGGCCAGGATCGCCACGGCGATGCTGGCGATCGGATTGGACCGATTGCCGTTCTCGTCGCGCCCGCCGAAGAACATCGCCATGTTGGCCAACGCCGAGATCGCACCGGCCATCGTGGCCGCGATGGTCGAGGTCAGGATATCGCGGTGCTTCACGTGCGCCAGTTCGTGCGCCATCACGCCGCGCAGCTCGCGGTCAGACAGCACGCGCAGGATGCCCGTGGTGGCCGCCACCGCCGCGTGCTCGGGGTTACGCCCCGTGGCAAACGCGTTCGGCGCGTCCTCGTTGATCAGGTACACACGCGGCATCGGCAGCCCGGCGCGCTGGGACAGCTCCTGCACCATGTTGTAGAACTGCGGCGCCGTGCCGGCGTCCACTTCCTGCGCGTTGTACATGCGCAGGACCATTTTGTCCGAGAACCAGTAGGAAAAGAAATTCATGCCCAGCGCGATCAACAGCGCGAACATCATCCCGCTGCGGCCCCCGATCATGCCCCCGATGACGATGAACAGCGCCGTGATGGCGGCCATCAACATGAAGGTCTTGACCCAGTTGAACATGGAAAAGTCTCCCAAATCGACAATCGACGTACATCCCCGCGTACCCGCCCCTGCGGGACGCGTTGACGGTTAGATCGGGACCGATTGCCGGAAATTCAATGTCCGTAGCAGGGTTTTTGCAGACGGATGTGGAGATTGAATCACGCCGGCACGAGGCAGCGCGTGCCCGGCGGCAGCGGCTGGCCCTGCAGGAACTGTTGCGCCGGCTGGCGGCGGCCGCCCGGCTTCTGGAGTTCGGTGACCTGGAGCGCGCTGCCCTCGCCGCAGGCGATGATCACGCCGCTGGCGTCGGCCGCCAGCACAGTGCCGGGCGGGTGCGGCAGCGGCGTCGAGCTGGCCAGCGGCAGCGCCTGCCAGCACTTGATGACGGTGTCGCCCACCTGCACCGTGGCCCCGGGGAAGGGGTTGAAGGCGCGCACCTGGCCGGCCAGCGCCGTGGCCGGGCGGCGCAGGTCGAGCGGCGCTTCATCCTTGGCGATCTTCTCGGCATAGGTCACGCCGGCCCCGGGCTGGGGCGTGGCGGCCAGCGGCTGGCCGGCCGCCAGTTGCTGCAGCGCCGCGACGATCATCCGCCCGCCCAGCGCCGCCAGCGTGTCATGGAGCGTGCCGGTGGTGTCCAGCGGGCCGATCGGCACGGCCTCGCGGGAGAGCATGCCACCCGTGTCGAGCCCTTCGTCCATCTGCATCAGCGTGATGCCGGTCTCGGCATCACCGGCCTCGATGGCGCGGTGGATCGGCGCCGCGCCGCGCCAGCGCGGCAGCAGCGAGGCGTGGATGTTCAGGCACCCATGGCGCGGCAGCGTCAGCACCTCGGCCGGCAGGATCAGGCCGTAGGCGGCCACCACCATGACATCGGGCGCCGTCGCCGCCAGCGCATCGACAGCCGCGCCGGCTTCCTCGGGATATTTGCCCTGGCGGCGCAGCGAGCGCGGCTGCAGTACCGGCCCGAGGCCGGCATCGAGCGCGAATTGCTTGACCGGGCTAGCCTGCAATTGCATGCCGCGCCCCGCCGGGCGGTCCGGCTGGGTCAGCACGGCCACCACCGGGAAGCCTGCGGCGTGGATGGCCTCCAGGGCGACGCGCGCGAATTCCGGGGTGCCGGCAAAGGCAACGCGTAGTGGCTGGGCTTGGGTCATGGCAGGGTTCCGCGATAAAAACGCCACCGGCCGCATGGTGGCGGCCGGGTGCATTGGGTGCTTCGGAGGGGTTAACGATAGCAGACGGCGCCGGCGCGGCGGCACCGCTGTTACATCCGCGAACGGACGCGCTTCTGGAGCTTCTGCTTGATGCGGGTGACCTTGAGCGGCGACAGGTACTCGACGAACACCTTGCCCATCAGGTGATCCATCTCGTGCTGTATACATACAGCGAGCAGATCGTCGGCATCGAGTTCGAAGGCTTCGCCCTTTTCGTTCAGCGCGCGTACGCGCACGCGGTCCGGGCGCTCCACGCGGTCGTAGACCTCGGGCACGGACAGGCAGCCCTCTTCCCAGACCTTGCGGTTGTCGCTGGCCCAGACGATTTCCGGGTTGATGAAGACCTGGAGGGCGTCGCGCGTCTCGGAGAGGTCGATCACGATCACGCGCTCGTGCACATCCACCTGCGTGGCGGCCAGGCCGATGCCCGGCGCTTCGTACATGGTTTCGGCCATGTCGCGCACCAGCGTGCGGATGCGGTCATCCACCACCTCCACGGGCTTGGCCACTTTGTGCAGGCGGGGATCGGGGTAGGTGAGGATGTCGAGTTTTGCCATGATGCTCGGGCGCAACGCCAGGTGCTGTCTACTGCCCGGCCGCGTTGCGGCGACGGGTGTTTACATGCAGAATCGGGGCGCAAGTACAAAAAATCAAGGCGGGCCGCAGCAGGCACGCTCTCTAGGGTCAATCCGGTCGCTACACCGACCGGTTCACGAAAATGCGCGATCTTACCAAAGAACAAGCGGCGTCGGGCCGCAGGCTGCACGCGTTCACCCTTCTCATGCTAAGTGTCGCCGGCATCACTGCCGGGGCGGGCATGACCGTCCAGGCCGCAGACCTCAGTGTCTCGCCGGCGCAGCAGGCGCAAGCCGACCGGACGGCACAGCAAGGCATTCCAGTTGCCGATCTGGCGCCCAGCGCGCCGGGCCAGTACACGGTGCGCTCCGGCGACACCCTGTGGGGCATCTCGGGCCGCTTCCTGCGCCAGCCCTGGCGCTGGCCCGAGCTGTGGGGCATGAACAAGCAGCAGATCCGCAATCCCCACCTGATCTATCCGGGCCAGACCCTGTATCTGGTCACCCGCGATGGCCGCGCCTACCTGAGCACGACCGCACCGGGCGGCGCGAGTGGCGATGGCCGCCTCTCGCCGCGCATGCGGGGCGAAGGCGCCGATGGCGACGCGATCCTGAGCATTCCGGCGGCCGACATCGAGCCGTTCCTGATCCGCCCGCTGGTGGTGGACAAGGACACCGTCGATACCTCGGCGCGCCTCGTGGCCCTGCCCGATGCCCGTGTCTACATGGGCCGTGGCGATACCGGCTACGCGCGCGGCATTGGCCCCGGCGATGCCTCCATCGGCAGCGACTGGCAGGCCTTCAAGCCGGCCTTGCCGGTGCGTGATCCGATCACCAACAAGGTGATTGGCTTCGAGGCCGAATACCAGGGCAGCGTGCGCGTCTCGCGTCCGCCCGAGGGCCCGGACGCCGTGACCACGGTGCAGGCCACTCAGTCGCTGCAGGAAATGGGCCCCGGCACACTGCTGCTGCCCCAGCCCCCGCGCGAGCTGGTGCGCTATGTGCCGCACGCGCCCGAGACCGACGTGAATGCCCGCATCGCAGCCGTATATGGCGGCGTGCAGTACGGCGGCGCCAAGCAGGTGGTGGTGCTGAACGTGGGCACCGATGCCGGGCTCGAGCCGGGCCATGTGCTGGCGCTCTCGCGTGACGGCGGTCTGGTCAAGGATCCGACGGACAGCAATCGCACCATCCGCCTGCCCGACGACCGTTACGGGCTGGCCTATGTGTATCGCGTGTTCCCGGGTATCTCGTACGCGCTGGTCACCGATGCCACGAACCTGATGAAGGTTGGCGACATCGCCACGACGCCACGTTGACCGGTTGGCGCGCGTCGGAGGGCGCGCAAGTCTCCGGGCCGGCCCTGGGCAAGGATGCGGGGCTGGCCGACGTTGCGGCGTGGCTGCGGCTGATCGCCACGCCAGGACTGAGCGCAGCGGCCGCGCGCCGGCTGCTGGGCGCGTTCGGCCTGCCGTCGGCGGTGCTGGCGCAGCCCGCTGCCCGACTGCATGGGCTGGTGCCGCCCGCCATCGCCCAAATCCTGACCGCCCCGCCCGATGCCACGCTGGCCGCGCTGATCGCGCGTACCGAGGCATGGCTTGCCGTACCCAACCATCACCTCGTCACGCTCGCCGATGGCGATTACCCGGCGCGGCTGCTCGACCTCGCCGATCCCCCGCTCCTCCTCCACGTCAATGGCCGGCGCGATGCGCTGGCAGCGCCGTCCATCGGCATCGTCGGCGCGCGCAAGGCCACCGTGCAGGGGGCGAAGGACGCCCACGCGTTTGCCGCTGCCCTGTCCGGGGCGGGATTCACGGTGGTGTCCGGCCTCGCGCTCGGTATCGATGCAGCGGCCCATGCGGGGGCGATGTCCGGCGCCGGCGGCACGATTGCCGTCATCGGCACGGGTATCGATGTGGTGTATCCGGCACGCCATCACGCGCTGGCGCATGAGATCGTCGACCGAGGCGGCGCCATCCTCAGCGAATTTCCCCTTGGAACGCCGCCGGTGAGCCACCACTTCCCCAAGCGGAACCGGCTGATCGCGGCACTGGGCCAGGGCGTGCTGGTGGTCGAGGCGGCCGAGCGGTCGGGGTCGCTGATCACGGCGCGGCTGGCGTCGGAGTTGGGGCGCGAGGTGTTCGCGATACCCGGGTCGATCCACGCGCCGCTCTCGAAAGGCTGTCACCGGTTGATCCGGCAGGGCGCCAAGCTGGTGGAAAGCCTCGAGGACATCGTGGAGGAGTTTCCCGACCTCGCCCCGTCATCGGCCAGACCCGCCGGGGCGGAGGTTGCCGACCCCCGCCCGACCCCCGCCGACGCATTCGGCGCCGCCCTCGCCTATGATCCTGTGACACTCGACGCCTTGTGCGCCTGCAGCGGAATGTCGGCGGATGCGGCGTCGGCAGCGCTTTTACAGCTGGAACTGGCCGGCGCGGCGGAGCGATTACCGGGCAACCGCTACCGGCGGCTCGGGTAAGGGGCGCCAAACTCTATACAATCTGCCGGCATTGCCGCGGCTGGTGCCGTAGGCTGCTCATGTTTTCGACTGCCATGACCGTTTACTTTCCCGAACAAGACGCCGCGGCGCTGCGCCAGGCGTTGGCCGCGCGGCCAGCGGGCCGGCTGGTGGCCTGCCTGTGCGCGGACTGGTGCGGGACGTGCAAGGACTATATGAGTGGCTTTGCGGCGCTGGCAGCGCGCTATCCCGGCGACTGCTTTGTCTGGATCGATATCGAGACCCACGCCGACCGGCTCGGCGAGGACATCGACATTGAGAATTTTCCGACGGTGCTGATCCAGCCCGTGGCCGGCGGCGATCCGCATTTTTACGGCACGGTGCTGCCTCATCTGGAAGTGTTGGAGCGAATGCTGGACCGTGGGGCGTCGATGCCCGCGGCCGCATCGGAAATTCCCGAAGTGCTCGACTGGTTACTCGAGAGCCACCCCGGCTGATGCCATGTGCTGCCTGAGCCTCAGGCGGCGTTTGCTTGCACCGCCGACGGATGCGCGCTTATTATTGGCGCCTCAAAGCCCAGGCGTGCTGTTTACATAATTAGCAGTGCCAATCAAGAGGCGCTGGCTTCCCCTGGAGGGGGCCGTGCCGCAAGGACCCGTTCAATGTCTAAAGCCCTCATCATCGCGGAAAAGCCATCGGTCGCCGCCGATATCGCGCGCGCCCTCGGGGGCTTTACCAAGCACGACGAGTACTTCGAGAGCGACGACTACGTGCTGTCTTCAGCCGTGGGCCACCTCGTGGAGATTGCCGCGCCGGACGACTACGAGGTCAAGCGCGGCAAGTGGAGCTTCGCCAATCTGCCGGTGATTCCGCCGCACTTCGACCTGCGCCCGATCCAGAAGACCGAATCGCGGCTGAAGGTGCTGAACCGGCTGATCAAGCGCAAGGACGTGACCGGCCTGATCAACGCCTGCGATGCGGGGCGCGAGGGGGAACTGATCTTCCGCCTGATCGCGCAACAGGCCAAGGCCAAGCAGCCGGTGCGCCGGCTGTGGCTGCAGTCGATGACGCCGCAGGCCATCCGCGACGGGTTTGCGCAGTTGCGCGACGACCTGGAAATGATGCCGCTGGCCGATGCCGCGCGCTGCCGGTCGGAGGCCGATTGGCTGGTCGGCATCAACGGCACGCGGGCGATGACCGCGTTCAACAGCAAGGGCGGCGGTTTTTTCCTGACCACGGTGGGCCGGGTGCAGACCCCGACGCTGTCGATCGTGGTGGAGCGCGAGGAGAAGATCAAGCACTTCGTGGCGCGCGACTACTGGGAAGTGCACGCCGAGTTCATCGCCGCCAAGGGCCTCTATGAAGGCCGCTGGTTCGACCCGAAGTTCAAGAAGAACGAGTTCGACCCCGAGGCGCGCGAGGCGCGCCTGTGGAGCGAGGCCGAGGCCAAGAGCATCGTGGCCGCCTGCCGCGACAAGCCGGGCACCGTCACCGAGGAATCGAAGCCGTCGACGCAGCAGTCGCCGGCACTGTTCGACCTGACCACGCTCCAGCGCGAGGCCAACTCGCGTTTCGGCTTCTCCGCCAAGAACACGCTGGGTCTGGCCCAGGCGCTGTACGAGAAGCACAAGGTGCTGACGTACCCGCGTACCGACGCCCGCGCGCTGCCCGAGGACTACCTGGAGACGGTCAAGGAGACCATGGGCATGCTGGCCGACAGCTCGCCCAACTACCTGACCCACGCCAAGAAGATCCTGGCCAGCGGCTGGGTGAAGCCGAACAAGAAGATCTTCGACAACAGCAAGATCAGCGATCACTTCGCCATCATCCCGACGCTGCAGGCGCCCAAGAACCTGTCCGAGCCCGAGCAGAAGCTGTATGACCTGGTGGTGCGCCGCTTCCTGGCGGTGTTCTTCCCGGCTGCCGAGTTCCAGGTGACCACCCGTATCACCGAGGTGGCGGGCCATCACTTCAAGACCGAGGGCAAGGTCCTGGTCAACCCGGGCTGGCTGGTGATCTATGGCCGCGAGGCGCAGGGCAAGGACGACAAGGACGCCAACCTGGTGCCGGTGGACAAGGGCGAGCGCGTCAAGACCGACAAGGTCGAGTCCGTCGGCCTGACCACGCGCCCGCCGGCGCGCTACAACGAAGCCACGCTGCTCTCGGCGATGGAAGGCGCGGGCAAGCTCGTCGACGACGACGCGCTGCGCGAGGCCATGGCAGGCAAGGGCCTCGGCACGCCGGCCACGCGCGCAGCCATCATCGAAGGGCTGCTGACCGAGAAGTACCTCGTGCGCGAGGGCCGCGAACTGATCCCGACCGCCAAGGCGTTCCAGCTCATGACGCTGCTGCGCGGCCTGGGCGTGCTCGAACTGACGCAGGCCGAGCTGACCGGCGAGTGGGAGCACAAGCTGTCGCAGATCGAGCGCGGCCGGCTCAAGCGCGACGAATTCATGCGTGAGATCGCGCAGATGACGCAGCAGATCGTCAAGCGCGCCAAGGAATACGACAGCGACACCATTCCGGGCGACTACGCCACGCTGGACACCCCGTGCCCGCAGTGCGGCGGCCAGGTCAAGGAGAACTACCGCCGCTTTGCCTGCACCGCGTGCGAGTTCTCGATCAGCAAGATCCCGGGCGGCCGCCAGTTCGAGATCGAGGAAGTCGAGGAACTGCTGCTGAAGAAGGAAATTGGTCCGCTGCAGGGCTTCCGCAGCAAGATGGGCCGGCCGTTCGCGGCCATCCTGAAGCTGGCCAAGGGCGACGACGGCAACTGGAAGATGGAGTTCGACTTCGGCCAGAACGACGATGACGCCGATGGCGAGCCGATCGACTTCAGCGCCCAGACCCCGGTGGGGTCGTGCCCGAAGTGCAGCGGCGCGGTCTACGAGCACGGCATGAAGTACGTCTGCGAGAATGCCGTAGGCAGCGAGAAGACCTGCGATTTCACCACCGGCAAGATCATCCTGCAGCAGGAAATCTCGCGCGAGCAGATCGGCAAGCTGCTGACGGCCGGCAAGACAGACCTGCTAACCGGCTTCAAGTCGTCCCGCACGGGCCGCAACTTCAAGGCGTTCCTGGTGAAGCAGCCGGACGGCAAGATTGGCTTCGAGTTCGAGGTACGTGAGCCGAAGGCTGGCGCCAAGGGCGCCGCAGCCAAGACCGCCAAGGGGGCCAAGGCCACTGAAGCGGCCGAAGGTGCCGCGACAGAAGCCGCCACGGCCAAGCCGGCGGCGAAGAAGGTAGCCGCGAAGAAGGCGCCCGCCAAGAAGGCTGCAACGAAGACCGCGACCAAGACCGCCGCCGCCAAGACCCCGGCCGCCAAGAAGACCCGCGCCGCCACCAAGGCGACGGCCGACGCCGAAGAGTAAAAGCCCGCGCGGCGCGAGCCGGGCGGGCTTTCTTCGAGCGACGAAGGCAGGCAACGCGGCGGAATCAGACCGCCAGCACCTCCAGGCGCTTGCCCAACTGGTGGAACGCCGCTTCGATCTGTTCGATCTTGGACGAGTGGCGCAGATCCAGCAGTCGGTCGACTTGCGGCATATGCAGCGCCAGCCGCCGCGCCAGTTCCGCCTTGCGCACCCCTTGGGTCAGCAACTCGTTTGCCAGTTGGACCTTGGCCGCGACAAGCGCGGGCAGCACCACGGTGCGTTGGCCTCGCTTTGGCTTCGAGCCTCGCGGAATAATGCGCTTCTCCTGGAAATAGATCTCGAAAGCCGCCTCGAGGGCGTCGAGGCCCTCCACGAGCGCGTCCGCTTCATCCTCGCCAACCGAGGTCGCTTCGGGAACGTCGGGGAAAGTGACAAGCAATGTGCCGTTGTCATCCGGCGTGAGGTTGACTGGGTACGCGTACATTTGGGGCCTCCCCGCTTACTTGATACCGAGCTGCTTCTTGATGGCTTCGACCAGTCCCGTGCCCATTTCCTTGGAACCATGGTCCGGAAAGATGGTGGTCCTGCCACGGAGCGTCACCCGGTAGTGGCTCGAGCCGCTTCGGTGCCGCTCAAACGTGGCACCTTGCTGGCGCAGCCATTTCCGAAACTCGCTGTATTTCATGCGCCTCCAGATGCGTCGGGAGGTGTGCATGGTACAACACAAATGTTGTGTTTTGTTGTGAAATTCTACAACATTTTTGTTGCGTTTTGGGTGGCGTGTTTCGAGTCGCGTTTGACTACGGCTTCTGTCCGCTGGCTTCGCCGGCCCGCTTCGTGCCTTCCTCGAGCAGGAAGTCGATGAAGGCGCGCACCTTGGTCGGCAGGAACTTGCGGCTGGGGTAGACCACGCTCACGTCGCGGCGCGGGAGTTGGTATTGGGGCAGGATGTGCGTGAGGCGGCCGGCTTCGATGTTGGGACGGGCCAGGTAGGAGGACAGCATGGCGATGCCCATATTGGCCAGCGCGGCCTGGTGGGCCAGTTCGGCGTTGCTGCACAGCAGGCCCGGCCGGATCGCGACCGTGACGTCGCCTTCGGGGCCGGAGAGCGTCCATTCGTGCTCGGCCGTCGGCAGCCGCATGGCGATGCAGCGGTGGTTGGCGAGGTCCTGGGCATTACGCAGCGGTGGGTGCGCGCGCAGGTAGCCGGGCGAGGCACACAGGATGACTTCGGCCGAAATCAGCGGCCGTGCCACGAGGTGCGAGCCGAGACCCAGGTCGGACAGCATCACACCAACATCCCGGCCTTCTTCCACGATATCGACGATACGGTCCGAGAGCAGCACGTCGAACACCACGTCCGGGTAGAGCTGCTGGAAGCGTTCCAGGGTCTGCGGCAGCAGGTGGAGGCCGAACATGACCGGCGCCACCAGCCGCAGCGTGCCCGAGAGCGACTGGCTGCGCGCCGTGACCACCGATTCGGCTTCTTCCACATCCTCGAGGATCTGGCCGCAGCGCTGGAGGTAGGTTTCGCCGGCGTCCGTCAGCGAGAGGCTGCGGGTGGTGCGGTTCAGCAGCCGGGTGCCCAGGTGGCTTTCCAGGTCCGCCACATAGCGCGTGACCACGGCATTGGACATTTCCAATTGCTGCGCCGCACGTGCAAAACTGCCAAGTTCCACCACCTTGGCGAAGACGCGCATCGATTGAAGCCGATCCATGACATAGTCTCCCGATTCACCCGTGAACTTTTACACGATCCGGGGGATTTATTGTGAAAAGCACAATCAATCATTGTGGATGGCAATATTTATTCATATCAGGGGAATGCCTAATATCGCATCACCTGATGCCGCATCGCAACATCCACATTCCGAGCGCTGGCATCCACGAAAAACGAAAGGATTTGCCATGAAGCGCCAATTTGCCCTGACCGTTGCCCTGGTTGCCGCCCTCTCCGCCGCCCCGGCGTTCGCCAAGACCTCGTTCGACCCGTACACCGACGGCGCCAAGTCCACCAGGTTCGACTCGTTCACCGACGGTGCCCGCACCGGCAAGTTCGATTCGTTCGGTGAAGGCGCCCGCACTGGCAAGTTCGACTCCTTCGGCGAAGGCGCCCGTGCTGGCAACTTCGACGTCTACACCGACGGCGCCGCGCTCTGATCTGAGCCCGCCAGTCGCCAAAAAGCCCGTACCTGACCGGTACGGGCTTTTTGTTTATGCGCGCGATGTTTGCTGCGCGCCATGGAAAAACGGGCCCGAAGGCCCGTTTTTTCGTTTCCAGCCAACGACTTAGTCGTCGTGGCGATGGCCACGGTGGCGATGCTTGCTCTTCTTGTAGTAGCGGCGATCGTCGTCGTAGGAGTTGCTGCGCGAGACGTTGCCGCCCAGCGCCGCACCGGCCGCGCCGCCCAGGCCGGCACCCACCAGGCCGCCCGTACGACCGCCCATGGCATTGCCGGCCGCCGTGCCGGCGCCGCCACCCAGGGCGCCGCCGATGATGGCACCGGTGCGTTCGCGCTTGCTGGAGGTCAGCGCGCCGCCGGCGCCGCCGCCCACCGCGCCGCCGATCACGGAGCCGGTGCTACCGCCCAGCGCGCCGCCCACGGCAGCGCCAGCCACGCCGCCCAGACCACCGCCGAGTGCATTGTTCAGGTCACCCCCTGCAAACGCCGGCAGCGCAGCCGCGGAGAGGGCAAGGGCCAGAGTGAGGGTGCGAAGATGGCGAGACATCGTGTTTTCCTTTATCAGTCGTGCATCTGGAACCGGAGTGTAGAGAACGAGCCCTGCCGTTGCTGTAACCAGTTGTGAGGCCCTGTAACCCGCTCCAGAAACGGTATCTATTGGTTAAAAATCGCGGTGTAAACACAACACCCGATTACCGGGGATGAAAAAAGCGACCCCGTAGGGTCGCTTTCGTCACGTCATGATGGATGACGTCAGCAGCACTTGCCCTGCCCGCCGCCGTACCGCGCTTCCTGGCGTTCGCGGAAGAATTCCTCGTACGTCATCGGCGCGCGGTCCGGGTGGGTGGACTCCATATGGGCCACGTAGGTCTGGTAGTCGGGCAGCCCGACCATCAGCCGCAGCGACTGGCCGAGGTAGCGGCCCATGGTCCCGATTTGATCCAGCATGGTGGCCTCCTGTGGATGGCGATTGGGTTGCGTACTCAGTGCTGCGCGGCCGAGGTGCCGGCCGGCAGCGGCTCGAACGGCGTCTCGCTGTCCGTGCGCTTGGTGATGCCGCGTGCCGCCATGGCCGTCTTGAAGCCGTAGAAGACAATCGACAGCACCACGAACATGAACAGCGCGCACAGGCCGGCGTCCAGGTAGTCGTTGAAGACGATGCGGTGCATCTGCTCCATCGTCTTGGCCGGCGCCAGGACCTTGCCCTGGGCGATGGCGTCGCTGAACTTGGCCGCGTGGGTCAGGAAGCCGACCTTCGGATCGGCATCGAACAGCTTCTGCCAGCCGGCGGTCAGCGTGCAGATCAGCAGCCACACGGTCGGCAGCGCGGTCACCCACGCGTACTGGCCGCGCTTCATCTTCACCAGCACGCAGGTGCCCAGCACCAGTGCCACGGCAGCCAGCATCTGGTTGGAGATGCCGAACAGCGGCCACAGCGTGTTGATGCCGCCCAGCGGATCGACCACGCCCTGGTACAGGAAGTAACCCCAGGCCGCCACGGTCAGCGCGGTGGCGATCAGGTTGGCCGGCAGCGAGTCCGTGCGGCGCATGGACGGCACGAAGCTGCCCAGCAGATCCTGCAGCATGAAGCGGCCGGCGCGGGTGCCCGCGTCC
Source organism: Cupriavidus sp. 01L43 (assembly GCF_056399925.1). Lineage (NCBI taxonomy): Bacteria > Pseudomonadati > Pseudomonadota > Betaproteobacteria > Burkholderiales > Burkholderiaceae > Cupriavidus > Cupriavidus sp. 01L43. Next base: position 64,379 of record NZ_JBFTSH010000023.1, read on the forward strand.
ACGGCGGTCAGGATGAACAGGGCTTCGAACAGGATGGCGAAGTGGTACCAGAACGCCATCATGGCCTGGCCGCCCACCACCTGATGCAGGATGTGGGCGATACCCACGGCCAGCGTCGGCGCACCGCCGGCGCGCGAGATGATCGTGTTCTCGCCGACATTCCTGGCGGTCTCGATCAGCACGTCAGGGGTGATGACAAAGCCCCACGTCGACACGACCTGGGCCACGGCTTCCGGCGTCGTGCCGATCACGGCCGCCGGGCTGTTCATCGCGAAGTACACGCCCGGCTCGATCACCGAGGCGGCCACCAGCGCCATGATGGCGACGAAGGACTCGGCCAGCATCGCACCGTAGCCGATGAAGCGCGCGTGCGACTCGTTCTCCAGCAGCTTGGGCGTGGTGCCCGACGAGATCAGCGCGTGGAAGCCCGACACCGCGCCGCAGGCGATGGTGATGAAGAGGAACGGGAACAGGTTGCCCGACCACACCGGCCCGCCACCCTGGGCGAACTGCGTGAACGCCGGCATCTTGAGTTCCGGCGCGACGATCACGATGCCGATGGCCAGCGCGATGATCGTGCCGATCTTCAGGAACGTGGACAGATAGTCACGCGGCGCCAGCAGCAGCCACACCGGCAGCACGGCGGCGATGAAGCCGTAGATGATCAGCATCCACGTCAGGGCCTTGCCGTCGTAGGTGAACAGCGGCGCCAGCGTGGCGCTCTCGTGCACGTACTGGCCGCCGATGATGGCCAGCATCAGCAGCACGAAGCCGATGACGGAGACCTCGCCGATACGGCCCGGGCGGATGTAGCGGGTGTAGATGCCCATGAACAGCGCGATGGGGATGGTCACCGCCACAGTGAACGTGCCCCACGGCGAGCCGGCCAGCGCCTTCACCACGATCAGCGCCAGCACCGCCAGGATGATGATCATGATCATGAAGCAGCCGAACAGCGCGATCATGCCGGGCACCGTGCCCATCTCGGACTTGACCAGGTCGCCCAGCGAGCGGCCGTCGCGGCGCGTGGAGATGAACAGGATCATGAAGTCCTGCACCGCCCCGGCGAACACCACGCCGGCCAGGATCCACAGCATGCCGGGCATGTAGCCCATCTGCGCGGCCAGCACCGGGCCGACCAGCGGGCCGGCGCCGGCAATCGCGGCGAAGTGGTGGCCGAACAGCACCGCCTTGTTGGTCGGCACGTAGTCCAGGCCGTCGTTGTGGCGCCACGCGGGCGTCATGCGTTTGGGGTCGAGCTGCATCACCTTGTCGGCGATGAAGCGGCTGTAGTAGCGGTACGCGATCAGGTAGATGCAGAGCGCGGCAACCACGATCCACAGTGCACTGACGGCTTCCCCGCGCGACAGCGCGACGGTGGCGAAGGCAAACGCGCCGAGCACGGCGACGGCCAGCCACAACAGGTGTTGTCCGATGCGATTCATGTTGAAGGGTCTCCTCAGACCGGATATGAAAAACCTGGCGACGCGGATGGCGGGCAGAGTGGGTGGTGCCGGGGCGGCGGCGGACGATCCTGCGAGGAAAGGGGGTCTCCTGGATGTCTGCGGCGTGCCCGGTCTGTTCTCGTCTGTTCCGGATCTGGTCGGCAGGCAGGAGCGCACCGAACCGTGGGCGCGGCGCGCTGACTGCAACGGATTGTGCAGCGCAGGGGCGCACCGCCAATCCGGCGTGTAGTATTGACACCCGCTCCAGCCGGCACAAGCGCGTAACTACGCAACGGGCTTGCGTAGTACTACGTAAGGCCACGCTGCCATGCGGCCTCGCCGGCCTCGGTGTTTACCCCCGATCCAGATGAAACTCCGCCAGAAGATCCTGTTGCTCGCCGTGGCGCCGCTTGCGGTGGCCATGTTCGGCATCGCCTTGGCCGTGCGCTATCAGGCCACCGCGCTGGCCCGCCACGAGCGCGCGCTGGTGGAGGCGGCCTACCTCCAGAGCAAGGAAGTGGAGCTGCGCCACTACGTGGAACTGGCGCAGAGCGCCATTGCGCCGATGGTCGATTCCGGCCGCAACGATGCCGAGACCCGCCGCGCCGCCATGGAGGCGCTGGCGCGGCTCGACTACGGCCCGGACGGCTACTTCTTCCTCTATGACCTCCAGGGCCGAAACCTGATGCACCCGCGCCAGCCCGAACTGGTCGGCCAGGATTTGTGGCTGATGCGTGACCCGCAGGGCGCGCTGACCATCCAGCAGTTGATCATGGCGGCCAAGGCCGGCGGCGGCGCCGTGCGCTACCAGTGGAAGAAACCGTCCTCGCAGCAACTCGCCCCGAAGCTCGGCTACGTCGTGGCCGTGCCGGCGTGGAACTGGATGCTCGGCACCGGCATTTATCTCGACGATGTGGAGCGTACGCTACGCCAGCTCGACGCCCGGGCCGAGACCGACATCCGCGAGACCATGGCGTGGATCGGCGTGATTGCCGGCATCAGCATCCTGCTGGTGGCGGCGAGCGGCCTCGCCCTCAATGTGAGCGACCACCGCGAGGCGGACGCCAAGCTCCATCAGCTGGCCCGGCGCGTGGTGCAGTCGCAGGAGGAGGAGCGCGCGCGGCTTTCGCGCGAGCTGCACGATGGCATCAGCCAGTTGCTGGTGTCGGTGAAGCTGGTGCTCGAGGCCGCCACGAACCGCCTGAAGCTGGCGCCGACCGAGGGCGCCTCGGTGGCGCCCGTGCTGGGCATGGCGCTGAACCGGCTCGACTCGGTGTTCAACGAGGTGCGACGGGTGGCGCGCAACCTGCGCCCCGCCCTGCTCGACGACCTGGGTTTGTTCGCCGCACTGCAGCACCTGGCGCGCGAGATGCAGGCCGGCAGCACGCTGGAGATCCACGTCACCCAGACCGGCCAGCCTTGTGAACTGGCCGACGAGCAGGCCACCGCGCTGTTCCGCATCGCCCAGGAGGCGCTGACCAACGTGGAGCGCCACGCGCATGCGCGGCGTGTGGAGGTGGCGCTCACCTTTGAAGACAAGCTCACGCGGCTGACGGTGCGTGACGACGGCACGGGCTTCGACGTCGCCCGCATGCAGTCAGACCCGCAGCGCGGCATCGGGCTGCGCAACCTGCGCGAGCGCATGGCTGCGCTCGACGGGCAGTTTGTGCTGAGTTCCTCGCCGGCCGGCACCCGGCTGGTGGCCACGCTGCCCACGCGTCTTCCAGCCCAACCGCCCGCCCCAGCCCCCGTATCGGAAATTTCGCAGTCATGACCGCTTCGCACGACGACGCCACGACCTCCCCGGCGTCTCCCTCCGCCCCCGCACTCGCCACGCCGGCCCGCGTGCTGTTGATCGACGACCACGCGCTGGTGCGCGACGGCATGCGCATGCACCTGACGCTCCAGCCGGGGCTCGAAGTGGTGGGCGAGGCCGATGACGGCGAGGCGGCGCTCGGCTGGCTGGCCGCCGCCGGCCCCGGGCGGCGCCCGGACCTCGTGATCACCGACATCGGCATGCGCGGCATGGGCGGCATCGCGCTGGCTGGCGCGCTGCACGACCGCTATCCGGAACTCGCCGTGCTGATCGTGTCGATGCACGACAACCTCGAATACGTGCGTCAGGCGATGCGTGCCGGCGCGCGCGGCTACGTGCTCAAGGACGCCCCGGCCGACGAATTGCTGGCCGCCATCCAGGCCGTGCTGGCCGGGCGCGTGTTCTACAGCGCCCGGATCGCGCGCGGCATGGCCGAGCAGACCGTGGGACCGGTGGACGCGCTCACGCCACGCGAGCGAGACATCCTGGCCGGCATCGGCCGGGGGCTGGCCAACAAGGAAATTGCCGCGCAACTCGGCGTGTCGGTGCGGACGGTGGAGACCCACCGCCTCAACCTCAAGCGCAAGCTCGGCATCGAGGGCCGCGCCGGGCTGGTGAAGTACGCCGTGCAATCGCTCGCCGGCGAGCAGGACGGCAACTAGCCCTTCTCCCCCGGCTTTTCCTCCGCCTTCCCAGCTTCTTTCCTGCCATCCGACTGCGGCCTGCCGCACGCGGAATCGGGTATCCCCTACATTGTTGGCGCGATGCCTGTTGCCTAACATTCAGACAACTGAAGGTCGGGGGAAATGTCTCATATTGTCCGCACGTGCATGCTGCGGACCCTTCCCACTGCCTCGCGCTACCTCTTTCCTTCCACTGTTCTCAACCGTGCGTGCAGGCGCCTTGCCTGCGCGCGCGGGTGTCCGTGCGGTTCGTCGATTGGTTCATCCAATACAGATAATGGGGAGACAGTCATGGCAGCAAGGCAGAAAGGCAGCGCGGTATCGCGACGCAAGTTCATGGGTGGTGCCGGCGCCGCCGCCGTGGGCACCGCGACGATGGGCTTCCCTGCCATCGTCAAGGCGCAAGGCCCCGTGACGATGCGTTGGCAGAGCACCTGGCCCACCAAGGATATTTTTCACGAGTTCGCGGGTGACTTCGTCAAGAAGGTCAACGACATGTCCGGCGGCGAACTCAAGATCGAGCTGCTACCGGCGGGCGCCGTGGTCAAGGCGTTCGATCTGATCGACGCCGTCAGCAAGGGCACCCTCGACGGCGGCCACGGCGTGATTGCCTACTGGTACGGCAAGAACTCGGCGCTCGCGCTGTGGGGCTCGGGGCCGGCCTGGGGCATGGACCCGAACATGCTGCTGGCCTGGCACAAGTTCGGTGGCGGCAAGGAGCTGCAGGAGGAGATCTACCGCAGCCTGAACCTCGACGTGGTGTCCTTCCTCTACGGTCCCATGCCCACGCAGCCGCTGGGCTGGTTCAAGAAGCCGATCACCAAGCCAGAAGACTTCAAGGGGCTCAAGTTCCGCACCGTGGGGCTGTCGATCGACATCTTCACCGGGCTGGGCGCGGCCGTGAACGCGCTGCCCGGCGCCGAGATCGTGCCGGCACTGGACCGTGGCCTGCTGGACGCGGCCGAGTTCAACAACGCGAGTTCGGACCGCGCGCTGGGCTTCCAGGATGTGTCGAAGGTCTGCATGCTGCGCAGCTTCCACCAGTGCTCGGAGCAGTTCGAGATCATCTTCAACAAGAAGCGCTACGACGCCCTGAACCCGAAGCTGCGCGCGCTGATCGCCAACGCCGTGGACGCGAGTTCCGCCGATATGTCGATGAAGGCCATCGACCGCTACTCGAAGGACTACCTGGCGCTGCAGCAACAGGGCGTGAAGTTCTACGCCACGCCCAACTCGGTGCTGCAGGCGCAGCTCAAGGTCTGGGACGACATCGTGGCGCGGAAGGAGAAGGAGAATCCTATGTTCAAGAAGGTGAACGATTCGATGAAGGCGTTCGCGCAGCGCAGCACGCGCTGGCAGAACGACACCAACGTCGACTATCGGATGGCGTCTTCCTACTACTTCGCGCCGAAGAAAGGCTGAGTTCGAGGCTGGGTCCACGCTACAAGGCAGGCGGCGGGCGCGCATGATGGCGCGGGCCCGCCGGCGGCCGTCTTCCTCACCGTTCCCTGAAAAGGCATCTCCGTGCAAAAGCTCCTGTTCGGGATCGACAGGATCAGCACCTTCGTCGGCCAGACCGCGTCGTGGCTGATCGTCGCGCTGACACTGATCATCAGCTACGAGGTTTTCTCCCGCTACGCCTTGGGCACGCCCCATGCGTGGGTGTTCGACGTGAGCAACATGCTCTACGGCGCGCTGTTCATGCTGGCCGGCGCCTACACGCTGGCCAAGCGCGGTCATGTGCGCGGCGACATCCTCTACGGCTTTCTCTCGCCACGCGCGCAGGCAGGCATCGACCTCGTACTTTATTTACTTTTCTTCTTCCCGGGCGTGATCGCGCTGGCCTGGGCCGGTATCGACTTCTTCGAGGTCTCGCTGGCGCAGAACGAGCATTCGTCGATCGCGGCAGACGGGCCGCCCATCTACCCGTTCAAGGCCATGATTCCCGTGGCAGGCGCCTTCCTGCTGCTGCAGGGCGTAGCCGAGGTGATCCGCTGCGTGGTCTGCCTGAAGCAGGGCCGCTGGCCGGCGCGCGAGGATGACGTGGAGGAAGTGGATGTGGACAAGCTGCGCCAGATGGTGAGCAGCGAGGACGTGCTGGCGACACCCGCGTCGCCAGTCGAGCCCGCACCGGCCAAGACTTCGGAAAAATACGAGGGCATCGCGCGATGAGAAAGGAACTGTGGTTCGGCCTGTCGCTGATGATATTGATTGTCGGCGCCGTGTTCGTGTTCATGCCATCGCCCGCGGACTGGACGAACGGCCATCTCGGGCTGCTGATGCTGGCGCTGATCGTGGTGGCGATCATGCTCGGCTTCCCGACCGCCTTTACGCTGATGGGCATGGGGGTGCTGTTCGCCTGGCTCGCGTACCGGCACGCCAATCCCGAGATCGCCGTGGAGCAGACGCTGGACCTGATGGTGCAGCGGGCCTACGCGGTGATGACCAATGACGTGCTGATCTCGATCCCGCTGTTCGTGTTCATGGGCTACCTGGTGGAGCGCGCGAACCTGATCGAGAAGCTGTTCCGCAGCCTGCACCTGGCGCTGGCGTGGATCCCGGGCTCGCTCGCGGTGGCCACGCTGATCACCTGCGCGGTGTTTGCCACGGCCACGGGCATCGTCGGGGCGGTGGTCACGCTGATGGGGCTGCTGGCGTTCCCGGCCATGCTGCGGGCCGGGTACAGCACGTCGGTCTCGGCCGGCGCGGTCACGGCGGGCGGGTGCCTGGGCATCCTGATTCCGCCATCGGTGCTGCTGATTGTCTATGGCGCCACGGCCGGGGTGTCGGTGGTGCAGCTCTACGCGGGCGCATTCTTCCCCGGGCTGCTGCTGGCGGGGCTCTATATCGTTTATGTGATTATGCTGGCGAAGCTGCGGCCGGCGCTGGCGCCGCCGCTGTCGGCCGAGGAGCGCGTGGTGCGCCTCTCGCCGATGGCCACCACGCTGCGCGACACCGTGAGCCGGCGCGCCCTGCCGGCGCTGATGGTGGGGCTCAAGGGCCGGCGCAATGTCGATGTGCCGATGCGCGAGGTGGCGCGCCAGCTCGGCGTGACGCTGATGCCGGCGATCTTCGTGGCGGTGTCGATGAGCCTGATGTACGCGGCCGTGACCTCGCCGCTGGTGGCCGCCGGCGCGGGCGGGCTCGAGGAGATGGGCGCGGTGTCGTCGTCATCGTCATCTTCCGAGGGGGAGGCATCGTTCGACAGTCTCCAGGCCCCTCCCGAAGAAGCCAGCCCGGCGGCCGATGCGCTGACGCCGGCCACGCCCGCCGCGCCGCCCATCGCCCAGATGCCGGCCCCGGCACCCGCCGAGGCCAAGCCGACGCTGGCGAAGCCCGCCGCCGATGGGGCAGCCGATGCCACCGCCGAATCCCGACCCGCCCCCACGTGGTTCTGGGTGACGCTGGCCGTGGTGGCGTTGCTGCTGGTGTATTTCTACTGGCGGTTCGACTTCGCGCGGCTCGAGATCTTCAAGATGCTGCTGTCGTCGTTCTTCCCGCTGGCCGTGATGATCCTGGCGGTGCTGGGGTCCATCGTCTTCGGCCTGGCCACGCCMACCGAGGCGGCGGCGGTCGGCTCGCTCGGCGGCGCCCTGCTGGCCCTGGCGTACGGCCAGCTCAACTACGGCGTGGTGCGCGACTCGGTGTTCCTGACGGCCAAGACCAGCGCGATGGTGTGCTGGCTGTTCGTCGGCTCGTCCATCTTCTCCGCCGCCTTCGCCCTGCTGGGCGGCCAGGCGCTGGTCGAGGAGTGGGTACTGTCCCTGAACCTGACCCCGGTGCAGTTCATGATCCTGGCGCAGGTCATCATCTTCCTGCTCGGCTGGCCGCTGGAATGGACTGAGATCATCATCATTTTCATGCCGATCTTCATCCCGCTGCTGGATAACTTCGGCATCGACCCGCTGTTCTTCGGCCTGCTGGTGGCGCTGAACCTCCAGACGGCCTTCCTCTCCCCGCCAGTGGCGATGGCGGCGTTCTACCTCAAGGGCGTGGCCCCACCCCACGTCACCCTGAACCAGATCTTCGCCGGCATGCTGCCGTTCATGGCGATCCAGATCCTGGCGTTGGCGCTGCTCTATATCTTCCCGGGGATTGGTCTGTGGCTGCCGCAGGTGTTGTATCGGTAGGGGGTGATCGCAATTTCCTTGTTCCTGAGCGGAGTTGCGCCATCTCAATAGTGCGCTGGCGCTGGGTCGGTAGCGTCGGGCCTCTCTTTTCATGGGGGGAATCCGATGGCTCAGGCAGACGAGATGGACGGCTTGCGCGTGGTCATGAGCGCGCCGCAACTGGCGGCGGTGCTGGCGCACCGGTCGATCAGTCCTACGGAGATGATGTCCAACCGCCTATGGGGCGGGCTGGACATCGTCGGCGGTGTGCTGGAAATGGTGGGTGCCGGGGTGCTGTGCATTGCGCCGGAACCGACTGGCGTGACGAAAGCTGGCTGTATCGCGTTCGGCATGCATGGCGCGGACACGGCCTGGCGCGGCATGCGACAAGCCTGGACCGGGCACGACACTGCAACACTGACCCAGCAGGGCGCAACGAAGCTCGCAGAGACCATGCGGGCGCCGCCGGACATGGCCGGCAATATCGGGCTGTCGCTGGATATTGGTGTGGGATTCGGCCTCGCCGGCATGCTGAAGGCCGCGCGGGTGGCGAGCATTA
>NZ_JBFTSH010000024.1:0-64669 GCF_056399925.1 Cupriavidus sp. 01L43
ATCTGGCCGATGATGCCGAAGCCCTTCTTTTCCTTGATAAACCGGGTGTGGATGTCGTCCTGGAGCGTGTCCTCGGTGTAGTTCAGCCCGAGGCTCTCCTTCAATTGCTCCACCAGCGCCGCGCTGGCTTCCTCGTCCACCGTGCCGTCGGCTCGGGTGATCCGGAACGCGTCGTTCACCGCGTGGATCGTGCCGGCGTCGATGTCCATGCGCATCGCCGACAGGAACCCGCCCGGCTGCACCACCGTGCCCGTCACCACATTCCAGCCGCCCTGCGCCTTGTACGCATTCGTACCGATGTCCACCACGTTCGGGCTCAGGTCAAGGCTGCCCGCCTTCACCTGCAGCAGATCCCCAGCCGTGATCTGGCCGCTGTTGCGCAGTTGCCCGTCGATGTCCAGGCTGACGTTCTGCCCGCTGATCGTGCCGCCGTTGGGCGTCGCCAGCGCCTGGACGTAGCCGTCCGGCAGGTAGACCTGATAAGCCAATCAGCTAAGGGCGCAACGCCTCAGCTTGGAGGGTGCCGGAGCCTCCCTCCCAACACTTCCTATTACTTCGCAGCCGTCTTGACCTGGTCGCCCGTATAGCTCAGCGACGCGAGATCTTCCTTTGCTTTTTCCGGCGTCTTCAGTTCCAGTACCACGCGACCCACCATCAAGCCCATCGACGGCGAGCTGCGCACGTACTTGGTTTCCCCGGAATCGAGCACAAAGCTGAGGGTCTTCTCCGTCTCGGTGGCAGCCGCGGCGACGTACTTCCCAGCCGGACGATCCACAAAGAAGAAGCCGCCGGGGCTTCGATTCTCACACCACTTCGTTATTCAGGCGAATATCGGGCTGGATGGCAGCACCGAACATCGACGCCGAGCGCAGGAAAAAAACACGCCCCTCGCCCAATTTTTTAGCGACGGGATGGAAGACGCCATTTCCGAATGCTTCACGCCCGAAGCGCAACCGGCCATCAGGAACGACAGGGCCATACCGGCCAGCGCGAGGCGAACGACTCGTTTCATTAAAAATTTCGGGGCGTCCCGTTAATGCACATGCACTGGCTCTTGAAAACTATTTGTGAATACAAAAAATAGTTCGATGACCGGCTCGTTGATGCAAAAAACCACCGATTTTCTTTCATAGATGCGGGCGACCATCCTATCCCGGGGCCTGTGATGGCGTTCTTATCAACACTTCGGAACGATGTCCTCGCAGTTATTGCGAGTTGCCTTGCGGTTGGATTTTGGAGTTAGCTTTTCGGAATCTGGTCTAGCACCATTTGAATCTCTGCCATCAATTTCTCCGCAACCGCACGAGAGGTTCCTATTCTAGTTTCGAATTCATGGACATCTATTCCGTTACAAATCTCGTTGAGTGCTGCGTTGAGCGTAAGCAACTCCTCACAATCAAGCTCGATTTGAGCAATCTTACCCTCGACTTCATTGATTTTCATGTCTCACCTTAGATTATCGAAATAAATCTTACCATTCGTCGGCTTAAATGCAGTTCCACGATCCGAAGCCTTCGGATTAACAATTATCACCACGCCGGTCGCGTCATCCCAGTATGCTGCGCGCTCATTACTCAATTGCTTGGTCGCCGATGGGTTGTTGAGTATAGTCTCAATTTTTTCAGCAAACTGCTGTTTCGATGTAATAGAACCTCCGAACTCATTCTGAATTAGCACATGCTTGTCAAACGCGTGACCATTTGCTATTTGCTCAGCGGTCAGCTGATTCGCCAGCCTCTCGCTATTGGCCGTATTCGCGGCGCTGTCGGCACCGGCGGGTGTACTCATGCCGAGCGCGTTGGAAAGCTTGTCAACACCGTCCTTGACGGAAGCAATAACCGAAAGTCCGACACAACCCAAGCCTGCAGCCGAGCCACACCCCGGATTTGCCAAAATTGTCAGCCCTTGTGGACCGCTTGCGGGCGTCCCCGTCAGCGTCCCGCCCTGCGGCCCATTGTTTGGCGTCCCAATGGGCCCACCATCATTCTCCGCTTCCAGCGGATTCGCCAACGGGTCGGACTTCTGCGGGCCGTTGTTCGGGGTGTACGTTCCGCCCGGCCCAGTTGGCGCAGGTCTCGGCACCATCATGGCGGTGGCGTTGTTGATCGCCTCGTTCTGCGCCGCCAAGCCGGCTGAGGTCACGTCAGCACCCAGTAGCGCGCCGGCTGCACCACCAATCAACGTCGCAAGACCAACTGTAAGTGCCTGCCGAACGGCATCATCGCTGTATCTGACGGCATCGCTGCCGGCATATACTTCATCGCGAATCAACGGCGCCGCAATAGCACTCGCCGCCCCGCCAATCGCGCCACCAGCACAGTCCCCACCGCTCAGGCTCTGTGCCGCGCAGCCCACCAGTGCATGTCCCAGCACATTGGTGAGGAGGCGCCGATAACGGGCTGTTCGGCGTTGGCGCCATTGGACTTGGTGATGGCGTTGACGAGGTCGCCGGCGGCGGTCACTTCGAGCCGGGCGTTGGACAGCATCCGCGCATGGCGGTTGATGACGTCGCCGCCGGCGCGCACCACGACGTCGTCGTTGACGCCGAAGAGGATGGCGAGGGAATCGGGCGTCGATTCGTTGCGGAGCGAGCCTCCGGTTTGCACCGTGACCGCGCCGAGGGACGCCGCCGTATCCTGAATGCGCGTCTGGCCCTGCACCAGCGCGCCCAGGTTGACCATGTCGCCATCGGCCTGCACGAGCACGCCACCGCTGCGGGCGACGACGGTGGACTGGCGTGCTGCCGACTCGAGTCCGATCGATCCGGCGTGCAGCCTGATGTCGGTGGCGGCCAGGATGTCGCTGTCACGCAGGGCAAAACGCCCGGCGGCGTCGATGTTGGCGGCGCCGCCCACGGACGTCAGCACCGTTCCATCGAGTGCCACGTCATGGGCGCCGACGATCAGGTGCCCGCCTGCCGAGGCGCGCGTGCCGGTCAATTGCATGGCCGTGCCCGCGTCAAAAAGGCCGATGCCGCCGCTGGCATCGAGCGTCGTATCGGCCAGCCGTACCGGTTCGGTATGGACCTGGCCGCTGGCGCCGATCACGATGTCCCCGGCTCCCTTGGAGCCGGCCCGGATCGCGGCATTGGCCAACTCCACCCGGTCTGAAGCCACCGACACATGCCGCCCCGCCTCCACCGTTCCCGTGCCCCGCAAGCCACCGCTGGCTACCACCACGTCGCGATTGGCCTCGATACGGCCCGATGCGAGCCGCAGGTCGCCGCTCCCCGACACAACGAAATCGCCGGCGGTCGCATAGGCCGCGCCAGCATGCCGCACGCCGGCGCCCTGGTCCGTCACCATCAGTTCGATCCGGCCCGCCATCAGGCTGCCGGCAGCCGTGATGTCGAGCGCGATGCCATTGGCCGGCGTGGCGGACGGTGCGCTGTAGGCAATCCAGGGGGACAGGTTGTCGGTTGGGGAAACGCTGGCGTCGATCTCGGCATGGCTGTCCCCCACCACCGCGCGGACGCGCGCGTTGGCATCCGCATACAGGTTCTCGACCTTGCCGGCGATGCGCAATTGCTTGGCGATCAGCTCCAGGTTCAGCAGCGTGCCGGACAGCCCGCCGGGGCCAATGTCGATGGCGCCCTGACGCGTATTCAGCACGAGGTTGCGCTGCAACTGTCCGTTGACCGTGAAATCGTTGAACGTGACCTGCCCCGTGGTCAGCGCCAGGTTGCCCATGTTCCGCACCACCATGCCGTTGACGCTGATGCCGTTGGGATTGGCGATCACGACGTTCGCGCGGGGGCCCAGCACGCTGAGCTGGCCCTCGAGCAGGGACGGATTGGTGCCGGTGACCTGGTTGAGGATGGTGCGTGCGCGCGCCGCCGCGTTGTCGAGATCGACCCCGGCACGCGGCACGTTGAATTCGCGGTAGGTATTGGTGGAAACGCCGCCCACGGCGCCGGCCACGCCGACCGTGATGCGGCCATTGGCGCCCGTGACGGCCGTGGTGGCAGTGCCGCCGTCCGGCACAACGCCGGCGGCAAGGCAGTGCGCGGCCAGTGCGAACTGGCTCAGACCCGTGACCCATCCGGCCACCCCACGCGGCAGCCAGGCAAAATTCCCCCGTACTCGATACAACGACCTACTCCCTTCTTTCTTATCCTGTGCTGCGCATGTGACGAACGCAGCGGCTATCGGGGCCGGAAGATAACAAAGGCGGGATCTGCCTCAAATAGCCGATCGGCTAAAAGCACCCGCGTCGTTGGGCGGAGTGCAACGTTGCAATTTGAGGCGATTTCGTAATTTTTAAGGGAGAAGTAAGCAGGATTAAATTCAAGCCGCACCGCGCACAGCAATGCGTGAACACCCCACATCTCACGCCTGACGCCAGTTACATCACGACATGAGGTTAAGGATGATGTGCGGCGTGCCGTTATCTGTCGATGCGGGGGATTGCACCTTGTCGAAAGACGTCCGAGCGCCCACGCCGCCCCTCCCCCACCGACGAGGGAGGTACCCCCTCAATCGTGGGATTTGCAGAGCCGCGCCTGCCCCCCCTAGAACAACTCCCCCTCCCCACCCCCACTCGGCCAGGCCGACCGGAACGCGTGGGGATGCATGACGATGCCGGCGGCGTCCAGCTGCGCCGTGGATAGCACGAGGTGGCGCGCCAGCCAGTCGTGGAGGCTGCGCAGGAAGCGGATGTTGTCGAGGTTGTTCGAGGCGGCGATCAGGCGTTCCAGCTTCACGTGGGCCGTGTAGACGTCGAGCAGGTTCAGCATGCGGAGCTTGGCTGGCGTGGCGGCGCTGCGTTCGATGGCCAGCACGCGGGTCACCTGGGCGTTGGAGAGCGCGCCGCCCTGGGCGATCTGCTGGTAGAGGTCTTCCAGCGCCGGGAAGCGCACCGTGGGCTGCACGCGTGGCACGGCGGCCACCTTCTCCATGCGTAGCACCACGTAGCGCGTGGCGGCGTTGCGGCGGGCGAGTTCCTGCTCGGCGGCGGTGGCCTTGCGGCTGCGGCGCGGGGGCGGGATGTCGGTGAAATCGGGGAGGCGCGGCACGGCGTCGCGCTCGGTGTAGTCGGGCACCTGTTCAAGCCAGGCTGGCTCGGGCAGCGCGGCGCGGGCACAGTCGGCGCCGAAGGGGTATTCGTGGCCATCCGGCCCGCGCAGGATATAGGCGTGGCCCTCGGGAAAGCCGTGGTGGCGGCCGCCCTTGGCGCCGCGCGCGTGGCAGCGGGTGTTGGCGGGATCGACGAAATCCTTGCGAACGGGTATCCAGCCGCCGGGCGGGGCCTGCTTCATGGTGACGAGGGGTAAATCCGGGGAACGGGCGCTATTGTCGCACCGCGCGCCCCGCCGCCACCATTTATCGTTACTTCAGCATGAAGGCCATGGCCGAGCAGCAGTTCAGCATGCGCACGGCGGCCTGCACGGTGGGCGCCGTGAAGGCCAGCGTCACGCCGTCCACGCGCTCGAAGGTCGGCCACTGGCAGAACAGGTCGGCGTAGGCGGAGGACATGCTCTGCAGCCGGCAGTTGACCGGGCCGGCCAGTTCCAGGCAGCGGGCCTCGGGATGGGCGATGGCATTGCGCGTCACGGCCTCCGCCGCGTGGGCGATGGCATCGCGCGCAGCCGTCGGTGACAGCGTGGTGCCGCTGCCCTGCCCGCCCGCCGTCTTGGTCTGCACGTAGCGCACCCAGGGCATCAGCGGCTGGGTTTCGGCGATGAACACGTCGTCGCCGCTGGCCAGCAGCACGGGCACGTCGAACTCGCCGGCCAGTGCGGCATAGATGCCCGCCTCGCCCAGCTCCAGCCCGTTGAACCAGACCCGTGCGAAGGCGCTGCTGTTGATGGTGTGCGCCAGCACGCCCCGGCCCTGTGCGCGGCTGTGATAGCCGATCATGAACACGCCGTCGCAGTCGTGCTCCACGCCGGCCATCATGCTCAGGTAGCGCGGCTTGCCGAGCACCAGTTGCGCGCGCGGGTCGATCTGGTCCGGCAGCAGGTTGCGGAAGCCGCCGTGCGAGTCGTTGACCAGCACCTCGGTGGCGCCGCCCGCGAAGGCGCCCTGCACCGCCGCGTTCGCCTCGGCCGTCATCCAGGCGCGGGCGCGCTCGTACTCGCCATTGCCGGCGCGCGTCTGCTCGGTGTGGAATACGCCCGCCACGCCTTCGATATCGGCGGAAATCAGAATCTTCATATCAGGTCTCGGAGAGATCCGGCAGCAACTCGCGCAGCGCCGCGCGGTGGTGGCCGTCCCGGCCGGTCACTGGCTCGGCATGCCAGAGGGCGTGGACGATGGCCTGCTCCACACTGTCGGCGGCGGCCCGGAACAGCGGGTCGAGCCGCGATTCGTGGACCATCGGCACGGCAGGCATCGGCACATCGGCCAGATGGGGCACGGTGTAGGCCGTGGAAAAGGCCAGCGCGATGTCGCCGGAGCCATGGCCGAAGATCGACCCGGTACGCGCGAGGCCGGTGCCGGCGCGCAGCGCCAGGCGCCGAAGCTGCCGGGCGTCGAGCGGCGCATCGGTGGCCACGACCATGATGATCGAGCCCTTCTCCGTCTCGGTCTTGGCAGCCAGACGCTCGGCCAGCCTGGAACCCACGGCCTGGCCCGCATAGATCAGCGACTCGGCCGTGCCGAAGTTCGACAGCACCATCGCGCCGACGGTATACCCACCCGCCAGACGTGACGCCGTGCCGATGCCACCCTTCACCCCGAACGACGACATCCCACGCCCGGCGCCCACGGCGCCCTGCGCCACCTCGGCCCCGGCAGTCGCCAGCGCCCCGGCGTAGTCGGCTTCCTGCACCGCCATCGCCTGGATATCGTTCAGGTAGCCGTCATTGCATTCGAAAACCAGCGGATTGACCGTGGGCCAGCCGCGCCCGATCTCGGGGTTCTCCGCAATCGCCGCGCGGATCTGCGCCTGCGCCACGGTCCCCACGCTGAACGTGTTGGTCAGCGCGATGGGCGTCTCCAGCACGCCCAGTTCCTCCACCTGCACCAGCCCGATGCTCTTGCCGAAGCCATTGAGCACCACAGCCGCCGCCGGCACCTTGTGGGTGTAGACGTTGCCGGCGTGCGGGCGGATCACGGTCACGCCGGTCTGGCAGGCGCCGTCCGCCAGCGTGCGATGGCCGACGCTCACGCCCGGCACATCGGTGATCGCGTTGCGGGAGCCGGCCGGCAGGTTGCCGACCACGGGGGGCGCGTTGGCGGTCATGCGGGCATCACCGGCGGTCGATCTTTGGATCGAGGGCGTCGCGCAGCCCGTCGCCGAGCAGGTTGAACGCCAGCACGGTCAGGAAGATGGCCAGGCTCGGGAAGATGGCCACGTGCGGCGCGGTGACCATGTCGGCGCGCGCCTCGTTGAGCATCGCGCCCCATTCCGGGGTGGGCGGCTGGGCGCCGAGGCCCAGGAACGACAGCCCGGCGGCCGTGATGATCGACGTACCGATCCGCATCGAGAAATACACCACGATGGACGACACCGTACCCGGCAGGATGTGCCGCATCAGGATGGTCCAGTCGGACGCCCCGATACTCCTGGCCGCCTCCACATAGGTCAGCCCCTTGAGCATCAGCGTGTTGCCGCGCACCAGCCGCGCGAACGCCGGCACGCTGAACACGGCCACGGCGAAGATCACGTTGGTCATGCCATTGCCGAGGATGGCCACGATGCCGATCGCAAGCAGGATGCCGGGGAACGCGAACAGCACGTCCGACAGCCGGGTCACGATGCGGTCCCACCAGCCCTCGTAGTAGCCCGCCATCAGGCCCAGCACGGTGCCGATGATGGCGCCGATGATGACCGAGAAGAAGCCGGCCGCCAGCGAGATGCGCGTGCCGGCCAGGATACGGCTGAAGATGTCCCGGCCGAGCGAGTCCACCCCCATCCAGTGGGCGGCGGACGGGCCGGCGTTCAGCGCGTCGTAGTCGAAGAAGTTCTCGGGGTCGTAGGGGACGATGTACGGCGCCAGCACCGCAATCACCACCAGCATCAGCACGAAGGCGCCGGCCACCAGGGCCAGGTGCTGCTTGCGGAACTTGCGCCAGAACTCGGTCCAGGGCGTGCGGACGGCCTCCGGGGCGGTACTGGGGGATGCTGCCGCGGCGGGCGTGGAAAGCTCAGTCATGCCGGCCTCTTACTTGTAGCGGATGGTGGGATTGATCACGGTGTAGAGCATGTCCACCACCAGGTTGATCAGGATGAATTCGAGCGAGAACAGCAGCACCTCGGCCTGGATGACCGGGTAGTCGCGCATTTCCACGGCGTCCACCAGCAGGCGGCCCAGGCCGGGCCAGTTGAACACCTTCTCGACCAGGATGGAGCCGCCCAGCAGGAAGCCGAACTGCAGGCCCATCATCGTCACGACCGGGATCATCGCGTTGCGCAGCGTGTGCTTGATGACCACCACGGTCTCGCGCACGCCCTTGGCCCGGGCGGTACGCACGAAATCTTCCTGCAGCACCTCGATGAACGAGGCCCGCGTGAAGCGCGCCATCACGGCGGCCACGGCGGCGCCCAGCGTCAGCGAGGGCAGGATGTAGTGCTTCCAGCTATCGGCGCCAATCGACGGCAGCCAGCCCAGTTGCACCGAGAAGACCTCCATCAGCAGCATGCCGAGCGCGAAGGCCGGGAACGAGATGCCCGACACCGCCAGCGTCATGCCGAGCCGGTCCGGCCATTTGTTGCGCCACACGGCCGAGCCAATGCCGATGGCCATGCCGAAGATGACTGCCCAGACCATCGACGAGAGCGTCAGGTACAGCGTGGGCAGGAAGCGCTCGCCAATCTCCTCGGAGACCGGGCGCTTGGTGCGCAGCGAGGTGCCGAATTCCCCCTGCAGCGCGTTGGTGAAGAAGCGCACGAACTGCTCGGGCATCGGGCGATCCAGCCCCAGGTCCTTGCGCACCAGTTCGACGGTGGCCATGTCGGCTTCAGGGCCGGCGGCCAGCCGCGCCGGGTCACCGGGCAGCATGTGGACGAACAGGAACACCAGCACTGCCACGAGCAGCAGTGTCGGGATCACGCCCAGGAATCGTTTGAGGAAGTAATTCAGCATCTGGCTACCAGGAATTGAGACCGCGGGCCACCCGCCCATGCCCCCGCATCTCGGGCGGGCGGCCAACACGGCTTACTGCGTACGACTGTAAGGACGACTTACCGCGACTACAGCTACCACTTCGGCGGCGCTTGGTGGCGCCGTCTTTATATTTGCGCCCCTCCCCCGCAAGCGGGAGAGGGGCGCAAAACGCTTACTGCTTGATGTCGATCTCGTCGAAGTTGAACGAGCCGTCAGGCATCACGTAGGCGCCGCTCAGGCGCTTGGAACGCGCGAACAGCACCTTCTCCGTGATCAGGAACGCCCACGGGGCATCCTTCCAGATCCGTTCCTGGGCGTCCTTGTACAGCCTGGCCTTCTCGGCGCGGTCCGTCGTGCGCAGCGCGCCGGCGATGTCCGCATCGACCTGGTCGTTCTTGTAGTACGCCGTGTTCAGCAGCTTCGGCGGCATCGATTCCGAGGCCAGCAGCGGGCGCAGCGCCCAGTCCGACTCGCCCGTCGACGACGACCAGCCCACGTAGTACAGGCGCACGCCGGCGTCCTCAGGCTTCTGCACCGACTCCACGCGCTCCACGCGCTGGCCGGCTTCCAGGGCCTGCACCTGCGCCTTGATGCCCACCTGTTGCAGCTGCTGCTGCACGAACTGGATCACCTTCTGCGCCGTGGTATGGTTGTAGGCCGACCACAGCGTGGTCTCGAAGCCGTTCGGGTAGCCGGCTTCCTTCAGCAGCTCACGCGCCTTGGCCGGGTCATACGGCCACGGGCCCAGCTTCTCGGCGAAGTCCACGCCCGGCGGCACCACGCCCTGGGCCGGCACGGCGTAGCCGGCGAAGGCCACCTTGGCCAGCGCTTCCTTGTTGATGGCGTAGTTGATGGCCTGGCGCACCTTCGGGTCATTGAACGGCTTGACCTGGGTGTTGAACGACACATAGCGCTGGATGATCGACGGACCGTCGATCAGGTCCACCTTCGGGCTGGCCTTCAGCACGGCGGCCTGCTCGAACGGAATGCTGAACGCGAAGTCCGCCTCGCCCGTCTGCATCACGGCCGAGCGGGTGTTGTTGTCCACCACCGGCTTCCAGGTGATGGTGTCGATCTTCGGATAGCCCGTCTTCCAGTAGCCGGCAAACTTCTTGCCCTTCAGGTAATCGGTCTGCTTCCATTCGACGAACTCGAACGGGCCGGTGCCCACCGGGTGGAAGGCGATTTCCTTGCCGTACTTCTTCAGCGCGGTCGGGCTGATCATCACGGCCGACGGGTGGGCCAGCACGTTGATGAAGGGCGAGAACTGCTCCTTCAGCGTGATCTTGACCGTGGCCGGGTCCACCACCTCGGTCTTGGCCACGCGGTTGAACAGCGTGTAGCGCTTGAGCTTGTTGGCCGGATCGGTCACGCGGTCCAGGTTGGCCTTGACGGCGGTGGCGTCGAAGGTGGTGCCGTCGTGGAACTTGATGCCCTTCTTGAGCTTGATCGTGTAGACCAGGCCGTCCTTGGTCACGTCGTAGCTGTCAGCCAGCACGTTGACCAGCTTCAGGTCCTTGTCGAAGCCGAACAGGCCCTGGTAGAACGACTTCACGGCTGCCTGCGACAGCGTGTCGTTGGCATCGTACGGATCGAGCGTGGTGAACGTCGAGTACACGGCCATCACGGCGTCCTTGGCCGCGAACGCCGGGCTGGCGCCCAGCATGCCAATCGCGCTCATCGCCACGGCGCCGGCGATCAGGCGCGGCGAAACCATACGGGTAGACATATTTCTCTTCTCCTGTTGGAAAAAATCAGTACTGCGTGATGACTAGACTCAAGACTTGATAAAGGCTCAATACGCGCCGCCAACCGGGTGCCGGGCCACGAAGTGCCCGTGCGCGCCGCTGCCGGCCACCGCCACCAGTGGCTGCACCACCGGCTCGTCGCCCACTGCACGGATCGGGCTGGGGATTTCATCAGAAAGCGGCTCGCGCTTCACATGGCGGCGCGCCGGATCGGCAATCGGCACCGCCGACATCAGCTTCTTCGTATACGGGTGCTGCGGATTCTCGAAAATCGCGCGGCGCGGGCCGATCTCGACGATCTGGCCCAGATACATCACGGCCACGCGATGGCTCACGCGCTCCACCACGGCCATATCGTGGGAGATGAACAGGAAGGCGACGCCCAGCTCGCGCTGGAGGTCGAGCATCAGGTTCACGATTTGTGCCTGAATCGACACATCGAGGGCGGACACCGATTCGTCGGCCACCACCACCTTGGGGTTCAGCGCCAGCGCCCGTGCAATACAGATGCGCTGGCGTTGGCCGCCCGAGAACTCGTGCGGATAGCGCGAGGCGTGGGCGGGCGTCAGGCCCACCTTTTCGAGCAGCCACGCCACGCGGGCTTCGGCTTCGCGGCCGCTGGCCACCTTGTGCACCAGCAGCGGCTCCATGATCGAGTAACCCACCGGCACGCGCGGATCGAGCGAGGCGAACGGGTCCTGGAAGATGAACTGGATATTGCGGCGCAGCGCCTGCAGCGCCGGGCCCTGCATCTGGCTGATGTTCTGGCCGGCGAACTCGATCGTGCCGCTCTGGGCATCCACCAGACGCAGCAGCGAGCGGCCCGTGGTGGACTTGCCGCAGCCCGATTCGCCCACCAGCGCCAGCGTCTCGCCCGGGTACAGGTCGAAGCTGACCTGCTCCACCGCATGCACACGGCGCGTGACCCGGCCGAACAGGCCGCCCGGGACGTCGAAGCGGGTGACCAGATCGCGCACGCGCAGGATCGGCTCGGCGCCGGCGTGGACGGTGTCCTGCGGCACTTCGGCCTCGGGCGCGGCCACGTCGTTCACCTGCACCAGCGGGAACTTGGCCGGCAGATCCTTGCCGGACATCGCCCCGAGCTTCGGCACGGCGGAGAGCAGCGCGCGCGTGTACGGGTGGGCCGGCGCGTGGAAGACCTCGTCGGAGGTGCCCTCCTCGACCTTCTCGCCCCGATACATCACCAGCACGCGGTCGGCCACTTCGGCCACCACGCCCATGTCGTGGGTGATGAAGACCACGCCCATGTCCATCTCGGACTGGAGGTTGCGGATCAGTTGCAGGATTTCGGCCTGGATGGTCACGTCCAGCGCCGTGGTCGGCTCATCGGCAATCAGCAGCGCCGGCTTGCACGACAGCGCCATGGCAATCATCACGCGCTGGCGCATGCCGCCGGAGAGCTGGTGCGGATAGCGGTCCAGCACGCGGCGCGCCTCGGGAATGCGTACGAGTTCGAGCATGCGCAGCGCCTCGGCGCGCGCGGCAGCCTTGTTCTTGCCCTGATGCAGCCGGATCGATTCGGCGATCTGCTCGCCCACCGGGAATACCGGGTTCAGCGAGGTCATCGGCTCCTGGAAGATCATCGCCACGTCCGAGCCGCGCACGGAACGCAGGGCGGCGTCGGGCGCGCGAGCCAGGTCCAGCACCTCGCCGCCGCGCCGGCGCAGCAGCATGCTGCCGTTGGCGATCTTGCCGCCGCCATGCTCCACCAGCCGCATCAGCGCCAGCGACGTGACCGACTTGCCCGAGCCGGACTCGCCCACCACGGCCAGCGTCTCGCCGCGATCGACGTGGAAAGAGAGGTTGCGCACGGCCTCGACGGTCCGCTCCGAGGTGGCGAAGCGGACGGACAGGTTGTCCACCGCGACGACGCGTTCAGGGGGAAGTACGAGGTTTCGATGCGTAGAGGTGTTGGCCATGCGACTTGTCCGATGTGCTGCGATTGCTGCGTTCTACTGCGATTTGCTACGAAAGACTTCGAATTTGCGGGGCTGCGGGCTGACGACGATCAACCGTAGATCAGCACGCTGACAGGCTCGCCCACGCGCGCCACGCCGCGGTACATGCCCTCGGTGTTGAACGGCAGCGTGACGTTGCCCTGCCGATCCACGGCAATCAGGCCGCCCCGGCCCTGAATGGCGACCAGCTTCTCCATCACCACGCGGCGCGCCGATTCTTCCAGCGACAGCCCGGCGTAGCGCATCTGCGCGGACACATCGTGCGCGGCCACGGTGCGGATGAACATCTCGCCGGTGCCGGTGGCGGACACGGCCGCCACGTCATCGGCATAGCAGCCGGCGCCGAACACGGGCGTATCGCCCACGCGGCCCACCTGCTTGTTGGTCACACCGCCGGTAGAGGTGGCGGCAGCCAGGTTGCCCTGGGCGTCGCAAGCCACCGCGCCCACCGTGCCGAACTTCTTGTCCGGATCGATCGGATCGGTGCCAGCTTGCGCCGCCTTCGCTGCCAGCGCCGCCGCGTCGTGGTCGAGCAAGGCCATGCCGGTGCTCGCCTGCGCGCGCTGCCACTGGTCGTGGCGGGCCTGCGTGAAGTAATAGTCGGGGGAGACGAGTTCGAGCCCCTGCGCCTCGGCAAACGCCTCGGCGCCGTCGGCGGCGAACAGCACGTGCTCGCTGTGCTCCAGCACGGCCCGCGCGGCCAGCACCGGGTTGCGCACGCGCGTCACGCAGGCCACGGCGCCAGCGTTGCGCGTGGCGCCGTCCATCACGGCGGCGTCCAGCTCGAACGTCCCGGCGTGGGTCAGCACGGCGCCCTTGCCGGCGTTGAACAGCGGGCAGTCCTCAAGCAGGCGCACCGCTTCGGTCACGGCGTCGAGCGCGCTGCCGCCCTCGGCCAGCACGCGTTGGCCGGCCAGCAGCACCTGCTCCAGCGCAGCGATGTATTCGCGTTCACGGTTGGCATCCATGGCGGCACGGGTAATCGTGCCGGCGCCGCCGTGGATGGCAATGACAGCCTGGGTCATGACAGCTTTCACTCAGTAGATTCGGAAGATTTCGAGGTGCCCCGCTCGCGCTGGCCCGCACCGGGTGCGTCGTAGAGCCAGGGGAGCAGGAATTCGGTCATCTCGGCCGCCGCCTTGACGGAGCGCGCCGAGCGATAGGCCACGGCACCGCACAGCGCTTCGATCAGCGCGAGCACCGTGGCATCGGAATTCGCGGAAAGACGATTGCCGGCGTTGGCATACAGCGCGATATCGGCCAGCGGTGCCAGCGGCGAGGTCGGGCCATCCGTCAGCGCCAGCAGCCTGCCGCGATGGGCCTTCACGCGCTTGGCCAGCACCATGCTGTCCGTCACATATCGGGGAAAGGCGATGGCGATGACCAGGTCTTGCGGCTGGAGCTTGAACAGTTGCCGCGCCGCGTGCGACGCGCCGCCCACGGTCGACACCGACGTCACCATGCGGCAGTGCATCTCCAGCCCGTGCTGGAGCAGGCCGGCCAGGAAGCCGCTCGCCCCGAAGCCCATCACATAGACGCGCTCGGCGGCGAGGATGGCATCGACGGCCCGCTCGCAGGCCTCGGCATCGAGCGCGCGGCGCGTGGCTTCGAGGTTGCGCGCGCCGTCGTCCAGCGCGGCGGCGAAGACCTCGGCCACCGTCGTCGGGCGGGCCAGTTCGTCGCGCAGGCGCTCCACCGGCGCCAGCGTGGCCTCGAAGCCGCGCACGAGTTCGGCGCGGAACTGCGGATAGCCTTCGAAGCCGAGCGCCCGGGCAAAGCGGTTGGCCGTGGCCACGGACACATCCACGGCCGTCGCGAATTCGTCGATGCGCATGGTCGCCGCGCGGAACAGGTTGTCCAGCACGTACTGCGCCATGCGCTGGTGCGCGGGCGTCAGCGTCGGCAGGCTGCGGGCGATGCGTTCGGAAATCGACTGGCCTTCGGGCATGTCTGGGGAAAGAACCGGTTCAGGGCGCCGCGCGCACCATCCCGGAAAGTCCTTTGATGAAAAGGCACTTTCCCGGTGCGGCGGTCTATGTAAATAAATTTACACGCAAACCCCGTACCAGGAGAACCTGGAAGTGACGAATTAGGGGAAATCCCTGAATACATGGATGCGGACATGGGGCCCGGGGCCGGCTGGCGCCTGCAAGACCGGCCACCGGGCGCGCTACAATGCCGGCCTGCCCGCCTCCGGGCGTGTTCTTCGCCTTATCTCCCAGTCCTCGTGATCCGAATCGACCAGCTAGTCCTCCAGCGCGGCACCAAGGTGCTGTTCGACCACACCAGCGTGACGCTCAACCCGGCCGAGCGCGTCGGCCTTGTCGGCGCCAACGGCAGCGGCAAGTCCACACTGTTCGGCATGCTGCGGGGCGAGCTGCACCCGGATGGCGGCGATGTCTTCGTGCCCGCGCAGTGGCGTATCGCGCACGTGGCGCAGGAAACCCCGGCGGTTGACCGCTCCGCGGTGGACTATGTGATCGATGGCGACACCCGGTTGCGCGAGATCGAAGCGCGCATCGCCGCCGCCCAGGCCAGCGGCGACGGCAGCGCCGAGGGCGAGGCCCACGCCGCCTTCGCCGATGCCGACGGCTACACCGCGCCGGCCCGCGCCGAAGCGCTGCTGCTGGGCCTGGGCTTCACGTTGCCGCAGGTGACGCAGCCCGTGGCGTCGTTCTCGGGCGGCTGGCGCATGCGCCTGAACCTGGCCCAGGCGCTGATGTGCCCGTCCGACCTGCTGCTGCTCGACGAACCGACCAACCACCTGGATCTGGACGCCATCGTCTGGCTGGAAGACTGGCTGGCGCGCTACCCGGGCACGCTGGTGATGATTTCCCACGATCGCGAGTTCCTCGACGCGATCTGCAACGTCACGGTCCATATCGAGAACCAGCAGTTGCGCCGTTACGGCGGCAATTACACCCAGTTCGAGACCCTGCGGCTCCAGCAGATGGCGCTGCAGTCGTCAGCCTACGCGCGCCAGCAGAAAGAAATCGCGCATCTGGAATCGTTCATCAACCGCTTCAAGGCTAAGGCGACCAAAGCGCGCCAGGCGCAGAGCCGCGTCAAGGCGCTCGAGAAGATGGAGCGGCTGGCGCCGGTGCACGTGGCGGCCGGCTTTGCCTTCGAGTTCCGCGAGCCCGATTCGGCGCCGAACCCGATGATGGTGCTCGAGGGGGTGGATTGCGGGTACGCCGAGGCCGAGCCGCCCGTGACCATCCTGCACAACCTGGCGATGTCGATCCAGAACGGCCAGCGCATCGGCCTGCTTGGCGCCAACGGTCAAGGCAAGTCCACGCTGGTCAAGACGCTGGCCGGCACGCAGGCGCCGATGAACGGCACGCTGCGGCTGGGCAAGGGGCTGGTGATCGGCTATTTCGCCCAGCATCAGCTCGAAACCCTGCGCGACCACGATTCCCCGCTCCAGCATCTGGCGCGGCTGGCGCCGGACGTGCGCGAGCAGGAGCTGCGCGACTTCCTGGGCAGCTTCAACTTCCGGGGCGACATGGCGACCGCGCCGATCGAACCGTTCTCGGGTGGCGAAAAGGCCCGGCTGGCGCTGTCGCTGATCGTCTGGCAGAAGCCCAACTTCCTGCTGCTGGACGAGCCGACCAACCACCTGGACCTCGACACCCGCGAGGCCCTGACCATGGCGCTGGCCCAGTTCGAAGGCACCCTGATCCTGGTCTCCCACGACCGGCACCTGCTGCGCGCCACCTCGGACCAGTTCATGCTGGTGGCGGACGGCACCATCCGTCCATTCGATGGCGACCTGGACGACTACCGTGACTGGCTGCTCCAGCAAGCCGCCGCCAAGCGCAACGCCGCCACGGCCGTGCACGCCTCCGAAGCCGCGGCGGACGCCGGCGCCAACGTCAACCGCAAGGACCAGCGCCGCGCCGACGCCGACGAGCGCCAGCGTCTCTCCGTCCTGCGCAAGCCGCTGACCAAGGAACTGGAAAAAGTCGAAAAGCGCATGGCCGCGCTCCAGACCGACAAGACCGCCATCGACGCCTTCATGGCCGACGAGACCAGCTACGCCGAAACCAACAAGGCCAGGCTGATGGAAATGCTGAAGCGCCAGGGCGAAGTCACCGGCGAACTCGACCGACTCGAGGAGCGCTGGCTGGAACTGCAGGAACAGATCGAACAGATCGCGTAAGACATGTGAAAACGCCACCCTCGGGTGGCGTTTTTATTTGATCCCACCGGCGTCTCACCGGTAATTCTTCTCCCGCCGGATCAGCCCCACCGCGAGCGTCAGCGTCAGGATCACCAGCCAGATCAGTGACCAGCCGGGGATCGAGATGCCGAACAGGGGGGGCAGCGGCGCGGTGCACAGGCCGTCCGAGAAGAAGACCTGGGGCAGCAGGCGCGCGGTGGGCAGTTGGTTGACCCAGTTTTCCAACGGATCGATGCCGCACGAGGACTTCGGGTTCAGCAGCAGGGAGACGTGATACCCCGCCACCGCGATCCCGGCCACGCCCGAGAGCATGCCCAGCCCCTGCCACAGCGTGCGCGTGTTCTGCGCCAGCGCGGCCAGCAGGGAGAACAGGCCGATGCCGACGAAGGCGAAGCGCTGCATGATGCAGAGCGGACACGGCTGGTAGCCCTCCACGAACTGGAAGTAGAGCGCGGCGCCGAGCATCGCGAACGAGAGCACGGCGATCAGCAGGAAGTAGGCACGGGAATTGGCTTGCATGGGGGTCCGGGACGGAAGAGGCGTCGAGCCGAATTATTACCCATTTTCCGTCCGCCGTTGCCAGCGGCCCCTTGATATCCCGCCATTGCGCTGTCAATCCGCCGCGGCGGATTGACGCAGCGCCCGCGGTCAGGCTGCCGCGGCTGCCGAAGTGCCCGCCAGATAGCGCCGGCGCCACGGCTTGAGCACCGCGATGGCCAGCGCCGCCGTGACGATGTCCAGCGTGATGGCCACGCCGAACACCGGCATCCAGCTCCCCATGCGCTCATGCATCAGCGCCGCCAGCGGGCCGCCGAAAATCGAGCCGATCCCCTGCGAGATATAGAGCCAGCCGTAGTTGGTGGTGGCGAATTTGGTGCCGAAGGTATCGGTCAGCGTGGACGGGAACAGCGAGAAGATCTCGCCCCAGCCCAGGAACACCACGCCCGAGAGCAGCACGAACAGCACCGCGTTCTCGCGCGTGAGCAGCCACAGCGTCATCGCCACGGCCTCCAGCGCGAAGGCGAAGCACATCGTATTTTCACGACCCCAGCGGTCGGAAATCCAGCCGAACATCGGTCGCGTCAGCCCGTTGGTGAGCCGGTCGATGGTCAGCGCCAGCGGCAGCGCGGCCATGCCGAAGACCACCGCGTTGGACACCCCGAAGTCCTTGGCGAAGGCGGCCATCTGCGAGGTGACCATCAGCCCTGACGTGGACATCATCGTCATCATCAGGAACAGCAGCCAGAACAGCGGCATCTTGAGCATCTGACGGGTAGGCACGTCCACCACGTTGGAGGGCGTGTACGACGCGCGCACCGGCAGCCGCTCGCCCGGCGCCGGGGCGCGCAGCCCCTGCGAAGCCAGGAAGCCGATCACCGCAAAAATCAGGCCGAACTGCCACAGCGTGGTCTCCAGCCCCTTGCCGGCCAGCGCCGACGCAATCGGGAAGGTGGTGACGATGGCGCCCATGCCGTAGCCGGCCGCGACCATGCCGACGGCAAACCCGCGCCGGTCCGGGAACCAGCGCACCATCTGCCCCACCACGCCGATATAGACGATGCCCGTGCCCAGGCCGCCGACCACGCCATAGGTCAGGTACAGCATGCCCACGCTCTGGGCCGAGGCGGCCAGCACCCACGACATCCCGGCCATCACCGTGCCGGCCGCGATCAGCCGGCGCGGCCCGAAGCGCTCGATCAGCGCGCCCTGGAACGGCGAAAAGAACGTCTGCAGCACGATCAGCAGCGAGAAGGTGACCTGCAACTCCGAGAGCGGCACCCCCAGCTTGGCCGCCAGCGGCTTGGTAAACAGGGTCCAGACATACTGCGGACTGGAAATCGCCATCATGCAGACGAGACCCAGCAACAGTTGCAGCCAGCGCGTGCGCGCCAGCGGCATGGCCTGCGGCACGCCGAGGGCCGCGTTATCAGCAACGGTACGCATTTGCACCACTCCTTGAGACAGGAACTTCGAGGAAGACACGCGGCCACGCATTCGTCATGGCGGGCTCGCGCAGGTTGGAACTCAGTAAATTGCGACCCCCGCCCTACCAGGCCGCCACGCCGCCATCGCTGCGCGGATCGCTGCCGCCCTGGTAGAGGCCATCGGCCTGCAGCACGATGGCGCCGGCGTGGCCCATGGTTTCGTCGTACGGCCCCAGCACCTCCACGTCATGGCCCAGGCGGAGCAGCGCCTGCTGCGTGGCGTCGGGAAAGCGCGATTCGAGCTTGAGGGTGTCGCTGGTCTGGCCCCAGGTGCGGCCGAGCAGCCAGCGCGGCGCGTCGATGGCGGCCTGCGGGTTCATGCCGAAATGGACGATCCGCGAGAACACCGCGCTCTGCGACTGCGGCTGGCCGTCGCCGCCCATGTTTCCGTAGACCAGCGTGCGGCCGTCGTTCAGGCGCGCCATGGCCGGATTCAGCGTGTGGAATGGCTTGCGCCCCGGCATCAGCGGGTTGCGCGCGGTCGGATCGAGCGAAAAGCTGCAGCCCCGGTTCTGCCAGTTCACGCCGGTGCCCGGTAGCACGATGCCGCTGCCGAACTCGTGATAAATGCTCTGGATAAAGCTCACCGCCACGCCGCTACCATCGATCACGCCCATCCAGACCGTGTCCGCCGGCCCCATGCCCTGCCCCCACGGCAGCACCGCGTCCGGGCGGATGCGCGCGGCGGCGGCATCGAGCCACGGCGGCGCCAGCAGGTCCTGTGGATCGATCTCCATATAGGCGGGATCGGTGATATGCCGGTCGCGCACGTGGAACGCCTGCTTGGTGGCCTCCACGCAGGCATGGACGAAGTCCGGGCCGAGCGGGTCCATGCCAGGCGCCAGCAGGCGGTCCAGCTGACCGAGGATCAGCAGCGACACCAGCCCCTGCGTGGGCGGCGGCATGTTGTAGACCGTGCCGCGTGAATGGGCCAGCGCCAGGGGCGCTTTCCAAGTGGCGCGGTGCGCGCGCAGGTCGGCCAGCGTCAGCGGACTGCCCGCGTTGCCGAGTTCCCGGGCCAGCATCTGTGCCAGATCGCCCTGATAGAAGTCATCGAGCCCGGCCTGCGCCAGTTGCTCCAGCGTGGCGCCCAGACGCGGATGGCGGAAGCGCGTGCCCGCCGCCGGAGCGCGTCCGTCGATCAGAAATGTCTCAGCGAAGCCCGGCACATCGGCCAGTTCTGCGGCCTTGGCGGCCACGCAGGCCGACTGGCTCTGCGTGACCGGCACGCCCACGCGGGCATAGTCGATGGCATCGGCCAGCAGCCGCGAGAGCGGCAGGCGCCCGCCCAGCGCGTCGTGCGACCACGCCAGCGCCGCCTGCCAGCCGGACACCGTGCCGGCGACGGTGTTCGCCGCCATGCCGCCGCGCGTGGGAATGGCCTGGAAGCCGGCCTCCCGATAGCGCGCGATGGTGGCATCGCCGGCCGCTGCGCCGCAGGCGTCCAGGGCGCGCGGCGCCTCGCCGGGGCGGGAGATCAGCCAGAAGCTGTCGCCGCCGATGCTATTCATATGGGGATAGACCACGGCGATGGTGGCGGCGGCGGCGACCATCGCCTCGACGGCGTTGCCGCCCTCGCGCAGCACGGCCAGCGCGCTCTGCGACGCCAGCGCGTGCGGCGCCACGGCCATGCCCCGGCTACCCCGGATCGGATTGAGATGAAATGCCACGCTCCGCGACTCCTGCGATTTATGTATACATAAATTTCCTGTGCAGAAGGATCGCAATAGGCGTGCCACCACGTGCGTCCGGGCACGCTCGCCTAATAAGAAACGTCTCAAGCCCGCGTCAGCACGGGGCTGGCGGGTGGATGCTCACGTGGAAAGCGGAATGGGAAAGGCGGGAGTCAGCCGAAGCGCCTGCGCCGGACGGGTGCGTTCGGGGTCTGGGCCGGCGCGGGGCGCACAAGGCTGGTGCGGGCTTGTTCAAGCCGTTCGGTGGTCAGCCGGCTGACCTCGGCACGGCCATCTTCGATATGGGTAGAGAGCAGCGCCACGGCGCGGGCGCCATCGGCAGCTTCCAGGGCGTCGAGAATGGCCGAATGTTCGTCGTACGTCAGCGAAATCCGCGTGCCGAAGGCGAAGTCGAGCCGGCGGATGATGCGGATGCGGTCCGTCACCTGCTGGTGGACCGCCGCCGACTCGGGATTGCCGGCCGCGTCGACGATGGCGAGGTGGAAGGCCTCGTCCAACTGCGCCACGGCGTTGCCATCGGCCAGCCGCCGGGCGACGGGCACGCGCCAGATCGCGCCAAGCTGCCGCACCAGCGCCGCGAGGGCCGCCTGATGCGGGGCCTCGGGCCGGCACAGCCGCGTTATCGCGTGGGTCTCCAGCAGGGTGCGCAACTCGTAGAGCGCCTCGAAGCGGGCCAGATCCAGCGGCACCACTTCCCAGCCGTTGCGGTAGTAGCCGCGCACCAGCCCATCGCCCTGCAGGCGGTGCAGCGCCTCGCGCACTGGCGTGCGGGAAATGCCCAGCCGCTCCGCCACGTCGTTCTCGGTGAACCGATCGCCGGGCAGGAGGCGGAAGGCGAAGATGTCGTCGCGCAGCGCCTGATAGGCGGCCTGGGAGCGCTTGGCCTTGGCCAGGCTGGCGCTGCCATCGAGGGTGTCCGTTGCGTCTGCCATGCTCGTTCCCCCCGGCCTTGGCCCGTCAGTCCAGGTGCCGCACGCGGTCGATGGCTTGTTCGAGGCGATCCACGGGAATCACCTCGATACCCTCGATCTTCTGCTTCGGCGCGTTGGCCTTCGGGATCACCGCCATCGTGAAGCCGAGCTTGGCGGCTTCCTTGAGCCGCTCCTGCCCGCGCGGGCTCGGGCGGATCTCGCCAGCCAGCCCCACTTCGCCGAACACGACCAGCCCGCGCGGCAGCGGCTTGTTGCGCATCGACGAATGGATCGACAGCAGCACCGCCAGATCGGCGGCCGGCTCGGTGATCTTGACCCCGCCCACGGCGTTCAGGAACACGTCCTGATCGAAGCAGGCAATGCCCGCGTGCCGGTGCAGCACGGCCAGCAGCATCGCCAGCCGGTTCTGCTCCAGCCCCACCGCCAGCCGGCGCGGATTGGGCACGTTGGCGGTATCGACCAGCGCCTGCACCTCTACCAGCAGCGGCCGGGTGCCCTCCTGCGTGACCAGCACGCACGAGCCCGCCACCGATTCCTCGTGCTGCGAGAGGAACAGGGCCGACGGATTGCTGATGCCGCGCAGGCCGCGCTCGGTCATCGCAAAAACACCCAGTTCATTGACCGCACCGAAGCGGTTCTTGAAGGCGCGGATCAGCCGGTGCGACGAATGGGTGTCCCCTTCGAAGTACAGCACTGTATCGACGATGTGCTCCAGCACGCGCGGCCCGGCCAGGCTGCCCTCCTTGGTCACATGGCCGACCAGGATGATGGTGATGCCGGTGCTTTTGGCGATGCGCGTCAGTTGCGCCGCGCACTCGCGCACCTGCGCCACCGAGCCGGGCGCCGAGGTCAGCGCCTCCGAATACAGGGTCTGGATCGAGTCGATCACGGCCACTTCGGGCTGATCGGCCTCCAGCGTGGCCTGGATTTTCTCGAGCTGGATCTCGGGCAGCAGGCCCAGTGCGGGAGCATCCACGCCCAGCCGTTGGGCACGCAGGGCGATCTGGGCGCCGGATTCCTCGCCGCTCACATAGAGCACGCGCCGCTGGCCGGCCAGGTTGGCCAGCGTCTGGAGCAGCAGCGTGGATTTGCCGATACCGGGGTCCCCGCCAATCAGCACCACGCCGCCCGAGACCAGCCCGCCGCCGAGCACGCGGTCGAACTCATCGATGCCGGTGGAGAAGCGCGGCACGTCAGCCGCGTCGATCTCGGACAGCTTGCGCACCACGGCCGAGTTGGCCAGCGGCTGGAAGCGCCGGGCGGCGCTGGACCCGGAATCCGCCACGGATTCCACGAGCGTGTTCCAGGCGTTGCACTGCGGGCACTGGCCGGCCCAGCGCGGCGTGGTGCCGCCGCACTCGGTGCAGGAATAGACAGTCTTGGTCTTGGCCAAACGGCGTCCTTGTTCTGGGAGAGGGTCAGCGGCGGTCAGGCGCGGGTCAGGCCGGGGCGTCGGCCGTAGTCAGCGTGGCCACCGTGCAGGGTACGCGCATCGCCAGCGCGCACWTCAGCTCATAGCCGACGGTGCCGCTGGCCGCCGCCACCTCGTCGATCGGCAGGCCCTGGCCCCAGAGCGTGACCGATGTGCCGACACGGGCCTTCGGGCAGGGCGTGAGATCCACGCAGACCATGTCCATCGAGACCCGGCCGACCAGCGTGGTGCGCGTGCCATCGACCAGCACCGGCGCGGGGCGGTCGCCCCAGCCGGCCGCGTGGCGCGGGTAGCCATCGGCATAGCCGCAGGCCACGATGCCGATGCGCATCGCGCGGTCGGCCGTGAACATCGAGCCATAGCCGACCGTATCGCCCGGCTGCAGGTCCTGGACGGCGATCAGTTCGCTGTGCAGCGACATGGCCGGCTGCAGGCCGGTATCAGCGATATCCGCCGCCGCGCCCGTGGGCGACGCGCCGTACAGGATCACCCCCGGCCGCACCCAGGCGCGGTGCGCCTGCGGGTGCCAGAGCACGGCGGCCGAGTTGGACAGGCTGGCTTCGCCCGGCAAATTGGCCGTGGTGGTGTCGAAGGCCTCGATCTGGTGCGCGATGCCCCGCGCGCTGTCGGCATCCGAGAAATGCGTCATGTGCACGATACTGCCCACACAGGAGAGTCCGCGCGCACGTTCCCAGGCGGTCCGATAGGCCTCCGGCCGGAAGCCGAGCCGGTTCATGCCGGTGTTGAGCTTGAGCTGGATCGCCAGCGGCCCCCGGGGCCGGGCCACCTCGAGCATGCGCAGTTGTTCCTCGCAATGAATGGCCGTGGTGAGGCGATATTGTTCCAACAGGGGAACATCCTGCGGTTGGAAGAATCCCTCTAGCAAGAGGATCGGCCCCTGCCACCCGAGTTCGCGGAGCAGCACGGCCTCGTTGAGGTCGAGGAGGCCGAAGCCGTCGGTGCCGCGCATGCCCGCGAAGGCGCGCCGGATACCGTGGCCGTAGGCGTTGGCCTTGACCACCGCCCAGATGTGGGATTGGGGCGCGTAGCGGCGCACCACGTCCAGGTTGTTGGCCAGCGCGGGCTGGTGGATGACTGCGTGTATGGGTCTTGGCATGGTCTGGCTAAGGGTGCAGGTTGCGTCCCGGCATGCACCGGATCAGGGAAGACCCGGACGGCAACCCGCTGCAATCGGGCGTTGATGTTGCATACACTGTGCCGGCACCGCCACGCGCATGACGCGAAAGTGCGCTGGAATACGGAGCGGCCGGCACATGCGGGGCAACATCGCGCAGGCGATATTTGAACACAACCGGCGCCCACCTCAGGGAATCCGGAAGGCGGGTTCCTGTCAAAACGCGGGTCCGCCGGAGTGCTGAAATGTCGTGGTTTCGTGATATAAAGCCGGACGCTCCGGCCATGTTTTAAAAGAGAAGCAATATGTCAATGACGGTCAGGCAAGCCGAAAGGCGCGCGAAAGTTGCGCAACCGCCCCACTTTGACAAGGCCGTCGCGCCAGGTTCCCTACAAGCCGCGATGTTGCCGGTCGGCGTGCCCCTGCCCGCCGCGCCGGGCGTCCGCGATGGAGACAAAGTCGAAGGTATGAAGAAGGGTTTCTACACGATCATGGCCGCGCAGTTCTTTTCGTCGCTGGCCGACAATGCGCTGCTCATCGCCGCCATCGCCCTTCTCACCGAATTGCATTCCCCGCAGTGGATGACCCCGCTGCTGAAGCTGTTCTTCGTGCTGTCCTATGTGGTGCTGGCGGCCTTCGTGGGGGCCTTCGCGGACTCCATGCCCAAGGGCAAGGTCATGCTGATCACCAACGCCATCAAGATCGTCGGCTGCGCGATCATGATGTTCGGGCTGCACCCGCTGCTGGCGTACGGCGTGGTGGGCTTCGGCGCCGCCGCGTACTCGCCGGCCAAGTACGGCATCCTGACCGAGCTGCTGCCGCCCGAGAAGCTGGTGATGGCCAACGGCTGGATCGAGGGGCTCACGGTGAGTTCGATCATCCTCGGCACCGTGGTGGGCGGCGCGCTGATCTCGGTCCATATCTCGGACATCCTGCTCCGCTTCGACATCCCCTACGTGGACACCGGCATCAACACCCCGGCCGAGGCGGCCATGGTGGTGATCATGTTCTTCTACGTCGTGGCGTCGGTGTTCAACGTGTTCATCCCGGAAACCGGCGCGCGCTACCCGCAACAGGAAAAGAACCCGGTGAAGCTGATTGCCGAGTTCGGCGACTGCTTCATCGCGCTGTGGCGCGACAAGCTGGGCCAGATCTCGCTGGCCGTGACCACGCTGTTCTGGGGCGTGGGCGCCACCTTGCAGTTCATCGTGCTCAAGTGGGCGGAGAAGTCGCTGGGGCTGAACCTGTCCCAGGGCGCCCTGCTCCAGGCCGTGGTGGCGGTGGGCGTGGCGGTCGGCGCGATCATGGCCGCCGCCCGGATCCCGTTGCGCCGCTCGCTGTCGGTGCTGCCGTTCGGCGTGGCGATGGGGATCACCGTCATGATCATGGCCTTCTACACCAAGGACGCCATGCCGGCCGTGATGCTGAACGTGCTGGGTTACCCCATGCCGCTCTACATGGCCATTGCCTATGTGTTCCTGATGATCGTGGGGGCCATGTCGGGCTACTTCGTGGTGCCGATGAACGCGCTGCTCCAGCATCGCGGACACGTGCTGCTGTCCGCCGGGCACTCGATCGCCGTGCAGAACTTCAACGAAAATGTTTCAGTTCTGCTGATGCTGTGCCTCTACGCGCTGCTGATCAAGCTGAACATCCCCATCGGCTTCGTGATCGTAGCGCTTGGCCTGTTCATCTCGGCTACCATGCTGCTGGTCATGCGCCTGCACAAACACAATATCAAGATGCACAACTCGTTGGCGATGATCGGCGAGGACAAGCACCACTGACCCGCGCGCGGGCAGCGAAACAGGAAACGCCCCGCCCGGCCTGCGCCGGCGGGGCGTTTTTCATGCTGGCAGCGCCTTCAGGCCGCGCGCCATGGTCTGGTAGCGCGCGGTCTCGCCGACCACGGTCCGTGCATTGGTTTCCGTGTTGACCAGTTGGGAACGGGTCGGATCGCTGTGGAACACCGTGACCGTATAGCCCTTCTGCAAGGAGAAGGTAGTCATCTCCGGGGCCACCGGCGCGCCGCCATGGACATCCAGGTCGTAGACCACCTGCTGATACTTATCCTCCACATGCACGCTGACGCGCAGGCCCCCTTGGTGCGTCCCGGCGGAAACGGAAACCGTCAGCGTATTGAAGACCAGACTGAGGTTCAGCGTTGCCACCGGATTGCCGGCAGCGTCGAACAGTGACCACAGGAACATGTTCCCGCGCACGGTCGGCACCACCGCGATCTCGGATGCTGACGCATAGGTGATGAGGCCATCGACAAGCACCTCGGCCACCATGTTCTTTACCCCGGCCTTGACCTGCCGCTGCATCACGTTTTCGATCGGATAGCGGCCAATGCTCGCCTCCTCCTTGAACGAGTAATACCGCTCGCCGCCGTAGGGGGACAACGGGAAGATCACGTTCATGGCGGTCGAATTCAATGTGCCGATACAGTCATATGAGAACAATTCATTACCGGTGACGTCGGAGAAACTGACATAGCCGTAGGTATCCGAAAAGTAATAGTGCGGCTTCCCGCCAACGATCTGGAAGCGGATCTCCCGCGCCGCCAGGTCGATCGTCACGGTACAGAACTGGAAGTCGCTGATGCCCTTCATCTTGAGGGTGAAGAGGTTGCCAACGTAGGCATCCGGTTCGAAGTTGAAGGTGGACATTACGTCCATGTACTCGCGCCGCGCCGCGGTGCGGGCCGCCGGCGGCAGCGCCATGACCGCCAGGTAGAGGTCGTCCTTCAACTGGGCGTAAGGCGCATGGGCGATCGGCAGGTGGTCGCGCACGATCGTCGCGCCGGCGGCGATGCGCGCCAGCAGATCCGCTTCGGGATCGTTGCTGGCCGCCGCGTTCTGCAGGCCGAACGCCGTGATCGTCAGGACGTGATTCTGTTGTGACGGGAGCAGGCCCGGCGTGGGAGGCTCGATGGACAGCACGCTGGCATACATCACGTACACCTCGAGCCGATAGCCGACCTGGAAAGGCACGACGTCTTGAACCGGTTCCGCCTCTTGAGCGCTGATCTCGCGCGCATACACGCTGGCTCCCGCGCCGTTCTTCACCCCGATGGCGGCGTATACCCCTGTGTCGGGCGCATGGAGCGGCTGGGCCGTGACATCGATGCGCACCTGCATGGTGGTGAAGTCGACGCGAATCGTGCCGCTCGCTTCGTTGTAGGCATTGAGCAGCACCAGCGTCTGGGTGATCGTGCCCGACGCCTGCTTGAAGGTGTACGTCAGCGACTGGCTGGCTTCCCGTTCCTTGACGATCAGGTAATCGGCATCCACCAGGTATTTGCGGTTCTTGCCCGTCGGCGGGCGGATCGTATAAGCGCCAATCGGCAGGCTGTCCAGAATCATCTCCGGCGCGCGGACCGGCGTGGATAACACCTCCCGTGCGCCTTCCATCAGCACCAGTGGCTCCCCGTAGATCTGCTTGAAATCGTCGATCAGGAACCGCAGGGAAAGGCTGCCAGTGACGCCGGTCCCCTGCAACTCCACCGTATCGACCAGCCGCAGTGGCGAATCGAGATGCAGCGCGCTCTGCACTGTCGGCAACGTCTCCGACGTCACCAGTTCGCACAGCGGATAGACGGCGCGGGCGTGGCTGAACACATTGAGCATGGCACGCAGCGGCGACAGCGGCGCGCCGGCCAGGGCGACAAACGGCGCAATGTCCACATCGCACCGTTCGACGCAGGCGGTAGCCATTTCGTCGAACCCCGCCGGCCGGGGCGCTGGCGAGGGCGACGTGTTCATCAGGATCCGGTCCACCTGGTTCAGGTGGCTGATCGAGGCATCGCCAGCCTTGTACTTCAGCAGCATCACCAGATAGACCTGGGCGCGGAGGTCCCAGGATTCATATGGCGTGCCACTGCGGAGCAGCGCCATCACACTCGCGAAGAACGCCGGCGCGCCCTGGTAGAGCCAGCCCTCCGTATAGACATCGGCGCCCATTGCGAAGTCCTGCCAAATCGCCGCAAACACATTGCCCCACACGGAATCCGGATCGGCGATACCTTTGTCGGAGAAGTGGCGCTGGTAGCCGCCAGCGATGGCATTCGGCGCATTCCAGCTGGTCGGCAGGTTGTCGAGCCAGACCGGCGCGACCGATGCCGACGTCGTGGCCGCCGCTCGCCGGCCGTAGTAGGCGGGTTCGGCGTCCAACGCGGCGTCATCGGCCGCCAGGTAATAGTGGTTCCTGACGTTGAGATCCGTGGGACGCTGGGGCTGGAAAGACACCCCCATCAAGGCATTGAAGGAGGTCAACATGTCCTGGTAGTACGCGCCCAGCGCATTGAGACCGCCGGGATAGGCCCGCAGCACGGCCTTGTCCCGCGCGGGCACCAGCATGCACATATAGTCGCCCTCGATCAGGCCGAACTCGGCATCCTGCGCGTCCCAGGTGGCAAAGAATGGCGCCTCGGCATTGCCCGCCCGATAGATCGGTAGCATTTTGCTCGTCGAGGGATAGGCAAACTCGATCACCGGGGTGCCCACCTCATAGGGCGTCG
The DNA here is from genome assembly GCF_056399925.1 of Cupriavidus sp. 01L43. NCBI lineage: Bacteria > Pseudomonadati > Pseudomonadota > Betaproteobacteria > Burkholderiales > Burkholderiaceae > Cupriavidus > Cupriavidus sp. 01L43. Next base: position 28,660 of record NZ_JBFTSH010000024.1, read on the forward strand.
CGACAAACGGGACACGCGCCGCGCTCATGGTGACATTGACCCACGCGTTGCCCACCGTCGCCCACTGCGCCGGGACCGTGCCGTCGCTGGCACATACCACCCACACCGGCGACGTGAAGCCGGGCGATATTTGCCGGAGCCGGAGCGTGGCGCCGGGCGCCAGGATGATGCCGAGCGCCTGCTTGTCGTGATCGAGCCCTTTCGGCAGCCCCCCCTTGCGAATCCATTCCGGATCCTGAAGCGTGTACAAAGACTTCGTTTGTAGGATTTCCGCCATCTTGGATACCTCGTGAAGGATGCAATCGGACCCGGCTGCGCGTCACGCCACCGCCCGCAAGCCACGCGGCATGGTCTGGTAGCGCGCCGTGGCCGCCACGGTGGTCCGCGCCGACGTCTCTGCGTTGATCAGTTGGGAGCGCGTAGGGTCCTGGTGGAACACCGTGACCGTATAGCCCTTCTGCAGCGGGAAGCTCAGGGCAGCGCCCACCACCGCGGCATTCCCCGGCAGGGCGATGTCATAGACCGGATCGCCGTAGCGGTTTTCCACCCCAATGCTGATGTAGACCGCCGACACGCCGGGGTCCGGCACGGTAACGTGCAGTGTCATGTTCAGCACGTTGATCACCAGGTCCAGTTCCAACTCGGCCACGAGCTGACCCGTGCTGCCCAGCAAATGCCATATGAAGATGTTGCCTCGCACGGCGGGCGTTTCGGAAATTTGCGATGCCGTGGCGGTCATCACCACGCCGTTGCCGGGCAGGTCCAGCATCGTATTGACCAACCCATTCCACGTGACGCCCTGCATCCTGTTCTCGATGGTGTAGCGCTGACCCAGTTCCTCCTTGAACGAGTAGAACTGCTCGCCACCGTAGCGGGACAGCGGGAACGTGCGGACCATGGCGGTCGCGTGCTGATTGCCGATGTAGTCATAGGAGAACAACTCCCGGCCGTCTGCGTTGCGAAAGCTGACGTAGCTGTAAGTACTCCCAAAATAGGTGTGCGGCTTGCCGCTGAAGGTCTGGAAGCGCACTTCGAGACGAACCAGGTCGAGCGTCATGGTGAAGAACGTCCAATTGCTGATGCCCTTCAGCGAGACGACGAAATTGTTTCCGATATTGGTGCCCGGCGCGGTGTTCTGCAGGGACATCACGTCGGCGTAGTCGACCACCGCCTGGGCGCGCGCCGGCTCCGGCAGCGCCATCACGGCCAGGTAGATGTCATCCTTGACCGTGGCATACGGTGCCGTGGTAATCGGCAGGCGCTCCCGCACCAGTGCCGCCGCTTCCGCAATGCGCAACGACAGGTCCGCCACCGGACTGTTCATCGCCTGCAGGTTCTCGAGCCCGTGCGCCGTGATCACGAAGTCGTTGGTCGCCTGCGGCCGAATCAGTCCGGGGGCGGCCGGCAGCACCCGCAGCCGCGATGGCTCCTCATGGCGCACCTCGATCCGATAGCCGACCTCGAACGGAATGTCGGCATGCTCCGGGGCTGGGTGGTTGCCGTGAAAGTCCCGCTGATAGACCGGATCGCCATCGGCTGTCCGGATCGTGACGCCGATGTAGACGGTATCCATGAACGCGGTATTGGGGTTGCTCAACAGGTCCACGATGATCCGGCGCGTGGGCGCGTCCACGCGGACCGTGCCGTACAGGCCGTTATCCGCCCCCAACAGCATGAAGGTCTGCGTGACGATGGCGGACGCCTGCTTGAAGACATAGGCCAGCGCCTGCGTGCTGGTGCCCTCCTTCACAATCAGGTAGGCCGAGTCAATCGCATATTTACGATTCTTGCCGGTGGGTGGGCGCAAGGTGTACACGCCAACCGGCAGATCGGCGAACGTCACCCCGGTGTCGGCGATGCGTGCCGAGGACACCTCCCTTGGCCCCTCCATCACGAACAGCGGTTCGTCGTAGATCTGCACGAACTGGTCGATGGCAAACTGCAGCGTCACGCTGCCGCGCAGGCCAGTACGGCGCATCTCCGCCGGGTCCACCAGTTGCAGCGGCGACGCCGCATGGAGCGCCTCCTGCGCCGGGACCAGGCTGGCCGCGCTGACCAGCGCATAGAGCGGGTACACCGCGCGCGCGTCGCTGAACATATTGAGCACCGTCCGCACCGACGCCATCCTGGCGCCCACCATGCCGATGAATGGCGCCACATCCACCCCGGCCTCGGCGGCATAAACCTCGGCCATCATGTCGATCACGGGCGGCGCGATCGGCGGCAACGGCAGCGCGTTGGCATAGGTCCGGTACTGCCGGTTAAAGCTGGCAAACGCCGTGTTGCCAGCCTTGTATTTGAGCAGCATCAAAAAGTAGAGCTTCTCGCGCACGCTCCACTCCTGCAGCGGCGTACCGCTCGTGATCCGGTCAATGACACCGCTGAACAGCGCCGCCTCGCCCTGATAGAGCCAGCCATCGGTGTGCACCGCAGCGCCCAGCGTGATGTCCTGCCAAGTGGCGGCATAGAGCTTGTTCCAGACCTCGAGAAAGCTGACCGAACCGGCCGCCATGAAGGTGCCGAGGTAGGCGTGGCCCAGCGTTTCCAGCGGGGTCCAATTGGTGCGCAGGCCGGCGAACCAGTCCGCCGTCATGGACGCCGAGGTCGATGCGGCCCACGCGGGGCCGTAGTAGGCGCTGCCGCTGCCCTCCGCATCGGCCTTGATGAAGAACTGGTTGCGGATGTTGAGATCCGTCGCCCGTTCGGGATCGAACGCTATGCCACACAGCGCGTTGAAGGTGGAAACCACGTTGTCGTAGTACGCCGTCAGTGCGGCGAGGCCGCCCGGCAAGGTCCTGAGCGTGGGCTTGTCGGCCTCGGGCACCAGCATCCGGACGTAGCGCGACTCGATCAGCGCGAACTCGGCCGCCTGCTGGTCCCACGTCGCAAAAAATGGGGATTCCGCACCGCCGGCTTCGAACACGGGGAGCGTCTTGCTGGTTGGCGAGCAGGTGTACCAGACGGTGGGCGGCGTGCCGCCGCCGAGGTACGGGGTCTCGATAAACGGCACCGAGGCGGTGTGCGCCGTGATCGTAAGTGGCATTTCGCCGAAACTGAACACGCGCTCGGTGCGGCCATCGCTGTTGAGCAGGCGCAGTGTCAGCTCGCCCATGAAATCCATGTCAATCTGGCTGATCGTCAGCTCGCCGCCCGCCGCCAGGACCACGCCGAGATGCTGGCGGTCATGGCCGAGACCCTTGTCGAGTCCGGCCTTGTGGAACCACTCGGGGTCCGTGAGCCAGTGGAGCGTCTTGACCTTCTCGATGTCCGACATCTGCCATCCCCCTTCGTCGCGACGTCCGGATCGGACGTTTCGATGCAGCGTGAGGGGAAGTATCGCGGTGCGGTGCGGAGGCCGGAATGGATTAGCGAGAGGCGGGTGCGGGAGGGGATTTGTCGGCAGTGGCCCGCTCGGCGGCGCGCGCCTGCCAGCCCGGCGGCACCACGAAGCCGCGCGAGCGTTCCTGCCAGATGCCGGGCTGCTCGGGCCCGGCGGGCGCCAGTTCGCAGACCATCACCGGGGCTTCACGCCGCCAGCTATGCGCCTGGTGCGGATCGGCAAAGCGTTGCGCCAGCGCGGTGTGCAACGCGGCGGCGGACTCCGTCTGCGACTCGGGCACCCGCGCGCCCGAGAGCCAGTCCGCGCGCGGCAGCCGGCACCAGCGCGTGGTGGCCGCCGCCGGGTGGGCCTGCGCCCGCGCGGCCCAGTCCTCCAGCGTGGACCACCAGCCATGCAGGTGATCGGGCGCGATGCCCAGCGTATCGAGCCCGGCCGGCAGGCGGCCATCGTGATAGAACAGCCAGCCCAGCAGGTAGACCTCGCTGCGGTCGACGGGATGGGTGAGCACCGCCTGTGCTTCGGCCGCGCGGCCCAGCGGCAGCTGACGGCCGACGATATGGTCGAGCTTGTCCCCTAACCGATCGACGAGATTGGGGCCGACGAAGTTGCGGCGGTCGGGCGGCGTGCCCGGCTGCCCATCCACCATCAGGTAGAACTTGGCGGCCATCTCCCAGTGCACGGTCTGCGCGCTGGCGGGGTCGCGCCAGATCACGTCCAGCTCGCCCAGCGTCTGGATGCCATGGCCGTTGGCGCGCCGGATCGGCACATTGGCGGCGACGAGTTCGATCCCATCGGCCCGATGCAACGCGAAGTGGAGCAGCCGCTCGGCATGGCGGCCCAGGCGCAGGCTGCGGCTACCCGTGGGGTCCGGGTGGCCGCTCAGTTCGGCGATGGTTTCGGGAAGTGTGGCGGGGTCGGCGCGCTCCAGCCAGCGCTGCCACGCGGCCTGCGCGCCGGGCGGCCAGTAGGCCAGCGCGGCGCCGGCGCCGTAGCCAGCCGGCAGGTGCGAGAGCAGCGGCGGCGAGAGCGAGCACCACGCGAGATCGCGCACCCGCTGGGACGCGGCGGTGCGCCACAGGGGCGCCGGCCCGTCGGCGCCGGCTGCTACCGGCCCGCCCGGGCGGATGGCCTGCGCGGGATCAGGCTTCAGCTCCCGCACGGTCGTGTACCTCGCGGGCCAGACACAGGTCTTCCCATGCACGCGCCTTGTCGGTCAGCGTGCGCAGCAGGTAGGCCGGATGATAGGTCACCACCACGGGAATCCCCTCGTACTGGTGCACGGTGCCACGCAGCTTGCCGATGGGCGTCGTCGAGCGCAGCAGCGACTGCGCCGCGAAACGCCCCAGCACCACGATCACCTTCGGCCGGATCAGCGCGATCTGGCGGCGCAGGAACGGCTCGCAGTGCGCCACCTCCTCCGGCTCCGGATTGCGATTGCCGGGCGGGCGGCACTTCAGCACATTGGCGATAAAGACATTGCGGTCGCGCGCAAGGCCCAGCGCGCCGAGCATGTTGTCGAGCAGCTTGCCGGCCTGGCCGACGAACGGCTCGCCCTGCAGGTCTTCGTTCTCGCCCGGGGCCTCGCCCACTAGCATCCATTCGGCGCGGCGGTCGCCCACGCCGAGGACCGTATTGGTGCGGGTGTCGCTCAGGCCGCAGGCGCTGCACTCGGCCACGGCGGCTTCCAGCGCGGCCCAGTCCATGGCGGCGATGGCGGCGTCCCGGGCCAGAGCGGCCTCATCCTGCACGGCGGGTTGCGGCGGCGACAGGGCTTCGATCACCACGGGGCGCGGGGTGGCGGCCGGGGTGGTCATCACCACGTCGACTTCGGGTTCGATTTCGGCCACGGCTACCGTGGCGACCTCGATTTCGACCTCGACGTCGGCTTCGGCCTCTACAGGCGCCCCAGCCAACCGGCGCGGCACCCATTCCGACGGGATGCCGAGCACTTCGAGGAACTGCGCGCGGCGATTCATGCGGACTCCTTGCCTTCGTGCCAGGCCCGGCGCAGCACGAGCGCGTCTTCGCGCCCATTGGCCGTGGCCGGATAGTAGCCCTTGCGGCGGCCGATCTCGGCAAACCCGGCTTCCTCGTACAGCGTCAGCGCGCCCACATTGGACGGGCGCACTTCCAGCAGCATGGTGCCGAGGTTGTGGGCATGGGCGGTGGCCAGCGCCACGGCCAGCAGCAGCCGGCCATGGCCCTGCCGCTGCCGGCGCGGGTCCACGGTGATATTGAGCAGGTGCATTTCGTCGACCACCGGCATCAACACGGCATAGCCGACCAGCGTATTGGCTGGATCACGGAGCGTCAGGCCGATATGGCCCGATTTCAGGGAATTCTCAAAATTGCCGCGCGTCCAGGGATGGCTGTAGGCGCGCTGCTCGATATCGGCCACGGCGTGCAGGTCCAGCGCGCTCATGCGGCCGAGCGTCCAGCCATCGCCCAGCTCGGGCATGACCGGCACGGCCGGCCATTGGGGCGACTCGGGCAGCAGCGCGGCGCTCACGCGGCCTCCCCTGCGGCGGCCTTCGCTGCCTTGGCGGCTTTCTCGGCGGCAATCGCCTCGCGCTCCACGATGGTGTGGGCAACCTTGTTGCGCACATAGATCGGCATGGCGTCGGCAGCGTCGATGGTCTCGCCGCGCGCCAGCGCCCGCAGGCCGATGGCCACCGCGGCGCGGGCGTCCGGCATGGCTTCGGGCATTACGCGGCCGGCCTGCGCGGCCACCTGGAGCCGTTCACCAAACACGGTCGAACCATTGCCGGCGAGCCAGAACGCGCCATCGGGCTGCGCCACGGCTTCGGGCGGTCCCACCTGCACCGGGCCCTCCATCGACCACTCCATTGCGGCGGCGTCCCAGCGGAACGTGGCGGCATAGGTCTCGTCCATGCGGGCGTCGAGCGCAACCAGCACGCGCGTGTCCGCCGGCAACGATGAAGTGCCGGATCGGACGCTTTCCGCGCACATCGTCAGTACATTGATGGGAATTACCGGCAGATCAGCGCCGAAGGCGAGCCCTTGGGCCACGCCGCAGGCGGTACGCAGGCCAGTGAACGAGCCGGGGCCGGCGCCAAACGCGATGGCGGCACAGTCGGCCAGCGTGATGCCGGCCTCGGCCAGCACTTCGGCCACGGCCGGCAGCACGCGCGCAGACGACCGCGCGCCCGTATGCTCATGGCGGGAGAAACACTCGAGGGCGCCGTCAGTGGCGGCGCGCCCCAGTGCGACGGAGCACCACTCGGTGGAGGTCTCGACAGCAAGAATCCAGGACATGGCGCGATTGTATCCGGAGCGCGGCCAAAGCTGTATTGGCAGGCACGCCGGCACCGTGCGCGACAGACCGTGCCGCCGCGCGCGGACCGAAGGCTTCTTCGGTTTTTCCGCCGCAAACGGCGCGGCGCGGCGGCTATCATCGCACTTCTACGCCCACTCATTACCCGGAGACACCATGAGCGACCTGCAGGCCCGCTTCGACCAGGCCCTAATCGACGTCAAGACCCTGAGCGAGCGTCCCAACAATATGACGCTGCTGCGCCTCTACGCGCTTTACAAGCAGGGTGCCGAGGGCGACGCCCAGGGCGACAAGCCCGGCATGACCGACTTCGTCGGCCGCTACAAGTTCGAAGCCTGGGAAGCCCTCAAGGGCACCAGCCAGGACGACGCCAAGCAGAAATACGTCGAACTGGTCGGCGAACTGCTGGCCGGCACCGCCAGCTAAGCCGCCGCTAGGCCCCTGCCCCGACCGGCATCGGCTTCGGCCGGATACGCCACGCGGCCAGGATCGCCGTGGCGATCACCACGCCCACGGCCAGGAAGGTCTCATCGAATGCCGCGATCCGGGCGACCGGATCGCCACCCGGCCCGAGCACCGCGCCGTGCTCCGCCAGCCGCCACTGCAGCCCCACCCCCGCCAGACTCACCCCGATCGCCCCGCCAAGCTGCCGCAGGAAATTGATGCAGCTCGAGCCTTGGGCGATCAGCGAGAAATCCACCCCGCGCATCGACCCGAGCGTCAGCGACGGCAGGATCGAGCCGAGCCCGATCCGCCCAATCACCGCATAGAGCACCAGCAGCAGGTAAGGCGTGGCCATCGACCCGGTGGCCATCAGCAGGAACGACGCCGCCAGCAGCGCCAGCCCGAACGACACCTGCCGGTGCGGCAAGATGTAATTGGTCATCCGCCCCGCCACCGCAATCGTCACCGCCAGCACAATGCCGGCCGGCATCAGCACGATGCCCGCCTGCGACGGCGTATAGGCCAGCGCCATCTGCATGTAGACCGGCAGCAGGTAGGTGGAACCGAACAGCCCGGCGCCATAGATAAACGCCACCACGGCCCCGGCCGAGAACTGGCGGTAGCTGTAGAGCCGCATATCCATCAGCGGCTCGGGCGCGCGCAGCTGCCAGACCACAAAGCCCGCCAGCAGCAAGACGCCCAGCCCGGCCAGCGCCAGTCCGGCCGGCACGTTCTCGCGCATTTCCACCAGCCCGTTGAGCAGCGTCACCGTGGCCACGCCGGCCAGCGCCAGCCCGCGCCAGTCGAGTGCCTTCCGCTCGCCGATCATCGCCGAGTCCACGGCCATATAGCGGCGCGCCATCCACAGGCCGATGAGGGTCAGCGGCACCACCACGAAGAAGATCGAGCGCCAGCCGAAGGTCTCCACGAGGAAGCCGCCCACGCTTGGGCCGATGGCTGGCGCCAGCACCACGCCGAAGCCGAACAGGCTCAGCGCCTTGCCCTGCTCGCGTTCTTCGAACACGCGCAGGATGAAAATATTGGGCAGCGGCTGCATGATGCCGGCCGCGATGCCCTCGGCCACGCGCATGGCCAGCATCACGCCGAAGGTGGGCGAAAACCCGCCAATCAGCCCGCCCGCGCCCAGCAGCAACAGGCTGCCGACGAAGGTGCGGCGCAGCCCGAATCGGTTCAGCAGCCACGGCGTGAGCAGCATCGACAGCGTCATGGCGATCATGAAACTGGCCGCCACCCACTGCGCGCGCTCCTGGCCCAGGTGGAAATGCCGGCTCAGGTCCGGCACGGCCACGTTGACGATGGTCGAGGACACGATGGACGACATCGTGCCCAGCATCAGCGTGACCAGGATCAGCCAGCGCAGGCGCTCGCCATAGCGGGCGCGCAGCACGGCGCGTGTCGGCCCGCCGGCCGGCTGCGAGCCCGTCACCCGAGCCGCCCGGTGTGAGCGATCTCCCGGATCTTGCGCACCGTGTCGAGGTCCGCCTCGTGGTATGCCGACTTGACGATCTCCGCATAGCGGTCGTCGCCGCTGTCATCCGTGTCGGGCAGGGTCGTTTCATAGATGAAACGCACCAGCAGCGCGCCCGGCGCGGGGGTCTCGATGCTCATCGACAGCCTGCCGCCGGCATGCTCGGCCGTGGCCGCAGTCTCATAGCGCACCGCGCGCCGTGGCTCGAATACCACGCGGTCCTGTATCGACGTTTTTCCGAAATGCAGCACGCGGTCCAGCCAGCCATCGCCCCGCGCCAATACCTCGGCGCGCTCCAGCCCCAGGACGAACAACTCGGGCGACTCGGCCCGCAGCACCAGGCCCTGCCACAGCTGTTCAGCGGTCAGCGGCTCCAGCGTGGGATTGCCTGGGTCATTGATCTCCACCAGGTGTTCAAAACGCAACTTGACTCTCCAATCTCGTGAATGTCCATATTATGAAGGCTCCTTGCGCGCCGCGGCGGTCCGCGCTTTCGTTTTCAGAGTCATCTCATAGCCGCCATGCAGCGCATCGATGATCCTGTCCGGACTGGCATCACTCCTGACAGCTCTTGTCAGGAGTGCCGGCGCACAATGCTGGCCCGGGCAAGGAAGGCGTCAGGAGCCGTCAGGAGCGGACAGAAGCGGAAAGCACGAACCGACACTGGCCGCCGCCACGCCCGAGAACGCTCATGAAGCAGGAGGCTGGCATGGAGTTGCTGATCAATATCGACGTCGATGACCTCGAACACGGCATCGGCTTCTACGAAGCAGGACTGGGATTGCGGCTGGGCCGCCGGCTGTTCGACAACAGCGTGGCGGAAATGCACGGCGCCTGCGCGCCGATCTACCTGCTGGCCAAGGAGGCCGGCACGGTGGCCACGGCGCGGGCCGATGCGCGGCGCGACTACGCGCGGCACTGGACCCCCGTGCACCTGGACTTCGTGGTGGAAAACCTCGAAGCGGCCATCGAGCGCGCGCTGGGCGCCGGCGCTGAGATCGAGGACTGGCCGCAGGACTTCGACTGGGGCCGGCAGGCCCGCCTGTCCGACCCGTTCGGCCATGGCCTGTGCTTCATCGAATGGCGGGGCCAGGGCTACGGCGCCGTGGCGGGCCCCTGACCCACGAGCCAGCCACAAACAAAAAACCCCACGGCGCGAACCGTGGGGTTTTTCATTGCAAGCCTGAAGAAACTCAGACTTCCTCGTACAGCGGCAGCGTCAGGAATTCGGCGAAGTCTTCCGACGTCGACATTTCCTCGAAGATCTGCGCGGCGCGATCATAAGTGCTGGTATCGCCACCCACGAGTGCCTTCACCTTGGCCAGTTCTTCCGGAATCAGCGCGCGCACCAGCTCGGCGGTCACCTTGCGGCCGTCTTCCAGCTTGCCCTTCGGCGAGCGGATCCATTGCCAAACCTGCGAGCGCGAGATCTCGGCCGTGGCGGCATCTTCCATCAGGTTGTGGATCGGCACGCAGCCGTTGCCGGCCAGCCAGGCGCCCAGGTAATGGATGCCCACGTTGATGTTCATGCGCAGGCCGTGCTCGGTGATCGGGGCCTCGGGCTCGAAGTCGAGCAGGTCGGCGCCCTTCACGTTCACGTCCGGACGCTGCTTCTCGAACTGGTTCGGCTTGTCGCCGAGCACTTCCACAAATTCCTTCATCGCCGGCGCGACCAGGCCCGGGTGGGCCACCCAGCCGCCGTCGTAGCCATCGGTAGCGTCACGGCGCTTGTCGCTGATGATGCCTTCCATGGCGATGGCGTTCTTCTCCGGATCGTTCTTGATCGGAATCAGGGCGCTCATGCCGCCAATCGCGGGCGCACCGCGCTTGTGGCAGGTCTTCAGCAGCAGCAGCGCGTAGGCGCGCATGAATGGCGCGGTCATCGTGACCTTGGCGCGGTCTGCCAGGCAGAAGTCCTTGTCCACCTTGAACTTCTTGATGCACGAGAAGATGTAGTCCCAGCGGCCGGCGTTCAGGCCAGCGCTGTGGTCGCGCAGTTCATAGAGGATTTCCTCCATCTCGAACGCGGCCAGGATGGTCTCGATCAGCACCGTGGCCTTGACCGTGCCCTGCGGCAGGCCAATCTCGTTCTGGGCCATCACGAAGATGTCGTTCCAGAGGCGGGCCTCCAGGTGGCTTTCCATCTTCGGCAGGTAGAAGAACGGGCCGGCGCCACGCGCGATCTGCTCGCGGGCGTTGTGGAACAGGAACAGTGCGAAGTCGAAGATGCCGCCCGAGATGCGCTTGCCGTCGATGGTGACGTGCTTCTCTTCCAGGTGCCAGCCGCGCGGGCGCACCTGCAGCGTGGCGATCTTGTCGTTGAGCTTGTAGTGCTTGCCGTTGGAATCCAGCGTCAGCGTACGGCGCACGGCGGCCTTCAGGTTCACCTGACCCTGCATCTGGTTGTGCCAGTTCGGGGTGTTGGAGTCCTCGAAGTCCGTCATGTAGCTGTCAGCGCCCGAGTTGAAGGCGTTGATCACCATCTTGGCTTCCACCGGACCGGTGATTTCCACACGACGGCACTCCAGCGCCTGCGGCACCGGTGCCACCTTCCATTCGCCTTCGCGGACGCTCTTGGTCTCCGGCAGGAAGTCCGGGAGTTCGCCGGCATCCAGGCGCTTGGCGCGCGCCACGCGGGCGGCCAGCAGTTCCTGGCGGCGCGGCTCGAAGGCGCGATGCAGCTTGTCGACCAGGGCCAGGGCTTCCGGCGTGAGGATGTCTTCGTAGGCCGGCAGGATGTCGCCGGTAATCTTCATGCCCGCGGGCAGCGTGATAGCCATCAGTCTTCTCCTGTGTGTGCGATGGTGTGTTGTTGGGTGGACCCGTCCGTCAGACCGCGACGCCGGAGGCGGCGAGGAAGGCCAGCAGGTCGTTCATGTCGTGCCCGGTGCCGGTGGGCGCCACGTCCAGGCGCTCCGCCGGGTGGCCGGCACGGTTGATCCAGAAAGTCTTGTAGCCATACCAGGTGGCGCCGCACGCGTCCCAGCCGTTCGAGGACACGAACGCGATGTCCCCGGCGGGCAGGTCGAAGGCCTGCGGCCCCAGCGCGTAGGCGGCCGGCGCGGTCTTGTACTGGCGCACCGCATCGACCGACAGCACATGGTCGAACAACCCGTGCATGCCTGCGCTCTTGACCGAGATGTCGAGCATCTCGGGGTTGCCATTCGACAGGATGCCCAGCGGCAGCCCCGCGCGGCGCAGCCGCTTGAGCGCGCCGAGGTTCTCGGGGAAGGCCGAAAGGCAGGCGTACTCCTTGAGCAGTTGCGCCTCGGTGGCCTCGTCCAGCTTCAGCCCGAGGCGCTCCGCGGCGTAGCGCAGCGCATCCACGGTCAGCGCCCAGAACGGCTTGTACAGCGAGCCGTCCGGCGCGGCCATGGTGCGCAACCGCGTGTAGTCGATCTGGCGTTCGCGCCACAACAGCGCCAGGGCCTCTCCCTTGCCGGGAAACAACTGCTCCGCGCGCGCCGTGACCGAATACACGTCGAACAGCGTGCCGTAGGCATCGAACACCACCGCGCGGATCTTGTTCATGGAGGGACTGAATGGGCCTGTACACCGTTGAATGCATCCGATTGTAGTCAGTCGTTGCAGTGCGGCAAAGTCGCACCGGGTCACTTGATCTTTTACTTTTGGGCAACTAATCTTGGCCGATCCGCACAAGACTGTGTATTAACCGGCGAGCTTTCGTGGATCATTTCAAGCAATTGGAGACTTTTGTATCGGTCGCGTCACGTGGCAGCCTCTCGGCTGCCGCCGCCGCGGAAGGCGTGGCGCCGGCGATCATCGGGCGTCGCATCGATGCGCTGGAAGAACGGCTCGGCGTGAAGCTGCTGGTGCGCACCACACGCAAGATCACGCTGACGTTCGAAGGCTCCGCCTTCCTCGAGGACTGCCAGCGCATCCTGAACGACCTGCACAACGCCGAGGCCAGCGTCTCGGCCGGCGGCGTCAAGGCCAGCGGCCACCTGCGGGTGACCGCCCCGGCTGGCTTCGGCCGCAAGCATGTGGCGCCGGTGGTGCCGCTGTTCATCGAATCGCACCCGGACGTGACGCTTACGCTCGACCTCTCCGATCGGGTGGTCGATCTCGTCAACGAAGGCTTTGACTGCGCCATCCGCCTCGGTGACCTGCCCGATTCCAGCCTCGTCTCGATCCGCCTGGCGGAAAACCGCCGCGTGGTGGTGGCCTCCCCCGGCTATCTGGCCCGCGCCGGCACGCCGAAGCTGCCGGAGGACCTGTCACGCCACAATTGCCTGGCTTTCGGCGCCAGTGCCAACGTGCAGCGCGGCTGGGTGTTCCAGCAGGATGGGCGCGCGGTCACGGTCAAGGTGGGCGGCAATATGGAATGCACCGACGGCGCCGTGCTGCACGCGTGGTGCCTCGAAGGCCATGGGCTGGCGTGGCGGTCCTGGTGGGAGGTGGGCCAGGAAATCGCCAGCGGCCGGCTTGTCACCGTGCTCGACGACTTCCAGGCGCCGCCCATCGGCATCCACGCGGTGTTCCCCCAGCGCAAGCACCTGCCGCTGCGCGTACGGCTGTTCATCGACCATCTGAAGCACACCTACGGCAACCCGGCCTACTGGCGCCGCGCCGAGCAGGCGCCGACCAGCGCCGCCGCCGAGGCGTCCGCCGCCGTGGCATAGGTGGTTTCACCCACTGTAAACATTGATATTCCGCAATGGCGACTGCTTCACACTGACTACAATCCAATCAGACAGGCGCCGTCTGGCCTGCCCCGCCTTATCGTGAAATCTTTAAATTCGTGAAAGGAGGTATGGCATGTTCAAGCACATCCTGTTGCCCACCGACGGGTCGGAACTCTCCAAAAAGGCCATCAATGGCGGCCTGGAGCTGGCCAAGGCGATTGGGGCCCGGGTCACCGCCTATGTCTGTCTGGAGGAATACCCCTACACGCCGTTTAGCGAGATTGTCGTGGAGGCCCCGCAAGCCTTCCGGGACCGGATTGAGAATCAGGCGCGGCTCTACCTGAAGGAGATCGAGACCGCCGCCGTGGCCGATGGCCTGCCGTTCGACGCCGACATGACCACCTTCGCGGTGCCCTACCTCGGCATCATCGACGCGGCCGAACGCCATGGCTGCGACGTGATCTTCATGGCTTCGCACGGCCGGCGCGGACTGTCCGGCCTGCTGCTTGGCAGTGAAACGCAGAAGGTCCTGACCCACACCGACATCCCGGTCATCGTCTATCGATGACGCGCTGAATAGCGCCTTCTTTTACGTCAGTTCTAAACAAGGCCGCGCACGGCAACATGCGCGGCCTTGTTGTTTCATACGTCTCAGCCGCATCGCAATTACGCCAGCATTGTTCCGATTGCCACTAGGAATTGGACGAACTGCGATTTTCCTGACCTCTGCCGTTGACGAGAATTCCGCCATCGATCTTCAACTGAGAAAAGCATCATGGCACTCGATCTTTGCGTCCGGCCCCTGGCCCGCCGAGCAATCTGTCTTGGCGTAAGTGCGTTGCTGGCCGCCTGTGGTGGCGGTGGTGACGAGTCCGAACCCATTAACACGGACATCTCCGTGACCCAACCGGAGGCGGGCCCCGCCCCGCTGCCCCCCAGCGTCCCACCCGAGCCGACGCCCGCGATGCCGGAGCCACCGGCGCCGATGCCGCCAGCCCCAACGCCGGAGACACCGGTAACGCCCGCGCCTCAGCCTACCCCGCCCGTTCCCGAGCCGGCACCACCCACGGTGCCCGAGCCAATCGCTCGGGACGCCATTCTGAAAACGCAGGCTCGCGTATACGCCGAAGCCCTATGGAAGTCCGCCGAAACGCTGGACCCTGGCCGCGCGCTGCCGGTCAACAAGTCCTGCATGAACGCGCAAGGCGTGGCCAGCCCGGTGGGCTGGGTGTTCACCGGCAACCTCGGCCAGTTCATCTGGAACGTGACTGCCGCGCGTGATCTTGGCCTGCTGGACGCCGCCGAAGCCCAGCGGCGCGTGGCGCGCCATCTGGACTCCCTCGCCGTGCTGCAAGCAACAGCCCGGCAGAATGGCGCGCCCGGCGGCCTGTTCCATGGCACCACGGACAACCGGACGGCCGTACCCTCCGGCGATGTGGGTTCGATCGAGAATGCCTGGCTGGCGGTCAGCCTCGCCATGGCCAAACAGGCGTACCCCGAGCTCGCCGCGCAGGCTGGCGCCATCCTCGGCCAGATGCGCTTCGAGACCATGGTGCATCCGCAAAAACAGCAATACGAGATCTCCTTCAATCCCAAGACGCAGACATATTCGGGGATGACCTACGGCCTGCTCGGCGAGACACGGCTGCTGGCCTATGTGGGCATCGCCCTCGGAACCGTGCCGCGCAGCCAGTATTTCAACATCGGCCGCGTACCGACCTGGGCCGAGCGCTCGCAGGACCCGGCGAAGTTCCGCACCTACGAGGGCGTCCGGGTATATGAAGGCACCCGCTCCTATGACGGCCGGCATTTCATGCCGACCAACGGCGGCTCCGTGTTCGAATCGTTCGCGGTGCCCGTGGTGATTTCCGAATCCAAATGGGGCCCCAACAGCTGGGGGCGCTCGCATCCGAACATGGCCAAGACGCAGATCAAGTACGGCCTCGACACCTTTGGCTACTGGGGCTTTTCGCCCGCTTCCGTGCCGGCCAACGCCGGATACACCGAGTACGGCACGCCGCCGGCTTCGCTGGGCGGCTCCGGCTACAACCCGCGCGGGCAACRCGTGGCGACCCGTGCCGGCCCGGTGGTGTCGCTCTACTCGGTCCTGCTGTTGATCGAGGAGGACCCCGAGGCGGTGATGGCCAACATGAAGAAGCTGCTCGACAACTTCCCCACGCTGAACCACTCGCAATACGGCCTGATGGACAGTGTCGACGTGGAAAACGGCACCGTTTCCAAGTGCCTGCTCGCCGGCAACGTCGGTTGGGCGCTGGGCGCCGTGACCAACTACCTGACCGATGGCAAGCTGCGCGGCTATGTGGACAAGGAATGGGGCCACATGCTGCAGCCGCTGCTGGAGATCGAGGAATTCAGCATCCCGGCGGAGCCTGCGCAGCAGGGCTAAAAATGGACGAACTACGATTATCTTGATCGCTCTCGCGGACGAGAATGGTTCATCAGAACATTCCCCGCACGGAGCGCATCATGGCACTCGATTCATCCGCACATCCGCTGGCTCACCGAGCCATCTGCATCGGCCTCAGCGCCTTGTTGGTTGCCTGCGGAGGCGGCGGGAGCGACGAGCCGGTCGCCCCGCCGGCCCAGCCGGGCAACCCGGTGCAGGTCGATACCGGCGCTGCGCCGGTGCCCACCCCGACGCCCCAACCGCCCCCCAACCCCACCCCTGCCCCGACACCCACCGAGGTCCCCCCTTCCGACGTGGCGCCCGATGTCCCCGTCCAGCCCGACCCGCAGGCCGCCCTGAAGGCCGAAGCTCGCATTTATGCGACGTCGTTGTGGAAGTCCATCGAGGCGATGGAGACCAAGCCGGCGTTCCCGTCGAACAAGGCATGCGTCAATGCCGAGGGCAAGATGAACGCGGTCAACTGGATGTTCATCGGCGAGCTTGCCTCGTATATCTCGAACGTAGTGGCTGCGCGGGACCTGGGCCTGATCACGCCGGAAGACGCCAGCCAGCGCATGGCGCGCATGCTGCCCGCCATCGCCGTGCTGCAGCAGCAGGCGAAGGACAAGGGCGCACCGGGCGGATTGTTCCTCGGCTCGCTCAACAGCACCACGGGCGTGCCGGACGGCGACGTGGGTGTCATCGAGAACGCCTGGGTGGCCACCGGCCTGGCCATGGCCAAGCAGGCCTTCCCGGAACTCGCCGCGCAGGCCGGCGCCATCCTCGCCCAGATGCGCTTCGACACCATGCTGGACCCGGCGAAGCAGCAGTTCTACATCAACTACAACCCCGCCACGCAGCAGAACTCGGGGAGCACCTATGACCTGATGAGCGAGACGCGGCTGATCAGCTATGCGGCCATCGCGCTCGGCAATGTGCCGCGCAGCCAGTACTTCCACCTTGACCGCGTGCCGGAATGGTCCGAGCGCAGCATCGACCAGACGAAGTACCGCACCTATGACGGCGTGCGCGTCTACGAGGCCTCGCGCAGCTTCGGCGGCCGGTCCTTCATCCCGACCTGGGGCGGCTCCGTGTTCGAGACCTTTGCCGTGCCGATCATGATCAACGAGCAGAAATGGGGCATCAATAGCTGGGCGCGCTCGCATCCGAACATGGCCAAGGCGCAGATCCAGTATGGGCTCGACCAGTTCGGCTACTGGGGCTTCTCGCCCGCCACCATTCCGGCCACGGGCGGGTACACCGAGTACGGCGCACCGCCGCTGTCCGTGGCTGGCGGCTACCGCCCGGTGGGGCAGCGCGAGTCCACCCGTGCCGGCCCGGTGGTATCGCCCTACTCCGTGTTGTCACTGATCGAATACGAGCCCGAAGCCGTGATCGACGCCATGCGCAAACTGACGACCAACTTCCCCACCCTGAACCATCCGACATATGGCCTGATGGACAGTGTCGACGTGCAGACCGGCGTCGTATCCAACTGCGCGCTGTACCTCGACAACTCGCTGGCACTGGGCGCCGTGGCCAACTATCTAACCGATGGCAAGCTGCGTGGTTACGTCGACAAGGAATGGGGCCACATCCTCCAGCCGCTGCTGGAGATCGAGGAATTCAGCATCCCGGCGCAGCAGCCCTAGTCCGGCTGCCGTCCCCGGAATGACAAACGCCGCGCCGTCCCCTACCGGACGGCGCGGCGTTTTGTCGCCTTATCGACGACTAGCCAGGTATCAGGCCACCTTCTTGTCGAAGAACTGCTCGTCTTCCGTCGAGCCCTTCAACGCGGTCGTTGACGACTGGCCGCCTTCGATGGCCTGCGTCACGGCGTCGAAGTAACCGGTGCCCACTTCGCGCTGGTGCTTGACGGCGGTGAAGCCCTTCTCGGCCGCGGCGAACTCGTTCTCCTGCAGTTCCACGAACGCGCTCATCTGGTTGCGGGCGTAGCCGTGGGCCAGGTTGAACATCGAGTAGTTCAGCGAGTGGAAGCCGGCCAGCGTGATGAACTGGAACTTGTAGCCCATCGCGCCCAGTTCCTTCTGGAACTTGGCGATCGTGGCGTCGTCGAGGTTCTTCTTCCAGTTGAACGACGGCGAGCAATTGTAGGCCAGCATCTTGCCCGGGAACTTGGCGTGGACGGCCTCGGCAAACTTCTTGGCGAACTCCAGGTCCGGCTTGCCGGTTTCGCACCACACCAGGTCAGCCACTTCGGCGTAGGCCAGTGCACGGGCGATGGACTGCTCGATGCCCGGCTTGGTGCGATAGAAGCCTTCCACGGTGCGCTCGCCGGTCAGGAACGGCTGGTCGCGCTCGTCCACGTCCGAGGTCAGCAGGTCGGCGGCTTCGGCGTCGGTCCGGGCGATCACCAGCGTCGGGGTGCCCGAGACGTCGGCAGCCAGGCGCGCGGCCGTCAGCTTGGCCACGGCTTCACGCGTCGGCACGAGCACCTTGCCACCCATGTGGCCGCACTTCTTCACCGAGGCGAGCTGGTCTTCGAAGTGAACGCCGGCGGCGCCCGCGTCGATCATCGACTTCATCAGTTCGAACGCATTCAGCACACCACCGAAACCGGCTTCGGCATCGGCCACGATCGGGGCGAAGAAGTCGGTGTCACCCTTGCCTTCGCTCCATTGGATCTGGTCGGCGCGCTGGAACGTGTTGTTGATGCGCTTGACCACCATCGGCACCGAGTTGGCCGGGTACAGCGACTGGTCCGGGTACATCTCGCCGGCCAGGTTGGCGTCGCCGGCCACTTGCCAGCCGGACAGGTAGATGGCCTTCAGGCCGGCCTTCACCTGTTGCATGGCCTGGTTGCCGGTCAGCGCGCCGAGCGTGTTGACGAACGGCTCGGTGTTCAGCAGGTGCCAGAGCTTGTCGGCACCACGGCGAGCCAGCGTGTGTTCGATCTGGACCGAGCCGCGCAGGCGCACCACGTCTTCGGCGGTGTAGTGACGTTGAATGCCCTTCCAGCGGGGGTTGGTGTCCCAGTCTTTTTGCAGGGCGTCGATTTGTTGTTGGCGGGAAGTCATGTTCACTCTCCTGATGACAGATGGGTAGTTGGCGAAAATTCGGGTACTTGGCTTCGGATCTTGTGACACCCTGCGTCGCCGTGATTTTGGCGTCTCAGGTCATGTGTCTTATATAAGAGTGTAGGGAAGCTTCCCGCGTCGCAACAGCGCTCATTCATCGTCAGGCAGAGATTTTTATTCCTTAATAATCAGTATGTTGAAAAACAATTTTCACGATGCGGCACGCAATCTTTCATGATGAGAAATGCCCGTTGTGCCGCGCACCCATGTATTTTTGCGCACCAAAACAGCTTTCCACATCATGAAATATTGGCAGCCGAGGACGACACTCGGGCTTTTGCGAGGTCCGGCGACGCCGGTGCGCCTTCCAGATGGTCGACAAATTCGCTGACCATCGTCGCCATGCGCCGGGGCTGGGCCAGCGGCAGCCAGTGGTGGGCCTCCACCTGCCGGCGCCAGAGGTCCGCCACCCATTTGCCGAGGTTCTCGGTGAGTGCGGGACGCACGTAGCGGTCCAGCGTCGGCACGATGACCTGCACCGGCGCATGGGCCCGGCGCTCGCGCGGGGCGCGCAGCCGGGCGCGGAAGTTGGCGCGATAGAGCCGCAGGCCATGGATGCCATCGGCGGTCTGCGTGGGATTGGGCGGCGCGAACAGCCCCTCGGTATGGCGCAGCCAGTGTGTCCAGCCGCGCCCGAGCCAGAGGCGCCAGTGCCATTCGGGCAGCTTGGGAATATGAAAGAAGACGATGTACCACGAGGCCAGCGCCTGCCGCAGCGTGGCGCGCCGCTGCGCCCACGTGCGCCGCTCCGATGTGCGCAGCGCGCTGGCGGCATGGTCGAGGCATGGCCCCGAGCACGAGGTGAACGACGCGATGCGCCCGTAGAGGCGCGGGTCGGTCACGAATTCCCAGCCCTGGATCGATCCCCAGTCGTGGCCGACCAGATGCACGCGCCGATCTGGCGCCACGGCGTCGATGACCGCGATGAAATCATCGGCGAGCCGTTCCAGCCGGTAGTCATCCACGCGCGGCGGCACGTCCGAGGCCCCAGCGCCGCGCACGTCGTACGCAATCACATGGAAGCGGTCGGCCAGCGCCTGCGCCACGCCTTGCCAGACGTGGCTGTTGTCCGGGTAGCCGTGCACCAGCACGATCACCGGCTTGGCGGGATCGCCCCACGCCGTTGCCGCCAGCCGTACGGCGCCGGACTGGACGTGGAAGCGGCAGGCCGGATAGGGATACGGCTGCGGCCCGTCTCGCTCTGTATCTATATGCAGGGGATGGCTGGCAGGCATCGGCGGCAGGCTCCGGGGATGGCGCGATGACAGCCGGTGCTGTCATCGTCGATCCATGCTACGCCGAACGCCGCACCGCCGCGAGCCGCGCGACGGTGTTTGAAACGTGACAAGTCTTGATCAGGCCGCCACGCCGTCGCGGGCCTTGCGGTAGGCCACCCAGTCGCCGCTGTCGATGCGGGCGAGCCCGGCCACGGCAGCATCGGCCACCGGATACAGCAGACATTCGATGGGCGCGCCGTTGCAGTCGACGATGCAGGATTCGCGCAGGAACAGCGTGGCCTGACCCGGGTAGACCTCCTCGATCTCGTCGAGCACGGGCAGCAGCGCGTCGGGGATGTCGTAGAGATCGCCGGTCACCGGACCGGCCGCCGCGTCCGGCACAAGCCCCGGATAGGTGCCGAAGTCATACAGCCGGCCCGCCAGCACGCCCGTGCCGATCAGCATCGGCGCGGCAATGCCATGGCGCGCAGCCGCGCGGTTCAGGTCGTTGACCTCGCCGGCACGCAGCGTACCGTAGACGAAAACGCGGGGCATCAGGACGTCTCCTCGGAAAATAGCCACTCGGGAAGCGGCCATGGTAGAGGAAATATGGCGGATTGAGGCGGCCTGCCGCCTTACATCTGCTTGAACAGGTGCGCGTACTGCCGCGCCACCGGCAGCACTTCCTCGCGGTCGCGCAGCCGCAGCGAGAGCCGGCCCAGCGACTGGGTGATCGCGCTGGCCACGCAGTCGATATTGACCACCGTGCCGCGATGGATCTGCCAGAAGCGGTCCGGGTCCAGCTGCTGCGCCAGTTCGCGCAGGCTGGTGCGGATCAGCGCCTCGCCGCTGGTGGAGACCACGTTCACGTACTTGTCGGTGGCTTCGAGGTAGACCACTTCGTCCACGGGGATGATGCGGACCTCCTGCCCCACCAGCGCCTTGATAAAGCGCAAATACTGCCCGGCGGAACGCGTCGGGGTCTGGTTCTCGAGCGACTCCAGCCGGTGCAGCAGTTGCGCGAGCCTGTCTGCATCGACCATCGCGCCCACGTCGTGGGTCTCGTGGCTGCTGTCCCGCGCCTCCATGCGTGCCTTGAGCCGGCAGACGGTGGCCTCCAGCCGCTCGCGCTGCACCGGCTTCAGCACGTAGTCCACGGCGGCGCGCTCGAAGGCTTCCAGCGCGAACTGGTCGTAGGCGGTGACGAAGACCACCAGCGGCGGGTCGTCGAACTCGATCAGTTCGCGCGCCACGTCCATGCCGCTCATGCCGGGCATGCGGATGTCGAGGAAGGCCACGTCGGGCCGATGTTCGCGCGCGGCATCGAGCGCCGCCACGCCGTCATGGACCACGGCGACGATATTCGCCTCGGGCCAGAGGCCGGCCAGTTCGGACGCCAGCACGCGGGCCAGCAGCAGTTCGTCGTCAGCGATCAGCAGGGTCGGACTCATGGGGTCGGACTCGGGGAGGCAGAAAGGAATCAGGAACTGGAAACGGCAGGCGCGGCCATGGCCGGCGCACTGCCTTGCGCGGGAGCGCGCACGGGGGCGAGCGTGGGATCGGTCCGCCGTACCAGCGGCAGCGTCACCCGCACCACCACGCCGCGCGGGGTGTTTTCTTCCATCTGCATGCTGGCTGTGGCGCCGAAAATCCGCGCCAGGCGCTCGCGCACATGGGTCAGACCCATGCCCGAGCCCTTGCTGTGGCCCTGGCAGAAGCCCACGCCGGTATCGGCGATGATGACCTGCACGCTGCCGTCGCCGGCTTCCCGGGCAGACAGCGTGATCTTGCCGCCACGCATGCAAGGCTCGATGCCGTGCGTCACCGCGTTCTCCACCAGCGGCTGGATCAGCATCGGCGGAATCTCGGCCTCGGCCAGCGCCGGCGGCAGGTCGATCTGGAAGTCGAGCCGCGCGCCAAAGCGCATGCCCTGGATATCGAGATAGCTGCGCAGCAGCTCGAACTCCTGCTTCAGCGTGCACTGCTCCGCCCGCGTGTGTTGCAGCGACATGCGCAGGAAGCCGATCAGCCGCTGCAGCAGTTGCCGCGCCGCGCGCGGATCGGTGGCGATCAGCCCGTCGAGGTTGGCCAGCGAGTTGAACAGGAAATGGGGTTCGATCTGCGCCTGCAGCGCCATCAGCTGGGCGCGCACGAGCTGCTTCTCGGATTCCTCGCGCTGGAGCGCGTCCAGCGCGGCCTGCCGTTCCAGGTAGGCCAGCTTCTCGCGCGACCAGTAGAAATAGATCATGCTCGCCGAGGCCAGCATGCCCACCACCAGGCACATGCGCAGCATGTCGCCGGTCTCGGCCTGCGACTTGACCGGCAGCCCCAGCAGCGCGCGCGTGGCCCAGCTACCGAGCACCACGCCCAGCGGCACGGCCACCACGGCCAGGCACATGAACGGCCAGCGGCGCGGGCGGTCGTTCCACCAGATCAGCACGCGCGGCACGTCGATAAAGACCCAGATCGACAGGCCAATCAGCTGGCTATAGAGGAAGTTGTGCGCGAAGGTGCCACCCGTCTGGAAGCCGTAGTTCAGGCTGACGGCGATCACCGTGTTCATGCAAAGCACGAACAGCAGGTCGCGGCCAAGGATATTCAGCCGCGATGGCAGCGCGGTGGAGAGGCAGCGCTTCATAGGCGGACGTCCGCCAGGATGACGCACCCGTCCCCGGCGACATGGATTTGCCGCATGGTCTTCCCTCCTCGTTGATTCACGGCAATGGCCGCGTGGCATTCTGATGATGCACTGCAGCATGCATCCGCCTGTTAATCGCAATTTGCTTAAAAGGCGGTCTGCGTGAGGGCACTTTACGCCGGACGCGGCGAGGAAGGAAGCATCGTGCGACGAAACGGCGGCACACGGCGCGAAGTGTGCGCCGGGCCGACCGGGAGGCGGGATTTTGGGGAGATCTGTCGTTGGCGACACCCGCGAACGGCCGTTTGAAAGCCGTTCGCGCAGAATCAGGCGGCCAGCGCCGGACGGTTGACGCTCTCGGCCAGCGCCGTGGACACCGTGTCGCGCGACAGATGCGGCGCGAACATATTGATGAACGCGTGCGCGTAGCCGCGCAGGTAGGCGCCCCGCCGCACGGCCACGCTGGTCGTGTTCGGCTCGAACAGATGGTCGGCGGAGATCCGCACCAGGCCGGCGTCCTTGCGGGCGTCGTAGGCCATCGAGGCGATGATCCCCACGCCCAGGTCCAGCTCGGCATAGGTCTTGATCACGTCGGCATCCATTGCCGTCAGCACGATTTCCGGCTGGAGACCGGCATCGGCAAACGCCCCGTCGATCTTGCGGCGCCCGGTGAAACCGGCGTCGTAGGTGATGATCGGGAAATTGGCGATGTCCTCCAGCGTCGGCTCGGGCAGCCGCGTCAGCGGATGCTCGGGCGAGACCACCAGCACGTGCTGCCAGCTATAGGCCTCGAACGAGGTCAGCCCGGCCTCGTTGGCCACGGCCTCCGTGGCGATGCCGATGTCGGCCTGCCCGGTCAGCAGCAATTCGACGATATGGGACGGCGACGCCTCCTGCAGCGCCAGCGTCACATGGGGATATTCGCGGCGGAAGCTCTGCACCACCTTCGGCAGCGCATAGCGCGCCTGCGTGTGGGTCGTGGCCACGGTCAGGCGGCCGGTATGGCGGCCCGCGAACTCGTCGCCGGCCTGGCGCAGGTTCTCGGCCTCGAGCAATAGCCGTTCGACGATGCGGACGATCTCGCGGCCCGGCTCGGTCAGCCCGGTCAGCCGCTTGCCGTAGCGTTCGAAGATCTCCACGCCGAGTTCTTCCTCGAGTTCGCGGATCTGGCGCGACACGCCCGGTTGTGACGTATAGAGCGCATTGGCCACTTCCGTCAGGTTGAACTGACGGCGCACCGCCTCGCGGATCGATCTCAGTTGCTGGAAGTTCATGGGGGCGCTCCTGGGTGCTCTGTTTATAGGGGGCGATCAGTTACGGGTGCCGGCCGTGAAGACGCGCAACTGGCGCGGACGCACCGCCAGCAACTCGCCTTCCCGGAAGCCCGCATGGCGGAAGCGTTCGAGCGGCAGCGCCACCTCGATCACGTCCTGGTTGTCCTCGCGTTCCAGTTCGAGCTGGGCCACCGGGCCCAGCGTCAGCGCGCGGCGCAGCGTGACGGCGATGCCATCGGTGCCCGGCGCGTAGCGCTCCACGTCCAGGTCATGCGGGCGGACGTAGGCCACCGCGTCGCCGGCGGTCTCGTGGCCGCTGCCCACCACGGGCAGCACCGAATCGCCCGTGTGCAGCAGCCCGCCGGTATCGCCCACCTCCAGCCGGCCATGGAACAGGTTCACATTGCCGAGAAAGCCGAACACGAACGGCGTGGCCGGATGGTTGTAGACCGCCTCGGGCGTGCCGAACTGCTCCACGCGACCGTGGTTCATCAGCACCACCTGGTCGGCCACTTCCAGCGCCTCTTCCTGGTCGTGCGTGACGAAGACGCTGGTCACGTGCAGTTCATCGTGCAGGCGGCGCAGCCAGCGGCGCAGTTCCTTGCGCACCTTGGCATCCAGCGCGCCGAACGGCTCGTCGAGCAGCAGCACGCGCGGCTCCACGGCCAGCGCGCGGGCCAGCGCAATCCGCTGACGCTGCCCGCCCGAGAGTTGCGCCGGGTAGCGGTCGGCCAGCCAGTCGAGCTGCACCAGCTCCAGCAGCGACTTCACCTTCTCGCGGATCTTCGCCTCCGAAGGCCGCTCGGCGCGCGGCTTCACGCGCAGGCCGAAGGCCACGTTCTCGAACACGCTCATGTGCTTGAACAGCGCGTAATGCTGGAACACGAAGCCGACGTTGCGCTGGCGCACGTGCTGCGCGGAGGCGTCCTGCCCGCCCAGCACCACCTGGCCCGCATCGGCGCGCTCCAGCCCGGCGATGATGCGCAGCAGCGTGGTCTTGCCGCAGCCCGAGGGCCCCAGCAGCGCGGTCAGCTCGCCTTCGTCGAAATCGAGCGAGACGTTGTCCAGCGCGACGAAATCGCCGAAATGCTTCTGTACGTTCCTGACCTGAATGCTCATGATGGCTGCCCTTGCAGTGTCGGCGCGGGGCGGCTCGCGCCCTCGTCCTGATGTTCCTTGCTGGCGCGGAGTTCCACCAGCGTCTTGATGCCCAGCGTGACCAGCGCCAGCAGCGTCAGCAGCGACGCCACCGCGAACGCGGCCGCGAAGTTGTACTCGTTGTAAAGAATTTCCACGTGCAGCGGCATGGTGTTGGTCAGGCCGCGGATATGGCCCGAGACCACCGACACCGCGCCGAACTCGCCCATCGCCCGCGCATTGCACAGGATCACGCCATACAGCAGGCCCCAGCGGATGTTCGGCAGCGTGATGTGCCGGAAGGTCTGCCAACCGGAGGCGCCCAGCACGATGGCGGCCTCCTCTTCCTCGCTGCCCTGGGCCTGCATCAGCGGAATCAGCTCGCGCGCCACGAACGGGAAGGTGACGAAGATCGTCGCCAGCACAATGCCCGGCACCGCGAACATGATCTTGATATCGTGCGCCTCCAGCCACGGGCCGAACCAGCCCTGCGCGCCGAACATCAGCACGTAGATCAAGCCCGAGATAACCGGCGAGACCGAGAACGGCAGGTCGATCAGCGTGGTCAGCAGCTGCTTGCCCCGGAATTCGAACTTGGCGATGGCCCACGCGGCGGCCACGCCGAACACCACGTTCAGCGGCACGGCGATGACGGCCACCAGCAGCGTGAGCTGGATCGCCGAAACGGCGTCCGGCTCCACGAGCGCGGCGAAGTAGGTATCGACGCCCTTCTTCAGCGCCTCGTAGAACACCGAAGCCAGCGGGATGAACAGGAACAGGCCGAGGAACAGCACCGCCACTGTGATCAGGGTGTAGCGCACCCACGGGGCTTCGCCGGTGGCGTCGTGGCGGTGCGGGGCGCCGGTGTTGGCGCCGAGTCGGGAAATTGCGCCGGCCATGTCAGTTCGCCTCCGGATTGCCGTCAGGCAACGCAGCAGCGCGGCGGCCCGACTGGGAACGGCGCGTCCACGCCTGCAACAGGTTGATCAACAGCAGCAGCCCGAACGAGATCACCAGCATCACCACCGCCACGGCAGTGGCGCCGGCGTAGTCGTACTGCTCCAGCTTCGAATAAATCATCAGCGGGGCAATCTCGGACACCATCGGCATGTTGCCGGAGATGAACACCACCGAGCCGTACTCGCCCGTGGCCCGGGCGAACGACAGCGCGAAGCCGGTCAGCAGCGCCGGCAGGATGGCCGGCAGGATCACGCGCCAGAAGGTCTGGAGCCGCGAGGCGCCCAGGCTGGCAGCGGCTTCCTCAAGCTCACGCTCCACGTCTTCCAGCACCGGCTGCACCGTGCGCACGACGAACGGCAGGCCGATGAAGGTCAGCGCCACCACCACACCAAGTGGCGTAAACGCCACCTTGATGCCGAGGGGCTCCAGATACTTGCCGATCCAGCCATTGCCCGCGAACAGCGCCGTCAGCGCGATACCGGCCACGGCGGTGGGCAGTGCGAACGGCAGGTCCACCAGCGCGTCGATCAGGCGCTTGCCCGGAAAGCGGTAGCGCACCAGCACCCACGCCACCACCAGTCCGAACACGGTATTGATGATGGCCGCCACCAGCGAGGCGCCAAAGCTCAACTGATAGGACGCCACCACGCGCGGCGCGGTCACCGTGGTCCAGAACGCGTCCCACGTCATCGTGAACGTCTTCAGGAACGTGGCCGACAGCGGGATCAGGACGATCAGCGTCAGATAGAAGATGGTGAAACCCAGGGACAGGCCGAAGCCGGGCAGCACGGTAAACCGTTGCGTGCCGGAGCGGGCCGGCCGACGCGGCGCGTCGGTGGGCGCGGGGGCCGCCAGGGTGATCGATGGGGGCATGTCGTCTCGTCTTATGAAGCCGGCGCATAAGGCGCCGGTGTACGAGACAAATTTTGCAGATGCGCCCTTATAAACAGAACGAATCTTTACGAATTTCTTTAATCGTTTTAAATATAAGGGACGGTCGGACTGACCTCGGCGGAGGCATCCCAGGTGTCTGACCCGTCACCTGACGCCAAAATTCGTCCATCGGACTCAATTCTTTGCAGCAAAGTGGCGAGTAAGGCCTGCCCTTCTGGCCACTCGTCCAACCCCGAATCGGCATTGATATGACCGAGATGACCGGCATCGACCAGCTCGCTGCCCCACAGCGTGCCCCAGCAGAAGGCGGTGCGCTGGTGCATCCATGGATCGTTGCGGCTGGCGACGAGAATCGTCGGAAACGGCAGCCGGGAGGTCGGTAGCAGCGAGGCCACGCCGAATTTGTCCGGGTCGGCCGGGGCCACCAGCAGCACGCCCGCCACGCCGGCCGGGTCCAGCACCGCCTGGCGCAGCGTGGCCAGGCACCCGAAACTGTGCGCGACGAGTACCGCCCCGCGCGGCGCCACGCGCTGGGCGCGCGAGATGCCTTCCGAGACCCGTTCCGCCCAGAGCGGCAGGCTGGGGCGCCCCCAATCATGCTGATCGATGCGCTGCCAGTCCGGAAACTTCGCTTCCCAACGGCTCTGCCAGTGGGCCGGCCCACTGCCGTGGAGCCCGGGCACGGTCAGGATCTGCAAGCCGCGCGGCACCGCCAGGCGCGGCGCGGCCTTGCTATCCGGCAACAACGCAGACAACGAAGCGATCGATGCAGTCATGCGGGCTCCCTTGGCGCGGCAGTCGATGAATGTTCCGTTGCATGCAAGTGACGTGCCGACACCGGCTCCCCGGCCACAGCCACGCCCTGCCCCAGCGCGATGCCCGCGTCCTGCAGCCGCGCCACGGCCACGTCGTCCTGCAGGCGGCGGCCGATCAGCGTCACGCCGGCGGTATCGGCGCTCGCACGGAGGCCGGATAGCTGGCGGTCGGTCCAGGTGCGGCGCATGTCGAGCTTGAGCCAGTCCGGCAGCGCGTGCGCCATCAGCGCACCGGCCTCGGCCGGGTCCGATGCCTGCAGGCTCACCTTGAAGCCGTTGCGCCGGTAGTTGCCCACCACGTGCAGCAGCAGCGGCAGGTCATCATTGGCGCTAGCCGGCACCTGGATCACGAAACGATCGATCGGCAGCCCCAGCGACTCCAGCGCGCGCCGGAACGCCGCGCCGTGGTCGTCCGCCACGGCGGCCAGCAGCCGATTGTGAACATTCAAGACAAGCTGATGGGAACCATCGGCCGCGAAGTAGTTGATGGCGTGCACCAGCCGCGACAGGCGGTCCAGCGAGACCAGCGAGGCATCGTCCGCCGCCATCGCGAACAGCTTCCACGCGGCCAGCCCCACGCCGTCCTCGGCATAGGTGCGGATGGAGCCCTCATGGGCCACCACCTCGCGCGCCGCCAGCGTCACCAGCGGCTCGAACGCGCTGGTCAGCGAGCAGTTGAAGTACTGGCCCTGCACCTGCCCGCGCGCATCGCGCCACAGCTCGCGCCCCGGCACCGGCTCACGCGGCAGGGTGTCGAGATAGGTGGCCAGCGGGCTGGCCGACGAAGACAGGGCTTGCGTCGAAAGGGTCATGGCAACTCCGCCGGCAACGCCGGTGTGTGGATGGCCTGATGGATCATCATAGAAGGTCGTCCGATAAAGGGGAGACGAAGTTTGTGGCCGCAGCGGGATGGCATGCGCCTACCCTCTCCCCCGCCCCTCTCCCGGAAGGAGAGGGGAGAAAGAGAGGCATTTCAAATGCTGAATGTGGTCTCCCCTCGCCCGCTTGCGGGAGAGGGGTCGGGGGAGAGGGTGGGCGCGTCAAACACCACGTGCGTCGGCTCTGCCTTCCGCATCACGCGGTCGAGCACCGCCGCCTCCAGTTCCGCAAACGCCGCCGCGCCGCGTTGGCGGGGCCGGGGCAGGTCCACGCGCTGGTCCAGCGCGATGCGGCCGTCCTCGATCAGCACCACGCGGTCGGCCAGCGCAATCGCCTCGGACACATCGTGCGTAACCAGCAGTGCCGTGAAGCCGAGCCGGCGCCACAGGGACTCGATCAGCCCCTGCATCTCGATGCGCGTCAGCGCGTCCAGCGCGCCGAGCGGCTCATCGAGCAACAGCAGGCGCGGATGATGGACCAGCGCCCGCGCCAGTGCCACGCGCTGCCGCTGGCCGCCGGAGAGTCGCGCGGGCCATTCGCCGGCACGCTCGGCCAGCCCCACCTGGGCCAGCACGTTGGCCGCGTCGTCGCGGCGCGTGCGCGGCAGGCCCAGCGCCACGTTGTCCAGCACGCGCTTCCACGGCAGCAGGCGCGCGTCCTGGAACATCACGCGGATGTCCTCGCGCACCGCCTTGCCTGCCTTTGCTTCGCTGGTGTCGATGGTGACGGCGCCGCCATCGGCCGCCTCCAGCCCCGCCACCAGCCGCAGCAGCGTGCTCTTGCCGCAGCCGCTACGTCCGACGATGGCCACGAACTCGCCCGGCTGCGCCTGCAGGTCGATGCCGTGCAGCACCTCCCGCCCGTTGTAGCGCTTGACCACCTGCTCCACGCGCAGGGACACCCCCCCTGAAGGTCGGGTATCGCGCGTCACCGGCCGCGTCGGGGCGCGGGCGGCCAGCCCTGCGTCGAGGTAGGCCAGCGCCGCTTGTTCCACCGGATGGGTATGCATCGTCGACTCCTTGTTCGTTGTCATGCCGCGTTCAGGCGGACTGGTAGCCCGGATGCCAGCGCAGCCAGAAGCGCTCCAGCGCGCGCGACAGCACATCCGCCAGCTTGCCGAGCAGCGCGTAGAGCAGGATGCCCACCAGCACCACATCGGTCTGCAGGAATTCGCGCGCGTTCATCGTCATATAGCCGATACCTGACTGCGCAGAGATCGTCTCGGCAACGATCAGAATCACCCACATCAGGCCGAGCGAGAACCGCACGCCCACCAGGATGTTCGGCAGCGCGCCGGGCAGGATCACCTCGCGGTACAGCCGCCAGCCGGACAAGCCGTAGCTGCGCGCCATCTCCACCAGCCCCGGGTCCACCGCGCGGATGCCGTGGTAGGTATTCAGGTACACCGGGAAGAACACGCCCAGCGCCACCAGGAACAGCTTGGCGGTCTCGTCGATGCCAAACCAGAGGATCACCAGCGGAATCAGCGCCAGCGTGGGGATGTTGCGCACCATCTGGAGCGTGCTGTCGAGCAGCGTGGCGGCGGTGCGGAAGGTGCCGGTCAGCAGCCCGAGCGCGAGGCCCAGCCCGCCGCCCACGGCCAACCCCACCACCGCACGCCAGGTGCTGACCCAGACATGGCGCCACAGCTCGCCGGAGGCGGCCAGCGTCCACGCGGCCTCCACCACGGCCAGCGGCGCCGGCAGCACGCGGTTGGACAGCCAGCCCAGTTGCGAGGACGCCTGCCACACGCCAATCAGCAGCACCGGCACGATCCACGGGGCGATGGCCTGCGCGTTGATGGTCGGCACGGAAATGCGTTTCGATTGAGACATCTTGAGACCCCCCCGCGCTAGCTCTGCGACGCACGCGGCACGATGCCGGTGGCCATCACTTCGCCGAACGGCCCGGACAGCACCTGTCCCGGCAGCTTCTCCCGCACGGTGCGCGGCAGCAGCGGGAAAACCAGCTCGGCGAAGCGGTACGCTTCTTCGAGGTGCGGGTAGCCGGACAGCACGAAGGTGTCGATGCCCAGCGCCGCGTATTCCTCGATACGCGCCGCCACGGTCTGCGGATCGCCGACCAGCGCCGTGCCGGCACCGCCGCGCACCAGCCCCACGCCGGCCCACAGGTTAGGACTGATCTCAAGCGCCTCGCGGGTGCGCTTGGCCCCGCCCGCGTGGAGCGCGGCCATGCGGCGCTGCCCTTCCGAATCCATCTTGGCGAAGACGGCCTGCGCGCGCGCCACGGTCTCATCGTCGAGCCGGCTGATCAGGTCCTCGGCGGCGGCCCAGGCGGCATCGTCGGTCTCGCGCACGATCACATGCAGGCGGATGCCGAACTTGACCGTGCGGCCATGCTTCGCCGCGCGGGCGCGCACATCGGCCAGCTTCTTCGCCACGTCTGCCGGCGGCTCGCCCCAGGTCAGGTAGGTATCGACCTGCTCGCCCGCCAGTTCGTGCGCGGCCTCGGACGACCCGCCGAAGTACACCGGCGGATGCGGGCGCTGCACCGGCGGGTACAGCACCCGGGCGCCCTTCACGGTCAGATGCTTGCCGCTGAAGTCGATCTGCCCGCTGTCATGGCTGGCGGCCAGCACGTCGCGCCAGATGCGGATGAACTCCGCCGAGGCTTCGTAGCGCGCCGCATGGTCGAGGAACACACCATCGCCTTCCAGTTCCGCCACATCGCCGCCGGTGACCAGATTCACGAGCAGCCGCCCGCCGGAGAGCCGGTCGAACGTGGCCGCCATGCGCGCGGCCAGCGTCGGCGTCATCAGGCCAGGCCGCACGGCCACCAGGAACTTGAGCTGGCGCGTCACGGCGGACAACGCCGACGCCGCCACCCACGGGTCTTCACACGAGCGGCCGGTGGGAATCAGCACGCCTTCGTAACCGAGCGTATCGGCGGCGACGGCAATCTGCTTCAGATAGTCGAAGCTGACCTCGCGCGCGCCTTCGGACGTGCCCAGGTAGCGGCTGTCGCCATGGGTGGGGATGAACCAGAACAGTTGCATGTCGGGCCTCGTGATGTATCTAGATGTGCGGATCTGGGGGATCAGCGTTGTGCCTGCTGGGTCGATGCCTTGCCGGCCGGCGGCGTCCAGGCGGCATCGGCCACCTGGATCGGCTTGGGAATCAGCTTGAGCGTGTGGAAGGCATCGGCAATGCGCTGCTGCTCGGCCAGCACAGCGCGCGTGACCGGCTTCGCGCCATAGGAAAATCGGGAAACGGCGAGGTCTAGCACGGTGGCGTCGAGGCCGGTTTCCTTCACCAGCACCGCGCTGGCGTCCTTCGGATGCTTCTCGGCCCACTGGCCCAGTTGCGCGAGTTCGTCGAGGATGGTGCTCACCACGTCCGGCTTGGCCTGCGCGTAGGGGCGCGAGGCCAGGTAGAACTGGTGATTGCTGACCACGTTCTTGCCATCCGCGCTGCGTCCGTCGATCAGCACGCGCGCGCCCAGCTGCTTCTCGGCGGCGGCCAGAAACGGGTCCCAGATCACCCAGGCGTCCACGGCGCCGCGCTCGAAGGCAGCCCGGGCATCGGCGGGCGGCAGGTAGACCGGCTGGATCTCGCTGTAGGCCACGCCGGCCGCCTCGAGCTGCTTCACCAGCAGGTAGTGCACGTTCGAGCCCTTGTTCAGCGCCACGCGCTTGCCGCGCAGGTCCGCCACGGACTTCAGCGTGGAGCCCTTCGGTACCACGATGGCCTCGGCGGTGGGCGCGGGCGGCTCATTGCCGATGTAGGCCAGTTGCGCGCCGGCGGCCTGCGCAAAGATCGGCGGGGCCTCGCCCACCGTGCCGAAATCGACGGCGCCGACGTTGAGCCCCTCCAACAGCTGCGGGCCGGCCGGAAACTCGGTCCACTTGACCGTAATACCCTGCGGCGCAAGACGTTTCTCAAGCGTGCCGCGCGCCTTGAGCAGCGTCAGCGTGCCGTACTTCTGGTAGCCGATGCGCAGCAGCTTCGGGTTCACAGTCTGCGACTGGGCCTGTACCGGGGCGGCCAGCAGCCCGTAGGCCAGGCCGGTGGCGAGTACCAGCGCGCCCGTCAGCAGGCGGCGGCGTTTGAAAAGGGAGCGAGCGATGGGCGATGTCATGCGAGTTGTCCTAAATCTGTCTGAAAGTGGAATCGGATAGCAACCGGCGACAGGCCTCCCTGCCGGCTGGCGAATAGCGGCATCGGGCAAGCGGTCTTCCGGGAATGCGGCGCGCGTCAGGCGCGGGCGCGGGGGATTCAGGTCAGGCGGGACATCGCCGGCGGGCGATGCGGAACAGGCTGGCGGACATCGGGCGCTCCTTGTTGGGTCTTCCTGATGGGTCTTCCGGATGGGCCGGGGCGGCGCACGCGATGGCGCCACCCCGTGACGGATTTACTTCCGGCCCGGCTGGTAGACCTGGTCGAACGACCCGCCATCGGCGAAGTGCGTCTTCTGGGCCTTCTGCCAGCCGCCAAATACCTCGTCGATCGTGAACAGCTTCACCTTCGGGAAGTTGGCCGCGTACTTGGCCGCCACCTTCTCGGAAATCGGCCGGTAGTAGTTCTTGGCGGCGATTTCCTGGCCCTCGTCGGTGTAGAGGAACTGGAGGTAGGCTTCGGCCGCCTTGCGGGTGCCCTTCTTGTCCACCACCTTGTCCACCACCGCCACGGGCGGCTCGGCCAGGATTGAGACCGACGGGGCGACGATATCGAACTTGTCCGGACCCAGTTCCTTGATGGCCAGGATGGCCTCGTTCTCCCAGGCGATCAGCACGTCGCCCAGGCCGCGTTCCACGAAGGTGGTGGTGGCACCGCGCGCGCCGGAATCGAGCACCGGCACGTTCTTGAGCAGCGCCGAGACGAAATCGCGGGCCTTGGCATCATTGCCGCCCGGCTGGCGCAGCGCATAGCCCCACGCGGCCAGGTAGTTCCAGCGCGCGCCGCCCGAGGTCTTCGGGTTCGGGGTGATCACCTGCACGCCCGGCTTGATCAGATCGCCCCAGTCCTTGATCTGCTTGGGATTGCCCTTGCGGACCAGGAACACGATGGTCGAGGTGTACGGCGAGGCGTTGTGGGGGAGGCGCTTCTGCCAGTCCGGCTTGATCCAGC
This sequence comes from Cupriavidus sp. 01L43, assembly GCF_056399925.1. Taxonomy (NCBI): domain Bacteria; kingdom Pseudomonadati; phylum Pseudomonadota; class Betaproteobacteria; order Burkholderiales; family Burkholderiaceae; genus Cupriavidus; species Cupriavidus sp. 01L43. Next base: position 62,280 of record NZ_JBFTSH010000024.1, read on the forward strand.
CCTTTTCAGCGATGGCGTCGATGTCGTAGCCGAGGGCCAGCGTGACCACGTCGGCGTCCAGCCCGTCGATCACGGAGCGGGCCTGCTTGCCCGAACCGCCGTGCGACTGGCGAATCGTCACCGCATCGCCACCCTGCGCCTTCCAGGCCTTGGCGAAGGCCGCGTTCACATCCACGTACAGCTCGCGCGTGGGGTCATACGATACGTTCAGCAGATTGGTGGCCGAGGCGGTCTGGGCGGCGCCGAGCGCGGAAAGTACGGCGAGGCCGATGGCCAGCTTGCGAATCATCTTGTCTTGCTCCCGTCTAGTGTCGTGAATGGCGTGGAAACCGGCCCGGATGGCTTCCGGGCTTCTGTCAGGGTTAGAGACTACCGACGGGGTCTTCTGAACGGAACGAATGGTTTCGCCGATCCAAGCACGAAATCCGCATAAGAACGGGCAGGAATATGCACATATTCCAACCCAAAGGCACCGGGCGGCGCCCAAAAAAGAAAGCCCGCGAAGCCGGAGAAGCATCGCGGGCCAAGTTTCCATTTCCGGAAACGGGTAGACAAGTCATGAAGAGCGCCCCCGCATCTCCATGACGGATGCCATCGTAACGACGCTCCCCCCAATTCAACTTGACCCACATCAAGTATCGGCCACGCCCCGGCCTCCTCCCCTCGTCCGTTGCCGCCAATCCACTGCCAGGGAAGGCGGCACACGTCACCCCTTTTAAGGTTTCTGCGATTTAAGCGAGGGCCCCTGACGTCCATCATTCGCTGCATGCGGGACGCCTTCAATAGGTGGAAATGATCTGAAGACTGCCCGGCCCCCTTAGACCCAGAAGGTAGGAAGTGAATATCATGAACAAGTCATACAAGAGTATCTGGTGCCAGAAGACTGGCACCTATGTTGCGGCCTCCGAAGCCGCCAAGTCAGGCGCCAGGAAAATCAAGTCCACGGCCGCCTTGCTGGCTATCAGCGCGTCAATCCTGGCTGCCGAGGAAACGAAGGCCGGCTCACTGGACGGCGGCACCGCAACCGGATCCAATGGTTCGATCGCCATCGGGACTCGAGCCGAAGCAAGCGGCACGGGCTCCATTGCGCTCGGCAACCCCGGTTCATTCCATGCTATGGCGGTGGCCAGCGGCACGGATAGCATGGCGCTCGGCAATGGTTCCACGGCCTCCGGACAGGCCAGCACGGCGGTTGGCGCGGATGCCAAGGCGACTGCCTCGATGACCAGCGCTTTTGGCCCCAACGCCCAGGCCACCGGCGTGCTTTCCACGGCGCTCGGCGCGTACTCCGTCGCCAGCGGCTATAACTCCGTCGCGCTCGGCGCCCAGTCCACCGCCACGCGCGCCAACACGGTAGCAATCGGCAATGCCGACACACAACGCGTGATCACTCACATGGCAGGCGGCTCGTTGGATACCGATGGCGCCAACGTGGGCCAGTTGCGAGGGATTGCGGCGGGGTTAGGCGGTGGCGCTGCCGTGAATCCTACCGGCACCATTGCCGCCCCTGTCTACAACGTCGCGGGCGCGGACCGGAGCAACGTCGGGGCGGCCCTTTCGGCCCTTGACGCAGCAACCGTGCAGTTCAATGGCGCCGAGGGCGCCGCGAACCTTCAGAACAAGAAGATGGTCAATGTGGCCGCTGGCACGGTGTCCTCCGGCAGCACCGAGGCCGTCAATGGCGCTCAACTCAATGCGACCAACACCACTATCGAGAATCTGACAAGTCAAATCAACAACGGCACGACCGGCCTGGTACAGCAAAATGCCACGACCAAGGCGATCACCGTCGCCAAGGACAAGGCTGGCACCCAGGTCGACCTGACCGGCACGGCCGGCGCCCGGCAGTTGCGCGGCGTCGCCAATGGCACGGTCGCGGCCGGCAGCCTGCACGCCGTCAACGGCGGCCAGCTCCATGGCGTCAGCAGCTCGGTGGCYASCGCGCTGGGCGGCGGCGCTGCGGTCAACGGCAATGGCACCGTGTCGGCACCGACCTACACGGTTGGCGGGACGACCGTCAACAACGTGGGCAGCGCCATCACTAATCTCGATGGTCGCGTGACCACCGTGGACAATCGCGTGACGACGATCGATGGCCGGGTGACCAACGTCGAAGGCTCGGTCACGAACCTCACCAGCAACATCAACAACGGTACGGTGGGCCTGGTCAAGCAGGACGCCACCACCAAGGCGATCACCGTGGCCAGCGACAAGGCTGGCACGCAGGTGGACCTGACCGGCACCGCCGGTGCTCGCCAGTTGCGCGGCGTCGCCAATGGCACGGTCGCGGCCGGCAGCCTGCACGCCGTCAACGGCGGCCAGCTCCATGGCGTCAGCAGCTCGGTGGCTACCGCGCTGGGCGGCGGCGCTGCGGTCAACGGCAATGGCAC
>NZ_JBFTSH010000025.1:0-52559 GCF_056399925.1 Cupriavidus sp. 01L43
GTCTCCGTGCCTCCCTATCGGCCAGTCTCCGTGCCTCCCTATCGGCCAGACGAATTGGGAAGGTTTGCCGTGCATTTTCTGCGCGACGGCAATGTCAAGGTGTTCGTGACGATGATGAATCTTCACCATCCCGACTATCCCTTGAAGGGCGATGAAGCTCGGCTGTAACGACACCGATTGGAGAGATAGCCATGACTTACAGCACTGCAGCACCATCTTCAGGCCGTCTGAATCGTTTCAAAGCACCTCGCTCGCGGGTGTGGTCAGCCGGCCTACTTACAGCATTGTCACTGGCCGTGTCCGGATGTGGCGACGAGCCAATCTCCGTGTCAATGGTTGGCTACAACCACACCGATGTGGGCATCTACGCGTTCGAAGTCAATGGCTATGGCGGCCCAAATATTGGAGCGCACGAGGGCGGCGGAAAGTTCACGTGTTGCGTCACGGTGCCACGGATCTACAAGCCTGGCACGACGGTGAAGGTTCGATGGGTCAATCGCATCGACGATGTTCCGCAGGAGCGGATCGTCCCGGTGCCGCCCTATGGGCCGGAGGAAATTGGAAGGGTCGCGGTGCATTTTCTGCGAGACGGCAACGTCAAGGTCTTCGTGACCATGATGGCGCTCCGTCATCCTGACTATCCCTTGAAGGGCGACGAGGCGCGCAAGTAACCACAGTTCCACGAGGAGAGTCATGCCTTACACAGTAGCGCGCCCACGGGCGTGGATAGCCGGCCTGCTAGCAGCATTGCCACTGGCAATGTCCGGTTGCGGCGACAAGCCCATCGCGGTGTCAATGGTTGGCTACAACCACACGGACGTGGGGATCTACGCGTTTGAGGTCAACGGTCATGGCGGACCGAATATCTGGCCGCACGAGGGCGGTGGCAATCGCACGTGTTGTGTCATGGTGCCCTTGGTCCACGAGCCCGGTATGACGGTAAAGGTCAGATGGGTCAATCGCATCGACGATGTTCCACAGGTGCGATTCGTCTCCGTGCCTCCCTATCGGCCAGACGAACTGGGACGGTTTGCCGTGCATTTTCTGCGCGACGGCAATGTCAAGGTGTTCGTGACGATGATGAGTCTCCACCACCCCGACTATCCCTTGAAGGGCGATGAAGCTCGATTGTAGCCAAACCTATTGGAGAGAACGACATGCCTTACAGCATCACGCCGCCGCCGAACATGCCCGCAAGTGGCGTGCGCGACCTTACACCACGGGAGACTATACAGCGAGCCAGGGCAATGGCCTGCATCCGAAAAAAAGATCCTGCCCAGTGCGGTGGCCAGATATATGTGAGCCTCTTCTTCGACGGCACGGGCAACAATATGGACTGGGAAGAGCCAGGCCTCGGCACCACTCAGATGGCCGCCGGAAAACATAGCAACATCGCTCGCTTGTACAAGGCCCGGATCGATAATCCAAGAAGTGGATTTTTCTCCCAGTACATACCAGGAGTCGGCACCCCTTTCCCTGAGATTCGCGACACTGGTGGCTCGCTTGGCCTTGCGGCGGGGTATATGGGCGCGGACAGGATTAACTGGGCGATACTGAGTATCCTGGATTCGGTACACGAGTACCTGACGGAAACTACCTTGTTCGGCACCGGTCAAGTTGGAACCGTCGCTAACCTAGCGAGCAAGACTGGCTTCGAAACTCGATATCGCCGTAGGGTGATGGACACCTGGGAGAAGCGACTGGAAGCGGTCGTAAAGGACCGCGAGCGCAAGGTCACGCACATCAACATCGCCGTGTTTGGCTTCTCTCGTGGCGCGGCCACAGCGCGCGTGTTCGCCAACTGGCTTCTCCAGTGGCTGGAGCAGGAGGATGGCGGCTACCGCCTCGCCGGCATCCCGTTGCGCATCTATTTCATGGGCTTGTTCGATACCGTGGCGTCGGTCGGCGTGGCCGACATGCTGCCCGGTTTCGATGGCCGTATGGACTGGGCGACGCCCGCGAATCTCGAGATCCATCCCGCCGTGGAGCAGTGCGTCCACTTCGTGGCGCTGCACGAACAGCGCGCGAGCTTTCCGCTTGAGCTTGCCGCACGTGCCACGCAGGTGGCGTATCCAGGCATGCACTCCGACGTGGGTGGCGGCTATCGTCCCGGGGAACAGGGCAAGGCGATGCCCGGCGGCGGTCTGTCATCGCCCCATTTGTCCCAGGTTCCGCTTATCGACATGCATCATGCCGCGCTCGTCGGCGGCGTACCGCTGATGAGCATGGAGGAAATCAAGGAAACGCCTGACGTTGCCCCAGACTTCGATTGCCCGCCGACACTGGCGGCCGCGGTGAACAACTTCTTCGACCATTGCGGGATCAAGACGTCGGCGAAGGGCAAGGATGGCGTGGTGGCCGTCCTACGATCCCACACGCTGCAATACCTGCAATGGCGAGACGGCCTTCTCCGGCCAGGTCGTCTAATGGAGAACCGACGTTTCTTCAGAGAGGCACACCTGAGGACCGACCGGGCGCAACTACGGGAAGCCCTCAAGGATTTCACCGCGCAGCTTGTCGATCTCCGCGTCTGGGCCCAGGACACCGGGGTTGCAGCAGTGGCGCTCGATGGAGTGGCGAGATTGAATCCCATTGCCGGCGCCGTGCTTCGCACTACGCGAGGCCGGCGCGCCGGACCCGTGGATGCCGAGACGCTCCGCATGCTCGAAGCGGTCAGCCTTGGCGCCACATTGCCCCCCGCCGTGCAGCACCTGATGGACGACTACATCCACGACTCGCGGGCCGGCTTCCGGATTGGCGGAATGATGGAGCCGAGGGAGTTAACCGATGGCTACTTCCGCTATCGCCGTGTTTTCTGAATCGGGAGGACGGACATGAGTGATCTCATCCGATTGGGCGACGCCAACGATCACGGCGGCAAGGTGGTCAGCGCCTCCGCCACCATGCGCTACGACGGCCGCGCGGTGGCACGCGTGGGCGACAGCGTGTCGTGCCCCCGGCATCCGGAAGTGCGTCCCAACCTGATCATCGAGGGCGATGCTTCCATGCAGGACCATGGCGTGCCCATCGCGCGGCACGGCCATCGCGCCACGTGCGGGTGCAAGCTGATTTCAAGTCTTCTGTGAGGCCCAGTCGATGACAGTGGAATTGCCTCGTTCGACGATGGATGCCGAACCGCCGGCGCGCCCAGTAGCGGTCGTGTGGCTGGGCCTGCTAGCTGCATTTCTGGCGGGCGGCGCCCTTTGGACCTTGCTTGGGTCGCCGAAGGACGCGCCAACAGGAACACCGTGGTTCTGGATGTGCCTGCTAGGCTTTCCGTTGCTCGGCTGGTGCGTACTGTTCGGCTTTCGCCTCCACTTCTACGAAGATGAGATGAACCGTCTGACCGCCACGGCGGACGCCCGGCAGCGCGAATTCGAAGCTGCCGTGGCATTCGGCGCCGAGCCGCTAGCGGTGCTCCACGCCGCGTATCTTTGCGCGATGCGGACCGGTTGCGCATCCGGTCTGATCCTGGAGCGGGATTCGGTTCTCGTTGCCCACTCGCCGCGCCCGCATCTGCCGCCGGTTCGCCATTCCAGGCTGCCGCTGGCCGAGGAAGTGGAGCCGGGTGGCCGCTATGCGGAAGTGTTCGAAGCCATTCTCGGACAACTGGAAATGCCGCTACGCGCGTTGCCCCCGAGCGTGCCGCTGGATGTCACGTTGCAGGTGTCCGATGGCGTCGATCCGGCGCCGCTTCGCCACGCCTGGCAGACATGCTGGACAGCCACGGGCCTCCATCACGTTGAAGCCTCGGTCCTCCCAGCCAATGATGGGCTGATGGCGCTCGATGCCTGGCTAGACGAGACGGGTGGCCCGGCGCTGGAACGATTCCGCCTCTTCGTTGCCGTCCAATTGCACGAGACGCCGCCACAGAACAGCGCCGAGGCGGCCGTCGCGCTGCTATTGGGCTGGGCGCCATTGGCGGAGCGGCTTGAGCTGCCCGCCGTTGCCACGCTACATCGGCCTGTGGCCGCCGCCCATGGCCTCGCCGACACCATCCGGACAGCCGCGCTGTTCGGCCAGATAACGCCGGATGCCTTGACACACCTGTGGCAATCCGGCCTGCAGAAGGCCGAGAAGGCGGCCATGCTGACCGAGGGCTCGGAAATCGCACTGGGCGCGACACAGACCGATGAACTCGCCGGCGTGCATGACATTGACGCTGCGCTCGGCAACCCTGGCGTTGCCACCCCATGGCTCGCCGCTGCACTGGCTGTAGAGAATGCCCGGCAGCGTGGCGAGCCGCAATTGATCGCGTGCAGGGAACGCACGCTTTGCCTGGCAGTCGTACGCCCCCCGGCTGGCCCCAAGGAACAGGAAACAACGTGATGACACATCCAAAGAGCCGGGGGTACACCATCGTGGTCTCCGCCATGACGGCGGCGGTCGCAGCCACGGCATACCTGATGGGCGATGGCAGCGACTCCGCCCGGCGGCAAGCGGTCATTGCGATGATCGTGGGCGCCGCAGTGCTCCTGATGCGTGGTCCGGTCGCCGCGGCGTGGAAGGTGCTGGCCGCCCGATCGGCCCGAGACACGCCGCACCAGCGCGATCCGGCAGCGCGCCGGGGCAGGCGGGAGCCCGGCGATGTGGCACTGAAATCGACGGAATATGACAGGCTCAAGCAAGCGTTGCAGGACCCGGGCGCCCGTCATCTGCCTCGTCTGCTGCTGACGGGCGATGACGCCGTCATTGCCGAGTTGCTGCCGGGCATCGTCAACGACCGCTGGCAGATTACCGAAGAAGCGCTTCTGCTGTGGAATCAGACCGGGCCGGATGGCCAACCAGACCGCGCCTGGCTGGATCGACTCCGCAAGCTGCGGGCCGCGCCGGTGAGCGCCATTGTGTTGGTGACACATGGGGAGGCCGATTTACGACCCCAGCGCCGGGGAATCGTCACGCTGGGCATGCGGCTGGACCACATTGCGAAGTCGCTACGCTGGGCGGCGCCGGTCTACGTGCTCGACGTCGCCCGTATCCATGACGTGGCCGGCGACGGGCCCACGCCTGTGATCGGGTGCGAACTGCCGCCGCGAGCCAATGCGGCGGCCATTTCCGTTGCCTTGGGTGAACTGCGGAGCCGCCTGGCGACGCTCGGGATTGAAGCGTTGATCGAGAACGGCCGCGACCGCTTCCTTGCACAGCTATCCCAGCGCCTCGACATCCGTGGCAAGGCGCTGGCAGACTGGATCTTCGGCATGAATGCCCGGCCCGGCACTTTCATGCCGATCCGGGGTGTCGTTTTTGCGCCGGGACCAGGCGCGATGTCGGGCGGATCGGGCTACCATCCCGCTGCAGTCCTGCCGCTTTGGCGCTATGTCGGCGAGCGTGCCAACCGTCTTGGCGGTCGCCGCATCGGCTTCCATCCGGTCACCGTCTTCTCGACCATCGCGCTTGTAGCCATTGGTCTGTGGAGCGCCGGGATGTTGCTCTCCGGCTTCCAGAGTGCCCGCAGCATCCATGCTGCGCAGGAAGCCGTCGATGCCATCGCCGCCGCCCCCAACACCGCCGAGCGCCTTCGTTCGCTGCTTGGCCTGCAACACGAAATCGCGCACTACGCGCCTGATGCCGGCCACCTGGCATCGATCTCCACCCGCCTCGGCCTCAATCGCGACGCCGCCATCGCTTCCGCGCTGTGGGAACTCTACGCCAAACATAGCCGGGAACTGCTTGTCGCGCCGATCCAGCAGAATCTCGAAGATGAACTCGCCGAGCTGGCGCAGGTCCAGGCCGCTGGCCTTGACACGCAAGCCAGCGATTGGGCGCTCCGTGGACGAGAGAGCCTCAAGACGTATCTCATGCTCGCCAACCCGGAACGCGTCGAGCCGGACTTCCTCAAGACCGAACTCGTCCAGTACTGGCAGACCGATGCCCGCATCACGCCGGGCGAGCGCGACGATCTGGCCGAGCGCCTGCTCAAGTTCCACGCCGACCACTTCAAGTCCCATCCCGACTGGCGCATCACCGCACGCCCGGAGTTGGTGGCAGGCGCGCGCCGGACAGTGCTCGCGGTGATCGACCAGCGCAACGCGCAGGACACGCTCTACAGGCAGGTGATCGACGGGATTGGCGGCCGGTTTCCCGACCAGACATTGGCGTCGCTGACACTCGGCACCGATGCGCGCGGGCTGATCCGCGCGAATGCGCTGGTGCCGGGCGCCTACACCCGGCAAGCCTATGAAGACCATGTGGCCGAGGCAATCGAAAGCGTCGCCAAGCGCACGCAGGTCACAAGCGATTGGGTGCTCTCGGGCGCTAGCGCGCCACAGCAGCCTACGTCACCCGCCGACCTCCATGCCGCATTGACAGCCCAGTACTTTGCCGACTATGCCGACCACTGGCAGCGCTTCATGAACAGCCTGCAATGGGAGCCGGCGCCTACGCTGCCGGGCGCCATCGATCAGTTGAAGCTGATGGCGGACGCCCGCCAGTCGCCGGTCATTGCGCTGATGACCTCGCTCGAATATCAGGGCCGGGCTGGAGTCCGGGCTGACTCGCTGTCCGACACGCTTGTAGCCAAGGCGCAGGACATGCTTGGCAAGAAGCCGGCCGGGCCGAAGCGGGTGAAGCCCGCCACCGCCGGTCCCTTGGGACCATCATTCGGGCCGATCACCCGGCTCGTGGCGCAGGATCAGGCCAGCGCCGGCGACCTGAGTCTGCAACGCTTTCTCGAGCGCGCCACGGCATTGCGGCTGCGGCTGCAGCAAGTGAGCAACAGCCCGGACGCCGACGCCCAGGCTCGTCAGATGGCGCAGGCGCTGTTCCAGGGCAAGGCGTCCGAGTTGGCCGATACCCAGGCGTATGCGCGGCTGATCGCCGCCAGTCTGGGTGCAGAGTGGGCGGGCATGGGCGAGGCGTTGTTTGTCCGCCCCATTGCCCAGGCGACGCAAACCGCGCTCCAGCCCGCCCAGGCGAGCCTCAACGCGGCCTGGCGCGAGAGCATTGCCATGGCGTGGGGCCGCTCGTTCACCGGTCGCTATCCGTTTGCCGACACCGCCAACGATGCCTCGCTGCCCGAGTTGGCGCGCTTCCTCAGGCCACAAGGGGGGCTGATCCAGAGTTTCCTCGCCGCGCAGTTGGCCGGCGTGCTGGAACTGCAGGGCGATCAATGGAAGCCAGCTGCTACGGGCGGACAGGCGGTGGCATTTGATCCGGCGTTCCTGGACGCGATCAACCGTCTGCAGCGGATAGGCGTGCGCCTGCTCGCACAGGGGGAGCCGCGTTACCAGTTCGAACTCAAGCCGATTCCCGCGCCTCGCCTGACCGATACGCTACTGACGCTCGATGGCCAGCAACTTCACTACTACAACCAGCGCGAGACATGGCAGGCCATGATCTGGCCCGCAAGCACGCCGGACAGCCCAGGCACCCGGCTGCAATGGCGTACGGAAGCGGCCGGCACCAACAAGCACTATGAGTTCACGGGGCGATGGGGGCTGGTGCGGATGCTCGAGCGCGCCAGCGTCGAGGCGATCGACAGCGCGACGTTCCAGATCACTTGGCACGGCTCGCCCGAGAGCCTGGTTTCGAATCTTCCGCCAGAACCCGATAGCCTGATGCCCCGCGCAGCGATGCAGCCTATGTCGAAGGACATCGCCTATCCGATCCGCTACCTGATGCGCACCGAACTCGGCCAAGGGCCGTTGGAGCTGCTGGCATTGCGCGGATTCGTGTTGCCGTCGCGCATCTTCGCCGATCGCGCGCCGACCGCAGCGGCGCGCGGATCGTGAAACTGCCCCCTCACATCATCCGATGCGAGAACCTGCCCCGTTCCGCGTCCGACATCAGCGCCATGAACTGGTCGCGTTGCATGTGCACCAGTTCCTCGTGGTCGCCGGCTTCGAACCAGATTTCGGGTTCTTCCATCAGGCATTCATCCACATAGGTCGGCATGCCGTAGGACATGGCCACGGGCGGGATGGCGCCGAGGTCGCAATCCTTGAAAACCTCGCGGATCTCGTCCTCGTGGGCCAGTACCAGGTCACGGCCGGTTTGCTCGCAGATGTCCGAAAGCCGGAGGTGGTGGCTCGAAGGAATCACTGCGGCCACGTAGCCGGCCTGGTCCTCGAGCAGGACGGTTTTGGCCAGCCGGTTGCCGGGTACATGGGCGGCCTGGGCGGTGGCCATGCTGCTCAGGCTGTAGGGGTGACGGATGATGTCGAACTGGCTGTTCATGCGGCTGAGCCGGCCAGCCAGGGTGTTTGCGATTGCCATGATTGCCTGCCTCCTGCGCCAGCACGCGCCGGTTGTTCTAGGTCTTTTCAATATAGGCTCTGGCGTCGCGCATGCGGGGCCAGATCGCCTGGAGTTCGGTCTTCAGGAAGGTCAGCAGGTAGCGCGTGGCCATGGTCTGGTAGCGGTTCGGCATGGTCAGCAGGTACAGCTTGCTGCCGAAGACGCTGATGCGGTAGCCGTCCAGCAAGGGCACGAGGGTGCCCTGCGACAGTTCGTCACCGATCGCGTACATCGGAAAAATGCCAATGCCGAGCCCGCCGACCACGGCGTCCTTGAGAAACGCGAAGTTCTCGGAACTTAGCGTCGGAGCGAGCACCACCTGTTCCCGGGCGCTGTCCTCGCCGCGCGTGCCGGAGGCCTTGAGCTTCTGGCCTATCGGAGAGGCGCAGACGATGGCGTGGGCCGTCAGGTCGCCCAGTGCCGCCGGCGCCGCGCGGCCCGCCAGGTAGGACGGCGCGGCGCATACGACCCAGTCCACCTCGCCGATCTCGGTGGCCACCACGGAGTCTGGCGGCGTGGAAATGATCCGCAGCGCCACTTCCACGTCCTCGGACACAAGGTTGTGGATGCGGTTGTCGAACACCACGTCGAGCGTGATGTCCGGGTAACGCTGCTTGAACTGCACCAGCAGCGGCGACAGCAGGCTGTGGCCGAGGCCGGTGGGCACCGACAGTCGCACATGGCCCTGCAGGCTCTTGCCCATGCTGCTGATCAGCGCGTTGGCGGCGGCTACCTCGCCCAGGATGTTGCGTCCGTGCTCGTACAGGCCGGCGCCCACGGGCGTCGGCTCCACGTGTCGCGTGGTCCGCCGCAGCAGTTGCACGCCGAGTTCCTCCTCGAGCGCCTTCAGGTGGTAGCTGACGTTGGCGCGCGTCATCTTGAGCTTGCGGGCGGCGGCGCTGAGGTTGCCGGCATCGACGATGTCGACGAACAGGCGCAAGGCGTTGAGATCCATGGCGGCGGGGTGGCGGAGATGAGAAAGGGTCCGAAGGCCCACCAAAGAAAAAGGGGCCCGGAGGCCCCTTAGTTTGCCATGCTCGCCCGGAGGCGGATGGTCAGTGCTCGTGATGCAGGTACTTCGCCTGGCGCGGCAGCCGCAAGCTGACGAAGAACGCTAGCACCATCATGCCCGTGACGTACCAGTAGAACGTGGTCTCATGGCCCATCGACTTCAGGCCCAACGCCACGTACTCGGCCGAGCCGCCGAAGATGGCGTTGGCCACGGCGTAGGCCAGGCCCACCCCCAGCGCGCGCACTTCGGGCGGGAACATCTCGGCCTTCACGATGCCGCTGATCGAGGTGTAGAAGCTCACGATCGCCAGCGCCACCGAGATCAGCACAAAAGCGAGTTCCGGGCTCGATACGGTGCGCAGCGCGGTCAGGACCGGCACCGTGACCAGTGCGCCCAGCGCGCCGAACATCAGCATGTTGTTGCGGCGGCCGATGCGGTCAGACAAGGCGCCGAAGATCGGCTGCATGCACATGTACAGGAACAGGCAGCCCGTCATGACGTAGCTGGCGGTCTTGATCGACATGCCGGCCGAGTTGACCAGGTACTTCTGCATGTACGTGGTGAACGTATAGAAAATCAGCGAACCGCCGGCGGTATAGCCCAGCACGGTGAAGAACGCCGCCTTGTGGTGGCGGAACAGTTCCGCCACGCTGCCGGCTTCCTTGCTGTTGCGGCTCTGCGCCGACGAGGTCTCGTGCAGCGTGCGGCGCAGCAGCAGTGCTACCACGGCAGTAATCGCGCCGATCACGAACGGAATGCGCCAGCCCCAGGCCCGGAGTTCGGCTTCATCGAGCAATTGCTGGAGCACCACCACCACCAGCACCGCCAGCAACTGGCCGCCGATCAGCGTCACGTACTGGAACGATGAGAAGAACCCGCGCCGGCCCTTGAGCGCCACTTCACTCATATAGGTTGCCGTTGTGCCGTATTCGCCACCCACGGACAGGCCTTGCAGCAGTCGCGCCAGCAGCAGCAGGGCGGGGGCGAGGGTGCCGATGGTGGCGTAGGTCGGCAGGCAGGCAATCAGCAGCGAGCCGAAGCACATCATCACCACCGAGATCAGCATCGAGTTCTTGCGCCCGTTGCGGTCCGCGATGCGGCCGAACAGCCAGCCGCCGATCGGTCGCATCAGGAAGCCGGCGGCAAACACGCCAGCCGTGTTCAGCAGCTGGGCAGTCGGGTCGGCTTTCGGGAAGAACGACGGCGCAAAATAGATGGCGCAGAACGCGTAGATGTAGAAATCGAACCATTCAACGAGGTTGCCGGACGAAGCGGCAACAATCGCGAAGACGCGTTTCCTGGTCTCCTCTGGGGAGGGTGCCGTGGAGGTATCGGCGGTTGAGGCGATTTGAGTCATGGACCTTCTCTTTCTTGGCGGCGAGGGGCGCCGCTGGGATCGGGGCGCGGGCGGAGCCGCGGCAGGCGGCAAGCGGGGGCCAGACGCGCGGAACACACCCGTGGGTTGTGCCCGGGTAGCGTACTCCGAACGCAACAAGGTTGCCCAGCCGATAGCGGCGAATAAGTCACGTGGCGAATGCATCACCACTTGCCGGTATTGGGTTTCCGGGCGATTGTTCTGCAGGGTGGATTGTTTGTTCTGCATGCCGCACTAGGCGTGACAGCGAACCAGCGGCAGGCACGCCGGTGATTGTCAAATTGTTTTATCCCTTCTGTCCAAGCCTGCGTGGATTGTCAAATCGGTCAGGCGGCGTACCATTGACGCCCATTGTGTCTGACCCGCATTGACCCGGAGATTTGCCATGGCCCTCGACGCCGAATCGTTTTCCCTGCTGCGCGCCTCGGTGCAGCGTTTCATCGACGAACGGCTGAAGCCGGCGGAAGACACGCTGGAAGAACTGGACGAAGTGCCAGCCGAGATCGTCGCCGACATGAAGGAGATGGGCCTGTTCGGCATCTCCATTCCCGAGAACTACGGCGGTATCGGCCTGGCCATGTCGCAGGAATGCGATGTGGTCTATGACCTCGGCCATACGGCGTTTGCGTTCCGCTCGGTGTTCGGCACCAACGTGGGCATCGGCTCGCAGGGCATCCTGATGGACGGCACCGAGGCGCAGAAGCAGGAATACCTGCCGAAGATCGCCAGCGGCGAGCTGATCATCTCGTTCGCGCTGACCGAGCCGAACGCCGGCTCCGACGCCGCCTCGCTGCAGACGCGTGCCGAGCTGGATGGCGACCACTACGTCATCAACGGCACCAAGCGCTTCATCACCAACGCGCCGCGCGCCGGCGCCTTCACGCTGATGGCGCGCACCGGCGGTCCGGGCGCGTCCGGCATCTCGTCGTTCATCGTGCCCGCCGATACGCCGGGGATCTCCCTCGGCAAGCCGGACAAGAAGATGGGCCAGCGCGGCACCAAGACCTGCGACGTGGTGCTGGAAAACGTGCGCGTGCCGGCGGCCAACATCATCGGCGGCGTGCCGGGCGTGGGTTTCAAGACCGCGATGAAGGTCCTCGACCGTGGGCGCCTGCATATCTCGGCGCTGGCCTGCGGCATGGCGCACCGGCTGATTACCGACGCCGTGGCCTATGCGAAGGAGCGCAAGCAGTTCGGCAAGCCCATCGGCGACTTCCAGCTGATTCAGGGCATGCTGGCCGACAGCCAGGCCGAGCTATACGCGGGCCTGTCGATGGTGCGCGACTGCGCGCAGCGCTACGACGCCAAGCCTGCCGGCAAGAGCGACCCCGAAGTCAGCATGCTGGCCTCGTGCACGAAGATGTTCTGTACCGAAATGGTGGGCCGCGTGGCGGACCGCGCCGTGCAGATCCACGGCGGCGCCGGCTACATCGCCGAATACAAGGCCGAACGGTTCTACCGCGACGTGCGCCTGCTGCGCCTGTACGAAGGCACCACGCAGATCCAGCAACTGATCATCGCCAAGCAACTGCTGCGCGACTGATGGCCAGCGCCCGGCCTCCGGGCCGGGTGCCATGCAACCCGCGACGAAAACCCGCGACGATAAGCAGGGGGAGGCAGGATGAGCAAGTTCCAGGCAACGGTGCCGAGGGCATCGAGCGTGTCCGTAACGTCCGCGCCGTCAGTGGCGGCCGCCAAATCGGCCGATGTGCACCGGCTGCGCGCGGTGGTGGCTACCTACCGCACGGCGTTGCAGGCGTACACGCTGATGGTGTCGCCCGACGACCTCATGGCCTTGAGCAACGGGCCCGCGCCGGCGCACTCGGCGCGTGATTACCGCGCGCAGGCGCATCTGGACCGGCTGCGCGACACCGTGCGCGAGAGCGGGCTGGCGCTGCCGAATGCCATCGTGGTGGCGGTATCGGGTGGCCGCATGCAATGCGAATGTGATCATCTCTACGCGCTGGAGCTGCGCCCACAGGCCGGAGACGGCCTGATCGTGCTCGACGGGCATGAACACCTCGCCGCCCTGGCGGGTGGCGCGCGTGGTCATATCAAGACGCTGGTTACGGCGGTGCTTTGCCGGACATCGATCGACACGGCGCAGCCGGGGCTGGCCCCAGGCGCCGACGCCGATCACGCCGTGATGCACGCCTCCGCAGCCGCCCGTTGGGCTGGCGCGACGCGCGTCTGGCAGTAGCTTCCCGCCAGGTTTCCACGTCGATTCAATGCAATGACGGCCCGCGAGGCCGTCATTTGCCATGTGCGGCCGTCAGTTACCCGTCCGTTGCCCGTCAGTTGCCCGTCACGGCCAGACGCCGTCCACGTCGCGCAGCAGATGGCCGGCGAGAATGTAGTCGCCCAGGCGGGTCGCCTTGGCTTCCAGATCCAGCAATTCATTGTCGGCAAGCGTGCCGAGGTCGAACTGGCAATAGAGATTCCGTTGCCGGAACGTGCCTTTGGGTTTGGCGAGCCCCTCGACCAGGGCCTCGCGGGAGCGGACAGCGATGCTTTCCTGTCCGCGGTATTGCACTTTGATGCCGCGCTTTTCTCCGAGCCGGCCCAACTCGACGGCATCCTGCCATCCGGTTTCGTAATCCAGCTCAAGCGCCAGCACCTGCTCGGAGGCCAGAAGCCGAAGCGCTTCCGACTTGCTGCCAGCTCGCACGATTGACATCCACACCTCTTGTCTCAACGAATACTGTACGAATATACAGTGATTGACCGGCCGTCACAAGGACGCGGAAGGGGTAGTCACGGGCGTTTCGGCCCGCAACCCCGGCCCCGGGCCGGTCTCGCCAGAATTGGCGTTCTTCCTTATACCAGCTTCCTAGGGCTTTGATGCGTCTGGCGGCTCGATTGCCGCCGCCGGAGCCGGCATGCCGACCGGCGCCACCGCCCCCGTGGTGGCGCCAAAGTCTCCCGCGAAGGCCTGCGTCAGCCCGGCCGGCGTGAGGTAGCGGCGGATGGCGTCGTTCACGGCGGCAGGCGTGGCAGCGCGAATGCGAGCCTCCACTTCGGCCGTATGGGCCATGGTGCGGTCCAGGAACAACTGATTGGCGAGCGCGCCGGCCAGCGCGCCGTCGCGTGTGCGGCTCATCATGCCTTGCTGGAGCAGGCCGCTCACGGCCTCCGCCAGCTCGGCGTCGGAAATACCGTCACGCGCAAAGCGTGCCATTTCCTCGTCGATGGCCTTGCGCAGCCGGCCCTGGTTCTGGGGGGCGTAGGCCGCCCACAGGCCGAAGCGCCCGGCCCGATCCAGCGCGCCCACCGAGATCGAACTCGACGCCCCGTAGCTGATGCCGTCCTGCTGGCGCAGCCGGTCCGCCAGGCGGCTGCGCATGCCGGTGCCGCCGAGCACGCGGCTGGCGACCAGCAGCAGGGGGTAGTCGGGCGAACCGTCGACGAGGTCGATCGGCAGCGACGCCAGATAGACCGCGTTGGCCTTCCCCGGCGTCTCCAGCGTGAAGCTGGCCGCCGGAATCGCGTAGAACGGGCGCTCCAGGCGTTCGAACGGCACCTGCGCCCGCCAGTCGCCGAACAGGGCGGTGGCCTGCCGCACGGCCTCATCGGCATCGAAATCGCCGACCAGCGCCAGTTGCGCGTGCTCAGCGCCGTAGAAGCGCGCATGGAACGTGCGGATCTGCGCCGGGGTGACGGCGCGCAGCGCGGCGATGCTTTCGTCGAAGGTGGGGGTGTAGCGCGGGTCCTCGGGCGGGTACGGGTTGCCATGGCGGCCTAGTGCGTTCGGCGCCAGCGCGTTGGGCTGGCGTTGCTGGCTCTCGATGCCGGCGACACTGCTCGCGCGCAGCGTCTCGAACTCGCTGGCCGGGAACGTCGGCATGCGCAGCACCGTGCGGAGCAGCGCCATCAGGTCCGGCAGGTACTGGCGCCGCGTCTCGAAACGCACCGTCAGCCGCTCGGCGTTGCCCGAGATCGACACACTGGCCTTGAGCGCCTCGAAGCGGTCGGCAATGCGCTGGCGGTCGAACGCGCCGGCGCCACGGTCGAGCATGCCCGCCGCGAGCGACCCCACCGAGGACTGGCCCTGCAGCGCCTGCGTGTTGCCAAAGCGCAGGACCAGCGTGCCGTTGACGGCCTCCCCGCGCGTGGGCTTGGACAGCAGCGCCAGCTGCATGCCGTTGGGCAGCGTCTGGCGCACCGTGTGGGCGTCGATATTGGCCGGGCTTGGGTCGAACGTCGGCACCGGCGCGGCGGCCGGGCGGCCCGCGTAGTCGCGCACCAGCGCGGCCACGTCGGGCGCCTTCGGCACGTTGGCAAGCTGCGGCTTGTCGCCGGGCAGGAATTGTCCGACGGTGCGATTGGTCGGCCGCAGGTACAGGTCGGCCACGCGCTGCACGTCCGCCAGCGTGGCGGCCTCCACGCGGTCGCGGTCGAGCAGGAACAGCCGCCAGTCGCCCTTGGCGATGGCTTCGGACAGCAGCACGCCGTACTGCGCCGGATTATTCAGCACCTGCTCGTAGCCGTTGCGCACCCGCGTGCGCGCCCGGTCGAGTTCCTCCTGGGTGACCGGCCGCGTGGCCAGCCCCTCCACCTCGGCCAGCAGGGCGGCCCGCACGGCGTCGAGCGGGCGATCCTTGCTCGTGCCGGCCGCGAACACGATCAGCCCGGGGTCCTTCATCCCTTCGAACCGGCTGGTTTGCCATGCGGCCTTGTGGGTCTCCACCAGCGCGTGGTGCAGCCGCCCGCCCGGCGTGTCGGAGAGGACCAGGGACAGCAGGGTCAGCGCGGCGGTGTCGGGATGGGCGCCGGGCGCCACGTGGTATTGCACGGCGACGATGCTGCTGTCGCCGGGGCGCGTCAGCGTCAGTTCGCGCGCGCCTTCCTGCGGCGGCTCCACGGTGTACTCGGTCGGCAGCACGCGTGTGGGGCGCGGAATCGGCCCGAAGGCCTGCTCGATGCGCGTCAGCGTGGTGGCGGGGTCGAATTGCCCCGTCACCACCAGCACGGCGTTATCCGGCTGGTAGTAGCGGCGGTAGAACGCCTGGAGGTTCTCGATGCCCACATGCTCCACGTCGCTGCGCGCGCCGATCGGCGCCTTGCCGTAGTTGTGCCATCGGTAGGACGCCGCGTTCATCTGCTGCAGCAGCATCCGCATCGGATTGTTCTCGCCGATCTCCATCTCGTTGCGCACCACGGACATCTCGCTGTCCAGGTCCGTGCGCGAGACAAAGCTGTTGACCATGCGGTCCGCCTCCATCTTCAGCGCCCAGTCGAGGTTGTCCTCGCTGGCGGCAAAGGTCTGGAAGTAATTGGTACGGTCCTGCGACGTGGTGCCGTTGTACTGCATGCCGCGCCGCGCGAATTCCGTCGGAATCGTCTTGCCCGGCAGCGATGGCGTGCCCTTGAACAGCATGTGCTCCAGCAGGTGCGCCATGCCGGTTTCGCCGTAGTTCTCGTGCCGGCTGCCCACCAGATAGGTCATGTTGACCGTAGTGGTGGGCTGCGCGGCGTCCGGCGCCAGCAGGATGCGCAGGCCGTTCGGCAGCCGGTACTCGGTGATGCCTTCCACGGCGGCCACGCGCGTGGCCTGGAGCACGGGGGTAGCGCCCGGCGCGGTGGCGGGGGCCGGCGACTGCGCACGGGCGGCGCTACGCGTAGGCGCGGCAAGGGCTGGCGGGGCCGGCAGGGCGGCGGCCAGCGAGACAGCAACCGCGACAAAGGCGGCAAAGGCAGCACGACGGCGAAGCATGACGTCCTCGGACGATGAAGAGTGATGCGATTCTAGCCCCGTGGCACCATCCCGGAACGCGTGGGGCCGCACTTTCAGAATCGGGGACAGTTGTCTCAGGCGAATGTCCGATTCCAGCGTATTTCCCGGCGCCGGAAGCGGTAGGATGCTTCCCATGAACCTCGATCCCGACACCTGCTACAAGGCAGTCGCCTCGCACGACCGGCGCTTCGACGGACGGTTTTTCGTCGGCGTGTCGTCCACGGGCATCTATTGCCGGCCGATCTGCGCGGTGCGCACGCCCCGGCGCGAGAACTGCACGTTCTACGACACCGCCGCCTCGGCTGAGAAGCACGGCTTCCGGCCCTGCCTGCGCTGCCGGCCGGAACTGGCGCCCGGGCACGGGCTGGCCGATATTTCCGGGCGGCTCGCGCAGGCGGCGGCCACGCTGATCGACGAAGGCTTCATGGCCGAGGCCGGCGTGGCGCAACTCGCCAAGCGCATCGGGGTGACGGAACGTCACTTGCGGCGCCTGTTCGATGCGCAGTTCGGCGTCTCGGTACTCGAATACGCCCAGACGCAGAAGCTGCTGCTGGCCAAGCGGCTGCTGACCGACACCACGCTGCCCGTTACGCAAGTGGCGCTGGCGGCGGGTTTTGGCAGCGTGCGGCGCTTCAACGACGTGCTGCGCCAGCGCTACGGCCTGACGCCGCTCGCCATGCGCCGCCGCGCCGCCGAGGGCATGGCCGACCAGCTCGTGTTCGAGCTGGGCTACCGGCCGCCGCTGGCGTGGTCCGCGCTGCTGGCCTTCCTCGGCGTGCGCGTCGTGGATGGTATCGAACAAGTACGAGGCGATGTCTACCTCCGCACGCTGGCCGTTGACGTGGGCGCGCAGCGCCACCTCGGCTGGGTGCGGCTGGAGCATGTGCCGAAGCGCACGGTGCTGCGCGTGACGCTCTCCGGCACGCTGGCCCACGCGATTCCGCAATCCCTCGGCAAGGTGCGACGGCTGTGCGACCTGGGCTGCCGGCCAGACGTGGTGGATCGCCATCTGGGCGACCTCGCCGCCGATGTGCCGGGCATGCGCCTGCCGGGCACGTTCGATGGCTTCGAGATTGCCGTGCGGGCGATTGTCGGCCAGGTGATTTCCGTGATCCAGGCGCGGCGGATTCTCACGCGGCTGGTGGCACTGGCTGGCGAGCCTTTGCCGCCCGAGGCACTGGCCGGGCTGCCCGCCTTGGCCGGCCAGCCGCCGCTGACGCACGTCTTCCCGACCGCGCAGGCGCTGGCCGACCTGCCCGACGAGATCTACCGCGAGGCCGGCGTGACGCCGGGCAAGCTGCGCACGATCCGCGCGCTGGCGCTCAGCATCGTCTCAGGCGACATCGCGCTCGATCCGCTTGCGCCGCCCGAGGAGACCGTGGCCCGGCTGCGCGAGATCGACGGCATCGGCGACTGGACCGCGCAGTACATCGCCATGCGCGCGCTGGGCTGGCCGGACGCCTTTCCGGCCACCGACTACGCGCTGCGCAAGGTGCTCGCCGTGAGCACGGTGCGCGCGATGCACGACCGTACCGCGCATTGGGCGCCGTGGCGCGCCTACGCGGCGATTCATCTCTGGCATCGCTATGGCACGCCGCCCGCGTCCGGCGAGCCCATGGAAGAAGTATCCGAAGATCACAGCAAGGAGCAGGCAGCATGACCAGCTATCAAATCATCGACAGTCCTCTCAGGGAAATACTATTGCGGGCCGACGACGGCGCGCTGACCGGCATGTTCTTCTCCGGGCAGAAGTATTACCCCGCCGGCGCGCCCGCGACCTATATCGCATCGGCGGCCGACCAGCGCGTGCTGGACCAGGCGGCGCAAGAGCTGGTCGCCTATTTCGACGGCGCGTTACAGACCTTCGCGGTGCCCATCCGCTTTATCGGCAGCGCCTTTCAGCAGCGCATCTGGCAGGCGCTGTGCGACATCGAATTTGGCGATACATCGACGTACGGGCAGCTTGGCGCCGGCCTCGGGCTGCCACCGGCGCACTCGCGCGCGGTGGGGGGCGCCGTCGGGCGCAATCCGCTCTCGGTCATCGTGCCTTGCCATCGGGTGCTCGGTGCGTCGGGCGCGCTGACCGGCTATGCCGGCGGCGTGGACCGCAAGCGGGCGCTGCTGCGGCTGGAGGGCGTCCGGGGCGTGGATCTCGACGTGGTGGCGCCGCGCGCGCAGGGCTTGCAGTCGGCGCTGGCGTTCGGCTGATTTCTGGCTTTGGCCCGGCTGTTCATCGCCATCGACACCCCGCCCGCTGTGGCGGCGGGCCTGCTGCATACGCTGCCCGTGCATCGCGGCGTGCGGCCCGTGCCGCCCGGGCAGTTGCACCTGACGCTGCGATTCCTTGGCGATCAGGACGAAGACTGTGCCGCGCGTATCGGCAAGGCGTTGGAGGCCATGCAGGCGCCGCCGTTGACGATGCAGGTCCAGGGCGTCGGGCGCTTCCGAGGCGGGCAGGGCGCCGTGCTGTGGGCCGGACTGGCGCACGATGATCACCTGACCGCGCTATTCGACGACATTGAGGCCGCGCTGGCCGACGTCGGCATCGCGCGCGAGCGCCGTCGCTTCCATCCGCACCTGACCGTGGCGCGCTGCCGTCCGGGCCTGCCGGAGGCGGTGCTGCGCGACTGGCTCGCCGCGCAGCACGACCTGACCCTGCCAGCGTGGACCGCCGACCGCTTCGTCCTGTTTGAGAGTTTTCTGAGCCCGGAGGGCGCGCGCCATGTGCCGCGCGCCGCCTACCCGCTGGCCGCTATCGCCCCAGGTTGCTGAGCCCCAGCGCCACCCCCAGCCCGCACAGCGCCGAGCCGAGCGTCTTGTCGATCAAACCCTGCCGGCGCAGCATCGCGGCGCGCAGCGGCGCCGCGCCGAAGCCCCACGCCACGAGGCTGAACCACGCCCAGTGCGCCACGGACATGAACAGCCCGTAGCCGAGCTGCACCGCCCACGGGGTATGGGCATCCACCACCTGCGTGTAGGTGCTGACCACGAACAGCGTGGTCTTGGGATTGAGCGCATTGGTCAGGAATCCCATCCGCAGCGAAGCCCAGGCGGAGAGCCTGGGCGCCTCGCGCGCGTTGTCCCCGGTATCCACCGTCAGCGGCGTGCGGTTGCGCAAGGTCTTGATGCCGATCCAGATCAGATAGGCCGCGCCGAGCAGCTTCACCGCCGTCAGCCAGCCGTGCGCGTGCTCGATCAGCATCGCCACGCCGAACATGGTGTAGCAGACGTGCACCTGCACCCCGAGCGCGATGCCCAGCGCGCATAGCAGCCCGGTGCGCCGGCCGAACAGGTAGCTGTTGCGCGTGACCATGGCGAAGTCGGGGCCGGGGCTGATCACGGCAAGGACGGTGATGCTGGCGACGGCCAGCGCTTCGGCAAGGGGTGACATATCGGTCAGTTTTCCGGTTCGATGGGAGGAGGGTCGCGCCGCCATTTTCGCCAGGGGGAACACGCCAGACAACCGATATATACTCGCCGAAAATGGTGAGAAAACCTGACAGATGAGCGATTTGCCGCCGATGCACTGGCTGGGCGCGATCCGGTTCTTCGAGGCCGCCGCGCGGCTTGGCAGCTTTGTGCGCGCCGCTGACGAACTCCACCTGACGCACGGCGCCATCAGCCGCCAGATCCGCCAATTGGAAGAGGCGCTGGGTGTGCCGCTGTTCGAGCGCCGGAACCGCGCGGTCTTCCTCACCGAGGCCGGCCGCACGCTCCACGCTGCCGCCACGCAATCTCTGGCCGGGCTGGCGGAGGCGGTCGCCCGGATCCGCGCGCCGGCGCCCCGGGCCGCGCTGGTGCTGTCGTGCGAGCCGACCATCGCCATGCGCTGGCTGATTCCAAGGCTGTCGCGCTTTGCCGACGCTCATCCGGACATCGCGCTGCACCTGATGGCGGCGGGCGGGCCGATCGATTTCCGGAGAAGCGGGGTGGATGTAGCGCTGCGCCGCAACGATTTCCCGTTCGATGCGCGCTGGCACACGCGCGAACTGGCGCTGGAGCGCRTCGGGCCGGTCTGCCGGCCGGACCTGGCCACGGCTGACCCGGCGGCGGTCACGCGCCTCCACACCCGCACCCGGCCCGATGCCTGGCAACGCTGGCAGCAACTCAAAGGGGATGAAAAAACCGGTCCCACCGTCCAGATCGGCCGGTCAGACCCGTGGTATGAACACTTCTACCTGAGCCTGCAGGCGGCTGCGGCCGGCCTGGGCTGGGCCATGGCGTCGCGGCTGATGGCGGCCGACGAACTCGCCGATGGCCGGCTGGCCGCGCCGTTGGGGTTTGTACCGGACGGGTCGTCCTACCACCTGATTTCGCCGGCGCCGTTCGCCCAGGATGCCCGGCTGGAGGCCCTGCACGGCTGGCTCCGCGCGGAGATGGAAACCGGCTGAAAAGGCCTTGCAACCGCTACCCCCCGGAAGTCGGTTGCTAAAGTTACGTCGTATTTTGCCGAAGGCCTAGGCATGACTTGCGCCATCCCCGGGCGGCGCTTACCATGCGGCGCTGGCCGCCGCCAGATCCACAAGCGTTGCCCGCCCCAGGCAAGACGGCGAGTAACCACTTTCGACGTAGCGTATTCCCCATGAGTGTCCAAGATTCCCGAGGGCCCGAGCAGGCCCAAAACCGGTCCCAGATCGAGGGCGAACCTGACGAGCAGGAAGGCTCGCATTCGGACGAACGCTACCGGCTCACGCATAGCTCGCAGATCGGCACGGTCCTGCGCGACCTGGCCTGGCAGAAGTGCCTGCTGAACGTGCGTTCGGCGCGCGGCTCTGAGATCGTGACGTCGATCCTGCACGTGGATCCGGCCAACCGCACCTTTATCTTCGACTGGTGCCGCGCGGATGCGGAGCGCCAGGCGCTGATGGCCTCGGACAAGAATGCGTTCTCGGGACTGCTGCGCGGCGTGCCTGTGAACTTCGTGGTCGGCGTGCCCGGCGCCACGCGCTTCGAGGGCGGGCCGGCCTTCATCGCCGATTTCCCGGACAAGCTCTACCACTTCCAGCGCCGCCGCCATTTCCGCGCGCGCACGCTGCTGACCAAGGGCTACCGCTGCCAGATCCATCTGCCGGAGACGGCCGACAAGCGCACGCTGCACCTCGATATTGCCGATCTGTCGCTGTCCGGCGCGGGCCTGCGCTCGCGCTCGGTGGGCGCTGACCAATTGCCGGTGGGCACGGTCGTCAAGAAGTGTGTGCTGGATTTTGCCGAACTGGGCCGGCTGGAACTGGACATGCAGGTGGTGGGCCACTGGCTGGTCGGCTTCGACGACAACACCGTGCACCACTACGGCTGCGCCTTCCTGAACCCGGATGGCCGCATGGAGAACTTCCTCCAGCGGCTGGTGTTCCAGCTCGAGCTGGCGCACCGGGGCTGATTTTTCGGCATCGCCCCCCTGATCGGGACGCTTAAGTCCCGATCAACTTCCCGATGGCAACGGCGGCCTCCCGCATGGGGGTCAGCAGCCGCGCCACCATCTCCGCCTCGGACACCCGGGTGGCCTTCACGCTGACGCTGATGGCCGCCACCACGGTGCCCGAGAGCGACCGCACCGGTACGGCAATCGCCCGCAAACCCGGTTCCAGTTCCTCGTCGATCAGCACGTATTCCAGTTCCCGTGCGCGCCGGAAGGCTGCTTCCAGTTCCGTGCGCGAGATCTTGGTCTGCAAGGTGCGCGGACGCAGTTCGGCATGTTCGAAGAACGCCTCGAGCACTGCCTCGGGCTGGTGGGCCAGCAGCAGCCGGCCCGTGGACGTGCAATAGGCCGGCAGCCGGCTCCCCATTCCAAGTGCGTGAGTCAGCACACGTTGCACTTCCGAGCGCACCAGGTAGAGGATGTCCGTGCCGTCGAGAATGGCCAGGGCCGAGGTCTCGTGGATGCGCGTGCTCAGGTTGTCGAGAATGGGCTGCGCGGCCGAAACCAGCGACGTCGACGAGAAATACGCGTGCCCCAGATGGAGCACGCGCGGCCGCAGCGCGAAGTGCCCATCCTGCTGGCTCACATAGCCGAGCTGCTCCAGCGTATAGAGACAGCGCCGCACCGAGGCGCGCGACAACTGCGTGCGCTGCGCCACCTGCGAGATAGTGAGTGGGCGCTTGCGTTCGGAGAAAGCCTCCAGCACCGTCAGGCCGCGCGCCAGCGACAGCATGAAATTCGGGTCGCCGGCGAAGCTGGACAGGATGTCGGCCGGCGGCCGGGCGGCGCGGACGGAGTCGGCCTGTGCAGGCTTGAGACTGATGGGGGCGGGGGCGTCCATATGGGAATTCGGCAGGAAATACGATGCGGGGGGCGTTCGATAATCGCGCATCTTAACGTCCCACGGCGGGGCCTGCCGGGATTCGCCCAAAAAAATGTCGCCGATTGGGGCGGCGACTGGGTAAGGGGTGTCGTCCGGGACGGGGGTCCCAACGACGAGGCCAGTATAGGCAGCGGCACTTCCTGCCGACATGCCACCTCGGTGGGGGTTGGCCGTAGCGCACTTTGCGCTAGGGCCGTCACATCTCCGCAGGATTTGTCCCCTGAGTGTCCCTAAGGCTTGCCCAGGAACAGGTAGAACGCGTACTGACCGCCTGCAGCGCGGCCATAGGCGAGGTAGAACGGCCCGATCGGGCTGTCCAGGCCGAGGAAGGCGGCCCCCGACTTGAGCACCCCGGTGGGGTTGCCCGGTACCAGCGGATCGCCTACGCGGCCGACCTCCAGCGAGAACCCGGCGTAGACCCCTTCGAGGAAGGTCTGCCGCACGAGCTTGTTGTAGTAGACCATCCGCGCGAACTGGATATTGCCGCCAATCAGCTGCCCGGTGGAGTAGCCGGACTGCTGCAGGAAGCCGCCCCACTGGAACATCGCGTACGGCGGCAGCGCCGGCCCGCCCAGGTTGGAGCCGGCCCGCACGCCAAAGTTGATGGTGTTGTTGCCGAAGGAGTGCGCATAGGTGGCCGTCAGGTCGCCCTTGGTATAGGTGTCGGTGGCGCCCATTGCGCCTTGCGACGAGTAGACGTTCATCGTCGCCCCGTAGCCGAAGCGCGGGAAGTTGATGCTGTCGACCTGATCCACCAGTATCCGGGCCGTGAAGGCACGGCGCTCGATGCTTTCATGGCCCGGGTCCAGGAACGCCGGCCCGGTGGAGAGCGACGCGTTCTGGTGGCCGAGCACGAAGCCCAGGCGTCCCTCGCCATATTTGGTGATCTGCGTGCCCACGTCCAGCGCCAGGTCCGTGCGGCGCAGGTCGTACTGGGCGATGCGCTGGGTGCCGCTGAATACATTGATGGGGCGGCGTTCCAGTTCCACGCGCGGGGCGACGAAGAACAACTGGCGGGTGTCGAGCGGCTGGTAGAACTCGCTGGTCAGGCTGGAGGTCTGGCCCACCTGGGCGTCCGTGCGCCATTCGGCGCCGAGCGAGTTGATCCACGTGCGGCGGTAGCTCGCCAGCAGGTTGAAGTAGGCGTCGCCGCGGAAGTCGGAACTGAGGCCGAGCCCGAAGCGCAGGTAGTTGGGCCCGTACGATTTCTCGATGGCTTCCACGCCGAGCACGCGCTTGCCCGGTTCCTCGAGGAAGCGGTAGTTCACGTGCTCGAAGTCGCCGGTGCCGAACAGCCGGCGCATGTCGCGGTCCAGCGTGGCCTGCGAGATCGGCTCGCCGGGGTGGGTTTCCATCGTCGCGGCGGCAAACCCGGGGCTCACGCGCTCCATCGGCGCGAAGCGGATTTCGTCCACGGGGCGCAGGTCCGGCGGCGCCAGGTTGCGCTGCGCGGCGCGCAGGGTGGCGTATTCGTCGGGCGGAATCGCCAGCGCGGCGAGCCGGGTGTGCTGGCGCCGGGCGGCTTCTTCGCCAATCGGAATGGTCTTGGGCAGGTGGTCGAAGTCGCCGGCGGAGAATTCGCCGAGTTCGGGCAGGATCAGGATGTCCATGGGCCGCAGCGAGGCTAGCGAGCTGCGCACGTTCTGCTCGGTCAGGATGTTCAGCATCTGGCTGGTCACGCCGATCAGCGAGGTCAGGTCCTCGCGCTTCATCAGCGGCGTGCCGAGGTTGACCGCGATGACGATGTCGGCCCCCATGGCGCGCGCCACGTCCACGGGCAGGTTGTCGGTCAGGCCGCCATCGACGAGCAGCTTGCCCTGGTACTCGGTGGGCGCCACGGCGCCGGGCACGGACATGCTGGCGCGCATCACGTTCGCCAGCTCGCCCTCGGTGAACACCACGGCGGTGCCGGCGACGAGGTCGGTGGCGACGGCGCGGTAAGGAATCGGCAAGGTATCGAAATTCCGATAGCCGGGGGTGTTGGAGAGCTTGCGCAGCACCGTTTCCAGCTGCACGCCGGAGACCGCACCCTTGGGCAGCAGCAGCCCGTCCCCGCGCACGCCAATCTCGGGCGTGAACAGGTTGGTGTGGTCGTCCAGCTTGCGGCGGACGGCCAGATCCTGACGCGGTGGCCGTTCCTTGAAGAGCGCGCTGGTGGACAAGCCGCCGACCAGTTCCTCCATTTCCTTGATGCTCATGCCGCTGGCATACGCGCCGCCGACCAGCGAGCCCATGCTGGTGCCGGCGATGCAGTCCACGGGCACACGCAGTTCCTCGAGCACCTTCAGCACGCCGATATGGGCGGCACCGCGCGCGCCACCGCCGGACAGCACCAGGCAGATCTTGGGGCGGCCCACCGGGTGGGTCTTGGCCGCAGCCCCTTCGACCGTGCCGCCGGGCGTGGCCGGGGCGAGGAGGGCGGGCGCGGGGAACGGCGGATTGGGTGCGGGGACGATGTTGCTGGGGGTGTAGGCGGGCAGGCGGAGGGTCCCGCCCTGCGGCGGCGGCTCCTCGGCCGTGGCCGGGCCCGGCGCGACCGCCAGCGTGGCCAGCATTGCGGCAAGCAGGCTGCACAGGGAAGGGAGTCGCGTCGCAACGCGCATCGCAGCGTATCCGATCATCCACGCCTCAGAGGTGGCCGGCGGCAACCTTGCCACAAGGCTAGCAGCCTGCCGCCGCAATCGTGTGCGCGATGGACCACCTTCGAAACAATTCAACATCGGATTGGAACGATGCAGATCAGTCCGGCGCCGGGAGGGCGGTCCGCGGACCGAACCGGACAGGCGGCATATACTGGCGCCGTAACATTTCCTTCAGGTCTTGAGCCGTGTCTTCCCCCGTTTCCGATGATCCGCGTCCGCTCCCGCCCGAGCGCCCTGGCGACAACGAGTGCTGCCAGAGCGGCTGCGATCCGTGCATCTTTGACTACTACAACGACGAAATGGACCGCTACCGGCAGGAACTGAGGGCGTGGGAGGCGCGCCAGGCTGCGCGCGCCGAGGCCTCTTCTACATCGTCCACCTCGTAACCCCCGGCCGGTGGAAGACCTTCTCGACTTCGTGCAGCGCCATCCGCGCCTGTTTGTGCTGACCGGCGCCGGCATCAGCACGGACTCCGGCATTCCGGGCTACCGCGACGAGCAGGGCCGGTGGCAGCGCTCCGCGCCGATGACCATCACCGCCTTCCTGAGCGGCCACGCGGCGCGCCAGCGCTACTGGGCGCGCAGTATGGTCGGCTGGCCCGTGGCGGACGGCGCGCAGCCGAACGTGAGCCATCGCGTGGTGGCGCGGCTGGGCGATGCCGGGCGCGTGGCCGGGCTGGTCACGCAGAACGTGGATGGCCTGCACCAGCGCGCTGGCAGCCAGGGGGTGATCGAGCTGCACGGCAGCATCGGCCAGGTCATCTGCCTGTCCTGTGCCACGCGCTACCCGCGCGCGGACATCCAGCGCTGGCTGTGGCAGCAAAATCCCGAATTCCGCGATGTGTCGGCCCTGCCGGCGGCCGATGGCGACGCCCATCTGGAATCGCCGCTATTCGACGATTTCTCGGTGCCGGTGTGCGAGCGCTGCGAAGGGCTGCTCAAGCCCGATGTGGTGTTCTTCGGCGAATCGGTGCCGCGCGAGCGCGTGGCGGCCGGGCGGCTGGCGCTCGATGCAGCGGACGCCGTGCTGGTGATCGGCTCGTCGCTGACGGTGTTCTCGGGGTATCGCTTCTGCGTCTGGGCGCACGAGCGCGGCTTGCCGATTGCCGCCCTGAACCTTGGCACCACGCGTGCCGATCCGCTGCTGACGCTGAAGGTGCTCGCGCCGATCGGGCCGACGCTGGCGGCGCTTGCCACCGCGCTGGGGCTGGAAGCCGGGGCGGGTTAGCTCGGACTACCTCGGACTAACGCAGATCGAGCTTCACCCGGATACCGTCCGCCGCGACGGTGATCGCGCCCGGCTGCACGTCCTTGCCGTTGAAGCGCAGCTCCTCGGGCTTGAACGTATAGAGCGGATAGTCCTTCAGCAACTGCTGCGCCACCACCGCGCCGATGGCGTTGAGCTGCTCGTTGTACTGGCTCATGCCCTGCACCTGTACCTGCTGGACCGTGGGATTGTCGAGCAGCACGGCACGCTGCGTGGCGTCGTAGCGCACGCCGCTGTTCAGCGCCAGCGTGCCGTTGACCGGCGGGGACGGCAGGATGGTGTTGCTGATGGCCGCATCCATCTGCGTGGTGATGCGGTTGGTGGCCTCATCCAGCACCAGGCGCGGGTGCGACAGCTGCACGCTCACCAGTTCGCCATAGCGCAGCGTGGTGGGAAAGCGCTTCTCGACGGCACTCTGCAACTCGGCCTTGGTGAAGGTGTACTCGCCCGTCCAGACGTTGTAGGTGGCGTGGGCGAGGGCGAAGCTGCCCAGCGCGGCGACTGCGGCCGTGGCCAGCAGCGCGCGGCGGGCGTGGAAGAAGCGATTGATCAAGGGACGGGCCATGGGCTCGGTTCGGTTGGCATCGTTGCCGGTCAGACCGGGCCCGGGGGGCATCGTTCCTGTGTGATGAGTGCGCCGCATGGCTGCCGCCGCCTCAATAGTGCGGCGGAATCTCATGCTGCGGATTGGACTCGGCGGCGGCCGAGGCACTCGTCCGGACCTGCTGGTACAGCGCCCGGAACTGGGCCTGGAGCAGGTCCAGTTGCTGCTGCTGGCGCGCGACGGCCAGGTTCAGCGTCTCGATCAGGTCTTCCTGGAAGGCGAGCTTGATCTCGAGGTCGGTCAGGCGGGATTCCATGGCATGTCTCCGGTTGGCCGCGCATTTTACGGCACGGCCATGCCGGGACCCTGCCATCGGCGCCTATTCGGCCGCCACCAGGACCATCCAGGTCACGCCGAACTTGTCCGCCACCATGCCGAAGCGCTCCGAGAAGAAGGTCTTCATCGCCGGCATGACCACGTTGCCGCCCGCGCTCAGCGCGCCAATCGTCTTGTCGACCGTCGCGGCGTCCGGCACGGTGATGGAGAGCGCGAAGCCCTGGAAGGCGGTCTGGCCCTTGCAGTCGCCATCGGACGCCATGATCGTGGTGTCCCCAATCTGCAGCGCCATATGCATGACCTTGTCATCGTTGCCGGCACCGGGCCCGCAACCGGGGCTGGCGTCCTGCGGCTCGGGGTTGTCACGGAAGCGCAGCAGCATTTCCACCTTGGCACCGAGCGCGGTCTTGTAGAACTCGGCCGCTTCCTCTGCGCGACCGTCGAAGAACAGGTAGGACTGGACTTTCTTGGACATCGACATCTCCTGGTTTGGCGTTGGCCGGCGATTTGTGTACGCCGTCCACAAGAGACTAGCAAATAAAATGGACAACGTCCACATTGTTACTTTTCGTGTCCGTCACCGCCGGACAGGTTTTCACGCTGGGCACCGGGCTAGGATAGGCGCTCCATGCCAGGGCGACCCGATTTCTTCCCGTCCACAAGCCGCCCTCTTCCCTGGCGTTCGTCACTCCCACCGCAA
This sequence comes from Cupriavidus sp. 01L43, assembly GCF_056399925.1. Taxonomy (NCBI): domain Bacteria; kingdom Pseudomonadati; phylum Pseudomonadota; class Betaproteobacteria; order Burkholderiales; family Burkholderiaceae; genus Cupriavidus; species Cupriavidus sp. 01L43. The sequence goes on from NZ_JBFTSH010000025.1 coordinate 28,144, forward strand.
TGAAATCAGCGTCCATTTCGGTTGCTAATTTTATTTGCGGATTACTTAGCGATAAGCTAATATGACGCACTTCCATGAAGTTGACCTTTCCAGACAGGCGCGCCGGGCTTTGAAGGCCATGCCGCGCAACGTTGCCACCCAGATCCGCAGCAAGATCGACACGCTGGCGGGGAATCCGTCTCAATCCGCGCGGGGGCGCCCATCAATGACCGACATCCAATTTATCGAGCAAGATGGCCAGCGGGCCTTTGCAGTCGTGCCGATCGACGTTTGGGACAAGGTGAAGCACCTGTTCGAGGATCTCGACGATGTAGCCCTGTATGACCGTGCCAAGGCGGCCGATGACGGTGTACGCATTCCGGCCGCCGTGGTCGACGCGGAGTTGGCGGGCGACCATCCAGTCAAGGCCTGGCGCGATTACCGTCGCATGACCCAGGAGGCATTGGCCCAGGCGGCCGGGCTCAGCACCCCCTACCTGAGCCAGATCGAAAACCGCAAGCGCGACGGCACCGTGGACGTGCTGCAGCGGCTGGCGCTGGCACTTGGCGTTCCCATGGACCTGCTCGTGGACGACGCCGACTGAGCGCCGAGTGAACCCCGCCCGGGCCCCGCAGTTTGGCGCTACCGCCCGGGCGTGTCACAATTCAAGGTTACGAGTTCGGGCGCCGCATCGGCTGCCGTGTGGGGGTTTCACGCGGGAGCGCCCCAAGAGCCGACAAATTCACCTAGATTTCTGGCGATGACTACCATCCTGCAGCACATTCCTTCCGGCCAGCGCGTCGGAATCGCCTTCTCGGGCGGACTCGACACCAGCGCCGCGCTCCTCTGGATGCGCCAGAAGGGCGCCATTCCCTACGCCTACACGGCCAACCTGGGTCAGCCCGACGAGCCGGACTACGACGACATTCCCCGCCGCGCCAAGGCGTACGGCGCCGAGGAAGCGCGTCTGGTGGATTGCCGCGTGCAGCTGGTGTCCGAAGGCATCGCCGCGCTGCAGTGCGGTGCATTCCACATTTCCACGGCTGGCGTGACGTACTTCAACACCACGCCGATCGGCCGCGCCGTGACCGGCACGATGCTGGTGGCCGCGATGAAGGACGATGGCGTCAACATCTGGGGCGATGGCAGCACGTTCAAGGGCAACGACATCGAGCGTTTCTACCGCTACGGCCTGCTGACCAACCCGGGCCTGCAGATCTACAAGCCGTGGCTGGACCAGCAGTTCATCGACGAACTGGGCGGTCGCGCCGAAATGTCCGAGTTCATGCGCCAGAGCGGCCATGACTACAAGATGTCGGCCGAAAAGGCGTATTCGACGGACTCGAACATGCTTGGCGCCACGCACGAGGCCAAGGATCTCGAGCACCTGAACTCGGGCATCCGCATCGTCCAGCCGATCATGGGCGTGCAGTTCTGGCGCGATGACGTGGAAGTGAAGCGCGAGGAAGTGACCGTGCGCTTCGAGGAAGGCCAGCCCGTGGCCCTGAACGGCAAGACCTTCGCGAACAGCGTGGACCTGTTCATGGAAGCCAATGTCATCGGCGGCCGCCACGGCCTGGGCATGAGCGACCAGATCGAGAACCGGATCATCGAGGCCAAGAGCCGCGGCATCTACGAAGCCCCGGGCCTCGCGCTGCTGTTCATCGCCTACGAGCGCCTGATCACCGGCATCCACAACGAAGACACCATCGAGCAGTACCGCGACAACGGCCGCCGCCTGGGCCGCCTGCTGTACCAGGGCCGCTGGTTCGACCCGCAGGCCATCATGCTGCGCGAAACCGCCCAGCGCTGGGTGGCGGGCGCCGTGACCGGCGAGGTGACCATCGAACTGCGTCGTGGCAACGACTACTCGATCCTGAACACCACGTCGCCGAACCTGACCTACAAGCCGGAACGGCTGACGATGGAAAAGGGCGAATCGATGTTCACGCCGCTGGACCGCATCGGCCAACTGACGATGCGCACGCTGGACATCGTGGACACCCGCGAGAAGCTCCAGACGTACGCGAAGAGCGGCCTGCTGTCGACCAAGACCAGCGCCGCGCTGCCGAAGCTCGAAGACTGAGCGCGGGCAGGCATCGCCAGAAAAGCCGGCAAGGTTGCCCTTGCCGGCTTTTTTCATGGCTGGCGCGCAGGCAACAGCGCGGCGGGGTCGATGGCGCCGGCCATCGCTGCATAGCCCCGGTCGCCAGGGTGGAGGTGGTCGCCGCTGTCGAAGGCTGTCTGCAGGGCGTCCGGGCGGGCCGGGGCGCGCAGGGCGGCGTCGAAGTCCGCTACGGCATCGAAGGCGCCGCTGGTGCGGATCCAGTGGTTCACCTGCTGGCGCAGCGCGTCCTTCTCCGGGCTGGCGTAGCCGTGGATCGGCGACCCTTCCACAGCCAGCGCGCCCGCAAACGGCGTGATCGTGGCGCCGATCACGCGCACCCCGCGCCGGTGCGCGCGGTCGATCAGGGACTGGTAGCCGGCGATCAGGTCGGGGGCGGCGGGCAAGCGGGTCGTCGGCAGGAAAGTCGAGCCGGGCCAGCCGATGTCATTGATGCCCAGCGCGACGATGACCGCCTGCACGCCGGCCACATCGAGCACGTCGCGCTCGAAGCGCGCGCGGCCCGCTTCGCCCATGCCGGCGCGCAGCAGTTGCCCGCCCGAGATGCCCGCGTTGAGGACCGCGATGCCGTCTCCGGCCAGCCGGGCGGCGAGAACGTCAGGCCAGCGCCGGTTGGCGTCGGGCGTGGCGCCGTTGCCTTCGGTGATCGAATCGCCGAGCGCGACGATGACGGGCGCCGGCTGGCGGGCTTCCACCTCGATGGCGGACAGCAGCAGCCTTGCCTGGAAGGTCTCGGGCCGGGGCAGGGCGGCGTCCGTCACGTGGTGGCCATCGGCGATATAGGCGGTCTGCCGGCCATCCCAGTGGAAGGTGGCGATCCGCACCGGCGCCGGCAGGTGGAGGCTGACCGCCACCTCGGCCAGTGCTGGCACCGGCAGTGACACCGGGTCGCTGGTCGCCGTGGCGCCGGGCGGGATGGAGATCGCGGGTTTGCCGGCGAAGGTCACCGCATGATTGGTGGTCGGATCGATCACGCCGCCGCCGGCATGACGAGCGAGCTGGATGGCATCGACAGTCAGCGGCACCCGGCCGTACTGATTGGATAGCACCACGCGCACCCGACTCGCGCCGATGCTGACGCGGGCGACCTGCCGCACCGTGCGGTCATCAAGCCGGGCCGGCAAGCCAGTCGGCAAGGGCAGTTCATCAGGTCGCCAGACCGGTTGTTGGCTGGCCACCCAGGTCGGCACCCATTGCGGGGCGGCCATGGCGGGGCCGGCGGCGATGCAGCCCGTCAGGGCAACCATGCGAAGCAGCGAGTAGGCAGACATCAGAAAACTCTCATCAAAGTGGGAATGGCCCCACTGTCACCTATTCCGATTCGCACGAGAACGCGGCAGAATCGCATATCAATCATTCCAATTAAGAATGACATGGACACCCTCAAGGCGATGCACGTCTTCACCCGCGCCGTGGAGCTGGGCAGCCTCTCCGCCGTGGCGCGTGAGCTGGACAGCACCCAGCCGACCATCAGCAAGACCGTAGCCGCGCTGGAGGCGGACCTAGATGTGCGGCTGCTCGAGCGCAGCACCACCCACTTGCAGCCGACCGAGGCCGGCCGTCGCTTCTATGCCCATGCCCTGACCGTGCTCGACGCCTATGCCGAAGCCACCGCCGATGCGCGCGGCCGGGCGGATCGCCCCGTGGGCAAGGTGCGCCTCAGCGCGCCGGTCAGCTTTGGCGTGCTGCGGCTCAATGCACTGATCCTCGATTTCCTCGCCCGGTATCCGGAGGTCGATGTCGAACTGGTCTTCGACGACCGTTTCGTCGATCTGGTGGAGGCGGGCGTGGACGTAGCGGTGCGGCTCGGCGCGTCGCTGCCGCCCAATGTGGTGGCGCGGCGCATCGCGGTGTCGCCGCGCGGGCTCGTGGCCGCCCCGGGCTACCTCGCGCGCCATGCCCCGGTGCGGCAGCCGGCCGATCTGGCCGGTCACGACCTGCTGCGCTTCACCTGGCTTTCCGCCGGGGACGAGATCGTGCTGACCGATACCCAAGGCAACGTCGCCAAGGTGGACGCGCCGTGCCGCTATCGCGCCAACAACTCGCTGGCCATGCGCGAGAGCTTCCTGGCGGGCGCCGGGTTTGGCCTGACGCCGGCCTGGCTCGTGCAGGACCTGCTCGACACCGACGCGCTGACCCCGGTGCTGCCCGGCTGGCAGGGCCCGGCGCAGGATGCCTATCTGGTCTATCCGTCGCGCCGCCACCAGCCGGCGCGCACGCGGGCGCTGCTGGCCTTCCTGGCCGAGCGGGTACCGGCGCTGCCCGGATTCCACCCCGTGGAAGCCTGAATCGACAGGGGTACTGCCCCGAAGTCACCCGAAAGTGCCCGAAAGCGCCCGAAAGCGCCTCTAGCGCCGCGTCGCCTGCAAGCCGTGCCACATCGGCGCACAATGCGCGCTGGCGGTCGCGCAGGCGCCGCCAGACCCCTTGCTTCGGCCTCGACTACCCTGGGAATTCGCCATGCCAGATTTCACCATGCAGTACCGCCGCCTCGGCGCCAGCAACCTGAACGTTTCCGCCCTGTGTCTGGGCACGATGATGTTCGCCGACCAGACCGACGAGGCCGAGGCCGCCCGCATCGTGGCCAGCGCCCGTGACCACGGCGTCAATTTCATCGACACCGCCGACGTCTACAGCAAGGGCGGCTCCGAGCAGATGGTGGGCCGCCTGCTGATTGCCGACCGCCACGACTGGGTGCTCGCCACCAAGCTGGGCAACCTGATGGGCAGCCGTCCGAACCAGTCGAACTATTCACGTACGTGGATCCTGCGCGAGGTGGAAGACAGCCTGCGCCGGCTGGCCACCGACTATGTGGACATCCTCTACCTGCACCGCGACTTCGCCGGCGCCAATCTTGAGGAACCGGTGCGCGCCATGGGCGACCTGATCCGCGCCGGCAAGATCCGCTACTGGGCCGTGTCGAATTTCCGTGGCTGGCGTATCGCCGAGATCGCCAACCTGTGCGACCGCCTGGGCGTGCCGCGCCCGGTGGCCTGCCAGCCGTACTACAACCTGCTGAACCGGATGCCGGAGGTGGAAATCCTGCCGGCCTGCGAACATTTCGGCCTGGGCGTGGTGCCCTACAGCCCGATCGCGCGCGGCGTGCTGACCGGCAAGTACCTGCCGGGCCAGAAGCCGGACGCAGACAGCCGCGCTGGCCGGGCGGACCGTCGCATGATGGAAACCGAGTTTCGCGAGGAGTCGCTGGTCATCGCCCAGCAGCTCAAGGCGCATGCCGAAGGGCGCGGCATCACGCCGGGCCAGTTCGCCACGGCCTGGGTGCTGGCCAATCCGATCATCAGCAGCGTGATCGCCGGGCCGCGCACGCTGGCGCAGTTCGAGGACTACTTCGGCGCAGTGAACGTCGCGATTTCGGCGCAGGAAGAGGCGCTGGTCGATAAGCTCGTGCCGCGCGGCCATGCTTCCACGCCCGGCTACACCGATCCGAGCTATCCGTTCGGCGGGCGCCCGGTGGCATCGGCGGTGGCATCGGCATAAGCCGGTCAGTGCAAAACTGACATGGCCGCACCGCCCGCGTGTGACGCGCGGGCGGCTCGCGGCGCCCTTGTGGCGTGCCGGCCCGCCACGTGTTGCGTGCCGGGCACGGCGCCGCAAGAAATTCCGTGTTTGAAAGCGTGCGCCAGCCCACTTCGGCATGCCACTCCACGCTGGTTGCTAGTAATATCAATACAGGCCGTCGCACGCCGATGCTGGCGCGGCAGCCTGCAATGAAAAAGCTGGTGGCGCCCCGGAACTGGTGGGCGCAAGCGCAACCGGATGCCGAAACGTGTCACGTCGTCGCTGGATTCTCGCTGGCTTGGCGGTTGCCGTATGTGGCGGCGCCTACATGGTTGTGACCCTCGTCACGCACGAGGTTCGCACGTCGCAATGGCAGGCTCTGTACATGAGCCGGCTGGGCAAGTCGTTGACCTACGAAATCCAGCCCGGCGCGAGCGACAGCATCCGTTATCCCCATTCCGGTCCGTACGACGAGCGCCTGGGCTACGAGCGCCTGCCCGAGTTCGGCGAGCGCCTGCTGCGGCACGGGTTTGCCACGAGCGCGCAGGTGCGCATGTCGCCGGATCTCGTCCGGCTGATGGACGAGGGCATCTTTCCGCCCTACCGAGAGAAAAACCAGGCCGGCCTGATCGTGCGCGACTGCAACGCGCTGACGCTTGCCTTCGAACGCTATCCCCAACGCCAGTACGATAGTTTCGACGCGGTGCCGAAGGTGGTGGTGGCGTCGCTGCTCTACGTCGAGAACCAGAACCTGCTCAATCCCGAGTATCCGATGATGAATCCGGCCGTGGACTGGCGCCGGTTCTCGCGGGCGGTGCTCGACCAGGCCGTGAAGCTGGCCGACCGGCACCACGACTCGGCCGGCGGCAGCACGCTCGCCACCCAGATCGAGAAATTCCGCCATTCGCCCGAGGGGCGGACCCAGTCGATTCCAGACAAGTTCCGCCAGATGACCTCGGCCTCGCTGCGCGCCTATGTCAACGGTCCCGACACCCAGCGCGCCCGCGAAAACATCGTGCTCGACTACCTGAACACGGTGCCGCTCTCCGCGCGCGTGGGGCATGGCGAGATCAACGGCATTGGCGACGGGCTGTACGTCTGGTACGGCGAGGACTTCGGCGAGGTCAACGCGCTGATCCGCAACATGGACCCGCGCCACCCCACCCCGCGCGAGGCCCAGGCGTACAAGCGCGCGCTGTCGCTGATCGTCTCGCAGCGCCGGCCGTCGTATCACCTGCGGCGCGACGATACCAACCTGGACGCGCTGACCGGCAGCTACCTGCGGCTGCTGGCGGCCACCAATACCATCACTCCGGAGTTGCGCGACGCCGCGCTGGCGCAGTCGCTGGACAAGGCGGCCCCGCCGCAGCGGCCCGACCCGGCGCCCTGGGTGACGCGCAAGGCGGTCAACCAGGTGCGTAACGATGTGTCGCACCTGCTGGGCGTGGACAGCCGCTACGCGCTGGACCGCCTCGACCTGACCGTCGACAGCAGCATCAACCGTGAAGTGCAACGCATGGTCACGGACACGCTGCTGCGCATCCGCAACAAGACCGATGCCCACGAGATGGGCCTGTACGGCAAGAACCTGCTGCGCGAGGGCGACGACCCGTCGCGGCTCGTGGCCAGCTTCACGCTGTTCGAGCGCGTGGGCAACGCCAGCCTGGTGCGGGTGCAGGCCGACAATGTCGACCAGCCGTTCGACATCAACGCGGGGGCGCGGCTGAACCTGGGCTCCACCGCCAAGCTGCGCACGCTGGTCACCTATCTGGAAGTCATCAACGAGATCTACGATCGCCACGTCAGCCTGAGCCGGGCCGAGCTGGCCGCGATCCAGGTGCCGCGCCAGGACGCGCTGACCCGCTGGGTGATCGACACGCTGATCAAGGCCAAGACGCCGGCCGAGCGCTCGCGCGGGGCCATCCTCGAAGCCGCGATGGAGCGCAAGTACTCGGGCAATGCCGGCGAGGCGTTCTACACCGGCGGCGGCATGCAGAGCTTCACGAACTTCGAGAAATGGGAGGGCGAGCGCCAGATGACGGTGCGCGTGGCCTTCCAGCATTCGGTCAATCTCGTATTCATCCGGATGATGCGCGACATCGTGAAGTACGAAGTCCACCAGGCCCACCCGGAAGCCACCGCGCTGATGGAAGACCGCAGCGACCCGGGCCGCCGGCCGTATCTGGAGCGCTTTGCCGACGAGGAAGGCAGCTCCTATATGACGGCGTTCTGGCAGCGCTACCGGGGCAAGACTTCGGATGAGCGTTTGAACGTTCTGCTAGGTCGCGTGAAGCAGCCGACGCCCTACCTTGGGGCCGTGCGCCTCTCGGTGACGCTGCTGAGCGCCCGGCCGGCCACCGATTTCGACACCTACGCCGGCCTGGTGCGCGCACGGCTGCCCAAGCAGAAGCAGCCGTCCGAGGAAGACCTGCACAAGCTCTACGACAAGTACGGGAAGGACAAATTCGACCTGAACGACCGGGGCTACCTGTCGCGCATCCATCCGCTGGAACTGTGGATGGTGGAATACCTCGGCAACAACCCGGATGCCACGCTGAGCGAGGTGCTCAAGGCCAGCGCGGACGAGCGGCAATACGTCTACAAGTGGCTGTTCAAGACCCGCAGCAAGCTGGGGCAGGACGCCCGCATCCGCACGCTGCTGGAGAAGGAGGCGTTCGACAAGGTGGCCAAGCGCTGGCAGCGGCTCGGTTATCCGTTCGATTCGCTGACGCCGTCGTACGCCACGGCCATCGGCGCCTCGGGTGACCGCCCGGCGGCGCTGTCGGAGCTGGCCGGCATCATCCTCGGCAATGGGGTGGATGCCCAGCCGTCCACGATCCGCACGCTCGCCTTTGCCGCCGACACCCCCTATGCCACGACATACGCCCTGCGCCCGGGGCCGGGCAAGGTGCTGATTGCGCCGGAGATTGCCGCGCTGGTGCGGCGTTCGATGTTCGATGTGGTGGAGAGTGGCACGGCCAAGTCGATCCGGGGGGCCTTCACGCCGGTCAGCCGGCCGGGGCAGCCCGGCGCGCCGCTGATGATTGGCGGCAAGACTGGTACGGGCGACCAGCGCTTCCAGACCTATGGTCCGGGCGGGCGCGTGATTTCGTCGCGCTCGGTCAACCGGTCGGCCACCTTCGTGTTCCTGCTGGGGGACCGCTATTTCGGCACGGTGACGATCCACGTGCGCGAACCGTATGCGGCGCGCTACGCGTTCACGAGCGCGCTGGCCGTGCGCGTGCTGCGTTCGGTGGCGCCGCAGGTCGCGGCGATGGCCGCCCCGGGCAGCACCACCGCGCTGCAGCGTTGCGGCAAGGAAGGCGCTTCAGTTCTTACGGCGAACCAGGTCGTATATCACCAGTAGCACGATGGCACCGATGACCGAGGCAATCCATCCGGCGGCCTCGCCCGGCTGGTAGTACCCCATCGACCGGCCGATGTAGCCGGCCGCCAGCGCGCCAAGCACGCCCAGCAGGATCGTCATGATCCAGCCCATCTTGTCGTCGCCAGGTTTGATGGCGCGGGCGATGAGCCCCACGACAAGTCCAACCAGCACAGTACCGAGGAATGCCATCATGGTGCGCTCCCGTAGCAGTGGATGAGGCGGCGTGTGGCCGCCGGAGCATCATGCCATGAATCGATGACGGGTGGCGCATGGTGTTCTCCCCGCTCCCTCCGGGAAGGGGAGAACACCCGTGCTCAGTTCTTGCGCGAGCTGATCACCGCCTCGGCCACGTTGGCCGGGGCTTCGGCGTAGTGCTTGAACTCCATCGTGAAGGTGGCGCGGCCCTGGGTGAGGGAGCGCAGCGAGGTGGAGTAGCCGAACATCGTCGCCAGCGGCACCTCGGCGCGCACGATCTTGCCGCCGCCGCCCGCGATATCTTCCATGCCGTGCACCATGCCGCGCCGCGAGGAGAGGTCGCCCATCACGTTGCCGGTGAATTCCTCGGGCGTTTCCACCTCCACGGACATCATCGGCTCCAGCAGCACCGGCTTGGCGCGGCGCATGCCTTCCTTGAACGCCATGGAACCCGCCATGCGGAACGCGTTTTCGTTCGAATCCACATCGTGGTACGAGCCGAACACCAGCGTCGCCTTCACGTCCACCACCGGGTAGCCGGCCAGCACGCCGGCTTCCAGCGTCTCCTTGATGCCCTTGTCCACCGCCGGGATGAACTCGCGTGGCACCACGCCGCCCTTGATGGCATCGACGAAGGCATAGCCGCCGCCCTGCGGCATCGGCTCGAGGTTCAGCACCACGTGGCCGTACTGGCCGCGCCCGCCCGACTGCTTGATGAACTTGCCTTCCACGTCCTTGGCGGTGCTCTTGATGGTCTCGCGGTAGGCCACCTGCGGCTTGCCGACCGAGGCCTCCACGCCAAACTCGCGCTTCATCCGGTCCACCAGGATTTCCAGGTGCAGCTCGCCCATGCCCGAGATGATGGTCTGGCCGGACTCCTCGTCGGTCGCCACGCGGAACGACGGGTCTTCCTGGGCCAGCCGGTTCAGGGCGATGCCCATCTTCTCCTGGTCGGCCTTGGTCTTCGGTTCCACGGCCTGCGAGATCACCGGCTCCGGGAAGGTCATGCGTTCGAGGATGATGACCTTGTCGGGATCGCACAGGGTGTCGCCCGTGGTGGCCTCCTTGAGGCCCACGGCCGCGGCGATGTCGCCGGCGCGCACTTCCTTGATCTCGTTGCGGACGTTGGCGTGCATCTGGAGGATGCGCCCCAGCCGTTCGCGCTTGGACTTGACCGGGTTGTAGACCGTGTCGCCCGAATTCACCACGCCCGAATACACGCGGAAGAAGATCAGCTGGCCGACAAACGGGTCGGTCATGATCTTGAAGGCGAGCGCCGAGAACGGCTCGTCGTCGTTCGGGTGGCGCTCGGCTTCCTTGTCGTCCTCGGTGTGGCCGAGGATGGCGGGCACGTCCGCCGGCGACGGCAGGTAGTCGATCACCGCGTCCAGCATCGCCTGCACGCCTTTGTTCTTGAAGGCGCTGCCGCATAGCATCGGCACGATTTCACCGGCGATGGTGCGTTTGCGCAGCCCGGCCTTGATCTCTTCCTCGGTCAGCGGCTCGCCGCTCAGGTAGCGCTCGAGCAGGTCCTCGCTGGCTTCGGCGGCGGCCTCGACCATCTTCTCGCGCCATTCCTGCGCGGTGGCCTGCAGCGCGGCCGGGATGTCGGTGTACTCGAAGTGCACGCCCTGGCTCGTATCGTCCCAGACGATGGCGCGCATTTTCACGAGATCGACCACGCCCTGGAAATGATCCTCGGCGCCGACCGGAATCTGGATCAGCACGGCGTTGCCCTTCAGGCGATCGGCGATCTGGGTCTGCACGCGGAAGAAGTCGGCGCCCACGCGGTCCATCTTGTTGACGAACGCGATGCGCGGCACCTTGTACTTGTTGGCCTGGCGCCAGACGGTTTCCGACTGCGGCTGCACGCCGCCCACGGCGTCGTACACCATGCAGGCGCCGTCGAGCACGCGCATGGAGCGTTCCACCTCGATGGTGAAGTCCACGTGGCCGGGGGTGTCGATGATGTTGATGCGATGCTCGGGGTAGTTCCCCGCCATCCCCTTCCAGAAGGCCGTGGTGGCGGCCGACGTGATGGTGATGCCGCGCTCCTGCTCCTGCTCCATCCAATCCATGGTGGCGGCCCCGTCATGCACCTCGCCCAGCTTGTGGTTCACGCCGGTGTAGAACAGGATGCGCTCGGTCGTCGTCGTCTTGCCGGCGTCGATATGCGCGCTGATACCGATGTTGCGATAGCGTTCGATGGGGGTCTTGCGGGGCACGGTGATTCTCCGGTTAGGGCACCACGGGCCGTTAGCGTAGCACTTCTACGAATTCCTCGTGCGGTGCCACATGGCCGATTGGGCCCTGCCGGAGCAGGCGCCGGTCAGGGCCAGCTTTGCCGCGCGTAGTCGCCGTCCCTGGCACGCACCAAAGCGGCGCGTTCGGCGGCGCGGGCGTCGGTATAGAAGGGCGGGTCGGCCAGCGGCAGGCCGTTCTCGCGCGCGGCATCGACGAGGATCTGGAGGTACTCGGTCATGTGCGACGCCGTGTAGTCGTTGGTGTCATGAAAGCTCACCACCACCGGCACCACGCCGTTCACCGGCTGGAGCCGCCGCGCGCCGATGGCCGCGCGCACCTGCTCCAGCTCGCTCACCATATGGGAGCGCCGCCGCAGGCTGATGTGCCAGCCGTAGATCTTGCCGTCGCGCGCGTTGGCGTCGGCCATGAGCATGCCCAGGCCCAGTCCCTGGTAGACGCCCCGCGTCTCATCGTTATAGGCCCAGTTGGGCGGCCGCACCAGTTGTGCCACGTGGCGGCACTGGGCGGCGATGTCCGCCTCGCCCGCGCGCAGCGACGCCGCCAGCTCGGTCGGCGCCAGCTTGGTATGGGAGACATGGCCCTCCACCACGCCGCTGTGCACGGCGAGCAGGTGGCCGGCGGCGCAGGTGTCGCGCATCTGGGCGCGCCCGGCCGCGCCGCCGCCCCGGCGCGGATGCGCGGTCTGGACGAAGAAGATGGCCTTGATGCCGGGCGCGATCGGGTTGTCGGCCAACTGGCGCAGGATCAGCGGCGTGCTGCCATCCGGGCCGGCGTCCGGGCCATCGTCGAATGTCAGCAGGAAGCGCAGCGGCGGCAGTTTGGCGGTGGGTTTGGCGAACGCCACCGGCGTGACGGCGGCAGGCGGCTCCGGGGTCTCGGACGCCGGGAAGGTGCCGTCGGCCAGCACGGACACGGGCGCGGCCAACATCAGGACCGCGGACAACAGGGATCGAACGACAGCAGCACGCATGCGGGAATCAGGGGAGCGGAGATGACGGCGCGCGGCCAGACCCGCACCGCGCGAGGCAGCACGATACCACCGGCCTGCGGCCCGGCCGTGGCCCAGTTTGTAAGCAGGTATGTGAAGTGGCGGATGCGGTACTTGTGGCGAGGGCGCGCCAGATCCTGTCAGCGTCCGTCCGAAGCCGATTTCGGCCTACGCCGCACGGTGCCGGCCGGCGGCGCTTTCTACAATGGACTGAGCAGTCCATGCGAATGATCTGAATTTCACCCGTCACCATAACAAAAGGCGGTCACGATGCGCGCCCCGGTCCTTCGTCTTACTCGTCCGATATTGCCGATGCTCGCCGCCATGGTGGCGGCCTCGGCCATGACCCTTGCCACGGCGGCCCGTGCCGACGACCCCGGCGTTGCCTTCTCCGCCAGCCGGCCCGGCGGCGCGCTGCCGGAGGGCTGGCAGAACAAGCCCGTGGTCAGCGGCAAGGCCCTCACGCGCTACGCGCTGGTGGCCGACCAGGGCACCACGGTGCTCGAGGCCGATGCCACCGGCGCGGCCTCCGGCCTGATCCACGCTGGCGACTTCGACCTCGCGGCCACGCCGGTGGTGCAATGGCGCTGGAAGGTGGCCGGCCCGATCCCGGACGCCGACAACCGCGACGCCAAGCGCGAGGACGCCCCCGCCCGGCTGGTGTTCTTCTTCGACGGCGAAAGCAGCAACCTGTCGATTGGCGAGCGCGCCGGCATGGCCATCTCGGGCGCGGTCGGCGACAAGCTGCCCTACGCCACGCTGATGTATATCTGGACCAACAGCGCGCCGGTGGGCACGGTCATCGCCAATCCGCATACCAACCGGGTGCAGATGATCGTGGTGGGCGGCGCGGCCGATGCCGGCAAATGGCAGAAGCTGCGCCGCAATGTGAGTGCGGACTTCCAGAAGGTCTTCCGCGAAAAGCCCGGCAAGCTGCTGGGCTATGGCCTGATGACCGATACCGACAACACCGGCGCCAACGCGCGCGCCTGGTACGGCGACATCCGCTTCACGGCGCGCTAGGCGCCCGGCGGCGGCGTGCGGGCGATGGCGGCGCGGATCGCCTCGGCCACGCGCGGCGTCAGTTGGGGATCGTCCTCGATGCCGGCCGCCTCGCGCACGCTGACCACCTTGGCCGGGTCGTAGTGCCGGCCGCTCCCGATGGCCGCCTCGAACGCATTGGCGCGGGCATTGATCTCGACCGGGTCCGCGCTCACCAGCAGGATGGCGTGCGCCAGCACCAGATGGCGCTGGCCATCGTCCGATTGCGCGGCGGCCGGCGCGCGGCGCCAGTACTGCGCGGTGCCGGCGATCTTGCGCGCTGCATCGCCCGGCCCCCAGGCCAGGTTGTAGCGCCCGTCGCAGAACGACCCTTCCACCGCCTGCCAGTGGGTTTCCACGCCCAGCTGGCGCAGCCCGTCCGCCAGCACATCGCACAGGTGGATATAGACGGGCTCCATCCACGTAGCCGCGCCCTTCGGCACCGCGTAGGCCAGGCTCACGTTCAGGATGCCCGGCCCCTGCGGCACCAGCCCGCCGCCCGACATGCGCAGCCAGACCGGGCAGCCCCGGGCGGCAAAGTCCGCGCGGGCGGCCTCGATGCCGGGCTGGCGCAGGTAGCTGCGCGGAATCACCAGTGACAGCGGCGCCTCCCACAACTGCGCCACCGGGCCGCGCAGGGCGGCGTGGTCCAGCAGCGCCAGTTCGCCCTGCAGCGGATCGGCCTCGGCGGGGTCTGGATCGATGAAGGCGAAGGTGGCGGACGGCTGAGCGGTCATGGCAGGGGGCTCCAGGTGGACAGTGCGGCGCAATTTTCCCGATCATCGCCCATCTTGGCCCCCTGGTGCTAACGGAAGCTAAGGGAATGTGGCTGCGGCGTCGTTAATCCCAGGGAATTCCCAACAGCCTCCCGATCATGAACCGTCTCACTCTGAACACCAAACTCTGGGCGGCGCTTGCCGTCATGTGGCTGCTGCTGCTCGCGCTCGGCACCTGGAACGCCTTCCACACCAGGTCCGTGATGATGGGCGAGCGGCGCGAGAGCCTGCAGTCGCTGGTCGCCACCGGCGAGGGCATCGTCAAGCTGTACGCGGCGCGTGCCGCCAAGGGCCAGATGTCGAAGGAAGACGCCCAGACCGCCGCCAAGGACGCGCTGCGCGCGATGCGTTTCGGCCAGAACGGCTACCTGTTCATCATCGATTCCAAGCCGCAGGTGATCCTGAACCCGGGCCTGCCGCAGACGGAAGGCAACCAGGTCGGCGAGTTCAAGGACCCGGATGGTGTCTACGTCTACCGCGCCATCCTGGAAGGCGCGCGCCGCACCACGGGCCCCGAGGCCGGTTTCTCGACCTACCGTGGCCGCCTGCCCGGCACCGAAAACCCGCAGCGCAAGCTGACCTATGGCCGCTACGTGGCGGACTGGGACTGGTTCGTGGCCACCGGCGTGTTCCTGGTCGATGTGGAAGACGCGTTCCGCGCCAACCTGATCAACGCCCTCGTCAGCACGCTGCTGATTGGCGCGCTGATCGCGGCGGTGATGCTCTGGCTGATGCGCACCGTCAAGCGCAGCCTCGGCGGCGAGCCGGCCTACGCGGTGGAAGCGGTCACGCGCATCGCCGGCGGCGACCTGACCGTGCCGGTGACCGTGCGCGCTGGCGACGAGCAGAGCGTGCTGGCCGCCATGCAGCGCATGCAGACCCGCCTGGCGGGCACGCTGGGCGAGATTCGTGGCGCGGCGGGTTCCATCGCCACGGCCACGGACCAGATCTCGGCGGGCAATACCGATCTCTCCCAGCGCACCGAAGAGCAGGCTTCGGCACTTGAGCAGACCGCGTCGAGCATGGAAGAGCTGACCGGCATCGTGCGCCAGAACGCGGACAACGCGCGGCAGGCCAGCGCGCTGGCCGTGAATGCCTCGGACATTGCCAATCGTGGCGGCGAGGTGGTCAGCGAGGTGGTGGCGACGATGGGCGAGATCAACAACGCCTCGCGCCAGATCGTCGACATCATCGGCGTGATCGAAGGCATCGCCTTCCAGACCAACATCCTGGCCCTGAACGCGGCCGTGGAAGCGGCCCGGGCCGGCGAGCAGGGCCGGGGCTTCGCCGTGGTGGCGGGCGAGGTGCGCAGTCTGGCCCAGCGCAGCGCCAACGCCGCGAAGGAGATCAAGACGCTGATCGACAACTCGGTGGCGCAGGTGGACAACGGCTCGGTGCTGGTGGCCAAGGCCGGCGAGACCATGCACGAGGTGGTGGGTGCGGTGCGCCGCGTGACGGACATCATGGGCGAGATCAGCGCGGCTTCCGCCGAGCAGAGCACCGGCATCGAGCAGGTGGGCCAGGCCGTGACGCAGATGGACTCGGTGACGCAGCAGAACGCGGCACTGGTCGAGGAAGCGGCTGCCGCCGCCCATTCGCTGGCCGAGCAGGCCCAGTCGATGATGCGCGCGGTGTCGGCGTTCCGGCTGGCGACGGCCTGATCGATCCTGCTCGTACGCAAACAAAAACCGCGGCCTTGGCCGCGGTTTTTGCTTTCTGGCGCTGACGGTTCAGGCCAGTTGCGTGGGCGAGAGCGACAGGGCGCGCACCGCCTTCGCGGCAATCTCGAACGACTTGAGCCGCGCCGCGTGATCGTAGATCTGGCCGGTCAGCATCAGTTCGTCGGGGCGCAGGTCATCCACGAAACGTTGCAGGCCGTCGCGCACGGCGGCGGGGTCGCCCACGACCGAGACGGCCAGCGAGCGGCGGATGTGGTCGGCCTCGCTGGCGTCCCAGAGCAGGTCCATGTTGTCCACGGGCGGCTTGAGCTGGCCCGGCGTGCCGCGCACCAGTGCCAGGAACTGCTGCTGGAGCGACGAGAACAGCCGGCGCGCCTCGTCACCGGTGTCGGCGGCGAACACGTTGACGCCGAGCATCACGTGCGGGCGATCGAGCTGTTCGGACGGGCGGAAGGTGCGCCGGTACAGGTCCACGGCCTGGCGCATGAAGCCGGGCGCGAAGTGCGACGCGAACGCAAACGGCAGCCCCATCGCGGCGGACAATTGCGCGCTGAACAGGCTCGATCCGAGCAGCCACAGCGGCACCTTCAGGCCCGCGCCGGGCACCGCGCGCAGGCGCTGGCCCGGGCGCACCTCATCGAAATAGGCCTGCAGTTCTTCCACATCCTGCGGGAAGGTGTCGGCGCTGTCGTGGCTGAGCTGGCGGCGCAGCGCGCGCGCCGTGGCCTGGTCGGAGCCGGGCGCGCGGCCCAGCCCGAGGTCGATGCGGCCCGGATACAGCGCAGCCAGCGTGCCGAACTGCTCGGCAATCACCAGCGGCGAGTGGTTCGGCAGCATCACGCCGCCCGAGCCGACGCGGATGGTGGACGTGCCATTCGCCACGTAGCCGATCAGCACGGACGTGGCTGCGCTGGCAATGCCGGGCATGTTGTGATGCTCGGCCAGCCAGAAGCGGCGATAGCCAAGGCGTTCGGCGTGCTGCGCCAGGTCCAGCGTGTTGCGCATGGCCTGGCCGGCATCGCTGCCTTCCACGATCGGTGAAAGGTCGAGCAGGGAATACGGAATCATGGATGCGGGGCGCGGCCGGGGTGACCGGCGCGCCATGTGGAGACGGGAACGGGGCTATGGTAGTCACGTGCGCCGAATCGTGCTGGCGCCCGCCGAGTAGCCCTGCTAACCGTGGGGCTACGCGCGTTACCCGAACAGCCGCTGCGCTAGGTGAACAGCCGCTGCGCTACGGGCCCCTGGGCAATGCGCCGGCCGATGTCGAACCCCAGCGCGCGGTAGCTCTCCCACTGTGCTTCATCGAAGAACTGGTCGGCGGTGCCTTGCTGCGGGAAGTCGCGATGGACGGCGCCGTACTGGCGCACATCGGCCGGCGCGGTGGGCGTGAGGCGCGGCTTCAGCAGGATGATGCGGGTGACTGGCGGGGCGTCCGGGGCGCCGCCCTGGCCGGCCACGAAGGCATTGAGCAGCAGCCCGACCTTCATTCGGCTCTCCGGGCTGGCATCGGCGGCAAAGTCATCCATGGTGCCGAACACGGTCTTGAGCACGGGGTCGCTCGCGGCGGCGGTGTCCACCACGATTTCGAGTCCGAAGTCGATGCGGGCCAGCCGGATCAGGTTGGCGAGATCCTTGAAGCGGTAGTCGGCGTCGCAGCCGCAGTCGCACAGCACGATCAGCGCTACGCGGCGCTCCGGGCGCAGCAGTTCATAGACGGCGGTGTTCTCGAAATGGCCGCCATCGGACAGGTACTGCCAGCCCCGCCGCGTGCCGTGAAAGCGCGCGGCGAGTTCGCACCCGAGGTAGTACTGCGTGCGGAACAGGCCGGTCAGCACGCCGAGCGTGGGCCGCGCGCGCCCCGCCGCGCCGCGCCGGCGCATGGGGGCGTGCCCGCTGCCAGCATCCAGCCGCGATGGCCACCAGACGCCGAGCCGCAGGTTGGCGAACCCCATCAGCAGCGAGGTGCCCAGCGTGGAGGCGCGGCCGAGACCGGTGGAGATGGCGGCGCCCGAGATCGCCACCCAGTCGCCCACGGTGCGTGCGTGGGCCATCTCGCCGGGATGACGGCGGAAGGTGCGTTCCTGCGACATCGCGCAGCAAGGCCGCCCATCGACGCTGAATCGCACGTAGGTATCGGCGGGCAATTGCTGCGGGGCGCCCGGCTGGGCCAGCGCGGGGCCCGGCGAGACGCACAGCGGCTTGCCCTTGCGGTCGCGCTGCACGAGCTGCTCGGCCGGATCGACGGTCAGGTTCAGCGTGACGTTGATCAGGTGCAGCGGCGCCAGCACGCGGGGATCGTAATAGTCGTTGAGGCTCAGGGCGTCGTCCGGGGCGGGCTCGGCCACGCTGAAGCGCTGCCGCGCGTCCGGGCTGCCCGCCGTGGCGGTGAAGCGGTTGCCGTTGGAGGCACCCAGATAGGCGCGCGTGAGCCGGGAGGCGTAGAACGACTGGAGCGTGGACAGGTTCAGGAAGCCCGCGAAGCGCCCCACCACCATCGCCATGACCAGCGCGAGCCCCGTCAGCACGGCCAGCGCGGGCGTGGTCCAGGCCTTGCCGAAGACGAGCCAGTCGACCGGCTCGCCGCCATCCCACCGCACCCAGAGCACGATCCACGACCAGAGCACGAAGACGAGCAATGCCAGCACGGCCGCCAGCGCCCCGGCCAGCAGCGAGACGGGCAGGCGGTTCAGCATCGCGCGCCAGGACGAATCGCCGGCGCCCTTGTGGCCGTTATCGAGCAGATTGGCGCCATAGCGGACCAGCCAGACCAGCACGCCCAGCGTGCCGGCCGGGCCGAGCGCGCCCCACGGATGCACGGTCAGATAGCTATAGAGATAGCAGGTGCGCGCGGCGGTATCGGCAAGGCCCAGCGCGGCCAGCGCGCCGGTGACCCCCATCGCCGTGCGCAGCGCCCGCGTGGCGCGCACGCGGAACATGGTCACCGAGCGCGGGGCCGGCATCACCATGACCAGGCAGGACGCCACGCCCAGCCAGGCCAGGATGCCGATGGCGAAGCAGGCGTAGGCCAGCCGTGGCGACGGCTGCAGCTGCTGGAACCACCACGCGGTGGCCAGGAAGGCCGCGCCGATCAGCGCCGCGAGCAGCACGGCGTTGTTCAGCACTCGTACGGGCTGGCGCGGGTCGTCCGAACGCGGGTAGACCAGCCAGAACGCGATGCCGGGGGGCACGGCGAACAGCAGCGCGGAGGCCACCGGCAGCCAGAGCAAGGGGCTCCACCAGATGGCCAGCCGTTCCTCGTAGAACGCCAGGCGCGCGGCGTGGAGCAGGTCCATCTCGTTGCGGGCGAGTCCGTGCCATGCGCCCGTGGCCAGGTGCAGCCCCAGCGCCAGCGCGGCCAGTAGCACCAGTAGTGCGCTGCCAATCACATATTGCATGGCCAGCCAGTTGCGCACCACCACGGCGGCGGCGTAGAGGTTGTCGCCCGCGCCGGTGGGGGTGAGGTAGCGGCCGTTCTCGCGCAGCCACGCCACGGCGGCCCGGCCCGGGGTCTCGGCATAGGAGACCGAGGTGTGGATGCGGCCCGGCGGTTCGTATTGCATCGTCCGGTAGGCATCCTGCGCGGCCTGCACGGCGCTGGTGCCGCGCCGCAGCCGTCCGGGCACGAACAGGCTGACGAAGAACGCGCCAAGGTAGCCGCCGCCGCTGACGGTGGAGAGATAGTCGAACTGGGCCAGCAGCGACTGGGTGCCGGCGACAGTGGGGGAGGGCGGGGTGTCGAGGGGCGTCCGGGCGGGCGTCTGGGCGGGATTCGGCGCTTCGGCCATCGCCTGCATCACGCCGAGGCAGAACGTGGCGCTGCGGATGCCGCCGCCGGAGAGGGCGAGCGCGTAGGTCTGGCCGGCGCTGTGCCGGGGAATATCGAGCATGCGCCGGCGGTGCGCCACGCGCGCGGCTTCATCGTCCCAACCCGGGTCTTCGCCTGGCATGCCGCCCTCCCTGCACAATGGCCTGCGCCAAGTATAGGAAGCGGCGGTTGCTCCGGGGGTACGGCGGGTGGATTAGTGCGCGGAGGCCTGCTTGGCGGGGTCGGCCGCGTCGTTGCTGGCCTCATCGGCCGGGGTCGACAAGGCGCCCTGCAGGCGCTTCCATTCGTCGAACCCGCCCGCCAGCGCCCAGGTGTGGCGGTAGCCCGCCACACGCAGCCGCTCCGCCAGCACGGCGGCGGACATCTCATGGGGGCAGGCGCAGTAGATCACGATGTCATGTTCGGGCGAATGCTCGCCCAGCGTTTCCAGCGGCGCGTGCAGCTCCATGACCAGCGCGCCGGGAATGCGCTCGATGGGGGCGACGCCATGCGCGCGCACGTCCACCACCAGCGGCGGCGCGCCCGTCGAGCGGCGCGATTCCAACTCCATCACCGTCATCCGCGGAATCCGGCCCGTGCGGCGCAGCATGCGCCAGCGCAGCCAGAAGCGCCAGGCAATGAACAGCGCGAAGGCGCCGCCGGCGATCAGCACGGCGATATGCCCGTAGGTGCTGAAGGCGGCCAGGATCGTATCGACGAAATCGCTGAACACCACGCCCGCCAGCAGCGCCCCGCCGGCCCAGACCAGCGCGCCGAGGGCGTCGTAGAACAGGAAGGTCATGAACGGCGTGGAAGTCATGCCGGCCATGGCCGTCGAGAGCGCGCCGGCGCCGGGCAGCAGCTTGGCGAAGACGAGCGAGCGCGGGCCCACGCGCAGGTAGAGCGACTGGGTCTGCCGGATGCAGGTGTCGGGGGAGAGGGAGACGCGGCAGATCGTGCGCAGCATCGGCTGGCCCAGCCGCTTGCCGGCGAAGTACCACGCCGTATCGGCGATCAGGCAGGCGGAGATCACCGCGAACAGCACGGCGCCAATCGAAGGACCGGACTCCTGCATCGACAGCGCACCCGCCACGAACATCATCGGATAGGCCGGCACCGGCAGGCCGGCCTGCTCGGCCAGCACGCTCAGGAACACCAGGGACAGCCCGTGGCTGTCCAGCAAGGCCTGCAAATCACCCACGACATGTCTCCCGCCAGAAAAAGGGTCCGGCGCGAAAAGAAGGGGGCGGCCGGATGGACCCACAGTGTGCCAGTGCCACCGGCGCCTTGCACTGCCATGATGTAGGCAGGGTCATCAAATTCACTGAATGTGGCTGGACGGCGACGTATCTTCGGCCGGATCGGGATGGCAGGCGGGGGGCGCGGCAGCCTGCAGGGCGATCAGCGCGTCGTTGAATTCGGTCACGATGGCGACATAGCGCGGCAGTAGCGCGTCGATCACGGCAGGCTTGCCCTGCCGCGCCGCGGACTCCAGCGACTTGCCCGCCGCCACCAGCGTCGGGCAGCGGGACAGCGCAGCGCTCCCCTTGATGCGGTGCACGGTGCGCTGCACGCCGGTCCAGTCCCGCATCGCCACCGTCCGCTGCAGGTTGGCCATGTCCGCCTCGTTGGTCTCGATCAGCCGGGCGAGCAGCATCCGGTAGAGCACGGGGTCATCCCGCGCCGCGTTGGCCACTGCCGCGCCCATGGCTTCGCGTTCGGCGCGGGGCAACACGCGGCGGGCCCCGGCGCGGGTCACGGGGTGAGCTGGCAACGTCGGGCGAAATCGACCAGATCGACCAGGGATTCGGCACGCAGCTTGGCCATGATGCGCGCCTTGTAACTGCTGACGGTCTTGTTGCTGATGAACAGCGCGTTGCCGATGATCTTGTTGCTCATGCCGCGTGCCAGCATGCGCAGGATGACGACCTCCTTGTCCGACAGCTTGCGCAGGCCTTCATCGTCGCTGACCATGCGGGACTCGTGCGAGGGGTCGCTGAACGTGACGGCCGTGGCGGGATTGGCGCTCGCGCCGTTCGGGAACACGGTAAAGCCGCCGAGCACGCTTTCCACGCAGCGGACGATGGCATCCATGTCCTGCGTCTTGCTGATGAAGCCCTGCGCGCCGGCCTGGTAGGCGCGCGCGGCGAACGGCGTGGGATTCTGGGCGGTCAGGATCAGGATACGCACGGCCGGATGGAGCGCGCGCATGCGTGGCGTGGCATCGAGCCCGCTCATGCGGGGGATGTCGAGGTCGAGTACGACGAGGTCGGGCTTATGTCGACGCACGGCCTCGATGGCGCTCTGGCCGTTGTCGGCTTCCAGCAGTACATTCACGCCCAGCAACTGGGAGAGATGGGCGCGCATGGCAAGCCGCAGCGCGGGGTGATCGTCGACGATCAGGATGGTGGTCATGCGTTACTGCCTTGTGGCCGTGCCGCGTGGGCGGCTGGCCAGGGGTCATCACTGACTGGGCAGTATATGGAGATAGCGTCGCTTAATTTGTGGGAAATTTCCGCAATCGCTGCGTGAAATTTCCCCATTTGCGCCGCATTAGATCCAGATCATGTTCGCGTGACATTTTATGTCACTCATAGGCTACGGACCATCCCAAAAAAAATAGCGGCCCTCCACCAACATGGGGGGCCGCAAATCGGGAATGCGAGGAGGTCAGAATCCTCAAGAAGTGTTATCGGCACATGGGGGCGCCGCTGATCCCTACTTAGGTGGGGCCAGCATCACACTGCAGCCGGTATCAGGCGATCAGCCGATCCGGCTGGTTGGCCGGCCCCGTGGCGGCACGCACGCGGCGCACGCCGGCTTCCATCTCCGCGTGCGCGGCGTCCAGCCACGCGATGCGGTGGCGCACGGGATCATTGGGCGACAGGTCGTTGGCGGTTATCTCGCGCAGGAAATACCGCACCATGCTGCCGGCGCGCGCGGGCACCGGCATCATCCCCAGCATCTGGCCCCGATCGATCAGACCTAGCCCGGCGGCATGCCGCAGCCCCGCCCACGCCGTGCGCCCCAGTCCTATAAAGAGTGCCTGCCGATGGCACTGCCCGAGCCGCGCGAGGAACAGCGACTCGAAGACGGCGCGGAGCATGGGCACATCGAGCAGTTCGTCGAGCGGGCCGTCGAATGCGAGCCCGCGTCGCGTGGTGGCATGGGGCAGCAGCGCAAGCGGCTGGATGGCGTCGAACCCATCGTTCCACAAGGCTGCCGCATGGGGTTGCCCGATCAGCTCGGGCACGCGGAAGTGGTCGAGCATGCGGATCAGGTTGGGCCGCACGAGCCGCCCGCCCAGTTCCACACGCCGCTTGTTCTCGCGCTGGATGCTCCGCCCGGGCGTATGCGCGAGCAGCAGTTCCTCCGTGACCGATGCGGCGAGCCGCACGTGGGTGTGGCCCGGCGTGGTGCTGACCAGCACCAGGCGCGCATCGGCGTTCCGATGTTCGAACGGCACGTAAGCCATGGTGTACGTCCCGTCCTGATCCACCATCACGGGTTTGTCCGCGATGGCTCGCGCGCCGCCGCGTCGGATGCGCGCGCAATACTCTTCGATGTAGTTCGCCAAGATGTCCCCGCTCCAATGCTTCCCTGCTGCTGGCTGCCATGTCTTGTTTTGGCTTCATGTTAAGCCGCAGTACATGGCCACGAAAGCGCCCAAGTGGCGTTCGGAGCGCGTTACAACACAGGCTTGGTTGGCGAGCGAACCAATGAGACGAGGGAGCCCTACGTATGAGGGATGCGTTTCGCGCTTGGGATGTGGATCGCGCTGTAGGACAACGTTGCGCGACAGGTGGGTCAGGATGATGACGGCGGGATCGGCCTTTGGGGCCGCCAGCAAAAAAGGCCGGACACGAGTCGTGTCCGGTAACCCATTTGCTGACTCAGGTCGTGTCAGAAACCCGAGAACTCAAATGATAACCATTATCATTTGTCGAGTCAATGAATGGCGGTGCCTTTAGGCGGTCAGCGTGGTTTCGATCGAAATCTGGGCGGACAGGGATTTGTGCACCGGGCACTTGTTTGCCACGCGCAGCAGATCCTCGCGCACGTTCGGCGGCAGCTCTCCATCGATCTTGACGGTGCGGATCATCTTGTAGGTGCCGGGCGCCTCTTCGTGCCGCACCGAGACGTGCACCTCGCGTAGGTCATAGCCCTTGCGCTTGGCGTACACCTGGAGCGTGAGCGTGGTGCACGCGGCCAGCGCGGAGTCGAGCAGGTCATGGGGGTTAGGGAGCGACGGGTCGCCTGCAGGGGCGTCCAGGTCCGCGCGCCAGGTGGCGGTCTCGTTGCGCAGGTCGCAGGCGCTCGCGCCGGAGGCGGCCAGCCAGGTTGCTTCAATGGTCATGGATGAGTGTCCTCTGGAGATGGGAGGGCGGGAACCGGTCCCGGATTGATGATTCTATATATAGGGGCCCGACATCGCGCTGGTGAGGTGCCGTAATCGTCATTTCCAGAAAAATCTGAAATTTTGATGACAAACCCCTTGCCAGCCTGCGTTGGCTCCCTTAATATTCGCCCCCTCGCAACACAAACCGCGCTGCAAACGCAGCAGCGACAAGGGTTGTGGGGTTGATGGGGTGGTCGGGCTGAGGAGTTTTACAGCGCTGACCGCAGCGAAAAAAACTTCGCTGACCTGTTGAC
>NZ_JBFTSH010000026.1:0-36988 GCF_056399925.1 Cupriavidus sp. 01L43
GGGGCTACACGGTGGTGATGGTGGAGCAGAACTTCCGCTTCGCCGCGCCGCTGGCCGACCGCTTCTACGTGATGGAGCACGGGCAGATCGTCGAGCGCTTCGCCGCCGCCGAACTGCAGGCCAAGATGCCGGTGCTGAACGAACTGCTTGGCGTGTAGACACAAAGGGAACCGCATTTCATGACTTTCGATATTGGGATTCCCCTGCCGGCGCTGATGTCCCAGCTGCTGCTTGGGCTCGTCAACGGTGCGTTCTACGCGATGCTGAGCCTTGGGCTGGCCGTCATCTTCGGCCTGCTCAACGTGATCAACTTCGCCCATGGCGCGCTGTTCATGCTCGGCGCCGTGCTCGCCTGGGCCGGCATGGAGTACGCCGGCCTCAACTACTGGGTCATGCTGGCGCTCTCGCCGCTGGTGGTGGCCGTGCTCGGCGTGGTCCTCGAGAAGACCATGCTGCGCTGGATCTACAAGCTCGACCACATCTACGGCTTGCTGCTGACGCTCGGCATCACGCTGGTGATCGAGGGCGTGTTCCGCTCGATCTACGGCGTGTCCGGCCTGCCCTACTCGCCGCCGGACGCGCTGCAAGGCGCCACCGACCTCGGCTTCATGATCCTGCCGAACTATCGCGGCTGGGTCGTGGTGGCCTCGCTGGTGGTCTGCTTCGCCACGTGGTTCGTCATCGAGAAGACCAAGCTCGGCGCCTACCTGCGCGCCGGCACCGAGAACCCGAAGATGGTGGAAGCGTTCGGCGTGAACGTGCCATTGATGGTGACGCTGACCTATGGCTTCGGCGTGGCGCTGGCCGCCTTCGCGGGCGTGCTGGCCGCACCGGTGGTGCAGGTCTCGCCGCTGATGGGCCAGAACCTGATCATCGTGGTGTTCGCAGTGGTGGTGATTGGCGGCATGGGCTCGATCATGGGCGCCATCCTCACCGGCCTGGGCCTCGGCGTGATCGAGGGCCTGACCAAGGTGTTCTATCCGGAAGCGTCCTCCACGGTCGTGTTCTTCATCATGGTGATCGTGCTGCTGCTGCGTCCCGCCGGTCTGTTCGGGAAGGAAAAATAAATGCTGGATTCGCAAAACCCCCGCGGCCGCGCCGCGCTTTACGGCATCGCGCTGCTCGTCGTGGCGCTGGCCCCGATGCTCGGCGCCTACCCGGTGTTCGTGCTCAAGGTGCTGTGCTTCGCACTGTTCGCCTGCGCCTTCAACCTGCTGATCGGCTACACCGGCCTGCTGTCCTTCGGTCATGCGGCCTTCTTCGGCGGCGCCGGCTACGCGGCCGGTCACGCCATGAAGGTCTGGGGCGTGACGCCGGAACTGGGCCTGCTGATCGGCACCGCCGGCGCCGCCGTCACGGGCTGGGCGATGGGCGCGCTGGCCATCCGTCGCCAGGGCATCTACTTCTCGATGATCACGCTGGCGCTGGCGCAGATGCTGTACTTCTTCTGCCTGCAGGCGCCGTTCACCGGTGGCGAGGACGGCATCCAGGGCATTCCGCGCGGCAACCTGTTCGGCCTGCTGCCGCTGGGCGATGACCTCGTGCTGTATTACGTAGTACTCGTTATCGTGGTGGCGGCGTTCGCGCTGATCGTGCGGATCATCCATTCGCCGTTCGGCCAGATCCTCAAGGCCATCAAGGAGAACGAACCGCGCGCCGTGTCGCTCGGCTACGACGTAGATCGCTTCAAGCTGGCCGCCTTCGTGCTGTCGGCGGCGCTGTCCGGGCTGGCCGGCTCGCTGAAGGCGCTGGTGCTCGGTTTCGAGACGCTGACCGATGTGCACTGGTCGATGTCCGGCGCCGTGATCCTGATGACGCTGGTGGGCGGCCTCGGCACGCTGACGGGCCCTATCGTGGGCGCGCTGGTGGTGATCGCGCTGGAGAACAAGCTGGGCGACCTCGGCACGTTCCTCGCCAGGCTCACCGGCCTCGACTGGTTCAACACGCTCGGCGAGTCCGTGACGATGGTGACCGGCGTGATCTTCGTGATCTGCGTGCTGACGTTCCGGCG
This sequence comes from Cupriavidus sp. 01L43, assembly GCF_056399925.1. Taxonomy (NCBI): domain Bacteria; kingdom Pseudomonadati; phylum Pseudomonadota; class Betaproteobacteria; order Burkholderiales; family Burkholderiaceae; genus Cupriavidus; species Cupriavidus sp. 01L43. The sequence continues at coordinate 2,012 of NZ_JBFTSH010000026.1, forward strand.
CGGCATCGTCGGCGAGATCATCGCCAAGGCGGCGCAGTGGCAACAGCGCCGCCGTCCCGCCGCGCCGCTCGGTTCACATCTCGTCGATCGCGGTTGAGGCCGTGACCACGCCGGCCTCTTTCTCCAGCGAGAAGCGGTCGCGCGTGGTCACGTAGAAGCTGGCACCAAAGCGCCCCACGGGGAAGTAGTCCTGCAGGCGCACGCGCCAGCGTTCGGTGTCGATCAGCCCGTCCCGGGCATGCAGGCGCAGCACGCGGCCGATGAAGATCTGGCGGCTCGCGGTCTCCAGCGTCTCCCACAGCGTGCATTCGAACGCGACGGGCGCCTCGGCAATCCGGGGCACCGCCACCTGGGTGCACGGCGCCGCCGTGAGGCCCACCCGTGCCAGTTCGCTCACATCGGGCGGCAGCCGTTCGCCGCAGCGATGCATCTTCTCGGCCATGGCCTCGTCGCTGAGGTGCACCACGAACTCCTTCGTGCGCACGATATTCGCCGCCGTGTCCTTCAGCGCGCCGTCGCCCAGGCGGTTGACGCTGATCATCACGATCGGCGGCTCCTCTCCCAGCATGTTGAACATCGAGAACGGCGCGGCATTGGCCGTGCCGTCTGGCCCGAGCGTGGTCACCAGCGCGATGGGCCGGGGCACGATCAGGCTCGCCATGAGCTTGTAGCGCTGGTATTCGGTGATGGCGTTGAAGTCGATTTCCATGGGGTGTTCCGGTCAGCCCTTGCTGGTCTTTGGCAATCCCAGCATCTGCGCCAGGCTCTTCTCGCCCTGCATGCGCGAGGTTTCGATCCGTTCCTCGAGTTCGCGCAAATGGGCTTCCATGCGCGCGACGGCGCCGGCCGCATCGCGGGCCTCGATACAGGCGACGATGGCCGCGTGCTCGTCGTGCTCGCACGGCGCGTGGCCGGGCGGCTCGTAGAGGCCCACGATCAGCGAGCAGCGCGAGACCAGTTCGGTCAGGTAGCGTTGCAGCACCGGGTTGCGTGCCAGCGCCGCAATGCGCAGGTGGAAGCCGCTGGCCAGCCGCGCCCACGAGGGCTGGTCGAAGCGGTGCATGGCGTCGTGCTCCTCGGCCAACTGGCGGCGCAGGTCGCGCAGATCGGCTTCGGTCACGCGCGTGACGGCGAGTTCCACCAGCACGCGTTCCATCGCCCGGCGGGCCTCGAAGATCTGGCTGGTTTCCTCGGGCGTGGGCTCGGCGATCACCGCGCCCTTGTTCGGCCGCAGCGCCACGATGCCATCGTGGGCCAGCTTCTCCAGCACCCGACGCACCACGGCACGGCCCACGCCGAACAGTTGGCACAGCTCCGGCTCGGGCAGCTTGGTGCCCGGCGTCAGCCGATGGTTGAGCACACCGTCGAAGATGGCCTGATAGATGCGCGTATCGGCGTCCTCGGCGGTCTCTTCCTCGATCGGATCGACGGGCTTGACGGTCTCGGAAGTCCGCTTGGCGGCGGCCTTGGCGGCCGCGGGCTTCCTGGCAGCTTTGGTGGACATGACTTCGGTCAGGGAAACGATGGCCATGATATTAGCGTGAAGGGGTCACTGCGACAGGGTCCACGGCATCCATCGCGTCGCAGATCGCACCCGGCGTGGTCAGCCAGACCTCGCCATGGGAGCGCCGCGCCGCGATATGCGCCAGCGCCCGGCGCAGGTGCCGCAGCCGGTACGGCTGGCCCACCAGGTAGGGATGCAGCGCGATGCCCATCACCAGCGGCTGCGGGTGCTGCGGATCGTTGGCCTGCGCCAGCATCTCGTCGAACTGGTCGATGATCATGTCGGCGAAGGCGGCACCGTCGAGGTGGCGCGCGATGATCATCGGGATGTCGTTCAGTTCCTGCGGATAGGGAATCGACCACAGCGGGCCGCCGCGCGTGGCCATGCGCACCGGGCGGTCGTCGTGTGCCCAGTTCAGCGTGTAGCGGTAGCCAGTCTCGACCAGCAGGTCCGGCGTCACCATCGTCTCGGAGATCCACGGCGACAGCCAGCCGCCCGGCGCCCGCCCACTATGCGCCGCGATGCGCTCCCGGCAGTGCACCAGCAGCGCCCGCTCGCCCGCTTCGTCGAACTCGCTTTGGCGATGGGCATTGGTGTGGCCATGGCCGATCAGCTCGTCGCCGCGCGCCAGGCAGGCGTCCAGCACTTCGGGACAATGGTCATAGAGCGCGGTGTTCAGCAGCACGCCGGCCGGCATCTCCAGCCGGTCGAACAACTCCAGGCAGCGCCACACGCCCACGCGGTTGCCGTACTCGCGCCAGCTGTAGTTGAGCACGTCCGGCTGCGGCGAAACTGGCCCGAGGTTCGCGCCCAGCCCCTCGCCAAAGGCGAAGTGCTCGATATTGAAGCCGAGGTAGACCGCCAGCCGTGCGCCATTGGGCCAGCGGAACGGGTCGGCGTCGGTAATCGGCCGGTACGGAAAGCGGCCATGGTCGCGCAGCGGGCCGAAGGTGGGAAGCCCGGCGGTGGCCTGCGTGGCCGCCAGCGGACTCGGGTTTTGCGTCATGGAGGGATGCCTCTCATCAAATGTGCCCCGCTTTGGCTCATCGCGCACCGGATTCGTGCGACATGAACCATGACGGATCGTATGCAGCCAGGTTTGCAGATCGTTCGCAAAATGCGGGCCAGATCGTCTGCATCTTGACGGGTCAATCGCTCCGGGATCATTTTCGGTTTTGTCGACGGATTGGCACGGCTCTTGCGAGCCGGGTGGATCGAAGCACCCATCCCCATCGATCCGTCCATCCGGAGAACTGCCATGTTTCGTCCCCAACGCCGCGCCCTCCTCGCGACCGCCGCCGCTGCCTGCGTCATGACGGCGCTGCCCGCCCAGGCCGCCGACACCATCAAGATCGGCCTGATCACGGCGTTGTCCGGCCAGTCGGCGCGCGCCGGCGAGTCGCTGACGCGCGGCATGACCGTCGCCATCGACGAGATCAATGCCAAGGGCGGCCTGCTGGGTGGCCGCAAGCTGGAACTGGTGCGCCGCGACGACGAGGGCAACCCGGCCAAGGGTGTGCTGGCCGCGCGCGAGCTGATCTACAAGGAGAAGGTGGCCGTGCTGTTCGGCGGGCTCGACACGCCGGTGTCGATGGCCATCGTGCCGATCGCCAATCAGGAGAAGGTGCCGTTCATGGGCCCGTGGGCCGCCGGCACGCCGATCACGCGCAATGGCGCCAACCCGAACTTCGCCTTCCGCGTGTCCGCCGTGGACGAGGTCGTGGACAAGGCGATGCTCCAGTACGCCCAGAAGACCTTCAACGCCACCAAGCCCGGCCTGATCCTGGTGAACAACCCGTGGGGCGAGTCGAACGAGAAGGGCATCGTCGCCGCGATGGCCGCCAAGGGCGGCAAGCCGGTGGGCGTGGAGAAATTCGAGGCCAATGACGTGGATGTGGTGCCCCAGCTCGGCCGCCTGAAGGCCGCCGGCGCCGACGTGCTGCTGATGGTGGGCAACGTAGGCCCGTCCGCGCAGGTGGTGAAGTCGCTGGACCGCATGGGCTGGAAGGTGCCGGTGGTCTCCCACTGGGGCCCGGCCGGCGGCCGCTTCACCGAACTGGCTGGCCCGAACGCCAAGAACGTCCACTTCGTGCAGACGTACAGCTTCTTCGGCGCACAGACTCCGGTCAGCACGCGCGTGGTGACCGACCTCAAGGCGAAGTACAGCGACATCAAGGGCCCGGACGACATCACCCCGGCCGTGGGCGTGGCCAACGCCTACGACGCCACGCAGCTCGCTGCGCTGGCGATTGCCAAGGCCGGCAGCACCAAGGGCGATGCCATCCGCGAAGGCTTCTACAAGATCGACCGCTACGAGGGCCTGATCAAGACCTACGTGAAGCCGTTCTCCCCGACCGCGCATGACGCCCTGAGCGAAAACGACTACGTCTGGGCGCAGTTCATCGACAACCGCATCGTGCCGGTGGCGAAGTAAGACAGGCGCTTCGTAGAAGCAATATCGATCGTTCAAGCGCCTGCCCTCTCCCCCGCCCCTCTCCCAGAGGGAGAGGGGAGAACACCGTCGGTTTGCTCCCCTCTCCCGCGTGCGGGAGAGGGGCCGGGGGAGAGGGCCGGCGCATCGTCGCGCGATATCGATTGGCAAGCAAAATCAAGGATTCACCATGCTTTGGATCTCCGCCCTCATCAGCGGGCTCGGCCTGGGCAGCATGTATGGCCTGATGGCCCTGGGCTTCCACATCACCTACGCGGTGTCCGCCACCGTCAACTTCGCGCAGGGCAGTTCGATGATGCTGGGAGCAGTGCTGACGTACAGCTTCGCGCAGACGCTCGGCTGGCCGATGCCGCTCGCCATCGTGCTGGCCCTCGGCCTGTGCGCGCTCTACGGGCTGGCCGTGGAATTCCTGGCCGTGCGCCCGTTCGCGAGCCGGGGCTCCAATGCGTGGCTGATGGCCACCGTCGCGCTCGGCATCGTGCTCGATAACCTGGTGATGCTCGCCTTCGGCACCGAGCCGCGCAGCCTGCCCTCCCCGCTCGCCGCGCAGTCCGTGCAGCTGGGCGATACCGGCGTCGGCGTCTATCCGCTGCAACTGGTGATTCCCGTGGTCGGCCTCGCGCTCGCGGCCGTGCTGCACTACGTGCTGCGCCGCTCGCGTTGGGGCGTGGCGATGCTGGCCGTGGTGCAAAACCGCGACGCCGCGCGCCTGATGGGCATTCCCATCCGCCGCACCATCGCCGGCGCGTTTGCCATTTCCACGCTGCTGGCCGGCATTGCCGGCGTGCTGATCGCGCCGCTGTTCAACGTACAGGCGGACATGGGCACCGTGTTCGGTCTGAAAGCCTTCGCCGTGGCCATTCTCGGCGGGCTCTCCAGTGCCTGGGGCGTGATGATTGCCGGGCTGATCTTCGGCGTGGCCGAGGCACTCATCACCGCATCACTCGGCTCCAGCTACACCCAGATCATCACGTTCGCGCTGGTGATTGCGCTGCTGGCCCTGCGGCCGGACGGCCTGTTCGGACGCGCGGAGGTACGCAAGGTATGAACGATTCGATGGTCTCTTCCAATCCGCCCGCCCCGCCGGCTTCCCCTGCGCCGCTGGCCCGGCCGGCGCGCGCCGCCGCCCCGCTGCTCGGACTGGGCACGCCGCTCCAGATTCTCGCCATGCTGGCGGTGCTGCTGGCCGCCGGCGGGCTCGTGCTGTCGCTCAACGGCTATTTTGTCTTCGTGATTGCCGGCGTGGCGATGCTGGCCATCTGCGGTGTGGGCCTGAACCTGCTGCTCGGGCTCACCGGGCAGGTGTCGTTCGGCCATGTCGGCTTCTATGCGATCGGCGCCTACACGGTCGCCATCCTGACCGGCCAGGCCGGCTGGAGCTTCTGGGCCGCGTGGCCGGTGGGCGCGCTGATCGCCGCGCTGCTGGGCGGCCTGCTCGCCCTGCCCGCGCTGCGCGTGAAGGGCCCCGGCCTGGCGATGGTCACCATCGCCTTCGGCTTTATCGTCGAGCACGGCGCCGTGGAGTGGCGCGCGCTGACCGGCGGGCAGAACGGCCTGATGGGCATCGCGCAACCGTCGTTGCCCGGCGTGGAAGGCGGCGAGCGTGCACTGGCGCTGATCGCGCTGGCCGTGCTGGGCGTGGCGCTGGCCGCCTATGCCCGCATCGCGCGCGGCAGTTGGGGCGCGGCGATGCGCGCGGTGCGTGACAGCGAAACCGCTGCGGCGTCGATCGGTGTCAATCCGCTCGTGGTCAAGACCGTGGGCTTCGCGTTCTCCGCCGCGCTGGCGGGGCTGGCTGGCGGGCTGTTCGCGCCGCTGCAGGGCATGGTCACGCCGGGGATGTTCTCGTTCCTGCAATCGATCCTGTTCGTGCTGGTGGTGATGATTGGCGGGGCGGGCACGGTGGTCGGCCCGGTGGCGGGCGCCGTTGTGGTTGGCCTGCTGCCCGAGCTGCTGTCCAGCCTGGAGAACCTGCGCCTGCTCTGCTTCGGCATGCTGTTGCTGGTGGTGCTCTGGGTGGCGCCCACGGGCATGGTGGGCGTGGTGACGGACCTGCTGCGCCGCCTGCGGCCGGCCCGCGCGGCTGCCGCCCATGCTTCCGTGGCTGGCGCGCAGCTGCCGGTGCGACCGGAGGAGACGCGCCGGGGCCTCTCGGCGCTGGGCCTGTCGATGGTGTTCGGCGGCGTGCGCGCCGTGGACAACCTGTCCTTCGATCTGCCGCCGGGTCAGGTGACGAGCCTGATCGGCCCCAATGGCGCCGGCAAGTCCACCGTGCTGAACATGCTGTCCGGCTACTACCGTCCGCGCGAGGGCGGGCGCCAGCTTGGCACGGCGCCATTGTCAGCGCGCGGCGCCTGCGACAGCGCCCGGCAAGGCATCGCCCGCACCTACCAGACCACGCAGCTCTTCGCCGGCATGAGCGCCACGGACAACGTGGCCATCGCGCTGACAAAGGGCCGCCTCGGCACGCTGCTCGGCATCGCCGGTTTCACCGCCCCCGCCGTGCGCCAGGAAGCGCGCGCACTGCTGGCCGCCTGCGGCTACACCGGCAACCCGGACGCCAGCGCCGCCGATCTGGCCCACGTGGACCGCCGCCTCGTGGAAATCGCCCGCGCACTGGCTACGCGGCCCGCCGTGCTGCTGCTGGACGAACCGGCCGCCGGCCTCTCGCGCGAGGACAAGGCCACGCTGGGCCGCCTGCTGCGCAAGATCGCCGATAGCGGCGTGGCAGTCGGTCTGGTCGAACACGACATGTCGCTCGTGATGGATGTCTCCGATGGCATCGTCGTGATCGATGCCGGCCAGCGCCTGGCCGTGGGCACGCCCGAGGCGATCCGCACCGATCCAGCCGTGCGCCGCGCCTATCTGGGCGACGCCGCCAACGCGCCGGCCCGCAAACCCTCGGCCAGCCAGCCGGTGGGTGGCGCGCCGCTGCCGGAAGTGCTGGGCGTGAGCGCGCTGCGCGCCGGCTATGGCGCCGCGCCGGTCCTGCACGATGTGGACCTGCAAGTGCGCGAAGGCGAGATGGTCGCGCTACTGGGCGCCAACGGCGCCGGCAAGTCCACGCTGATGCGCGCGCTGGCGGGCCTGCATCGCCCGGTGCAGGGCGGCATCACGTTCGACGGGACCGATCTCGCCCGGCTCGACGCCGCACGCATCGCCGCGATGGGCGTGGTACTCGTGCCGGAAGGCCGGCAGGTGTTCCCGGAGCTGTCCGTGCTCGACAACCTCCGCCTTGGCGCCTTCCCGTCCGGCCCGCTCCCGCGCGTGGAGATGATGCGCCGCGTGGAATCGATGTTCGCGCGCTTCCCGCGCCTGCGCGAGCGCCAGCACCAGCGCGCCGGCCTGCTTTCCGGCGGCGAACAGCAGATGCTGGCCGTGGCGCGCGGGCTGATGTCGCAGCCCACCGTGCTGCTGCTCGACGAACCGTCGCTCGGCCTCGCGCCGAAGGTCATCGACGAGCTGTTCGCCTCGCTCGATACGCTGCGCGAGGCCTCCATCACCATCCTGCTGGTCGACCAGATGGCCGCGCTCGCGCTGTCGCTGGCGGACCGCGCCTATGTGCTGGAGGAAGGCCGCGTCGTGGCCAGCGGCCCGGCCGACGAACTCGCGCGCGACCCGGCGCTGGTGCAGGCCTATCTGGGAGGACATTGAACCCACGATGACACCAAACCCGCACACCCCCGCCCTCGCCCCCAATCTCGCCCATTCCCGCGGGGGCATGGTCACCAGCCCGCATGCGCTCGCCAGCGAGGCGGGTCTCGAGATCCTGCGCGATGGCGGCACCGCCATCGAAGCCGCCATCGCCATCGGCGCCACGCTGGCCGTCACCTATCCGCACTTCACGGGGCTGGGCGGCGACGCCTTCTGGCTCATCAGCGACCGCGCGGCAACGTGCGCACGCTGTCCGGCATCGGCCAGGCCGCGCAGGCGCTGCCGGCGTTTGGCGAGTCGATTCCCACGCGCGGCCCAGGCGCCACGCTGACCACCGCCGCCACGGTCGATACCTGGGACCGCGCCTTCACCATCAGCCGCGACGCCTGGGGCGGCCGGCAGGACTGGTCCGCGCTGTTCCGCCGCGCCATCGCCTACGCGCACGAGGGCTTCCCGGTCACGCCATCGCAACATTTCTGGCAGAACTTCCGGGCCGATGAGCTGGGCAGCTGGCCCGGCTTCGCACAGACCTTCATGCCCGATGGTGCGATCCCGGCCATCGGCACGACATTGCGCCAGCCGGCGCTGGGCCGCAGCCTCGAACGCATCGCCAGCCATGGCGCGCGCGAGTTCTATGAAGGCGAGCTGGCCGAGCGCATCGTCGCCGGCCTGCGCGCCGTGGGCTCGCCGCTGCGCATGGCGGACCTGGCGCGTACCGCCGCGCGCGACGCGCTGCCGCTGCGCGTGCCCTATCGTGGCGGCGAGCTGCTGAGCCTGCCGCCGCCCACGCAGGGCGTGACCACGCTCCAGATCCTCGGCATCCTCGATCGATTCGACCTCACCGGCATCGCCGAGGGCAGCGCGGACTACTACCACCTGATGGTGGAGGCCGTGAAGGAGGCGTTCATCGAGCGCAACCGCTACGTGGCCGACCCCGAGTTCGTCGACGTACCGGCCGAAGCGATGCTCGCCCCCGCGCGCCTGGACGCCATGGCCGCGCGCATCGACCCGGCGCGCGCGCTCGACTGGCCGCACGTCTACCAGCACGGCGACACCGTCTTCCTGAGCGCAGTGGACCGCGAGGGCCGCTGCGTGAGCGTGCTCCAGACCGTGTATTTCGACTGGGGCAGCGGCGTGATGGCCGGCGATACCGGCATCCTGTGGCACAACCGGGGCGCGGCGTTCAGCGTCGATCCCACCCATCACAACGCGATTCAACCGGGCAAGCGCCCGTTCCATACGCTGAATCCGGGCATGTATCTCAAGGACGGGAAGCCGCGCCTGCTGTACGGCACGCAAGGCGCCGACGGCCAGCCGCAGACGCTGGCCGCCGTGCTCACGCGGCTGATCGACTACGGCATGGACCCGCTCACGGCGCTGGCACGGCCCCGCTTCCTGCTCGGCCGCACCTTCTCCGATGCCGCCGACAGCCTGAAGCTGGAAGCCGACGCTGGCACGGACGTGATCACGGCCCTGGCACGCCGTGGCCATGAAGTCAGCGTCATTTCGCCGCAGAGCCCGCTGGCGGGGCATCCGGGCGTGATTGCCATCGGCGAAGACGGCGCGCTGGCGGGCGCGCACGATCCGCGCAGCGACGGTGTGGCGATGGGCGTGTAACACGGCACGGTGGGGATGTATCGGCTTTGTATCGGTGTGGAACCCACCCCGGTGGGGCTCGTCAAAGCAATGACTGTCGCAAACTGTCGACCTCCGATCACGATGCGTTGCAGCGTGAAAGCCGGGCCGCGATAGTCCACAATCCCTAACGGAGGCCGCTACTGCCAGGCGACCCCCGAGTCCCCAGCAACCGCTCCCCTCTCGCCAAGGAGAACACCGTGCTGAGCCCACACGAACTGGCCACGCTGATGCTGATCGGCAACGGCCCCCATACCCGCTCCGATACTGCGGACGCACGCGAGATCGATCCCGTCGACCTCGATGCACTCGTCGCCCGCGAACTCGTTACCCTGCAAGCCGAACAAGGCCGACGGCCTTGCCCTCAAATCACTGCCCATGGCCGCTCGATGCTGAAAGCCGTCGGCCGGGAATGCTGAACCTTTCGCACTGACCTGACCGCTGACCGCTGGCGGCATCAATGGGATGCCGCCGGTCGATAGCCATCGGAGACGCTTATCGCCGGCTGGCAGTCTGACATCCCCGCGCGCCTCGACCGCCTGCCCTGGTCCGCCTGGCACTGGCGCGTGGCTCTCGCCCTCGGCATTGCCTGGGTGCTCGACGGGCTGGAGGTCACCCTCGTCGGCTCCGTGGGCGCCGTGCTGGAGCGGCCCGACACGCTCGGGCTCTCCGCCTCGCAGGTCGGCTGGACCGGGTCCCTATATATATTAGGGGCCGTCACCGGGGCGCTCGTCTTCGGCCGCATGGCCGACCGCCTGGGCCGCAAGCGCCTGTTCCTCGCCACGCTGTTCGTCTACATGACGGCGACGCTGCTGACGGCGTTCTCGCCGAACTTCGCGTTCTTCGCGCTGTGCCGCTTCCTGACCGGGCTCGGCATTGGCGGCGAATACGCGGCCATCAATTCCGCCATCGACGAACTGATCCCGGCGCGCGTGCGGGGGCGCGTCAACCTTGCCATCAACGGCAGCTTCTGGCTCGGTGCGGCGCTGGGTGCGGGGCTGAGCCTGGTGGTGCTCGATCCGCGCGTGCTCGGCCCGGTCTGGGGCTGGCGCGCCTGTTTCGCGCTGGGCGCGGTGCTGGCGGTGGCCATCGTCCTGATCCGGCGCCACGTACCCGAAAGCCCGCGCTGGCTGGCCACGCACGGCCACCGCGCGGAGGCGGAGCGGGTGATTGCCGGCATCGAGGCCGAGGTGGCCGCGCGCCACGGCCCGCTGCCGCCGCCGGACCCCGCCGCGCACGTGGCCTACGCGGGCCGGCCCGTGCCGACCGTGCGCGAGATCGTAGGGCTGCTGGTGCGGCGCTACCGCACGCGCAGCGTGGTCACCTTCGCGCTGATGGTGGCGCAGGCCTTCTTCTACAACGCCATTTTCTTCACCTACGCGCTGGTGCTCACGCGCTTCTACGGCGTGGCGGAGGAACGCGTGGCGCTCTATATCTTCCCGTTCGCCATCGGCAATGCGCTCGGCCCGCTGATCCTGGGGCCGCTGTTCGACCGCGTGGGCCGCCGCAAGATGATCGCGGTGACCTATGTGCTGTCCGGCATCGGCCTCGCCGCCACAGGCTGGGCGTTCATGGAGGGCTGGCTGGACGCGCGCGCGCAGGCGCTGTGCTGGTCGGCGGTGTTCTTCCTGGCCTCGGCGGCGGCCAGCTCGGCCTACCTGACGGCGAGCGAAGTCTTTCCGCTCGAAATGCGCGCGCTGGCCATCTCCATCTTCTACGCGGTGGGCACTGGCACGGGCGGGTTTATCGCCCCGGTGCTGTTCGGCATGCTGATCGAGACCGGCAGCCGGGGGGCGGTGGCCGTGGGGTACGCCATTGGCGCGGCGCTGGTGATCGTGGCGGGATTGCTGGCGCTGCGGTTCGGCGTGGATGCGGAGCGGCGCCCGCTGGAGCACATCGCCCCGCCGCTGGGCTCGGAGGCGGATGTTATGTCAATCCATAATAAAGATCGATAAATGATGAAATGGCATAATTTTTCGTCGGCTGCTATGCTATGACATAACACCACCCTCGGTTTGACCTATGTCCTCCTTCGCCGCCCAGTTGGGCCAGCTTCGCAAGGCGCGCGGCCTCTCGCTCGGCGCTGTCGGCCGTCTGATCGGCATGGCGGCGCCCAACCTGTCGGTGGCCCTGAGCGGCAAGCAGGATGTGCGCGGATCAACACTTGAGGCCATCGCCACCGCCCTCGACGCCGAGTGGGTCCTCGTACCGCGCGAGCATCTGGCCGAAGTCCAGCGCACCGTGAGCGGCAAGGCCACCGGCCCGGACCGCGCCGCGCCCACCTCGGTCGACCTGCTGCTCGGAGACGCCGATGCCTGACGACCTGCGCCCGCGCTATCTCACCGTCCACCTGCACAACATGCTGTGCGGCTATCTTTGCGAGGCCGGCCGCACCACGCGCTTCGTGCCGGGCGAAGCCTTCCGGGGCGATGCCGGACGGCCGACGCTGAGCCTCTCACTGACGATTCCGGGCAACGAGGCGCTGACCGCCACGATCCTCGCCAACCCGTTCCATCCCGCGCTCTACAACACCCATGGCGAGCTGCCGCCTTACTTTGCCGGCCTGCTGCCTGAGGGCGAGCTGCGCCGGCGGCTGGAAGCCACGCGGCACCATCCGGACGACCGCGACGACTTCGGCGTGCTGGCCGCAGCCGGCGAAGACCTGCCCGGCGCGCTGATCGTCCGCCCGGCGGACATCGACGCCCTGCCTGACACCGTGCGCACCGTGGGCGTGACCGGTGGCGCGGACAACCTGGAAATCGCCGTGGTGGAAGGCGCCACCGAGGGCGCGGCATCGGTGTCCGGCGTGCAGAACAAGCTCGCGCTGTCCACCGCGCACGCCGGCAAGCGTTACACCATGCCCACCCACGGGCGGCTGTCGGACCTGATCGCCAAGCTGCCGGCCCGCAACGACGACAGCCAGATCTTTAACGAATATGTGTCGATGCAGCTGGCGCAGGCGGCCGGCGTGGCCGTGGCGCCGTGCAAACCGCAGCCGCTGGCGACCATCGACGTACCCGGCCTGGCCGAGGCGCTCGGCGCCGACCTGCACTTCCTGGCCGTGGACCGTTTCGACCGCGAACCCGGCGGGCGCGTGCATGCGGAAGACGGCTGCCAGGTGCTGACGCGCATGCCCTCGCGCAAGTACGCCGGCAACGACGCCTACGTGGCCATCGTCCGCCTGCTGGAGCGGCTCAGCGTGCGCGGCATCGAGGACGTGCGGCAGTTCTTCATGCGGCAGGCCGTGAACACGCTGATCGGCAACAGCGACGCCCATCTCAAGAACTTCTCTTTTCTGTATCGGAACGGGACCATGCCCGAGCTGTCGCCCGCCTATGACATCGTCAGCGTGGCGGCGCTGTCCGGCTTCGCGGCCTTCGGCCAGAACGTGGCCATCGACGGCCTGCAGCGCAAGCAAACCCTCGAGACCTACCGCGACTTCGCCCGCGAGGCCAAGATCGCCGAGCGCATCGCGCTGGCGGCCGTGAAGGACGCCGTCAGCCTGGCCCGCGAGCGCTGGCCGGCCCTGCTCGACACCCTGCCCACGCCGCCGGCCATGCGCACCGTGGTGCTGGAGCGGCTGGAGACGCTGCCGCTGGCACGGCTGGCCCGGCGCTGAGGGCTTCCCCGGAAGGCTTCCCCTGAAGGCGTCCCCTATTGCGCCGTGGCCGCTGCAGCGTCGGCCTTTTTCGGATCGGCGACGATGGTCGCGCCGGCATCCTTCAGCAGCCGCTGGAAGTCCGGCGAGGTCATGATGATTTTCCCGGCCGCCGCACGCAGGCGGTCGACGGCCTCGGGCGGCAGGGAGAACGATGTGGGAAGTTCATTGAGGTAGGCCAGTTCCTCCTTGTCCTCCAGCCGGGCGAACGACACGTCGATGGCGTAGATCGTCGCGTCTGGCGTGCGTAGCGCACGGGCGACCCCCGCATCCTTGTTCGCAGCGAACGCCGCCGAGCGGCGCACCTCGCCCATGGCCCGCCAGCGCGCCTGACTGTCCTTCAGCAGTTCGGTCGCCTCATAGGAATAGTGGTCGATCGGCACGCCGGCAGCTTTCACCAGGATTTCGATCATGCCCGGCGGAGATTCGGACTTGTCCCATTCCGTCTTGGGCACGGAAAGCGAATTGACGACAAAGACCACGATGTGGCGCACCTGATCGAGCGGCGTCTGGAGGCCGACCAGATGCAGCGCTTCCATGAGTTCCAGGGTATCCAGCACGCTGCGCATGCCGAGGTTGTCGGACACGCCGCCATCCACCACATGGAGATAGGGTCGGTTGATGCTGTCGCCAAACTCCGCCTCTTCCTTGATATGGCGACTGGCGCGCGCGGCGGGCCGGGGCGGCTCGCTGTCATGGATAAACGGCTGGATCCAGTCCGGCGGCGTGTAGTGGCAATTGCCGCCGTAGTTGTTCAGGGTGATCGGCGTGAGCACCACCGGCACGGCGGACGAGGCCGCCGCCGCCCGCGACAGCCGCACGGCGTTGAGGTCCGAACACAGCACATCGAACGTAGCCTGCGTAAAGGGCAGGCGCGCGCCCGTGGTGATATCGGTGGCCGAGGCCACGATAAAGGGGCCCTGCCCCCGGTTGAGGTCGCCGAACGTCGCCCCATTGAACAGGATTTCATCGTAGAGGTCCGCCGCCAGTTCCGAGCGGCCCCATCCGCTCGACCACAGGGATGGCCAGTAGGCCGGATTGAAGGTCCGGCGCGTGATCGTGCCTTGCACATCGCGCTTGAGGAAACGCTGCTCGTAGTCATCGAACAGCTTTTCGCCGTAGAGCCCATAGGCCAGCGCCGTAAAGCTGCCGCCCGACACCCCGGTCACCACGCTCACATGATCGAGCAGGCGCGACTTGCCGCGCGGCCCGACGACTTCCGTGTTGCGCAGGAACTCCAGGACGCCATACGAAAAGGCCGCCGCGCGGGTCCCCCCGCCCGAAAAGGCCAGGATGACGAGGTTTTCCTTGCTGGCCGCGAACTGGGGCCGCGTAAAGAATCGATAGCCGGCATTCTGGTCTGCCTGGGCGATCGGCGGATTGACTGGCCGGCTCGCACAGCCGCCCAGCAGAAGGGACAGGCCAGGCAGGAGCCAGAACGCAAGCGCCAGCCATATGGAGGTGGCGGGGGTGGCGGGGGTGGCGGGGGTGTTCTTCATCCCTAGCTCAGCCCATCCAGCACAAGATGCTGCCCGTGGATCGCCTGAGCGCCATCGGAGGCCAGGAACGCTACCGCACGCGCTGCCGCGCCAGTAGACACCCAGAGCGTATGCTCCGCCGCCGGCATGGCATTGCGGTTGGCCGGCGTGTCCAGGATGCCCGGGGCGATGCTGTTGACGTTGATGCCCGCCGCGCGCACCTCGCGCGAGAGGCTTTCCACCAGCCGCTGCAGGGCGCTCTTGGACGCGCTGTAGGCCCCCATCGTGGCCGCGCCGGCCGTGGCGCCGCGCGCCGAGACGGCCACGACCTTGCCGCTGCGCTGGAACATCATCGCCGGAATGAAATGGCCGGTCACGGCGACGAAGGACCACGCGTTCAGATCCATCATCCGCAGCCAGGATTCCCGGCTCAGCGTGTGGGTGGGCTCGCCCATTTCGAAGCCGCCGGCCACGTGGACCAGCACGTCGACCGCGCCGAAGGCATCGAGGATGGCCGCCGCCACCGGCGCCATGGCCGTGTCGGACGTGACGTCGGCCGCGTGGAGCAGCATGCCGTGCTGCCCGGGCTCCGGATGGGCAAACACGGTTTGCAGGTGCTGCAGGTCACGGTCGATCAAGGCCAGCCGGGCGCCCTCGGCGGCGAAACGGCTGGCCACGGCGCGGCCCAGCGCGCCGGCGGCGCCGGTGATCACGACATGACGGGGAGGTGCGGTCGCATCCATCGATGGCTCCATGAAAGTTGCCCTTCCACCATAGAACCCGCGCGGCTGGACCGCAAAATGTTGCCGCGCGCAAAACTGTACAGCGCCGGCTGCGCCCATCTGTGCATGGCGGGCCACAACCGGCTCGGGCATGATGCGGCTCCGGCCATGCCGGCGGGCGTCGCGCGGCGCCCGGCACCACACTGTTCCAGGACCCGAATTGCCGCTTACCCGCCTCAAACAAAGTCAGACACTGCTGGCCGTGCTGGCCCTGATCGGCTCCATGGCCTCGCTGTGCGTGGGCACGTCGTTCGCCAAGAGCCTGTTCGGCGTCCTGGGCGCCCAGGGCACCACGGCGCTGCGGGTAGGATTCTCGGCCCTGATCCTGCTCTGCGTCTGGCGGCCGTGGCGTTTTCCGCTCACGCGCGCCAATGCCCGCGCCATCGCGCTATACGGCGCAGCGCTGGGCGCCACGAACCTGCTGTTCTATATGTCCCTGCGCACGGTGCCGCTGGGGCTGGCCATCGCCATCGAGTTCACCGGGCCGCTGACCGTGGCCGTGCTGTCCTCGCGCCGGGCGATCGACTTTCTCTGGATCGGCTGTGCCGTGACGGGCCTGCTGTTGCTGCTGCCGGTCGGGGCGACCGCGACCCACCTGGACCCGGTGGGCATCGGCTATGCGCTCGCAGCCGGGGTGGGCTGGGCGCTCTATATCGTATTCGGGCAGATGGCGGGCAATGCGCATGGCGGCCAGGCCACCTCGCTCGGGCTGACCATGGCCGCGCTGGTGACGCTGCCGTTCGGACTGGCCCATGCGGGGACGACGATGTTCAGCCCGTCGCTGCTGCTGGCCGGGCTGGCGGTGGGGCTGCTGTCGAGCGCGATTCCCTATTCGCTGGAGATGGTGGCGCTGAAACGCCTGCCGCGCCGCACCTTCGGCATCCTGCTCAGCATGGAGCCGGCCATGGGCGCGCTGGCCGGGCTGGCCTTCCTGCATGAGCAGCTCACGCCGATCCAGTGGGTGGCGATTGCCGCGATTATCGTGGCGTCGATCGGCTGTACCGCGACTTCCCGGCGCCAGGCGCCGATCTGACTTACCACCTGACTTAGTTAGCGGCGAACCAGTCGCGCGGGAGCCATTCGGCCGAAGGGGCCGGGGCCTTGCGCGGTTCGGCCAGCGTCAGCGTCACTTCGTGGAGCAGGCTGTCCTCGGGATTGCGCCGCGTGGCAAAGCCGCAATCGCGCATGATGGCCAGCATGCGGCGGTTTTCGCTGAGCACGTCGCCCCGCATGCCGCGCAGGCTGGCGGCGCGGGCCAGTTGCTGGAGCCGCTGGATCAGGCGCCGGCCCAGTCCCTGGCCCTGCCAGTTGTCCGCGACCACCACGGCCAGTTCGGCCTGCCCCTCTTCATTCACCACATATTCGGCATTGGCGACGATGACCTCGCCGAAGGTGACGACCAGCGCCACATCATGGTTCTGGCGACTCACGAACTGCGCGAGCGTCTCATTCGCCACCGGGCCGCCGGTCAGGAAGCGGTAATAGCGGCTTTCGCGCGACAAACCATCCACAAACGTGCGCAGACGCCCGTGATCGGACGCCCGGGCGGTGCGCAGCGTGACCTGCACACCGCCCCGCACGGTCCAGCTTTCTTCACTGATGGTCGCTTGCGCGTCGCGCTGCTCGTTCATCCACTTCATGACGCGCTCCTGACTACGTTTTATGTAGCCAGAAGTATAGGCGATACCCTGACTTTTGCAAACGTAGTTAGGGTGCTATGCTGGATTCACCATGACCGAGCCTACCCATCCCGCCCTGCTGCGCTGCTCCATCGCCGCCACCCTTTCCCTGATCGGGGAAAAGTGGACGATGCTTATCTTGCGCGATGTGTTTTCCGGGGTGCGACGGTTCGACGATTTCCTCCAGCGCCTGCAGTGCTCGCCGGCCGTGCTGTCCGCGCGGCTCAAGACCCTGACTGAAGCCGGCCTGCTGCGCCGGGTCAGCTATAAGGAACCGGGCGAGCGCGAACGCTTCCAGTACCACCCGACGCGCGCCGCCGTGGACCTGCTGCCGGTGCTGGTCGGCCTGATGCAATGGGGCGACGATCACCTCGCGCCCAGCGGCCAGGGTCCGGCGGAGGTCCGCTCGACGCTGTCCGGCCTCAAGATCCGCGCCGCACTGATCGACGAATCGGGGGCCCAGGTCGCGCCGAACGACATGCAGTTGCTCTCCCCCTACGCCGTCACGCCAGACACCCGCAACGGGGGCTGACCGCCTTCCTCACTCCCGGGTGCGCCCTCCCGCGCGCACCGTGCGGAATCATTGCACTGCACCATCCCCGTGCCCACGCCCCATGCTGGCGCCGCACCATGATGCATAAACGTGCATCAATCACCGCTTTTCGTCCGAAAACCGGCTTTCCACGCGCCTGATACGTCCCAATCCCGGCTGGCACACCGCTTGCGATAAAGAGCACGGGCCGGTCAACGGCGACCTGCCCACCCCACATCAAACGCCGGCTATTTCATGTAGCCGAGCGTCAGGACAACGGCGTCCCCAGAACTGGCTTCTTGCCAGCCTCTCGGGACGCCATTTGTTTTTGGAGCCCAAGCATGAACGGTAAAGCCACCCGGATCGACCTGCTGAGTCTCAAGACTCCGCAGATGCGCGCCTTCCACCTGACCTGGATGGCGTTCTTCGTCTGCTTCTTCGCGTGGTTTGCCTGCGCACCGCTGATGCCGGTGCTCAAGGGCGAGTTCGGCCTCACGCCGGGCCAGATCGCCAATATCAATATCGCCGCCGTGGCGGTGACCATCATCGTGCGCCTGATCATCGGCCCGCTGTGCGACCGCTTCGGCCCGCGCAAGACCTACACCGGCCTGCTGGCCATCGGCGCGCTGCCGGTGCTCGGCGTGGCGCTGGCGCAGAACTACGAGACCTTCCTGTTCTTCCGCCTGCTGATCGGCGCGGTGGGCGCGAGCTTCGTCATCACGCAGTACCACACCTCGGTGATGTTCGCGCCGAACGTGGTGGGCACGGCCAACGCGGCGTCGGCCGGCTGGGGCAATGCCGGCGGCGGCGCGGCGCAGGCGGCCATGCCGCTGCTGCTGGGCGCGATCCTGATGATTGGCGTGGACCACACGCTCGGCTGGCGCCTGGCGCTGGTGGTGCCCGGCGTGCTGATGCTGATCATGGCCGTCGTGTACTGGAAGTTCACGCAGGACTGCCCGGAAGGCAACTACTCGGACCTGCGCGCACGCGGCGTGGCGGTCAGCGGCGCTAAAGGTGGAAAAGGCGGTGGCGGCTGGGCCAGCTTCAAGGCGGCCAGCGCCAACTACCGCGTCTGGCTGCTGTTCATCACCTACGGCGCCTGCTTCGGCGTGGAGATCTTCATCCACAACGTGGCCGCCACCTTCTACGTGGACCACTTCGGCCTGTCGCTGTCGGCCGCCGGCATGGCTGCGGCGAGCTTCGGCCTGCTGGCGCTGTTCGCCCGGGCGCTGGGCGGCTATGTGTCGGACCGCTTCGCCCGCCGCCGCGGCCTGGACGCCCGCTCGATGGTGCTGTTCGTCTTCATCCTCGGCGAAGGCCTGGGCCTGCTGTGGTTCGCGCAGGCGTCCAGCGTCACGCTGGCCGTGGTGGCCATGCTGATCTTCGGCCTGTTCACCCACATGGCCTGCGGCGCCACCTACGCGCTGGTGCCGTTTATCGATCGCAAGGCGCTGGGCGGCGTGGCCGGCATCATCGGCGCCGGCGGCAACGTGGGCGCGGTGGCAGCCGGCTTCCTGATGAAGGGCCTGGGCGACCTGCAGCAGACCCTGACCTACCTCGGCGTGGCCGCCACGATCGCCGCCGTGTGCGCCATCGCCGTGCGCTTCAGCGCCGAGCACAAGGCCCAGGAGCAGGCCCTGTACGACAGCGCACTGGCCAACTGAATTCGCATACGAAGAACCCCGGACAAGGAAAGCATCATGAAAATCATCATCGTCGGGCACGGCATGGTCGGCCACAAGTTCCTGGAATGCCTGGCGGACGCCGGCGCGCAGGACCTCGAAGTGACGGTGCTGTGCGAGGAGCCGCGCCCCGCGTACGACCGCGTCCACCTCTCCGAATTCTTCGCCGGCAAGTCCGCCGAAGACCTCTCGCTGGTGCCGGCCGGCTTCTTCGAGCAGCACAACAACATGCTGCTGCGCCTGAACGCCAAGGCGGCGGCCATCGACACCGCCGCGAAGACCGTCACCACCTCCACCGGCGAAACGCTGGCCTACGACAAGCTGGTGCTGGCCACCGGCTCCTACCCCTTCGTACCGCCGCTGCCGGGCAAGGACCGCAAGGACACCTTCGTCTATCGCACCATCGAAGACCTGGAAGCGATGCGCGAATGCGGCAACCGGGCCAAGACCGGCGTGGTCATCGGCGGCGGCCTGCTCGGGCTGGAATGCGCCAAGGCGCTGCGCGACATGGGCCTGGAGACCCACGTGGTGGAGTTCGCCCCGCGCCTGATGGCCGTGCAGGTGGACGAAAGCGGCGGCCGCATGCTGCGCCAGAAGATCGAGGAGCTGGGCGTCAAGGCGCACACCGGCAAGAACACCAAGGAAATCGTCGATGGCGTGGAAGGCACCCATCGCATGAACTTTGCCGACGGCACGCACCTGGACACCGACATGATCGTGTTCTCGGCCGGCATCCGCCCGCGTGACGAACTGGCGCGCGAGAGCGGCCTGGCCGTGGGCGAGCGCGGCGGCATCGCCGTCGACAACAACTGCCTGACCTCCGACCCGCACGTCTACGCGATTGGCGAGTGCGCGCTGTGGCAAGGCAAGATCTACGGCCTGGTGGCCCCCGGCTACGACATGGCCCGCGTGGCCGCCCGCCACCTGCGCGGCGAGGCCGCCGAGTTCGCCGGCGCCGACATGAGCACCAAGCTCAAGCTGATGGGCGTGGACGTGGCCAGCATCGGCGACCCGCACGGCAACGTGCCGGGCAGCCGCTCGTACCAGTTCATCGACGAGCGCAAGCAGATCTACAAGAAGCTGGTGGTCTCCGACTGCGGCAAGTACCTGCTCGGCGGCGTGCTGATCGGCGATGCGGAGGAATACGGCACCCTGCTGCAGATGATGCTGAACCGCATCGAGCTGCCCGAGTCGCCCGAATTCCTGATCCTGCCGTCCTCGGACGGCCAGGCCAAGCCGGCGCTGGGCGCCGACGCGCTGCCGGACACCGCCCAGATCTGCTCGTGCAACAACGTCAGCAAGGGCCAGATCTGCGCCGCCGTGGGCGATGGCGCCACCAGCATCGGCGCGCTGAAGACCTGCACCAAGGCCGGCACGGCGTGCGGCGGCTGCGTGCCGCTGGTCACGCAGATCATGAAGGCCGAAATGAAGAAGCAGGGCATGGCCGTCAACAACCATGTCTGCGAGCACTTCCCCTACTCCCGCCAGGAGCTGTACCACCTGGTGCGCGTGGGCAACTTCAAGTCCTTCGAGGACCTGCTGGCCGCGCACGGCAAGGGCCTGGGCTGCGACATCTGCAAGCCCACCGTCGCCAACATCCTGGCCTCGTGCTGGAACGACTTCGTGCTCAAGGAAGAGCACGCCAGCCTGCAGGACTCCAACGACTACTTCCTGGCCAACATCCAGAAGGACGGCACCTACTCCGTGGTGCCGCGCATGCCGGGCGGCGAAGTGACGCCCGACGGCCTGATCGCGGTCGGCCAGGTGGCCAAGAAGTACGGCCTCTACACCAAGATCACCGGCGGCGCGCGCGTGGACATGTTCGGCGCGCGGCTGGAAGAACTGCCGATGATCTGGGAGGAACTGATCGCGGCCGGTTTCGAGTCGGGCCATGCGTACGGCAAGTCGCTGCGCACGGTGAAGTCCTGCGTGGGCTCCACGTGGTGCCGCTACGGCGTGGATGACTCGGTCGGCCTCGCCATCGAGATCGAGAACCGCTACAAGGGCCTGCGCGCCCCGCACAAGATCAAGTTCGGCGTGTCCGGCTGCACCCGCGAGTGCGCCGAGGCGCAGGGCAAGGACGTGGGCATCATCGCCACGGAACGCGGCTGGAACCTCTACGTCTGCGGCAACGGCGGCATGAAGCCCCGCCACGCCGAACTGCTGGCCGGCGACCTGGATCACGACACGCTGATCCGCTACATCGACCGCTTCCTGATGTTCTACATCCGCACGGCAGACCGCCTGCAACGCACCAGCACCTGGCGCGACAACCTCGAAGGCGGCCTGGACTACCTGAAGTCGGTGGTGATCGACGACAAGCTGGGCGTGGGCGCCGAACTCGAGGCCGAGATGCAGCACGTGGTGGACACCTACGAGGACGAGTGGAAGAAGGCCGTCACGGACCCCGAGACCCGCAAGCGCTTCCGCCACTTCGTCAACAGCGACCTGCGCGACGACAACCTCGTCTTCCTGGAAGAGCGCGGCCAGGTCCGCCCGGCCACGCCCGAGGAACGGAACTTGCAGCGTTCACGCCTGAGCCACATCCCCGTGGTTGCCGTGCCCGCAAAAGCAGCCTGATAAAAGGAGAACGTGATGCATCATTCCCATCATCCGGAAACCTGGACCGCGATTTGCACCTTGCGCGACATCGTGCCCAATACTGGTGTCTGCGCACTGGTCGATGGCCAGCAGGTGGCCGTGTTCCGCATCGGCCGGGGCGAGGAAGTCTTCGCCATCGACAATTTCGATCCGAACTCGCAGGCGTCGGTGCTCTCGCGCGGGCTGGTGGGCAGCCTGGGCGAGCGCGTCGTGGTGGCCTCGCCGATCTACAAGCATCATTTCGACCTGCGTACCGGCGAATGCCTGGAAGCCCCCGAGCACTCGGTGGCGGCCTACGCGGCCCGGGTGTACGACGGCAAGGTCTGGGTAGCCGCCAGCGAAGTCGCGCGCCAGACCGAGGAAGAAATGGCGGCCTGAGCCGCCTCCCGCCTCCTGCATTGCCCCTCGCCTACGCCCAAGCCACCTGAGACGCCCCATGACGCCCACCGCCACCCCCCACGCCAAACCCCGACTGGTTGTCGTCGGCAACGGCATGGCCGGCATGCGCACGGTCGAGGAACTGCTGAAGCTGGCGCCGGACCTGTATGACATCACGGTGTTCGGCGCCGAGCCCCACGGCAACTACAACCGCATCCTGCTCTCGCCGGTGCTCGCCGGCGAGAAGACCGTCGACGACATCATGCTCAACACGCGCGAGTGGTACGCCGCGCATGGCATCGAGCTGCTGGCGGGCGACCCCGTGGAGGCCATCGACCGCCCCCGCCGCACGGTGCGCTCGGCCTCCGGCCGGGAGGTGCGTTACGACCGCCTGCTGCTGGCCACGGGCTCCAAGCCGTTCATCCTGCCGGTGCCGGGCCATACGCTCGACGGGGTGATCGCCTTCCGCGACATCCAGGACGTGGAAACCATGCTCCACGCCGCGCGCAACCATCGTCACGCGGTGGTGATCGGCGGCGGCCTGCTCGGGCTCGAGGCCGCCAACGGCCTGCTGCGCCAGGGCATGGACGTGACCGTGGTCCACCTCGCCGACAGCCTGATGGAGCGCCAGCTCGACAAACCCGCCGCCGCGCTGCTGAAGCTGGCGCTGGAGCGCCGCGGCCTGCGCTTCCTGCTCGGCGCGCAGACCGCCGGCATTCTGGGCGATACCCGCGTGACCGGCGTGCTGTTCAAGGACGGCAGCCAGATCCCGGCGGACCTGGTGGTGATGACCGCCGGCGTGCGCCCCAATATCGAACTGGCAGCCGGCGCCGGCCTGCGCTGCGAGCGCGCCATCGTCGTGGACGACACGCTCCAGACCTTCGACCCGCGCATCTACGCCGTGGGCGAGTGCGTGCAGCATCGCCAGGCCACGTTCGGGCTGGTGGCGCCGATCTGGGACCAGGCACGCGTCTGCGCGGCCCATCTGGCCGGCGCCGGCCATCGCCGCTACGTGCAGCAGGCCACGGCGACCAAGCTCAAGGTCACCGGCGTGGACCTGTACTCGGCCGGCGATTTCATTGGCGCCGATGGCAGCGAGGATCTGGTCCTGCGCGATCCCCGGCGCGGCGTGTACAAGCGGCTGGTGCTGCAGGACGGCCGGCTCGTGGGCGCGGTGCTATACGGCGACGTGCAGGACGGCCCGTGGTACTTCGACCTGATCCAGAGCGGCAAGCCGGTTGGCGCCCTGCGCCAGCGCCTGCTGTTCGGCAAGACCCAGTGCGAGGCCCTGGCCGCCTGATTTACCGGCTGGGTTGCCACCGGCGTTGCCGGCTGGCATCCACCGAAAGAGAGACATCGCTGTGAACCTGTCCGATATTGCGGTGGTTTCCTCCACCGCCACCACCACAACCGCCACCACCTGCCCCTATTGCGGCGTGGGCTGCGGCGTGCGCGCCACCGTGCGCGCGGACGGCCAGGTCGAAGTCAGCGGCGACGCCGACCATGCCTCCAACTTCGGCCGGCTCTGCGTCAAGGGCTCGGCGCTCGGCGAAACCCTCGACCTGGACGGCCGCCTGCTGCACCCCCAACTGCGCGAGGCCGATGGCGCGCTGCGCCGCGTCTCCTGGGACGAGGCGCTCGACAAGGTCGCCAAGGGCTTCTCGGACATCGTCGCCGCGCACGGCCCGGACGCCGTGGCGCTCTACGTCTCCGGCCAGATCCTGACCGAGGACTACTACATCGCCAACAAGCTGATGAAGGGGTTCATCGGCACGGCCAATATCGACACCAACTCGCGGCTCTGCATGTCATCCGCCGTGGCCGGCCACAAGCGCGCCTTCGGCGAAGACCTGGTGCCGTGCAGCTACGAGGACCTGGAGACCGCCGATCTCGTCGTGCTGGTGGGCTCGAACACCGCGTGGTGCCACCCGATCCTGTTCCAGCGGCTCACGCGCGCCAAGGAAGCCCGGCCCGAGATGAAGATCGTGGCGATCGATCCGCGCCGCACCGCCACCTGTGAACTGGCCGACCTTCACCTGCCGCTGCGCGCGGGCACCGATGTGCGGCTGTTCAACGGCCTGCTGAGCCATCTGGCCCGCGCCGGCAAGACCGACACGGCCTTCGTGGCCGCGCACACCGCCGGGCTGGAAGCCACGCTGGCCGCCGCCGAAGCGGACGACACCAGCGTCGCCGCCGTGGCGCGCGCCTGCAAGCTCGACCCAGCCGACGTGCAAGCCTTCTTCGACCTGTTCGCCAGCACGGAGCAGGTCATTACCGCGTTCTCGATGGGCGTGAACCAGTCCTCGTCCGGCACGGACAAGGTCAACAGCATCATCAACTGCCACCTGCTGACCGGCCGCATTGGCCGCCCCGGCATGGGCCCGTTCTCGCTGACCGGCCAGCCCAACGCGATGGGCGGGCGCGAAGTCGGCGGGCTGGCGAACATGCTGGCCGCCCATATGGAGCTGGCCAACCCGGTCCACCGGGACATCGTGCAGGACTTCTGGCAGTCCCCGGCGATGGCCGACCAGCCCGGCCTCAAGGCCGTGGACCTGTTCGATGCCATCGAGCAAGGCAGGGTCAAGGCGGTCTGGGTCATCGCCACCAACCCCGTGGTGAGCCTGCCCGATGCCGATCAGGCGCGGCGCGCGCTGGCCAAGTGCGAACTGGTGGTGGCGTCGGACATCGTCACGCACACCGACACCAACGACGCCGCCCACATCCTGCTGCCGGCGCTGGGCTGGGGCGAGAAGAACGGCACGGTGACCAACACCGAGCGCCGCATCTCGCGCCAGCGCGCCTTCCTGCCCGCCCCGGGCGAGGCCCGCGCCGACTGGGACATCCTCTGCGACGTGGCCCGCCGCATGGGCTTCGCCGGCTTCGACTACGCCGGTCCGCATGAAATCTTCGACGAACACGCCCGCCTGAGCGCGTGGCGCAACGACACCGCCACCGAGCGCGACGCACCGCGTGCGTTCGACATCAGCGGGCTGGCCGGGCTGGCCCAGGCCGACTATGACGCGCTCGCGCCGGTGCAATGGCCCGTACGTGCGGACCTGACCGAAGGCACGCAGCGCCTGTTCACCGACGGCCGCTACGCCCATCCCGATGGCCGCGCCCGCTTCGTGCCGACCGCGCCGCGCGCGCCGGCCCACGCCACCGACGACGACTTCCCGCTGATCCTGAACACCGGCCGGGTGCGCGACCAATGGCACACCATGACCCGCACCGGCAAGGCCGCGCGGCTCTCCGACCACCTCCCCGAGCCCTTCGTCGACATGCATCCGCAAGACGCCCTGCTGTGCGGCGTGGGCGAAGGCAAGCTGGCACGCATCACCAGCCGCTGGGGCGCGATGGTGGCCCGCGTGCGCCATGGCGGCGGCATTCCGCGTGGCAGCGTGTTCGTGCCGATCCACTGGAACAGCCAGTTCAGCTCCGATGCCCGCGTGGGCGCGCTGGTCAATCCGGCCGTCGACCCCGTCTCGGGCGAGCCCGAGTTCAAGCACACGCCGGTGCGCGTGGAGGAATTCCGCGTCTCGTGGCACGGCTTCGTGCTGAGCCGCGCCGCCCTGCCCGCCGATGCGCTGACGTACTGGACGCGCATCCAGGGCAAGCAGTTCCAGCGCTACGAATTCGCCGGCCGGGAGGCCATCCCCGACCGCGCCGCCTGGGCCCGCGCGCTGCTGGGCGTGCAGGACCCCGAGGCCGACTGGCTCGAGTACGAGGACCGCACCGCTGGCGTCTATCACGCGGGGTATGTGGTCAACGACCGGATCGAGGCCTGCGTGTACGTCTCCACGCGCCCGGACCTGCCCTCGCGCGCGTGGCTGTCGCAGTTGTTCGGACAAGAGCGGCTGGAAGACACCGACCGCATCGGCCTGCTGCTGGGCCAGCCGATGGAGAAAGGCGCCGACGCCGGCCCCACGGTGTGCTCCTGCTTCGGCGTGGGCCGCAACACGATCTGCGACGCCGTGCGCAAGCACGACCTCAAGACCCCGGCCGAAATCACCGCCTGCGTGAAGGCCGGCGGCAATTGCGGCTCCTGCGTGCCGGAACTGAAAAAGCTGCTGGTCGAAATCCGGGTGGCCGAGGCGGCTTAAAAGCGTGCCTTTCTCCTCTCTTCCGCTATCGGGCAAGAGGAGATATTAGGCACCCTTATCTCTGATATTAAATAATTCCCACAAACAGTTCATTCATTTCACCTACGATGACCTGATTGCACCGTAGCGAGGTGACGCTCCGTCATTCGCCCGCAAAAATAATAATGGGCATGCTTGTCGTCATCAAGGTTGACCACCCGGGAATCCCAGGTGCTCGCCTTGATCGCCAAGGGGATGAGCACCAGTGATATCGCCAGGTATCTGGGCGTTACCGAATTCACGGCCCGCAAGCACCGCACCAATATCTCCGCAAAACTCGACATTCATTCCACGTCGCAGCTGGTTGCCTTTGCCACCGCGCACGCCAATACGGCGACCCACGCGCCCATCCCGATTCTTCAGCCGGACACATTAAGCCAGCGTGAAAAGGACGTCTTGCAGAAACTGAGCCTGGGCCTGACGGCCAAGGAAATCGGCAGGCATCTCAGCATCAGTCCCCGCACCGTCAGCAAACATCTGGAAAACATCCGCGCCAAAACCGGGCTGCAAACCCTGGCGGATCTCATGACGATTTCCAGACAAATCAGAATTCCCGTCGATTCCAGCCCGCCGAATACGCATTCTGAGTAATGGCGAATACCCCTCCGTGGCATCAACACTGGTTATGCGATACGTCACCAAGCGAAATCGCGACATCCGCAAAATGCCAACAACTTAATAAGGGGTAACACCATGAATTGGAATCGATCTTTCACGGACTTGATACGCAACGGGCGCCCCGCATACTGGGGTAACTGGACCCTGACGCCCAATATCAAACCGGGCGCCGTGGGCTTTGTGTCGCCGGACACCGGCGATTTCACGCTGGTCAAGGAAGAGACTCCGGGGCTCGCGCTGAGCACGCGCGGCATTCCCAACCAGTGGAAGCTGTCGTCCAGCAACGTGCAGCGCAGCGAATCCAACGTCAACCTGGACGGCTCCGCCACCGACCCGGATACCGGCGTC
Source organism: Cupriavidus sp. 01L43 (assembly GCF_056399925.1). NCBI lineage: Bacteria > Pseudomonadati > Pseudomonadota > Betaproteobacteria > Burkholderiales > Burkholderiaceae > Cupriavidus > Cupriavidus sp. 01L43. The sequence goes on from NZ_JBFTSH010000026.1 coordinate 29,152, forward strand.
AAGGTGACGGCTGGCGTCGAGGTGAAGTGGGATTTCTCGTCGGTGGGGTCGATCGCGTCCGAGTTCGGCATCGCGTCGGAAACGTTCATCAGCGACCTGACCACGCTTGGCAAGTCGGACACCTACAAGTGGCTGTACGACCAGGCGCAGTCGGTCAGCATGGGGTCGAACGGGCAGATTGCGCAGGGATTCGGCGTGGTCACCAGCGCCGTCTACGCGCACAGCGGGCTGAACGTGGGTTCCCAGGACAACAGCTCTTCCTTCTCGCTGACCGGCTCCGCCGGTGCCGTGCAGGAGATGCTGGGCGGCGCCAATGGCAAGGGCTCGTTCGTCTCCACCCGCCAGAACAAGAGCGTGGATCAGCATCTCTGGCCTTACCAGTCGGATCAGCTCGCGCCCTCCCCGATTCCGATCGCCTACACCTTCGCCTCGTTCGACGGGCCGCTGCTGATTCCGAACTGGATCAACCGGCTCGGCGCCTTCGAGGTGGTCTTCGACAACAAGCCGGGATGCACCTACGTGACCCACATCCAGATCGGCTACGACTCGCCGGCGGGGCGGCAACACGACGAGTTCTCGCTGAGCGGCGGCATTTCCAAGACCGTGAGCAATATCCCGCTTAGCGCGACGAATATCCGCGTGGACGTGAAATTCCAGGGGGTCATGAACAGCGACCACTACGCCTTCAACTGGCCCAGCCCGCTTGGGCAATGGCTGACGGGGCGGCGCGCCATCGAGATGACTGGCGTCTGGCCGGGGCAGACCCACGCGCGGGAAGTCTGACTTCCCCCTCCATCGCAGAAACCTGAAGTTTTCCAAGGAGAAACACCATGGCAACGCTCGTCAACATCACCGCCAAGACCCCCACCGCCGTGCAGATCTGGGGATTTCACGATCCGTCCGACGTCGACGACGTGGCGGCGGCGCTCAATACCATCGCCAGCGGCCTGACCGGCAGCGGCCACACGATTCACGTCATGTCCGGCACCCACGGCTACTGCGAGGGGAAGATCGGCGCCGTGGCACAGCGCGAAGAGAAGTTCGCGGAGGAGGACCGGGGCCTTGCGTCGCCCAAGACCAAGGACCAGAAACCCGTCGCCATCGCCGTGCATGACTTCAATAACGGCAACCTGCCCGGCCCCGACCGCGTAACGGCGGCCATGGCCAAGCTGAACGGGGACATGCGCCGCATCGTGGGCAATCTCCCGGGCACCCACACCTTCCTGCTGGCCTACTGCTGCAGCGCCGGCACGCGCTAGCCTGCCGGGGTCTTGAAAGGCTCACGCCGCGATGCGCACGCGGCGTGGGCGGGCGCCACGCACCTTGACATTTCATCTACTGCTGGACAAAATGTCCAGCATGAAGACCCGCACGCCGGAGCAGCGCCAGTTGCTCGACCAGATCAAGCAGATTGCCGATGGCCTCGGGCAGACGCTCGCGCCGTTCTGCGAGGTCGTGGTCCACGACCTGCTCGAGCCCGAGCAGTCGATCCTCGCCATCCACAACAACCTGTCCGGCCGCGCCGTGGGCGACCCCACCACCGAGCTGGGCCAGGCCCGCATCACCGATCCGGACTACCCTCAGATCATCGCCAACTACCCCAACCAGTTCGCGGATGGGCGGCAGGCCAAGAGCACCTCGGTGGGCGTCAAGGACAGCAACGGGCGTTATATCGCCGCGCTGTGCATGAATGTCGACCTGACGCTGTTCCGCAGCCTGCAGATGGCGATGGGGCAATTCGTCCAGACTGCCGTCGAGGGGCCGCAAGAGTCACTCGACCCCGCCGGCACCGATGCCCTGCGTGCCCGTATCGACACTTTTGCCGCCCGGCTGGCCACCACGCCCCGTGCGCTGAAGACCGAAGACCGGCGCGCGCTGATGCATGAACTCAAGGCGTCGGGCCTGTTGGAGGTCCGGCGCGCCATGGAAACCGTCGCGGCACATCTCGGCGTGTCGCGCGCCTCGGTCTATAGCTATGCCCGCTGACACCCATCTGGCCCAACTCCTGCTGCTCGACAAATTCGACGTCGAAGCGGCCCTGCAACCGGACGATGTGCTGGCTGCCGTGCGCGAAGCCTTCGTGCTGCACAGCCACCGCGAAGGCCGCGTGTTCCCGCTGATCCGCGAGAAACTGGCCACCGGCGGCGTGTTCGGCATCAAGGCCGGCGATGTGCCGAAGCAGAACCTGCTCGGCTTCAAGGCGGCCGGGTTCTGGCCGGACAACCGCGCCCAGGGCGGCGAGCCGCATCAGGCCACGGTGCTGCTGATCGACCCCGCCACGGGCCGCCCGCTCTGCGTGCTGGACGGCAACGCCATCACCACCGCGCGCACCGGCGCGGCCGGCGGCATCGGCCTGCAACTGCTGGCGCGACCCAACAGCGAGCGCGTCTGCGTGTTCGGCACTGGCGTGCAGGCGCGCGTGCAGCTGACCTATGCGCTGCGCCTGCTGCCATCGCTGTGCCATGTTTCCTACGTCCCCTTCAGCCGCCAGCGCGATCCAGCGTTCGAGGCGGCGTTCTCCGACCGCTGCCAGATTGAACTGGCGACGGACGCCAGCGCGGCGGTGTCGAAGAGTGACGTCGTCATCACCGCCACACCCGGCGGCGGCGCCCTGTTCGAGGCCGACGCCGTGCAGCCCGGCACCCACCTGAACTGCGTGGGCGCCGATACGCGCGGCAAGCGCGAACTGCCGGACGGCGTGCTGGCCCGCGCGCGCGTCTTTGCCGACGACCGCGAGCAGGCCCGCGGCATCGGCGAGTGCCAGTGGGCCGCCCAGGTCGACTGCACCGAGATCGGCGACCTGCTGACCGGCAACGCCATGTTCGACCGTGCCTCCACCGACATCACCGTCTTCGACATGACCGGCCTGGCGCTCCAGGACCTGACCGTCGCCCGCTTCCTGCACGAGCGCGCCGTGGCCGATGGCACCGGCAAGCGCCTGGCCTGGCCCTGGTAATCTCCTTCAACTCCATCGCACCCCTCGCACCCTTCCCTGCCATGACGATCCTGCAACTGCCCACCTACGCCGATGTGCAAGCCGCCGCCCAGCGCCTGGACGGCCACGCCAACCGCACGCCCGTGAACACCTCGCGCACGCTCAACGACATCGTCGGCGCGGAAGTGTTCATCAAGTGCGAGAACTTCCAGCGCATGGGCGCGTTCAAGTTCCGCGGCGCGTTCAACGCCTTGTCGAAGTTCTCGCCCGAGCAGCGCAAGGGTGGCGTGGTGGCGTTCTCGTCCGGCAACCATGCCCAGGGCATCGCCCTCTCGGCCAAACTGCTCGGCATGCCGGCGACCATCGTCATGCCGCACGACGCCCCGGCCGCCAAGGTAGCCGCCACCAAGGGCTACGGCGCCAACGTGGTGACCTACGACCGCTACACCGAAGACCGCGAGGCGATTGGCCGCAAGCTGGCCGCCGAGCACGGCATGACGCTGATTCCGCCGTACGACCATCCCGACGTGCTGGCCGGCCAAGGCACGGCCGCCAAGGAACTGTTCGAGGAAGTCGGCCCGCTGGACGCCCTGTTCACGCCGCTCGGCGGCGGCGGACTGCTCTCCGGCACCGCGCTGGCCACGCGCGCGCTGGCGCCGGCCTGCAAGCTCTACGGCGTGGAGCCGGAGGCCGGCAATGACGGCCAGCAGTCGTTCCGCAAGGGCGAGATCGTCAACATCGACACCCCGAAGACGATTGCCGATGGCGCGCAGACCCAGCATCTGGGCGAGTACACCTTCGGCATCATCCGCCGCGACGTCACGGACATCGTCACCGCCTCGGACGCGCAACTGGTGGACGCCATGCGCTTCTTCGCCGAGCGCATGAAGATGGTGGTGGAGCCCACCGGCTGCCTCGGGCTGGCCGCCGTGCTGGCCATGAAGGACCAGCTCAAGGGCCAGCGCGTGGGCGTGCTCATCAGCGGCGGCAACGTCGACATCGCACGCTTCTGCGAGTTGCTCGCGGCGTAAGCTTCGCCCCACCCCGGCCGGGGGGCTACATCTCCCCGGCCTGCTTCACCTCTTCCTTCGTGTCGCGCGCCGGCTCCGGGCTGAGCTGCATGAAGATCCATGCAGATGCCGAGGTAATCAGCCCCACGCAGATGAAGGTGGCGTGGAAGGCTGGCAGCACTTCCATCTGGTGCGCACCGTTCGCGCCAAAGCCGGCCTGGAACGTGGCCAGCAGCGCGCCGGCCGAGGTCACCGCCAGGCTCATCGACAGCATCTGTACCATCGACAGCATCGAATTGCCGCTGCTGGCACTGGCTCCCGACAGGTCTTTCAGTGCCACGGTGTTCATGGCCGTGAACTGGATCGAGTTGACCATGCCGAAGATGGCCAGCTGCACCAGCGTCAGCGCCAGCGGGCGCGTTGGCGAAATCAGGGCGAAAGACGCCATCGTCAGCCCTACCACGAAGGTGTTGACCACCAGCACGCGCCGGTAGCCGTGGCGCTCGATCAGCATCGTCGCCAGCCGCTTGGAGGCCATGCCGGCGGCCGTGACCGGCAGCATCATCAGGCCGGCATCGAACGGCGCGTAGCCCATGCTCACCTGGAGCATCAGCGGAATCAGGAACGGCATCGCCCCGTTGCCGATACGCGCGAACAGGTTACCGAGCAGCCCCACGCTGAACGCGTGGATTTTGAACAGCTTCAGCGAGAACAACGGGTTCTGGCGCTTGTTGGCGTGCAGCACGTAGGCCGTGAGCGCCGCCATGCTGCCAATCAGCAGCATCAGCACCGTGGCGTGCTGGAAGCCCATGCCCGCCAGCCCGTCCAGCGAAAACGACAGCGCCACCATGGCCACGGCCAGCAGCAGGTAGCCGGTTACGTCGAAGCCGCCCATGCCGGGCAGCCGTGAGTTCGGCATATAGCGGATCGTGGCGATGGCGCCGATGATCCCCACCGGCACGTTGATCAGGAAGATCCAGTGCCACGACAGCGTCTGCGTCAGCCAGCCGCCCAGCGTGGGGCCGATCAGCGGGCCGATCATGCCCGGAATGGCCACGAAGCTGAGCGCCTGGAGGTATTGCTCGCGCGGGAAGGTGCGCAGCACGGAGAGCCGCCCCACCGGCAGCAGCATGGCGCCGCCCACGCCCTGCACCACCCGCGCGGCGGTCAGCGCCGGCAGCGTGGGCGCCCAGGCGCATAGCAGGGAGCCGAGCACGAACAGGCCGATGGCGGTCTGGAAGATCGTGCGCGTGCCGAAGCGGTCCGCCAGCCAGCCCGAGGCCGGAATGACCACCGCCATGGTGAGGGAATAGGCGATAACGACCGACTGCATGCGCAGCGGGCTTTCGCCCAGGCTGTGCGCCATCGACGGCAGCGCCGTGTTGACGATGGTCGAATCGAGCGTCTGCATGAAAAAGCCAACGGCCACGACCCACAGCATGATGCGGAGGTCGCGGTCCTGGGGCATGGAGGGGGGCATGGGGCTCCACGGATGCCGGGTAAAGACGCCACCTTAGGCCGGAGACGCGCCGCTGGCAAGTCGGGCGGCGACTTACATCGACGCGCGCAGCCCCAGGAAGAAGCGCCGCCCGGCCGCCGGCTCGAAGTACCGGCCGTTGGCCTCGTTGACGATGACCGAGCCGATGTAGTGCCGGTCCGCCAGGTTGTCGATGCGCCCGAACAGGTACAGCCGGGTCCGGCCCAGCTTGAATTCGTAGCCGGCCTTGAGGTTGAAGACCATGTAGCCGGGCGCCGCCTGGGTGTTGAGATCGTCCGCATAGACCTGGCTGTCCGCCCGCGCCTCCACCCCCAGCATCAGCGGCGCCAGCGGCCGGTAGGTCAGCTCCGCGCCCAGGCTGTGCCGCGCCGTGCCGGGCAGCCGGTTGCCGGCCGCCACCTGCAGGCCCTGCGCGTTGAGATAAGCCTCCCCGAAGTAGGCCGACAAATAGGTATACCCCAGCCCCGCCCCCCACTGCTGCGCCTGGCCGAAGGTGCCGCGCCAGCCCAGTTCCAGCCCGCGCCGGCGCACGCCGTTCACGTTCTGGTAGACCGTGCGGCCGGCGTTGTTCGATACCGGCACCACCTCGTCGTGGCTGTCGGCATCGAACAGCGCAGCCTCCACCTTCTGGCCGGCCGCCTGCCATTTCACGCCGATCTCGCCCTGCCGGCTGGTGGACGCCTGCAAGCCCAGGTTGGCGCCCACGCCGCCGGGGCCGTAGGCCACCTCGGTCAGCGTCGGGGTCTCGAAGCCCCGGCCCAGGTTGGCGTAGACATTGAGCGTGTCGTGGGCGTGCCAGACCACGCCGGCCACCGGGCTGACGTTGTGATAGGTGGAGGTGCCGCTGTCGTCGGGGCTGGCCGCCGTGACGTAGTGGTCGTTAATGCGCAGCCGGACCATGCTCGCCCGCAGCCCGCCCACCAGCTCCCAGGCGGGATGCACGGTCCAGTTGAACTGGGCGAACGCGCCGTAGTCGGCCGCCTCGTCGGTCTCGTCCCGGCGCAGCGCGCCCTGCTGGCCGTTATCGTTGACGTAGCCATGGCGGCCGTCGCGCATGGCGTTGGCCTCGATCCCGGCCGTCCATTGCAGCGGCAGGCCGTTGGCCGTGGTCTTGTGCGTCCACGCCAGCGCCGTGCCGCCGTAGGTGCGGTCCAGATCGACAATGCCGCCTGCCGACGAGGGCGCCGCACCGCTGAAGCCGAGCCGCTGGGTCAGCTGCCGTCCGCCGCCGTAGAGACGGAAGTTCAGGCTGTCACGCTCGCTCAGCTGGTGTTCGACCACCACGCCGGCCTGCGTCTGCTCGACATCCTTGCCCGTATTGAACTGGGTCGCCGCCGGCACGGCCTGCCGGGGATTGGCGTCCGCCTGGGCGCGCGTGAGCCCGAGCGGGTCCTCGGCCAGCGGCTGGGTGAAGTAGTTGAACTGGCCGGTGATCTTGGTCGCCGTGGTCGGTTGGGCCACGATCTTGGCGTTGAGCTGGTAGCGGCGCGCGGCGCTGTGGTCCCGGTAGCCGTCGGTCTGGTAGGTCCAGGCGTCCAGCGAGCCGCCGAGCTTGTCATTGCCCCCGGCCAGCGCCACGCCGGCCTGCCATTGCCCGTCCGAGCCGAAGCCGGTGGAGGCCCGCCCGGTGAAGCCATCCTTGGGCGGATCGGGCGTGAACACCTGCACCACGCCGCCCGAAGCATTGCCGTACATCTGGGCGAACGGGCCGCGCAGCACCTCCACGCGGCTCGCGTTGGCCAGGTCGAAGGTCGACGCCTGCCCCTGCCCGTCCGGCATGGTCGCCGGAATGCCATCGATAAACAGCCGCACCCCGCGCACCCCGAAGGTGGAGCGGCTGCCAAAGCCGCGCACGGCGATCTGGAGGTCCTGGGCGTAGTTCTGGCGGTCCCGCACGGCAATGCCGGGGACGGTCAGTGTCAGTTCGGAGAGATTGACCAGCGGGGATGCCGCCGTGAAGGGATCCACGGCGATGCTGGTGACGGCGGCCGGGGCATCGAACTGGCGCTGTTCGCTGCGGCTGGCGCTGACCACCACGTCGGGCAGCGTCTTTTCTTCGGCCGTCTGGGCCAGGGCCGCCGGCATCGCCAGCAGCGAGGCTAGCGGAAAGAGGGAAAAACGGTAAAGGGTCCTGCCGGTGGCGTGCATGGGGGCGCGTTCCAGAGAGTACACCTCGCGCGCGAAACGTCGCGCGAGGCATAGTCTACCCAAACCGGGGCGCCCCGCCGGAATCAGTTGCCGCCGGTCACCAGCGTACGCGCCTCCACCACCTTGTCGCGGTAGGCTTCGAAGATGCGGCGCAGCGCCTGCTCCATGTTCAGCTTCGGCTGCCAGCCCAGTTCTTCCATCGTGTTGTCGATCTTCGGCACACGGTGCTGCACGTCCTGGTAGCCC
>NZ_JBFTSH010000027.1:0-24310 GCF_056399925.1 Cupriavidus sp. 01L43
TCCCGCCACCCAGCGCCGTACTGTTCCGCTGTCTATTTCATGGCGTTTGGCGATCTCACCATAGCCTGCCTGACCGTCCAGGTAGCTCTGGATAACTGTCAGCCTGAACTGCTCCGAGTACCGATACATGAAAACACCCCAAAAGTTGGGGTCCACCTTTTGGGGTGCAGTTCAATCGCGCCTGGCTTTTTTTACGCCTTTTACTAGACGACTATTGCCGGGCGAAGGCGGCGATGGGGTCGTCGTCTTCCTGGGTGGGCGCAGGGGCGGGCGAGGGGGCTTCTGGGGCGGGCGCCGGCGTCATCGGCAAATTACTAGCTGCCACCACGCGGCGGGCGCCGTTGTAGCGGGAGGCCCAATAAGACTTGCCCATGTCCTCGAGCCGCACCGTGCCACCGGTGGCGGGCGCATGGACGAAGCGGTTCTGGCCGACATAGATGCCTACGTGGGAATTGGCGCGTCCCGTGGTGTTGAAGAACACGAGGTCGCCGGAGGCCACCTGGCTGCGGTCCAGCGACGAACCGCGCTGGCCCATCTGCTCGGTCGTGCGGGGCAGGTTCACGTTGGCGGCGCGCTGCACCACGTAGCGAACCAGGCCGCTGCAATCGAAACCGGAATCGGGGGTGTTGCCGCCGTAGCGGTAGGGGGTGCCGACCAGCGACATCGCCTGGATCGAGATTTCCTCAAGTCCGGCGCTCGGGTCGATCATCGGTTTGCCGGGTGCCCGGGGCACGGACGAACCCTGCCGGGGCGGCGGCCCGCCGGCGCAGGCGGCCAGTAGCAGCGCGGCGGCACTCACCGCGAGGGCGGCGGTGCGGGAGGCATTGAGAGAGAAAAGGCGAAGCGGGCGCTGCGGCATCCTTCTTTTTGTTCGGTTGCCGGGTCACGCGTCCGTCCGCGGTGCAGCGCGGTTAGCGCATTGTTAATGCATCACCAGCGAAGCTGGGCGTTGCGCGTGCCGGTGCTGATCTTCATGGACTTGGCCTGACCCTTATAGGTCGCTTCGATATTGTAGCTGCCTTCGGGCGCACGTATGAGGCAGCGGGGGCCGCCAGCCTTGAAATTGGCCACCGGCTGGCCGTCGCGTGTCAGATTGACGTCAACTTCCGACAAAAATTCGCCATTCGGGCCCTGTGTGAACAGGATGCCCATGTTGAAGTTCTTCTCCTGCTCGGCCAGTTTGGCGCGCTCATCCTCCGCCACGCCGCCGCAGACATAGCTGACGGGGCCCATCGTGCGGATGACCATTTCCTCGGCCGCCCGGGCCGGACGCCAGGTGGCGGCGATGACCAGCGACGTGCCGATCAGCGTGGCCGCCAGGATGCGGCGCCGCCGCGTGGTGCGCGAATGGCGGGAAAACAGGGTCCGTGGATTGCCGGACAGGTAGGGATTGAACGATTGTGGCTTGTCCATCGACGCCTCCGTATCGACATGAACACCGGACGATCATAGCGCCACTGCCGCGCTTTGGCTGTCAGCCAAAGCCCGACGCGACGTGACGACATGGACGGGCATCCACGCGGACGCCCGGATCCGGGTAAAAGGGAGACGAACGCCGCCCGGCGGACAATGCCGGGCGGGCGGTACTTAAAGAACGTCCGCCGCGTGGTCGGCCAGGCGCGAGCGTTCGCCGCGCGCCAGCGTGACGTGGCCGCTGTGGCTCCAGCCCTTGAAGCGGTCTACCACATAGGTCAGGCCCGACGAGCCCTCGGTCAGGTACGGCGTGTCGATCTGCGCGATATTGCCCAGGCAGACGATCTTGGTACCGGGGCCGGCCCGCGTGACCAGCGTCTTCATCTGCTTCGGCGTCAGGTTCTGGGCCTCGTCGATGATGACGAACTTGTTCACGAACGTGCGGCCGCGCATGAAATTCATGCTCTTGACCTTGATGCGCGAGCGGATCAGCTCCTGCGTGGCCGCTCGGCCCCAGTCACCGGCGCTGTCATCGCTCTTCTGCAGGACTTCGAGGTTGTCGTCGAACGCGCCCATCCAGGGCTGCATCTTCTCTTCCTCGGTACCCGGCAGGAAGCCGATGTCCTCGCCCACGGGCACGGTGGCGCGCGTGACGATGATCTCGTTGTAGAGCTTCTGGTCCAGCACCTGCTCCAGGCCGGACGCCAGCGCCAGCAGCGTCTTGCCGGTACCGGCCTGGCCCAGCAGCGTGACGAAGTCGATGTCCGGGCTCATCAGCAGGTTCAGCGCGAAGTTCTGCTCGCGATTGCGGGCCACCACGCTCCACACGTTGTTCTTGTTGTGGGTGTAGTCCTTCAGGGTCTGGAGCAGGGCGGTCTTGCCGTTGATTTCCTTGACCTGCGCGTACAGCGGCAGGCTGCCGTCCATCGGCTCCAGGTAGACGAACTGGTTGACCAGGAACGACGGCACCAGCGGCCCGGTCAGGCGATAGAACATGGCGCCGGACTTCGGGTCCTGCCAGCTCTCCACGCCCTTGCCGTGCTTGGCCCAGAAGTCGTTCGGCAACTGCATCACGCCCGCGTAGAGCAGGTCCTTGTCTTCCAGGACCTGGTCGTTGAAGTAGTCCTCGGCCGGCAGCCCCAGCGCACGCGCCTTGATGCGCATGTTGATGTCTTTCGACACCAGCACGACCTGGCGCTCCGGGAACTGCTGCTGGAGCGCACTGACCACGCCCAGGATCTGGTTGTCGGCCTTGCCCTGCGGCAGGCCTTCGGGCAGCTTGATCTCGTTCAGGCGGGTCTGGAAGAACAGCTTGCCCTGCGCATCGCGGTTGCCGAGCGTGGCCAGCGGCAGGCCGTCGTCGAGCACGCCGTCGGTGGCGCCGACCAGCGAGTCGAGCGTGCGGCTGACCATCCGCGCGTTGCGAGCGACTTCGCTCATGCCCTTCTTGTGGTTGTCCAGCTCCTCGAGCGTCATCATCGGCAGATAGATGTCGTGCTCTTCGAAGCGGAACAGCGAGCTCGGGTCGTGCATTAGCACGTTGGTGTCCAGCACGAACAGCTTGCTGGGCCCCTCGGCCTTGCGGGCGCGGCGCGTGGGGCCGGCCGCCGGCTTGACCAGGCTCACGGCCGGCGCGGACGGGGCGGTCGTGGCTGGCGCCGGGGCGTCCGCGGTGCGGGCGCGCGTGGGGCTGCCGGCGCGGCCGCGCGTGGCGGGCGCCTGGAGGTCGCCCGTGTCACCGGTCGGGCCTGAATCGAGCAATGCCTCGCGCTCGAGCGTCGGCACAGGTTTCTTACCCTGCGCGGCTTTGGCCTTGGGCAGTGAGACCGGTGCGAATTCGCTCGGGTCCAGCAGTTGGGCAGGCTTGGCGGGCATGGTAGGCAGCGGCATGCTTGGACATCCTTTCAGGGGGGCGGAAAAGGGCAGGCAAACAAAAAAGCCGCCATGCCTGATGAACAGGTGTGGCGGCTTCTTCGCGGACCCCGGACACGGCAGGTCCGCTACCAGCCCGGGGACTTTCTCTCCTGGGCCGGAACGGTACAACAGCGTGGCAACTGGGATCTGAACGCATTACGGGCCAATGTATCCGAACGTTTTCGGTTTGGCAATGACCCTGCGGACGGAGTGTTGCGCGGTGTTGCGCCCGTGGCAGTGGCGCCTGGCGGACTAGATCTTGCGGATGAGTTCGAGGACTTCGTCCACGTGGTTCGGCACCTTGATGCCGCGCATCTCGTGCCGCAGGATGCCCTTGCCGTCGAGGATGAAAGTGCTGCGCTCGATCCCGCGCACTTCCTTGCCATACATCTTTTTCATCTTGATGACATCGAACAGGCCGCAGAGCGCCTCGTCGGCGTCCGAGATCAGCGCGAAGGGCAGCTCAAGCTTGGCCTTGAAGTTCTCGTGAGACTTCATGCTGTCGCGCGAGATGCCGAACACCACGGCGCCGGCCGCCTCGACCTCGGCGTACTGGTCGCGGAAGTTCATCGCTTCGGTGGTGCAGCCCGGCGTGTTGTCCTTCGGGTAGAAGTACAGGACCACGGTCTTGCCGCGCTGGCCGGCAAGATGGAACTCCCCGCCGGTAGCGGGGGCGCGGAAGTCCGGAACGGCCTGGTTGAGACTGACTGTCATGCTGGTGGCTCTCCTGGATGGCGGTGCATCATCGGTGATGGCGGCCCGTTTGTTGTGGGGGGTGATCCGGGCTTGTGCCATGGCGGGTGCAGTTTGGGGCAGTCGGCCAGACTTCAAGCGTGGCGTGTGCTCAACCTCGGCAGGTTGCCGGCCGATATTCGCACCAGGGGGCCCGCCGCTCAAGCTTCGTCGATCGGCTCCACCAGCAGGATCGCCGCCACCTTGCGGCCCTCGGCCATCAGGATATTGTAGGTGCGGCATGCGGCCTGGAGATCCATGGCGTCCACGCCGATATGGCGGCGAGCCAGCGCGGCGGTCAGGCGCGGGTGGGGAAAACGCAGCTTGTTGCCGGTACCCAGCAGGACGACTTCTGCCTGTTTATCGAGCAGGACGTCGAAATGGGCGGGTTCCAGGTCCTCGAAACGGGCAACCGGCCACGGCTCGACCGGGCCTTCCGGCATGACGAGCACGGACTGGTTGTGGCGGACCAGGTTGATTTCGATATACCCGGGGCCGTAGCTGGTCACGGTATTGAGATTGTGGGGTTTGTCAGCGTGGAGTTTCAAGAGGGGGCTCGCGGTGGCAGGATCGTGCGCCCGGCGCGGGAAAGCGTCGCTGCAATGCAAGAATCCATGCCGAAGTCTGTCATAATCCGATAAATTATAGCTTTTGCCTCCCTGTCTGCCACGCGCCGGGCACATCACCGCGGATGCGCCGCCGTCCGCCCAGACTTGCCAGGACATTCCAGAAGATTCCGAAAATCCGCTGCCACGGAGACCGGCAGCCTGCCCTGACATCGCCAACACCGCCGTGAAACCCATCCAGAAATCGAACAAGCTCCAGAACGTTTGCTATGACATCCGCGGCCCGGTGCTGGAAAAGGCCCGGCAGATGGAGGAGGAAGGGCACAAGATCATCAAGCTGAACATCGGCAACCTGGCCGTGTTCGGTTTCGATGCCCCGGAGGAGATCCAGCAGGACATGATGCGCAACCTGCCCAATTCGGCGGGTTACTCGGACTCCAAGGGCATCTTCGCGGCGCGCAAGGCCATCATGCACTACACCCAGGAGAAGAAGATCCAGGGTGTGGGGCTGGACGACATCTACGTGGGCAACGGCGCCTCCGAGCTGATCGTGATGTCGATGAACGCGCTGCTCAACAGCGGCGACGAGGTGCTGGTGCCGGCGCCGGACTACCCGCTGTGGACCGCCGCCGTGAGCCTGTCCGGCGGCACTCCGGTGCACTATATCTGCGACGAGGCCGACGACTGGATGCCGGACCTCGACGACATCCGCAAGAAGATCACCCCGAACACCAAGGCGATCGTCGTCATCAACCCGAACAACCCCACCGGGGCGCTGTACTCGGACGAATTGCTGCAGGAGATCGTGGCCATCGCGCGCGAGCACGGCCTGATCATCTTTGCCGACGAGATCTACGACAAGGTGCTGTACGACGGCCATTCGCACACCTCGATCGCCGCGCTGTCCACGGACGTGCTGACAGTGACCTTCAACGGCCTGTCGAAGAACTACCGCTCGTGCGGCTACCGCGCTGGCTGGATGGTGGTGTCGGGCGACAAGCGCCCGGCGCTGGACTATATCGAGGGCCTGAACATGCTGTCCTCGATGCGGCTGTGCGCCAACGTGCCGGCCCAGTGGGCCATCCAGACCGCGCTGGGCGGTTACCAGAGCATCAACGACCTGGTGGGCGAGGGCGGCCGGCTGCGCCGCCAGCGCGACCTGGCCTATGAGCTGATCACCCAGATCCCCGGTGTGAGCTGCGTCAAGCCCAAGGCCGCGCTGTACCTGTTCCCCAAGCTCGACCTGTCGATGTACCCGATCCAGGACGACCAGGAATTCATCTACGAACTGCTGCAGGAATCGAAGGTGCTGCTGGTGCAGGGCACCGGCTTCAACTGGGGCGCGCCGGATCACTTCCGGATCGTGTTCCTGCCGCACGAGGAAGACCTGCGCGAGGCCGTGACGCGCGTCGGCCGCTTCCTCGAAACCTATCGAAAACGTCACGGCACGGCCTGAGCCGCCGCGGCGCCCCCGTTCATCCCGCATCAAGCAACCCAGAGTCAGACGTACATGCAACCCATTAAAGTCGGCCTTCTCGGCATCGGTACCGTTGGTAGCGGCACGTTCAACGTGCTCAAGCGCAATCAGGAAGAAATTCGTCGCCGTGCAGGCCGCGGCATCGAGATTGCGATGGTGGCCGACCTCAACACCGAGCGCGCCCGGGAACTGACCGGCGGCGAGGTGGAAGTCGTCAGCGATGCCAACGAGGTGGTCACCCGCCCGGAAATCGACATCGTGGTGGAGTTGATCGGCGGCTACGGCATCGCCCGCGAGCTGGTCCTGAAGGCCATCGAGAACGGCAAGCACGTGGTCACCGCCAACAAGGCGCTGCTGGCCGTGCATGGCAACGAGATCTTCGAGGCCGCCCGCCGCAAGGGCGTGATCGTGGCGTTCGAGGCCGCCGTGGCTGGGGGCATCCCCATCATCAAGGCGCTGCGCGAGGGCCTGACCGCGAACCGCATCCAGTGGATCGCCGGCATCATCAACGGCACGACGAACTTCATCCTGTCCGAAATGCGCGACAAGGGCCTGGACTTCGACGTGGTGCTCAAGGAAGCCCAGCAGCTGGGCTATGCCGAGGCCGACCCCACCTTCGACATCGAGGGCATCGACGCCGCCCACAAGGTCACGCTGATGAGCGCCATCGCCTTCGGCATGCCGGTGCAGTTCGACAAGGCCCACGTGGAAGGCATCACCAACCTGTCCGCCATCGACATCAAGTACGCCGAGGAACTGGGCTACCGCATCAAGCTGCTCGGCATCACGCGCCGCCGCGAGGAGGGTGTGGAGCTGCGCGTGCATCCCACGCTGGTGCCGGCATCCCGCCTGATCGCCAATGTGGAAGGCGCGATGAACGCCGTGCTGGTGCAGGCCGACGCCGTGGGCACCACGCTGTACTACGGCAAGGGCGCCGGCGCCGAGCCGACCGCCTCGGCCGTGATCGCCGATCTGGTAGACGTGACGCGCCTGCATACGGCCGATCCGAACCATCGCGTGCCGCACCTGGCGTTCCAGCCGGACGAGCTGTCCAGCGTGCCGGTGCTGCCGATCGAGGAAGTCACCAGCTCCTACTACCTGCGCATGCGCGTGTCCGACGAGACCGGCGTGCTGGCCGAGATCACGCGCATCCTGGCCGAGGGCGGCATCAGCATCGACGCGATGCTCCAGAAGGAGTCGCGCCAGGGCGAGCCGCAGACCGACATCATCATCCTGACGCACCTCACGCGCGAGAAGCACGTGAACGCCGCCATCCGCGGCATCGAGTCGCTGCCGACGGTGCTGTCCGCCGTGACGCGCCTGCGCATGGAAGAACTGAACTAAGACGCCTCCGCTCATGCAATACCAATCGACGCGCGGCCATGACATGCCGCAATCGTTCTCCGAGATCCTGCTGGGCGGCCTGGCGCCGGACGGTGGGCTCTACCTGCCGAAGCAGTACCCGCAGATCACGGCCGACGAGCTGGAAGCCTGGCGCAAGCTGTCCTATGCCGACCTGGCGTTCGAGGTGCTCTCGCGCTTCTGCGACGACATCCCCGCCGACGACCTGCGCGCGCTGACGCGCAAGACCTACACCGCCGAGGTGTACTGCAACGCACGTCCGGGCGATAACACGGCGGACATCACTCCGCTGCGCACGCTGGGCGAGGAAGGCGGCACGCCGCTGCAACTGCTGGGCCTGTCGAACGGCCCGACGCTGGCCTTCAAGGACATGGCGATGCAGCTGCTCGGCAACCTGTTCGAGTACGCACTGCGCCGGGCCGGCCTGAAGCTGAACATCCTCGGGGCGACGTCCGGCGACACCGGCAGCGCCGCCGAGTACGCGATGCGCGGCAAGGACGGCATCCGCGTGTTCATGCTGAGCCCGCACCGCAAGATGAGCGCGTTCCAGACCGCGCAGATGTTCAGCCTGCAGGACCCGAACATCTTCAACCTGGCCATCGAAGGCGTGTTCGACGACGCCCAGGACATCGTCAAGGCGGTGTCGAACGACCACGCCTTCAAGGCGCGCCAGTGCATCGGCACCGTCAATTCGATCAACTGGGCGCGCGTGGTGGCCCAGGTGGTCTACTACTTCAAGGGCTGGCTGCTGGCCACCGATGGCCCTGGCCAGAAGGTGTCGTTCTGCGTGCCGTCGGGCAACTTCGGCAACGTCTGCGCCGGCCATATCGCGCGCATGATGGGCCTGCCGATCGACAACCTCGTGGTGGCCACCAACGAGAACGACGTGCTCGACGAGTTCTTTCGCACCGGCACCTACCGCGTGCGGACCTCGGCGCAGACGTACCACACGTCGAGCCCGAGCATGGATATCTCCAAGGCCTCGAACTTCGAGCGCTTCGTGTTCGACCTGCTCGGCCAGGACGGCGACAAGCTGGCCGCGCTGTTCCGCGACGTGGATGCCAAGGGGGGCTTCGATCTCTCCGGCACGCCGGAATTCGACCGCATCCGCCAGTTCGGCTTCGTTTCGGGCCGCAGCACGCATGACGACCGCCTGGCCACCATCCGCGACGTGCACGCGCGTTACGGCGTCACCATCGACACCCATACCGCCGATGGCGTGAAGGTGGCGCGCGAGTACCTGACGCCGGGCGTGCCGATGGTAGTGCTGGAAACGGCACTGCCGGCCAAGTTCGCCGACACGATCCGCGAGGCACTGGGGCACGAGCCCGAGCGGCCCGCCGCGTTCGATGGGATCGAGGCGCTGCCGCAGCGTTTCGAGGTGATGCCGGCGGATGCCGCGCAGGTCAAGGCGTACATCGCCCGGCACACCGGACTGTAAGCGACTGTCCAGCGACCGACCGGCGCCCAACTCGTTACAATCGGGTTTGCCGGGCCCGCTGCCACGGCCCCCAGGCTTCGCGCCGGGGGCTGTTTTTCATGGGCCAACCTGATTCCAGCCACGCTCACATGACCCAAGCCCCCACTCCAACTGCTGCCGCCAACCGTCCGCCGATGCTGACCATGGCCGAGGCCCTCGCGGCCCTGATGGCCGGCGTGCGTCCGCTGACGGCCACCGAGACCGTCGACACGCTCGACGCCAACGGCCGCGTGCTGGCCGCGCCCGTGACCAGCACGCTGCGCGTGCCGCCCGCCGACAATACCTCGATGGATGGCTACGTGATGCGCGCCGCCGACGTCCCCGCGCCGGGTACGCGCCTGCCGGTCTCGCAGCGGATTCCGGCCGGCCACGTGGGCACGGCGCTGGCCGCCGGCACCGCCGCGCGCATCTTCACGGGCGGCCTGATCCCGCCCGGCGCCGATGCCGTGGTCATGCAGGAGCAGTGCGTGGCCGATGGCGACGCGGTCATCGTCAATCATGTGCCGGCTTCGGGCGAATGGATTCGCCGCGCGGGCGAGGACATCGAAACCGGCGCCGAGATTCTGCCGACCGGCACCCGGCTGACGCCGCAGGCGCTGGGCCTGGCGGCTTCGGTCGGGCAGGCGAAGCTGGATGTGGTGCGCCGCGTGCGCGTGGCCGTGTTCTTCACGGGCGACGAGCTGGCCATGCCCGGCGAGCCGCTCAAGCCGGGCGCCATCTATAACTCCAACCGCTTCACGCTGCGCGGCCTGCTCGAAAATCTGGGCTGCGACGTGTCCGACTTCGGCATCGTGCCGGACACGCTGGCCGCCACGCGTGACACCTTGCGCCGTGCCGCCGAGGGGTGTGATCTGATCATCACCTCGGGTGGCGTCTCGGTGGGCGAGGAAGACCATATCCGGCCGGCCGTGCAGGCTGAAGGGCGACTGGACCTCTGGCAGATCGCCATCAAGCCGGGCAAGCCGTTGGCCTTCGGCCAGGTGGCGAACGGCTCGGACAGTCCGGCGCACTTCCTCGGCCTGCCGGGCAACCCCGTGTCGAGCTTCGTCACCTTCCTGCTGTTCGTGCGGCCGTTCATCCTGCGTCTGCAAGGCGTGGCCGATGTGACGCCGCGCCGCCTGCCGCTGCGTGCCGATTTCGATCTGGCGCGTGGCGACCGCCGCAACGAATTCCTGCGCGCGCGCCTCAACGACGCGGGCGGCCTCGACCTGTTCCCGAACCAGAGTTCGGGCGTGCTGACGTCTACGGTCTGGGGCGATGGGCTGATCGACAACCCGCCGAACCAGACCATTCGCCGCGGCGACACCGTGCAATTCATCCCGTTCGACGGCCTGCTGGGCTGACGCGCGGACCCAACCATCATGCAAATCGAACTCCGATACTTCGCCAGTGTGCGCGAGCAGGTGGGGCAGGGCGCCGAGCGCGCCGAGGTGCCCGCCAGCGTACGCACCGTGGGCGACCTGCGCGGCTGGCTGCGCGAGCGCGGCGGCCAGTGGGCCGAGGCGCTGGCCGAGGGCCGCGCGCTGCGAATGGCCGTGGACCACGCCGTGGCCCGCGCCGACACCCCGCTGGCCGAGGGCTGCGAGGTGGCGTTCTTCCCGCCCGTGACCGGAGGCTGAGATGAGCGCACGCGTGCAGCACGATGATTTCGACCTCGGCGCCGAAGTGGCGGCGCTGCGGGCCGGCAATCCCGGCGTGGGCGCCGTGGCCAGCTTCATCGGCACCGTGCGCGATGTCACGCACGGCACGGCGGTCCGGACGATGGAACTCGAGCACTATCCGGGCATGACCGAGAAGTCGCTGGAACGCATCGAGGCCGCCGCGCGCGAGCGCTGGGCGTTGCTCGGCGTGACCATTGTCCATCGCGTGGGGCTGTTGCAGCCGCTGGACCAGATCGTGCTGGTCGCCGTGGCGTCCGCGCACCGGGGCGATGCCTTCGCGGCGTGCGAGTTCATCATGGACTACCTGAAGTCCGAGGCGCCGTTCTGGAAGAAGGAAGAAACGCCCGAGGGCGCGCGCTGGGTCGATGCGCGGGTCTCGGACGATGCGGCGCTGCGCCGCTGGGGCATCGAATCGTTCAACGCCGAATCATCGAACACATCGAACAACAATAAGGAAGGTTGAATGGGTCCGCTCGGGTTTGTGGCGGTGGGCGTCGGCGCCGCCGCGGGCGCCTGGCTGCGCTGGGGATTTTCCGTGCTGTGGAACGCGGCCAACCCGGCGCTGCCGTACGGCACGCTGGCCGCCAACCTGGTGGGCGGCTATCTGGTCGGGATCGCCGTGGCGTTCTTCCAGTCGCACCCGGGCCTCTCGCCCGAATGGCGGCTGCTGGCCGTCACCGGCTTTCTCGGCGGCCTGACCACGTTCTCGACGTTCTCCAGCGAGGTGGTCGGCAACCTGATGGCGGGCGACTATCGCTGGGCGCTCGCCCACGTGGTGGTGCACCTGGGTGGCTCGCTGGTGCTCACGGCCTTCGGCATCTGGACCTGGCGCGCGCTCGCCTAAGTATTTTCCCTTTTCCGTCAAACACTTGGCTGGCCCGATGCCTATGTATCGGGTCGCACATACAGGTTCCGGCATCGGCGCTATAGCTGGCATTCGACTGACTGCCTGCTCGCATCCAAACGCCTGAACCGTCTACTATGTCCCGGGAGGGACGAATACGACGCTCCGCCGGGCGTGCTCCCCATCGCCCCCGTCGCCCCCGTTGGTTTGCATTTGCGGTTTGCAGTTTGCGGTTCGTAGGTCTTGTTTCTGTTTTACCGATCCGGCCCCGCCGGCATACATAACAGGAGACACCCCATGACGCATAGCCTTGCAACGCGCGCAGGAAAATTCCTAGTCGATCCACGATGCCACACCGCCATTGCCGCCGCCGTGGCGGTGCTGCTGATTGGCGCCTGCGGCGGCGGGGACAACAACAACAGCGGTGGGGGCGGTGGCGGCCCGGTCACGCAGAACCCGAACAACCGGCCGACCTTCGTGGTGGGCACCATCGGCGTGCAGAACTACGACGGCACGACCGACGACCTGCTGACCGCCGGGCTCGGCAAGGACGGCCTGATCGCCACGGCTACCGCGCCGGTTCCCGCCGATCCCGCCGCGCCCACGGCGGCCGAGCTGCGCCGCATCGCCATCTTCAATAACTACCGCGCCATCGTCGATACCAATCCGCTGGGCGGGTACGGCTCGCTGTACGGGCCGAACGTCGATCCCCAGGGTAACGTCACCGCCAGCCAGGGCAAGGTGCCCGGTACCGAGTACATCGCCTTTGCCGACGACGGCACCGGCCAGCAGAACGTGACGATCATGGCGCAGATCCCGACCAACTTCGATCCCGCCAATCCTTGCCTGATCTCGGCGACCTCGTCGGGCTCGCGCGGCATTTATGGCGGGATTTCGGTCGGCGAATGGGGGCTCAAGCGCGGCTGTGCCGTGGCCTATACCGACAAGGGCACGGGCGCGGGGGCGCACGACCTCGACTCGGACACCGTGCCGCTGATCAACGGCACCCGCCAGGCTCGCACCGGCGCCGGCAAGCTGGCCCAGTTCGCGGCGCAGCCGGGCGCGCAGTCGCTGGCGGACTTCACCACTGCCAATCCGCACCGGCTGGCCTACAAGCATGCCCACTCGAAGCAGAATCCCGAGGCCAACTGGGGGCTGAACACGCTCCAGGCCATCGAGTTCGCCATGTGGGCGATCAACGATAAATTCGGCACCGTGGGGTCCGACGGGGTGCGGCAGGCCTCCATCGGCAAGGACAAGATCCTGGTGATCGCCTCGGCCGTCTCCAACGGCGGCGGCGCGGCCATCGCGGCAGCGGAGCAGGATACGAACGGCCTGATCGACGGCGTGGCCGTGGGCGAACCGAACGTGAACATGCCCGCCGTGCCGGCCATCACGGTGAAGCGGGGCGGGGTGACGGTGGGGTCATCGGGGCGGCATCTGTATGACTACACGACCACGGCGAACCTGTTCTCGCTTTGCGCGGGCACGGCGTCGCTGCCGGCACCGTTCACCTCGGTGACGGTCATCCAGGGCGCCAATCGCTGCGGCTCGCTGGTCGGCAACGGGCAACTCACCGGCGCGTCGCTGACTGACCAGTCGACCGACGCCTTCACTCGCCTGCACGCCGCCGGCTGGGAGCCAGAATCCGATGTGCTGCATGCATCGCTTTCATCGCTCGAAGTGGCCAGCTCGATCTCGGTGACGTACGCCAACTCCTACTCGCGTGCCAGCGTCACCGACAAGCTGTGCGACTACACCTTCGCCTCGCCGGGCGGCGCTACCGGCACCCCGGTGACCATCCCGCCAAACATATTGGCCCTGACGTTCTCCACCGGCAACGGCGTGCCGCCGAGCACCGGCGTGACGCTCATGAACGAGAAAGCCCAGGGCGGCCCCGCCCGCGACTTCCTCTCCACCAACAGCGTCGGCGGCGTCGCGGACGCCAACCTGCCCGGCGCCAACTGCCTGCGCGACCTGCTGACCAACAGCGCCGCACTTCAGGCGGGCATCGGACAGACGCTGCGCACCGGCAACCTGCGCGGCAAGCCAGCGATGATCGTCCATGGCCGCAGCGACGGCCTGCTGCCGGTCAACCACACGTCGCGGCCTTACCTGGGGCTGAACAAGGTGGCCGAGGGCACCAGCAGCAAGCTCTCATATATAGAGGTGACCAACGGCCAGCATTTCGACGCCTTCATCGACGTACTGCCTGGCTACGCCAACACCTTCATCCCGCTGCACGTGTACCTGAACCGGGCGCTGGACGCCGTGTACGCCAACCTGCGCAGCGGCACGGCCCTGCCGCCGTCCCAAGTGGTGCGCACGACGTCACGCGGAGGCACTGCCGCCCCGGCACCGCAGATCCTGCCCACGAACGTCCCCCCGATCGCCGCCACCCCGGCGGCGGGCGATGTGATTTCGGTGAGCGGGTCGACGGTGGACGTGCCGAACTAGTCGGGCAGGTGCGTTAAACGCCACGTTTCCCGTCGAGAGACCCCACATCTCGACGGGAGCGTTCTGACCCCAGTCAGCTTGATGACCGCTTTCGAACAATTCCTATTGGGGCTGGCGCGCCCCTAAGCCAATCTCGATGCTCGTTTCACGAAGGAGCATCGAGTCATGATCGATTTGACGTTTTATCTCAACGACCGGCCCAGGAGTCGGCTTCGGGCCGGCGTACTCGATGTGCCGGCATTCTCGGGACGAGATGGGGACATCAATAGTTATCTTGCCGCCTGTCGCAAGAACTCCGGTCCGATCACGCCTGGCACTTATTACGTGTTAGACCGGCCCTCTGGCGGGGGTTTGAGATGGTTTCGGGAGCAAAATCCGTTTTCGACCGACAGGCGAAGGTGGTTCGCCCTCTTCGCCGCGGATGGAAGAGTGGACGATGTCTCGCGATTCTGTGCCGAAGTGGAGCGCGGGGAGTTTCGCCTCCACCCTAACGGTTCGCAAGGCATCAGTGAAGGTTGCATTGCTGTCAACAGCCACACCGACTTTGACCGCCTGAGGGCTTTGCTCAAAGCATCGACTGTCGGCCGGATTCCCAACACGGATATTGCCTGCTACGGCAGACTCACGGTCAAGAGGTCCACGCCGTGACGGCGGTCTTAAAGGCACTTGTCAAAGTCGTGTTGGTGGCCGCGTGGCTTGTGCTTTTTCCTCTGTACCTGACTGCCAAGTGGCTGGATTACTCGGAGGTCATTTCTATTCCTCCGTGGCTCGGACAGTGGTTGTTCGACCATTACCGGCGTTTCGATCCCGCTGAGGACGGATACAACTTCGAAGCGTTGTTGTATTGGCTTCCCTCGTTTCTGACGACGCTGGTGGTCACTGCGGTCGCCATATGGCTTTGGCGCAGCCGCTCGAAATCTGCCCGTCAGCCTTGAAATGTCAAGTCAAAGCCCTATCTTTCCGAAGTAACGTGTCCGGGCCGGGCCACCCCGCGCAACAGGACACACTTTCCTAGAGAGAGAGGGATCCGAATGCGACTTGATAAATTCACCACCCGGTTCCAGGAGGCGCTTGCTGATGCGCAGAGCCTGGCGCTGGGTCACGACAACCAGTACATCGAACCGGTGCACCTGCTGCGCGCGCTGCTGGCGCAGAACGATGGCGCCGCGCGCACGTTGCTGGCGCGCGCCGGTGTGAACGTCAGTGGGCTGCAGACCACGTTGGACGCCGCCATCAAGCGGCTGCCGCAGGTGCAGGGCACCAACGAGGTCCAGGTGGGCCGTGACCTCAACAACCTGCTCAACGCCACCGAGAAGGAAGCCATCAAGCGCAATGACCAGTTCATTGCCAGCGAGCTGTTCCTGCTCGCCGTGGCTGACGACAAGGGCGAGGGCGGCCGTATTGCGCGCGAGCATGGGCTGTCGCGCAAGTCGCTCGAGGCGGCCATCCAGACCGTGCGGGGTGGCGACACCGTGCAGAGTGCCGATGCCGAATCGCAGCGCGAGGCGCTCAAGAAATACACCGTCGACCTGACCGAGCGCGCCCGTGCGGGCAAGCTCGACCCGGTGATCGGCCGTGACGACGAAATCCGCCGCTCCATCCAGATCCTGCAGCGCCGTACCAAGAACAATCCGGTGCTGATCGGCGAGCCGGGCGTGGGCAAGACCGCCATTGTCGAAGGGCTGGCCCAGCGCATCGTCAACGGCGAGGTGCCCGAGACGCTCAAGAACAAGCGCGTGCTGGTGCTCGACATGGCCGGCCTGCTGGCTGGCGCCAAGTATCGCGGCGAGTTCGAGGAACGGCTCAAGGCTGTGCTGAACGACGTGGCCAAGGATGAAGGCCAGACCATCGTCTTCATCGACGAAATTCACACCATGGTCGGCGCGGGCAAGGCCGAGGGCGCCATCGACGCCGGCAACATGCTCAAGCCGGCGCTGGCGCGCGGCGAGCTGCACTGCATTGGCGCGACCACGCTCAATGAGTACCGCAAGTACATCGAGAAGGACGCCGCGCTGGAGCGCCGCTTCCAGAAGGTGCTGGTGGAAGAGCCGAGTGTGGAGGCGACCATCGCCATCCTGCGCGGCCTGCAGGAGAAGTACGAACTGCACCACGGCGTGGAGATCACCGACCCGGCCATCGTCGCGGCGGCGGAACTGTCGCACCGCTACATCACGGACCGCTTCCTGCCGGACAAGGCCATCGACCTGATCGACGAGGCCGGCGCGCGCATCAAGATGGAAATCGACTCCAAGCCGGAGGCGATGGACAAGCTCGAGCGCCGCACGATCCAGCTCAAGATCGAGCGCGAGGCCGTGAAGAAGGAGAGCGACGAGGCGTCGCGCAAGCGGCTGGAGCTGATCGAGCAGGAAATCGAGCGGCTTGGGAAGGAATATGCCGACCTGGACGAGATCTGGCGCGCCGAGAAGGGCGCTGCCCAGGGCGCGGCTGCGCTGAAGGAAGAGATCGAGAAGATCAAGCTCGAGATCACCCGGCTGCAGCGCGAAGGCAAGCTGGACAAGGTGGCGGAGCTTCAGTACGGCAAGCTGCCGGAACTGGAAGGCAAGCTGCAGGCGGCGACCAAGGCCGAGGCCAGTGAGCAGAAGCAGCCGAACAAGCTGCTGCGCACGCAGGTGGGTGCCGAGGAAATCGCCGAGGTAGTCAGCCGTGCCACCGGGATTCCGGTCGCCAAGATGATGCAGGGCGAGCGCGACAAGCTGCTGAAGATGGAAGACCGCCTCCACGCACGCGTGGTGGGCCAGGACGAGGCCGTGCGGCTGGTGTCCGACGCCATCCGCCGCTCGCGTGCCGGCCTGGCGGACGAGAACAAGCCCTATGGCTCGTTCCTGTTCCTGGGGCCGACCGGCGTCGGCAAGACCGAGCTGTGCAAGGCGCTGGCCGAGTTCCTGTTCGACTCGGAAGACCACCTGATCCGCATCGACATGAGCGAGTTCATGGAGAAGCACAGCGTGAGCCGGCTGATCGGCGCGCCCCCGGGCTACGTGGGCTACGAGGAAGGCGGCTACCTGACCGAGGCGGTGCGCCGCAAGCCGTACGCGGTGATCCTGCTCGATGAAGTCGAGAAGGCGCACCCGGACGTGTTCAACGTGCTGCTGCAGGTGCTGGACGATGGCCGCCTGACCGATGGCCAGGGCCGCACGGTCGATTTCAAGAACACGGTGATCGTGATGACCAGCAACCTGGGCTCGCACCTGATCCAGTCGATGTCCGGCGAGCCGCAGGACGTGGTGAAGGGCGCGGTCTGGCAGGAGGTGCGCACGCATTTCCGCCCCGAGTTCCTGAACCGGATCGACGAGGTGGTGGTGTTCCACTCGCTGGACCAGCAGCACATCGAGTCCATCGCCCGCATCCAGCTGCAACGGCTGCAGGCGCGTCTGGCACGCATGGACATGACGCTGGACGTGACCGAGGCGGCGCTGGAGAAGATTGCCAGCGCAGGCTACGACCCGGTGTTCGGCGCCCGGCCGCTGAAGCGCGCGATCCAGCAGCAGATCGAGAACCCGGTGGCCCGCGCCATCCTCGAAGGCAAGTTCGCCGCCAAGGACGTGATCCCGGTGGACTACGAAGACGGCGCGTTCACGTTTGGGAAGATGGTGGACTGAGCGGCTGGCAAATCTGCCGGTACAAGAAAACGGCCCGGAGGGGGATACCCTCCGGGCCGTTTTTCGCATCTAGTTGCCTTCTGGAATCGCTCGCAGGAGCCTGCGGGAAAGGAGGGTGCGCATGTCGCGGCGCGTGTCGCAGACAATGTGGATGTACAGGACGTCAGCCCTGACCTCGTAGAGGATCCGGTTCATGCCCGAGATGACCTGTCGGTACTGCCGGAGGCCGAGGTCTGCCAGTTCGTCGGGGATGGCACCGCCTTCCGGAAAGGCCTGGATCGTGCGCACCGAGTCCTTGATGCCCTGCAAGGTTTCCTGCCAACTTGCCTTGCCGAAGCGCCGGACGATGTAGCGGCGCAGTTCGTGCAAATCCTCTTCTGCCGCTGCAAGGAAGACGGCCCTCACGCGTCGTCGTCCTTATCTAGGTCGGCGAAGACGTCCTCCACATCACGAAAACGCCCGCGCTCGATGTCGCGGGCGCCCATCGCCAGCAGCTTCAGCAGGGCGAGGGTTTCTTCCTGTTCCTCGAACGTGCGCACATCCATGACCACGAGCTTGGCCTCGCCGTTTTGGGTGATCAGCATCGGCTCGCGCGACGCCGAGATGTCCTTGACGATCTCGGCGGCGTGGCTTTTGAGGTAACTGATGGGTTTGACCTGGGTGGAGAATTTCACGGCTTGGCTCCCTCGGTCCATGGTGGATGGGGTCCAAATATAGACCAAATATGGTCTTGTCCGCAAGTCTCCCCGCCTGGAGTCAGCTTCCCCGCCACACCGGCGACCGCTTGGCCACGAACGCGTCCACCCCTTCCCGGAAGTCCTCGCTGCCATAGCATTGCCGGACGAGGTCGTCGGTGTCTGCCACGGCGGCTACGGTCTGGCGGCGGAGGGCTTCCTTGACCACGGTCTGGGTGACGGGGGCCAGGGCGCCGAGGCGGTCGCAGAGGGCGGCGACTTCGGCTTCCAGGGCGTCGGGCGCGTGCACGCCTTCGAGGAAGCCGCAGGCCAGGGCGGCGTCCGCGTCGAGGATCTGGGCCAGCAGCAGCATGCGGCGCACCGGTTGCAGGCCCCACGCGGCGCGCAGCCGGGTGAGGTTCAGTGCCGACAGCGTGTTGCCCAGCGTGCGGGCGATCGGCACGCCGAAGCGCGCCTTGGGCGTGCCGAGGCGGAAGTCGCAAGCCGTGGCGATGGCGAGCCCGCCGCCTACCGCCCAGCCTTCGACAACTGCCACGGTAGGCATCGGCAGTTGCTCGACCAGCCGGATGCCTTCGTCGATGCGTGACTCGTAATCCACGCCATCGTCGCCACTGGAAAACTGCTGGAACTGGGCGATGTCGGTGCCGGCCACGAAGGCCTCGCCGCCCGCGCCGCGCATCACCACCACGCGCGCGCCGGCCGTGCCTTGCGCGGCCAGCGTGCGGCAATGCCCGGCCAGTTGCTCGTACATCGCCCAGGTCATCGCGTTGCGCGCGGCGGGGCGGTCGAAGGTGAGCGTGGCGATGCCGCCTGCCATCGTCAGCGTGACCTGCCCGTCTCCCGGCGCTGCCGGCGGCAGCGGGGCGCTCATGATCCGAACGCGCCGGCCGTCGCCAGCGACTGCTGTTCGTCCTGCGAGAGGCCCAGTTCGGCCAGGATTTCCTTGGTGTGCTGGCCCAGCAGCGGCGGCGGGCGCCGCACCTGCTGGGGCGTGCCGCCCATCTTTACCGCGAAGCCGATATTGGGCACCTTGCCCTCGATCGGATGGTCGATTTCGATCCGCATCTGCCGATGCTTGCCATGCTCGCTGGCGAACGCCTGCGGGTAGGTCAGGATCGGCCCGGCCGGGATGCCTACGGCGAGCAGCCGTTCGATCCAGTCATCGCAACTCGCCTTGGCAAAGCTTTGCTCCAGTTCGGCGATCAGCGCCGGCCGGTTGGCCAGCCGCAGCGCCACGCTGGCGAAGCGCTCGTCCTTGAGCAGGTCGTGTCGATCCAGCGTCTGGCACAGCAGCTGCCACAGCTTCTGGTTGGTGGCGCCCATCACGAAGTAGCCGTCGGCCGCCTTCATGGCCTGATAGGGCGCGCTCATGCGGTTGGCCGTGCCCAGCGGTTCGGGCTCGCGGCCGGTGCCCCAGTACTCGCAGGTGTCCCACACCGAGAACGCCAGCGCGGAGTCGAACAGCGACGCATCCACGTACTGCCCCTTGCCCGTCTGCTTGGCGCCGATATAGGCCGCCAGCATGCCGTAAGTGGCGAACAGCGCACAGCCGATATCGGCCACTGGCACGCCAGCCTTCACGGGCGCACCGCCGGGGTAGCCGGTCACGCTCATCACGCCCGACATGGCCTGCGCCATCAGGTCGAAGCCGGGCCGGTTGGCCCACGGCCCGCTCTGGCCGAAGCCCGAAATGCTCACGTACACCAGCTTCGGATTGATCTTGGCCAGCGTCTCATAGTCGATGCCAAGCCGCTTCATCACGCCGGGCCGGTAGTTCTCGACCAGGATGTCAGCGGTTTCCGCCAGCCGGTAGAGCACCTCGCGGCCGGAATCGGTCTTGAGGTCCAGCGTGACGCTGCGCTTGTTCCGGTTCATGTTAAGGAAGCCCATGCTGTCCGGCCCCTTCATCTTGAAACCCATGGCGCCGCGCGTCTGGTCGCCGCCGTCGGGCGGCTCGATCTTGATCACGTCGGCGCCGAGATCGGCCAGCAGCATGCAGGCGTAGGGGCCGGCCATGACCTGGCTCACGTCGAGCACACGCACGCCGGCCAGCGGCAGGGGGGTGGCAGGCGCCGGGGCGCCAGCTTGGCTGAGATCTGTCATCGGGTGAATCCTGAATTCGTGGAGAGGGGGGCGAGGGTGGCGCGCGCGGGCGCGCCGTCTCGCAGCCATCAGCTTTCGGCTTTCACGCCGGCGTCCTTCACGACCTTGGCCCACTTGGTGGACTCGGACGCGATAAAGGCGCCGAACTGCTGGCTCGAGCCGCCGGAATCTTCGGCGCCGAAGCTCTTGAGCCGCTCGGCCACATCGGGCGTGAGCAGCACGCGGTTGACGTCGTCGTTCATGCGCTGCACCAGCGCCGGGGACATCCCCTTCGGCCCGACCAGGCCGTACCACGACGCTGCGTCCAGCCCGGGAAAGCCGGACTCGGCCAGCGTCGGCACATTGGGATGGCTGGCCGCGCGCTTGAGCCGGGTCTGGGCGATGGCGATGACCTTGCCCTGCTGGATGAAGGGCGTGGCGGCGGTCATGGTGTCGAACGCGTAGTCGATCTGGCCGCCGATCAGGTCCGCCACGAGCGGGCCGGAGCCTTTGTAGGGCACATGCACCACATCGAGCTTGGCCTGCAGCCGGAACATTTCCAGCGCCAGATGCTGGGCCGAACCGATGCCGGACGAGCCGAACGAGATCTGGCCCGGCTTCTGCCGGCACAGCGCGACGATGTCCTTCACCGTGCGCACCTTCTGCTCGGGCCGGCAGGTCAGCATGTTGGGGGTGACGCCGACCATCGAAATCGGCGTGAAGTCGGCGCGCGGGTCGTACTTGACGTCGAGCAGCGCCGGGGCGATGGCATGGCTGTTGACGTGCGCCATCAGCAACGTGGTGCCATCAGGTGGCTGTTTCGCCACATATGCAGCGGCAATGGCCCCGGTGGCGCCGGGTTTGTTCTCCACCAGCACGGTGGTGTTCCACATCATCCCCAGCTTCTGGCCGATGACCCGCGCCAGCACGTCGGTACCGCCGCCCGGGGCGAAGCCCACGACGATGCGCACCGGGCCGGCCACATCGGCCGCCCGCGCCAGGCTGGGCATCAGGCCCGGCACGGCCAGTCCGGCCACGGCTCCAAGTAGGAATTGTCTGCGCTGCATTGCCTGTCTCCATCCTTAATCGTTATGGAGCCATCATCCGCAATGCGCCCGGCGCGGGCTATCGCTATTTGGGGGATTCTGGTTACGCGTTTTGCGCAAGCACCTTGAGCACGCCCAGCGCCGCCGAGGACAGCGCGTCCGCCGGGCGATGGCACAGCACGAACTGCCGCTCCGCCCAAGGGGCGTCGATGGGCAGACGCACGAAGCGGCTGCCGCCCGCCACCTCGGCCGCGACCGCCTCCGGCATCACGCCGCAGCCCAGGTTCTGCGCCACCAGCGCGGCGATGCTGTCGAAGCCGCCCACGCGCATGCGCATGCGCAGCACCCGGCCGGCTTCCTCGGCCAGCCGTTCCAGTCCGAGCGAGATGGCCGAGCCTTCGCCCAGCACGATCAGGTCGCAGTCGAGCACATCGTCCGAGGTCACCTGGGCGTGGCCGGCCAGCGCATGGTCGCGCGCCACCACCAGCACCAGCCGGTCATGGCGGTAGGGTGCGGTCGGCAGGTCGATCATGCCGAGGCTGCCTTCGTAGATGCCGATGTCCACGGTGCCGCGCCGCAGGGACTGCTGCACCTCGAGGCTGTTCATTTCCTGGAGGTCGATGCGCACGCCGGGGCAGGCCGAGGCGCAGCGCTGGATATCGAACGGCAGGAACTGGATCACGGCGGACTTCGGCGCGGCAATGCGCACCACGCCAAGGTCGCCGCCGATAAAGGAGGCGGCGTCGTCCTGCATGCGCTGCACGGTGTGGGTGATGCCGCGCGCGTGGGCCAGCAGCGCGCGGCCGGCTTCGGTCAGCGCCATGCCGTGAGGCAGGCGTTCGAACAGGGCCACGCCCAGTTGGGCCTCCAGTTCGAGCACGCGGCGCGAGGCCGCGGCCGGGGCCAGGTGCAGGCGCTCCGCGCCGCGCGTGATGCCGCCGAGTTCGGCCACGGCGATGAAAAGCTGGACCGTCGTGAGATCGAAATGCAGCCGGGGGCTGCGCAAGGGAAGGGGGGACGTCACGTTGGGCGGCGTGGGGACTGGCGATGGGGAGCCATCGATTGTCCGCTGATCCGGGGGCGCCGGCCACTGCGGTTTTCCCGTGCCGGGCGCATGAAAAAAGCCCGCCTCCGGGAGGAGACGGGCTTTGCTGGCGTGGCGCCCGCTGTCGTGGCTTACCAGTGGAAGCCGGCGGAGACCGTCGAGCCGTAGTTGCCGCGCGTGTTGGAGGACACGATGGCCTTGTAGACCCACTTCCCGCTGCTCGACATCTTGGAGACGCCCAGCGCGATCGCGGATTCCCCGCTGTACGCGGAGGCACCCAGCGCGGCCATGCCCTTGCCCGGCTGGACCGACTGCGGCAGGCCTGCCATCGCCATCGCCGAGGCGGTGCCGGCGTGGGCGTCGCGGCGCACCGCACCCACCTGCCGGTCGGTGTAGGTGTTGGCCTGGTTCAGCGTCTGGCTGTTGCCTTGGCTGGCGTAGCTCCGCATCTGGCCGACGTTGACCGCGTCGGTATCCTGCGTGCCGGCGGCCACGTTGACGATCTGGCGTTCGGCATCCGCGTTGCCAACCGAGACGGTGTCGGCACGGTCGGCAATCGAACCGGCGCCCAACGCCACGCTGTTGTCAGCGCTGGCCTTGGCATCGGCACCCACGGCAACGGCGGCGTTACCGCTGGCCTCACCGTAGCTGCCGATCGCCACTCCACGGCTCTCCGACCGGACGATGGCGGCGTCGCTGCCGTCGGACTTGCCGTCCGCCTGGAAGTGGTGGCTCGTGCCGCCACCCTTCGCCAGTTGTTGCGTCAGGCTGAAGATCTGGCTGCCGTTGACGGCGTCGGTGCTGCCGGCGCCAATCAGGCCGTCGGCCACGCCGGTGAGCTGGCGCGTGCCTTCCGTGCCGGCCACGTTCACCACCTTGCCGCCCTTGTCGGTCGCCACGTTGATGTGGCCGGTTGCGGCGTCCTGCTTGACCAGGCCGATCGTGCCGTTGTTGATGTTGTTGGTGATCTGGGTCATCGAACCCTCGACATTGGTCACGCGGTTGTCGAGGTTCGTGATCGCGCCGCCCACGTTATTGACGGTGGTGCCGCCGACGGTGTAGGTCGGCCCGGAGATGCTACCGTCGCCGTTTACCCCCGCTCCGCCACCCAGTGCCGTGGCAATGGAACTGCTCACGCCGTGGAGCTGGCCGCCGTTGACGGCGAACAGGCTGCCGGCCGCGACCGTGCCGTTGGCCACGCCACGCAGCTGCCGGGCGCCGGCGGTGCCGGTCAGATCCACCAGCGAGCCGTCCTTGTCCTTGGCGACGGTGATCGCCTTGGTCGTCGCGTCTTGCTTGACGAGGCCGGCCATGCCGTTGTTGATCGTGTTGGCGAGGTTCGTGACGTCGCCCTCGACGTTGGTCACGCGGCCGTCGATCGTGGTGACGCGGCCATCCAGGTTGGTCAGGGCGCCGCCCACGTTGTTGAACGTGTTACCGCCAACGGCGTAGGTCGGCGCGGACACCGAGCCATCGCTGTTGACCGTGGCCCCGCCACCCAGCGCGCTGGCCACCGAGCTGCTCACGCCATGGAGCTGGCCGCCGTTGACCGCGTGCAGGCTGCCTGCCGCCACCGTGCCGTTGGCCACGCCGCGAAGCTGGCGGGCGCCGGCGGTGCCGGTCAGGTCCACCTGCGTGCCGTCCTTGTCCTTGGCGACGGTAATCGCCTTGGTGGTGGCGTCCTGCTGGACCAGGCCGGTCGTGCCGTTGTTGATATTGTTGGTGAGGTTCGTGACCGAGCCTTCGACGTTGGTCACGCGATTGTCCACGGTGGTCACGCGACCATCGAGATTAGTGATGGCGCTGCCCACGTTGTTGACGGTCGTCCCGCCAACCGTGTAGGTCGGTGCCGACACGGTGCCATTGCCGTTGACCGCAGCGCCGCCGCCCAGCGCGCTGGCCACCGAGCTGCTGAC
>NZ_JBFTSH010000028.1:0-21758 GCF_056399925.1 Cupriavidus sp. 01L43
CCGCTGTCTATTTCATGGCGTTTGGCGATCTCACCATAGCCTGCCTGACCGTCCAGGTAGCTCTGGATAACTGTCAGCCTGAACTGCTCCGAGTACCGATACATGAAAACACCCCAAAAGTTGGTGTCCAACTTTTGGGGTGCAGTTCATTGCAGCGGGCGTCTTTTTTTGCCTTACGGCTTCAGCCCGAGGCGGTAGGCCACCGCGTACGGCAGCTTGCCGGGCTTGGTCGAACCCACCGGCTGCGAGAGCGCCGTGAACTCGGTTTCGTTCAGCGTGGTCAGGCCGCCCAGTTGCGCGGCGGTCTTGGCGTTGCTGACCACGGCGTCAGGCGCCAGCGCCACCATGGCGGCCGAGGCGCGGTGCACGGCGTCGAGGTAGCTGGCGGTGTCGTCCAGGTTGACCGTCTTCAGGTCCACCACGCCGCGCAGCCAATCGCCCCAATAGAACTCCGTGAACTCGGTGGCATCGGTCGGCTGGCTGTAGCCGATGTCGCGCGTGAAGTAGACCAGCGCGCGGTACGGGTCGTTGCCGAGGCCGTTCTTGAGGCCCAGCGCGCGCGGCAGGTCAGCCGGGTAGGTCGGCTGGTTGGCGCCGTCCTTCGACCAGATCAGCTTGCGCTCGCGCAGCGTGCGGAAGAAGGTGGCGCGGTTCAGCGTGGACAGGTTGTCCTGCACGCGGATCCACATCTTCGACTGCGCGCCGCCGGTGTCGGCGTCCCAGATCGACGTGAACGAGTGGTGTCCATCGGTCAGGAACGGCTCGCCGTACGGCCCCACCACCAGCGTCTTCATGTCGGCCGGCTTGTTGCCGACCGCCTTGGTGCAGGTGAAGGAGGCGAGGTCGCTGAGGCGGGACGTGGCCGCATCCCAGGTGCTGGTCTTGTTCTGGCCGTTGGTCTCGCAGGCGTCGTCGAACTTCTTGATCGGGTCCGCGGCGTAGCGGCCGAGCTTGTAGTAGATCTGGTCGCGGCCGATGGCCGGCTGGGTGGGGCGCAGATCGGCCAGCGTGACGAGGATGTTCTGCCCTGCAGTGGCCGTCAGGTAGGTCGAGACCGGCGTCGGCGGGGCCATCGGGGCGCACACGGCGGGAAGCTGTCGCGTGCTGCCCGGCACCTGCCGGAGCTGGTACGCGAGGTTCTTGCTCACCGGCAGCCAGGTCAGGCCGAGCGATTGCGCCTGGCCGGCCACGGTGGCCTGCCACGTGCCCGAGACCAGCCCGTTGGCGGCGGCCCCGCCGGCGCGGTTGTAGGCCAGCGTCACGTCCACGGGGATGTTGTCCGCGGCGAGCGTGGTGCCCGCCACCGAGACGATGTTGCGGCGCGTACGGCCCGTGGCGGCGTTCTTGTCGTCGAGTTCCGGCTCGGCGCAGACCCAGTCGCCATCGATGCCGTTGGCGGCGACGGCCGTGGCCGTGCGCACGACCCAGCTACCGGTGGGCGCCGTGGCGCTGGCGCCGGTTTCGTCGACGAAGAGCGCCACCTGGCCCTGCTGGCGGCCTACGAACAGGCGGCCGACCGTGCTGCCCCCCAGCGTCAGCGCGAAGGCGCCCGGATAGCGCGACTGGTCGGCATCGGCCGCCAGCTTGCCTGATTGGCCGCCGGCGCAGTCGGCGCTGTAGCCCAGCCCGGCGCAGACGCGCACGTTGCCATCCGCGCCGATATTGAGCTGGCCCGCGCTGGCGGCGTCGCCGGCCTGGCGCAGGTAGCTGTAGCTGCCGGCGATGTCGGCCAGCTGCGCGCCACGGTTGCCGGCCGAGATATAGCCCTGGAGCAGGGCGCCGTTGCCGGCCTTGACGTTGGGCACCTGGCCCAGCGCGCCGGAGAGCACGCCGTCGTCGAGCGTGAAGCGGAAGGTGATGGCGGCGGCGGCGGCAGCCAGTGCTGCCGGTACGTCGGTGCCGCTGGCGGCGAGGCCGGTCACGCGGTAGGTGCCGTCTTCCAGCACGTACTGGCCCACCAGTGCCCCGGCCAGGCCGAAGCGGGAATCGAGGAAGCGCAGGGTGAGCTGGCCAGCGGCGGGTTTGTCGAGTTCGACGGATACCGTGTCGCCAAAGCTGACGGCGCCGACGTACAGCGATCCGCCCGACAGCGGCTGCACCGATGCCGGCTGCGTGGTGCCGCCATTGCCGCCGTTGCCACCATTGCCACCGGCACCGCCATTCGCGGCGCTGCCGTTGTCATCGTCGCCGCCGCAGGCGCCGAGCGCGAGCGTGGCCGACATCAGCGCGGCAAAGGCTGCCTGCCTGGTCCTCTTTCCCATGATTTCCCCTGTTCGTTGTTGTTATCGATAAGTGCCGAAGACGGCACGTGGTCGCGCGTCAGTCTAGGCAGCGGCGATGACACTCCCATGACAGCGCCGGTGGCGTGGATTTCGCCTAGAGTGGCTAGATCGGAACTGCTGGAGCGAGGCCATGGGGCACGAATCGACACACATGCACCGGGGCCGGCGCAGGGTGCTGGGGGCGATGGGGCTTGTGGTCGTGGCGGGCGCGCTGCCGGCCATGGCGCAGACGCCAGCCAAATCGAAGATCGGCGTGATCGGCTCGGGGCGCATTGGCGGCACCGTGGGCGGCCTGTTCGTGAAGGCTGGGCACCCCGTGATGTTCTCCTCGCGTCACCCGGAGTCCCTGAAGAGCCTGACGGACTCGCTCGGCCCGCTGGCACAGGCCGGCACGGTGGCGCAGGCGGTGGCCTTTGCCGATGTGCTGCTACTGGCCGTGCCCTACGGCGCCGTGCCCGAGGTGGGCCAGCAGAACAAATGGCAGGGCAAGATCGTGCTCGATGCCACCAATGCGGTCTCGCCGCGCGACGGGGCGATCGTGGAGGAGGTGAAAGCCAACGGCATCGGCGCGACCACGGCCAAGTACCTGGCCGGCGCGCGGATCGTGCGCGTGTTCAACTTCACGGGCGCGGCGGAGTTTGCCCGCGAGAGCCATCGCCAGGGCGCGCTGATGGCGGTGCCGATGGCTGGCGACGACGCGGCTGCGCTAGCCGTGGCCGCGCAACTGGTGCGTGAGGCGGGGTTCGAACCGGTGGTGGTAGGCGGCCTGTCGACGGCGGACCGCTTCGCGCCGGGTGGCAAGCTGTTCCGCCAGATGGGCTCGGCGGACGCTTTCCGGCGCGCGATGGCGGAGTAACAGTGGTGGAGTAACAGCGGCGGAGTAACAGCGCCGGAAAATCAGCGCCGCCGCCACTCCATGGCGACCATCGACGGTGCAAAGCCGAGTTGGCCGAAGAAGGCGGCTTCCGAGGAGCGTGCCGCGCGCAACACCCAGACGATGTCGGGATCGTTGCCCATGACCTGGCGCACCAGCGCCCGGCCGATGCCGCGCCGGCGATGCTGCGGCGCCACGGCCACCATCGAGATGTAGCCGTTGGCGATGTCGTCGCAGAGGGCGCGGGCGAAGCCGATCACCTCGCCCTTCTCCACGGCCACGGCTACGCGTTGGGAATTGGCGATCAGTTGCGCGAAGCGTTCCGCATTGCCGACCTGTTGCTCCCAACCGTTGGCGGCCAACAGACGCCTGGCCGCCTCGATCTCTGCGGGCAACGGGTTACGGATTTCCATCGACGGCTCCTCCTGCCAGATACCATGTCGCGTGCCACACCCCCAACCAAAGTGGGGAGCGCAGCGGCGTTTGCGCCACGAAGCTGCGATGTGCGGCGCGAATGGCGACAGAGTGTAGCGAAGCGGATATGGATGCGTCAAACAATGCACGGTGCAAAGCGCACAAGCGTTCGTATTCCCACGCAACGCCATCGATTGCCGCCACGGCGCGATGCCGCGCGGTATGATGGTCGCCATGAACGCCTCGATCTTCTCTTCCGCCCATCCGGCCGATCAGTTGGCCGAGTTCTCTGACGCGGACAGCGCGCTGGCGCGCATTCGCGAGATCTACGACGGCTCGGTCGCCGCCGTGCGCGCGCGCTTCGACGCCTTCGCGCAGGGCAAGCCCCTCCCATCGGCGGCACACGCGTGCTACCCCTACCTCGGCATCTCGGTCAACCTCGAAACCATGGTGACCGACAGCCGCCCTTCGTGGGGCACGGTGGCCTACCCCGGCGTGTACGGCACCACGGTCACGCGACCGGACCTGCTGTGCGACTACTACCGCGACCAGATCGAGCGCCTGATGCGCTATCACCGCGTGCCAGTGGTCGTCGGCCTGTCGCGCAGGCCGATCCCGCTGCCGTTCGTCATCGAAGCTTCGACCACCGACATCAGCTACACCCAGGCGCGCGAGCTGGAGGCGTCGTTCGTGCTGCCCGAACTGAGCCGCATCGACGACTCCATCGCCAATGGCACCTACGAGCCCACGCCCGGCGAAGCCTGGCCGCTCTCGCTGTTCTCGGCGGAGCGCGTGGACCTGGCCCTGCAGCGGCTCTACCACTACACCGGCACGGCGCCGCACCACTTCCAGCGTTTTGTCTTGTTCACGAACTATCAGCGTTATGTCGATGAGTTCGTCGCGCTGGGCCGCTCGCTGATGTCTGGGGATGGCGGCGACGGCTACGTGCGCTTCATCGAACCGGGGGACGTGACCCAGAACCTCGGCGAAAGCGAACCCGACGACGCCACCCGCCCGCGCGCGCTGCCGCAGATGCCGGCCTACCACCTTGTGCGCGAGGACAAGCTCGGCGTCACGCTGGTCAATATCGGCGTCGGGCCGTCGAACGCGAAGACGATGACCGATCACCTCGCCGTGCTGCGTCCGCATTGCTGGCTGATGGTGGGTCACTGCGGCGGCCTGCGCCGCTCGCAGCAGCTTGGCGACTACGTGCTGGCGCACGCCTATGTGCGGGACGACCACGTGCTCGACCACGACCTGCCGCCATGGGTGCCGGTGCCGCCGATCGCCGAGATCCAGGTGGCGCTGCAGGAAGCCGTCGCCCGCATCACCGGCCTGTCCGGCAACGAGATGAAGACGCGCATGCGGACCGGGACGGTGGTGTCGACCGATGACCGCAACTGGGAACTGAAGTCGAAGTCGCTCTACGCGCGCTTCAACCAGTCCCGCGCGATTGCCATCGACATGGAAAGTGCGACGGTCGCCGCCAATGGCTTCCGGCTGCGCGTGCCCTACGGCACGCTGCTATGCGTGTCCGACAAGCCCTTGCATGGGGAGTTGAAGCTGCGCGGCATGGCCAATACCTTCTATCGGCAGCGCGTGAGCCAGCATATGACGATCGGCCTCGAGGCGATCCGTATCCTGCGGGAGAACGGCGTGGAAGAACTCCACTCGCGGAAGTTGCGCAGCTTCGACGAGCCGGCCTTCCGCTGAGCATTGCCCCCCGCTCCGGGCGGAGCGGGGCGTCCGACATCAACACCTCAGAACCGGTAACCCACGCCGGCGCTGAACAGCCACGGATCGAGCTTGACCGTGGAAACCTTCACACCGCCCGCATACACGTTGCTGGAGATCCAGACCTTCTTGGCGTCCACGTTCAGGAACCAGTTCTTGGTGAGCTTGTAGTCCATGCCGATCTGCAGGGCAGGCCCCACGCTCCAGCGGTCCAGGTTCAGCGTGTTGCCGGCGATGTCCGCGCCGTAGACGCGCGTCGCGTTCACGCCCGCGCCGATGTACGGCCGGAACGTGCCGTTCGGGATGAAGTGGTACTGGAGCAGCAGGCTGGGCGGCAGGTGCTTGAACGTGCCGAATTTCTGGCCATCGAGCGAGACGTCCTGCTTCTGCGGAATCGTCAGCACCAGTTCGGCAGCGATGTGCGGCACGATGAAATACGTGATGTCGACTTCCGGAATCCACTTGTTGTTGACGTGGATGCGGTCCGACGCGCCCACGCCGCCCACCGGGTCGGACTTGTTGGACATGTCGAGGAAGGTGCCGCGCATGCGCACCATCCAGTTGCCCTGGGCTTCCTCGGCAGCCATGGCCGGGGCCGCGAACGCGGCGGAGGCCGCCAGCGCGGCCAGGGTGGAGCAGAGTGTCTTGCGAGTGAGAGAGATGTTGGTCATGTTGGTATGCACAGGCGAGGAATAACTGTGCGACCAGTGTGGCCTTTGCCTCTCATCCCCACCTTGACCCAGCGCAAGCCGCGCGGCCTCGCGTGGCGGCCGCGCGACAGCCGATGATTCCGGGCGTGCGCCCGCTCCCTTCTATTTACATGCGGATTTATTCGTGGCGCCCGCGCGATGCGGCCCGTACGCTGTGCGCACGTGGTGAATGCATCGCGCATGTCGTGGGCGTCCGCAAGGACGTCTTTCCGGGTGTGCCCCGTGGGGGCGGGGCACACCGGTTTTCTCCACGGCGGCGGGACTCAATCCGCCGTAATCCGCCTCAGGCCGCCCGTGCTTCCTGGCTGGCGCGCCCGATGTGCCGGTTCACGCCGCAC
The DNA here is from genome assembly GCF_056399925.1 of Cupriavidus sp. 01L43. Classification (NCBI taxonomy): domain Bacteria; kingdom Pseudomonadati; phylum Pseudomonadota; class Betaproteobacteria; order Burkholderiales; family Burkholderiaceae; genus Cupriavidus; species Cupriavidus sp. 01L43. Next base: position 6,353 of record NZ_JBFTSH010000028.1, read on the forward strand.
ACCACCGCGCGCAGGGACGCCGTGACGATGTTCGCATCCACGCCCGCGCCGAAGCCCGTCGGCGAATCGCCGACGCGCACTTCCACATAGCAGGCCGCACGCGCATCGGCGCCGGCGGTCAGCGCATGTTCGTGATAGTCCATCACCCGCACCGGCAGGCCCAGGCCGCGCACGAAGGCGTCGACTACTGCGTCGATCGGGCCATTGCCCGCGCCGCGCGCCCGCACCGGCTGGCCATCGCGTACCAGTTCCACCTCGATCTCCACGCTGGCGTCGCTGGCCTCGCTCGTCGACACCATGCGATGCGAGACATAGCGCAGCGGCGCGTCCACGTCGAGGTACTCACGGCGGAACAGCGCGTAGAGGTCGTCGGCGCTCGCTTCCAGGCCCGTTTCGTCGGTCATCGCCTGCACCGCGCGGCTGAATTCGATCTGCAGGCGGCGCGGCATGAAGATGCCATGCGCCTGTTCGAGCAGGTAGGCCATGCCGCCCTTGCCGGACTGGCTGTTCACGCGGATCACGGCGTCGTAGCTGCGGCCGAGGTCGGCCGGGTCGATCGGCAGGTAGGGCACTTCCCAGATCGCGTCCGGCTTCTGCTGGGCGAAGCCCTTGCGGATGGCGTCCTGGTGCGAGCCGGAAAACGCCGTGAAGACGAGATCGCCGACGTAGGGATGGCGCGGGTGCACCGGCAGCTGGTTGCAGTGCTCCACGCACTGGCGTACCTCGTCGATATCCGAGAAATCGAGTTCCGGGGCCACGCCCTGCGTGTAGAGGTTCAGCGCCAGCGTGACGAGGTCCACGTTGCCGGTACGCTCGCCGTTGCCGAACAGGCAGCCTTCCACGCGGTCCGCGCCGGCCATCACGGCCAGCTCGGCGGCGGCCACGGCGGTGCCGCGGTCATTGTGCGGATGGACGGACAGCGCGATATGCTCGCGCCGCGCCAGATGGCGATGCATCCATTCCACCTGGTCCGCGAACACGTTAGGCGTGCTGCATTCCACGGTGGTCGGCAGGTTCAGCACCATCGGGCGGGTGGCGGACGGCTCCCATACAGCCGATACCGCATCGGAAACCTCAAGCGAGAAATCGAGTTCGGCCAGGCTGAAGGTCTCGGGCGAATACTCGTAGGTCCAGGCCGTTTCCGGCATCGCATCGGTCAGTTCGCGGATCAGGCGCGTGCCACTCACGGCCACCTCGCGGATTTCCTCGCGCGAGGCATTGAAGACGATGCGGCGCCACGCCGGCGCGATCGGGTTGTACAGGTGGATGGTGGCCTGGCGCGCGCCACGTACCGACTCCACGGTGCGCCGGATCAGGTCCTCGCGCGACTGGGTCAGCGCCACGATGTTCACGTCGGCGGGAATCCGGTCTTCCTCGATCAGCATGCGGACGAAGTCGAAATCGGTCTGCGAGGCCGACGGGAAGGCCACCTCGATCTCCTTCAGGCCCACCTTCACCAACTGCTCGAAGAAGCGCAGCTTGCGCGCGGGGTTCATCGGCTCGATCAGGGCCTGGTTGCCGTCGCGCAGGTCGGTGCTCATCCAGCGCGGGGCGCGCGTGATCTGGCGCGACGGCCAGGTGCGGTCAGGCAGGTTGACGGTGGTGGCGGGGCGGTACTTGGCGGCGGGATTGCGCAACATGGGTGTTCTCCTTCCTCGCGGGAAGATGCGACAGGCAAAAATCAAAAATTCGGGGAAAAAACGGGAAAACGGTGGCGATAGACGGCTGCCGAACTGCCACGGGGCGCTAGGCCCGGCAACCGGTCGTTAGGTCTAGTAGTAGCGAGGAGGGGGATGCGGCCAGGCCGCCGCGCGACAGCCGGCCAGCCCGCGCCACGCACGCGCGCACGGCGGCATCGATGCGCGGGGCATCAACGGCGTGGCGGAGGAGGAGGGCGGAGGCGTGCATCGTGCGCGAAAGGGTTAAGCCGCCAGCGTAGTCGAAATCCGCACTTGGCGTCAACCGCTTGCCGTAGACCGGGGATGACCTCATCCCGATATGTGGGGTGGCGCTCAGTCCTCTGGCCAGTACATCGCCTGGCGGATCGCGCCTAGTCTCGTAGCACGGGAACGGGACATTACAACAGAAGGGGACAAACCATGACGACACGTCGATGGATATCCTGGCTCGCCTGCGCGGCGACCGTGGCGCTGATGGCAGCCTGCGGCGGCGGCGGCGGGTCCAGCGGGGGAGGTACCTCGCCGACGGGCAGCGCCGGCAATGGCGGGAGCGGTGGCAACGGCGGCAATGGCGGGAATGGCGCGACGGCTGCCAAGTCGTACACCGTGGTGATGAGCCAGACCTCCGGCCAGGTCTCCGTCGGCAGCTCGATTTCGCTGACTGCGTCAGTGGTGGACAACAACGGCAACGACGTCACCGGCAACACCAGCTTCGTCTGGACCTCTTCGAACAGTTCCGTAGCGGCCGTGGGCAATGGCACAGTGCCGGGCAGCGCCGTGGTGACCGGCGTCGGTACCGGCACCGCCACGATCAGCCTGCTGGCCACCGTCACCGGCGCCAGCAACGCCACCACGGCGTTGCCGCAGGTCTCGGCCGTCATCACGGTGGTGGCGCCCGGCACGCGTACCTACAGCCTCGCGCTGCCTTATCCGGTGTTGTCGATGACTGACGGCCAGGTGCTGCCCGTCACGGCGTCCCTGATCGACAGTGATGGCGCGGACCGCTCCACGGCGGGCAGCGGCTGGAACTGGAGCAGCAGCACGGCGGCCGTGCAGGTCACCGGCGCGATCAACGTAGGCATGCTGCGCGGCGTGAATGCGTCCGACACGGTGGCCCAGTCGGTGGTCTCGGTCTCGGTCACGGCGCCAGACAACTCGGTGCTGACAGGCGCGTTCCTGGTATCGGTGGTCAAGACGGGCGTGGCGAGCTTCCGGCTGGTGCTGTCGCAGAACGGCGCCCAGATCAATGCGCTGAACGTGCTGAACGGCTATCCGCAGGTCTATGCGTCGAAGGTGGTGCGTAATGACGAGAGCGATGTCACGCCGGACTTCAACGGCCTCTGGACCTTCACCACGACCTCGCCGTCGCTGGCCGTGCTGCCGGATGGCGCCACGCGCCTGACCACGGTCAGCACCAGCCGGCCGAATGGCGCGTCACCGCTGCAAAGCGTGCTCGCCGAATTCGCCAGCAGCCTGTCGCTGACCGCGACGCCGCGCGCCAACCTGCTCGTCACCGAGCAGCCGACCTGGGCGTTGGTCTACAACGGTCCGCAGCCGCTGGTGGTGCCGCCGGGGATCGGGGCGACGATCGCGGTGCATCTGCTCCATCGCGGCATCGACGAAGGCATCTCGCCGTGCTTTGGCAGCTGGGCGTGGTCTACTGCCAGCAGCAACATCATCCTGAACCAGGTGGTGATCGCGCCGAACTCGGCATCGATCACGCCGCTCGCCAACGGGCCGTTCACGGTGACCGCGCGCTGCACGGCCGGACCCGAGGCGATGCCCGTGTCGATCACGCTGGCCGGCGTGGTGCAGTAAATCGGCTGGACGATGGAACCCGCCGCGCTTCCCGCGCGGCGGGTTTTTTCTTTGCCCGTTGCGGATGCAGGACGGCGGCGGGCGTACCCGTTTCTGCGGGCGTCGGACGGGTCTGGCAGGACGAGCGTACCCGTTTCTGCGTGCAGCGATCCGGGGCCAGAACGCAAAAACGGCGGTCGCAAGGACCGCCGTTCTTTGTCGGGATGGGCTCTGCGCCGTCAGGATTTGCGCACGAACCGGATGATCTGCTCGTTCTCCGGCGGGGCCGAGGCCGAGGTCGCAGGGGACGTATTCGACCCGCACGTGCCGCAGCCGCTATTCGTCTCGCACCCGGAGGCGCAACCGGCGGCGGCCTGCGGCGCCAGACGCCGCGCCAGCCATGCGCGCCAGCCGGTGGCGCCGGCGCCACCCAGGCGCACGGCCAGGGACGCTTTCACGCGTTCCCGCGTGCGCGGCATGTAGCGGCCCGTCACGTGGACCGCGCAAGCCGCCACGATCAGCGCGACCACCAGGATTTCGAAGGCGTGATAGAGCGTCATGGCCGTTGGACCCAAGTCGGTGTCGCCAGTTTCAACCTCGTCTCAACCAAATGCCAGCGCCGCGCGATACGTGACGAACGACGCGAGGTAGGCCAGCCCGGTCAGGTAGGCCGCCGAAGCCGCCATCACCGCCCAGGAGTTGGTCTCGCGCCGGATCACCGCCAGCGTGGAAATGCACTGCGGCGCAAACACGTACCACGCCAGCAGGGACAGCGCCGTGGCCAGCGACCACTGCGCGGCAATCATCGGCGCCAGTTGCACGGCCACCGCGTCGTCGCTGCCCGAGAGCGCGTAGACCGTGGCGAGTGCCCCAACCGCCACTTCGCGTGCGGCCAGACCCGGCACCAGTGCGATACAGATCTGCCAGTTGAAGCCGATCGGCGCGAACACGTGTTGCAGCGCCCGGCCGAGCATGCCGGCGAAGCTGTAGTCGATGGCCGGCAGCGTGGCGCCTTCCGGCGGCGACGGGAACGTGGCCAGGAACCACAGCAGCACGGTCAGCGTCAGGATCACCTTGCCCACGCGCGACAGGAAGATCCGGGCACGCTCCCACAGGCCGATGGCGATGTCGCGCGGATTCGGAATCCGGTACGACGGCAGTTCCATCAGCAGCGGATGGTCGGTGCGGTCACGGCGGAAGAACTTGAGCACATAGGCCACCACCAGCGCGCTGACGATGCCGGCCACGTACAGCGCGAACAGCACCAGGCCCTGCAGGTTGAACAGGCCGGCCACGGTGCGTTCGGGGATGAACGCGCCGATCAGCAGCGCATACACCGGCAGCCGCGCCGAGCAGGTCATCAGCGGCGCCACCAGAATGGTGGTCAGCCGGTCGCGCGGGTCCTGGATGGTCCGCGTGGCCATGATCCCTGGAATCGCGCAGGCGAAGCTCGACAGCAGCGGGATGAACGAGCGCCCCGAGAGCCCCGCGCCCATCATCAGGCGGTCCAGCAGGAAGGCGGCGCGCGGCAGGTAGCCCGACTCCTCCAGCGTGAGAATGAAGAGGAACAGGATCAGGATCTGCGGCAGGAACACGATCACGCTGCCCAGGCCGGCGATCAGTCCATCGACGATCAGGCTGTGCAACAGGCCAGCGGGCAGCCAGCCGCCCACGACCTCGCCGGCCAGGTGCACGGCGCCTTCGATGCCGTCCATGAGCGGCTCGGCCCACGAGAACACGGCCTGGAACATGAAGAACAGCAGCACGGCCAGGATGACCAGGCCGAACACCGGGTGCAGGATCACGCGGTCGAGCGCGTCATCGAGCCTTGCGGTGCGCGTCGGCATGGTCACGGCGGTGTCCAGCAGGCGCTTGACCTCGGCGTGGGTGTCCATCTCGGACATCGCCTCCACGGACTGCGGCGGCACGGGCGGGGCTGGCGGCAGCACGCCGTCGAGCAGGTCGATCAGCGCCGCGGCGCCATCGCGCTTGACCGCCACGGTCTGCACCACGGGTACGCCGAGCGCCTGCGACAGCGCGTCGCGGTCGATCAGGATGCCGCGTTTTGCCGCGGCATCGCTCATATTGAGCACCACCACCATCGGCACGCCCAGCCGGCGCAGTTCCAGCACGAAGCGCAGGTGCAGGCGCAGGTTGGTGGCATCGACCACCGAGACGATCAGGTCCGGACGCGGCTCGCCGGGGCGCTGGCCCATGCAGACCTCGCGCGTGATCGCCTCGTCCAGGCTGGCCGCGTGCAGGCTGTACGCGCCCGGCAGGTCCAGGATGCGCACGCTGCGGCCGGCTGGCGAGACGAACTGGCCTTCCTTGCGCTCGACGGTCACGCCGGCGTAGTTGGCCACCTTCTGGCGGCTGCCGGTCAGGCGGTTGAACAGTGCGGTCTTGCCGCAATTGGGATTGCCCACCAGCGCAATGCGCAGGGCGGATGGAGGTTGTGCGACGGACATGTTGGCAGGGGGTCCTGATCGGCCTGTGGCAACGCCCTCAGGCGATGCGCTGGGCGGCGGAGGCGTCGGGCTGGGTAGCCGGGGCGATGCTGGAAACGGTGGCGCTTACCACTTCCACGGTGATGCGGGCCGCTTCGGCGCGGCGCAGCGCAAAGCGCGTGAAGCCGACCTGCGCCACCAGCGGGTCTTTGCCGAAGGGGCCGAACGCGATGATCTGCACCGCTTCGCCCGGCACAAAACCGAGATCGCGCAGGCGGCGCGAGATGGGATCGTTCGCGGTGGCATCGTCCACCGATTTCACAATGGCGGCCGTGCGCCGGGGCAGTTCAGACAACCGCATAGGCTTCCAGTGCGCAGGCAGGATCGCCGCCCCGCGTAGGTAAATAAAAATCGTTCTCGATTGTATAGCATTCGTGCGGCTTCGGCGCCGAAGCCATACCGGATCGCGGCAGAAGCCGTCCGTTTTCGTACGCGGGGGCGTTTCCTCCACGTCCGCGCGCGGGCTAGGGATTACGCCAGTATTCGCACTAATCTGGGGCCCGGGCGCCGGCATTCCATCGAATACCGCATTTGTGGTATTGGTCCGCCGGGAGGGGGGCGCTATGCTCCAGACACGCTGAACACCCCGTTCCACGCGTACTTCAGAGCCACTGGTCCTTGGACCGGTGGCTTTTTCTTTGGCGCACATCGCGCACCGGATTCTAAACGCCGGCCTGCGCGGCGGCCAGCCGGATGGTGTCGACGAAGTGGTCGCGCGCCGGATGATCAGGCGCCCGCTTCCACACGCAATAGACCTCGGACGGCACCGTGGCATCGGCCAGCGGCCGGAAGGTCGCCCCCGCCATGCCCGAGCGCGCAAGTGCCGCCGGCACCACAGCCACGCCCATCCCCTGCGACACCAGCGACACCACGGACAGCCAGTGCCGCATCTCGTGCCGCACCTGCGGATAGAAGCCCTGCGCGGCGCACATCTCGAAGATCCGGTTGTAATAGTCGGGCGACGCCTTGCGCGAAAACAGCACGAAGGGCTCGCCGCGCAGGTCGGTCAGCGCCACCTCGGCCCGTGGGGCCAGCGGGTGGCCTGCCGGCATGCAGCAGACAAAGGGCTCGCGATGGGCCAGTTCGGTGGCCAGTTCATCGGGCACCCGGCTGGTGTGGATGAAGCCCGCGTCGAGTTCGCCGTGTAGCAGGGCGTCGATCTGCTCCTGCGAGTTGAGTTCCGTCAACGCCACCTGGATGCCGGGGTAGCGGTGCTGGAACTCGTGCAGGCGCTGGGGCAGGCCCCGGTACAGCATCGAGCCGACAAAGCCGACGCGCAGCCGGCCCACCGCGCCCGCCTCGATCTCCCGGGCCAGCTGGCGCGCCGACTCGGCCTGCGCCAGCAGCGCCGTGGCCGACTCCCTGAACGCCCGCCCCGCCGCCGTCAGCCGCACGCCCCGGCTGTCGCGCTCGAACAGCCGCGCCCCCACCGATGCCTCCAGTTGCTGGATGTTGAGCGAAAGCGGCGGCTGGGAGATCGACAGCCGCCGCGCGGCGCGGCCGAAGTGCAGTTCCTCGGCCAGCACGAGGAAATAGCGCAGATGACGGAATTCCATGGCGATATAAATTTTGTATGGATCAAGCCAATTTTAGAATTAGACACGAATCGTTGGCGTTCGAATAATGGATCCCAAACAAGGAGACAGCCATGCCGACCAGCGCCGCCCGGATTCCGTCCGCTTCTTTGACCGATTCGCGAGATTCGTCTCAAGATATCGCCCATCCGGTGCCTGACCGGCACGGCACGAGCCTGTTCACGGCCGACCCGGACCTGCGCGCGCTGCTGCCGCTCTACCTGCCGGCCGACCTGTTCAATCACCTGCTGCCGCATCTTGAGCGCATGGGCGCGCTGGCGGGTGGCGTGCTCGATACCCTCGCCAATGTGGCGGATCATGCACCACCCACGCTCTCCCATCGCACTCGCACCGGCCTCGACGCGCAGGCCATCCACAAGGATCCTGCCTATATAGAACTGGAGAAAGTGGCGTTCGCCGAATTCGGCCTCGCCGCGGCCTCCCATCGCGGCGGCGTGCTCGGCTGGGACAAGCCCATGCCGCCTGCGGCGAAGTACGCACTGACTTATCTGTTCGTCCAGGCCGAGTTCGGGCTGTGCTGCCCGCTGTCGATGACGGACTCGCTGACCCGCACGCTGCGCAAGTTCGGCGACCCGGCGCTGGTGGAACGCTATCTGCCCAACCTGACCACGCAGGTCTTCGACGATCTGTACCAGGGCGCGATGTTCATGACCGAGCAGGGCGCCGGCTCCGACGTGGCGGCCACCGCCACGCGTGCGATTCGGGACGACAGCGTGGAAGGCGGCTGGCGGCTGGTAGGCGACAAGTGGTTCTGCTCCAACCCGGACGCCGCGCTGGCCATGGTGCTGGCCCGCATGGAGGAGCCGGACGGCACGGCCACGCCGGGCATCAAGGGTGTCTCGCTGTTCCTGCTGCCGCGCACGCTGGCCGATGGCAGCGCCAACCACTATCGGATCATCCGTCTCAAGGACAAGCTCGGCACGCGCTCGATGGCCAGCGGCGAGATCCGGCTCGAAGGCGCGCACGCGTGGCTGGTGGGCGAGCCGGGCCGGGGCTTCGTGCAGATGGCGGACATGATCAACAACTCGCGGCTCTCCAACGGCGTGCGGGCGGCCGGGCTGATGCGCCGCGCGCTGACCGAGGGGCAGTTCATCGCCCGGGAACGGCGCGCGTTCGGCAAGCGGCTGGTGGACATGCCGCTGATGCGTCGCCAGCTGCTCAAGCTCACGCTGCCCACCGAGCAGGCCCGCACGATGGTGTTCCAGACCGCCGAGGCGCTGCGCCGCGCCGACGCCGGCGAGGCCGATGCCTACCCGCTGATGCGCGTGCTGACGCCGCTGATCAAGTTCCGCGCCTGCCGCGACGCGCGCAAGGTCACCGGCGACGCCATGGAGATCCGCGGCGGCTGCGGCTATATCGAGGAATGGAGCGACCCGCGCCTCGTGCGCGATGCGCACCTGGGGTCGATCTGGGAGGGTACGAGCAATATCGTCGCGCTGGATGTGCTGCGCGCCATCCGCCGCGAGGGCTCGCTGCCCGTGCTCCAGACGTATCTGGCTGGCCTGCTGGCCGATACGCCGATGCATGCCACGGCTCGGGCCACCTTCGCGCAGGCCATCGCCAACGCCGCTGCGCTGGCCGCCCGCGCCGCCGAGGCCGGTGCCGAAGGCGATGTGCTGGCCCGCCAGGCCGCCTCCGCGCTGTACCACGTGACCAGCGCCGTGGCGATGGCGTGGGAAGCGGGCCGCATCGGCTCGGTTCGTCGCATGCGGCTGGCGCAACTGGTGCTCGTGCACCGCGTGCTGCCGCAGGACCCGCTGGCCGGCGGCGCCGAGCCGGCATGGCTGGCCGAGACTGTCGCGCCGCCCGAGGACGGCGCGCTGCGCCCCGCCGGCCAACTCGACGAGATCAACGTGTTTTGACCTGTTTTGACGTGTTCCTGCGTTCCAAATAGACAAAAAAGCCTCACCCGGAGACAAACCATGCCCCCCAAGCTTCATTGGCACCGCCGCGCGGCCCTGGCGGCCTTCACCGCGCTCGCCGCCGCCACGCTCGGCCTTGCCGCCGCGCCCGCCTTCGCCCAGAAGGACTTTCCGACCAAGCCGATCATGATGGTGGTGACCTACCCGCCGGGCGGCCCCACCGATGCGATGGCCCGCACACTGGCCGCCGCGCTCAAGAGCAGCCTGGGCCAGCCCGTGGTGGTGGAGAACCGCGCCGGCGCCGGCGGCAATATCGGCGCGGAGGCGGTGGCGCGCGCCGAGCCGGACGGCTACACGCTGATGTTCGGCACCTCGGCGCCGCTGGCCATCAACGTGAGCCTGTATCGGAAGATCAACTACGACCCGGTGAAGAGCTTCGCGCCGGTGATCCAGATCGGCCATCTGCCGAATGTGCTGGTGGTGAACGCCAACGTGCCGGCCAAGAACGTGCAGGAGCTGATTGCCTACGGCAAGGCGCATCCGGGCAAGCTGACCTATGCGTCGTCGGGCAACGGCGCGTCGTCGCATCTGGCCGGCGTGCTGTTCAACAACCTCGCCGGCACCGACTTCCAGCACATTCCGTACAAGGGCACCGGCCCGGCGCTCAATGACCTGCTGGGCGGGCAGGTCAGCATGACGTTCACCGACGTGCTGACCGCGCTGCCATTCATCAAGAGCGGCAAGGTGCGCGCGCTGGGCGTGACCACGCGCGGCCGCTCGCAGGCGCTGCCTGACGTGCCGACCGTGGCCGAGCAGGGCGTGCCCGGCTTCGACGTGTCCGTGTTCTTCGGCGTGGTGGCGCCCGCCGGCACGCCGCCGGAGGTGATCCGCAAGCTCAACGGCGCCTTCGCCGAGGCGCTCAAGCAGCCCGAAGTCCGTCAGACGCTGGTGGCGCAGGGGCTGGAGTTCGCGCCGTCCACCTCGCCCGAGCAGCTCGGCGGCTTTGTGAAGTCGGAAGTCACCAAGTGGCGCGCCGTGGTACAAAAGTCGGGTGCGCAGCTCGACTGACGCGCGCAAGCCATCCAAAAAAACGATAGCGAGGTAGACACCATCATGACGACGCCCTCCACTCCCGGCGCGCTGGCCGGCATCCGCGTGGTTGATTTGTCGCGCATCCTGGGCGGGCCGTTCTGCGGCCAGATCCTGGGCGACCACGGCGCCGACGTGCTCAAGATCGAGCCACCGCAGGGCGACGACACGCGCACCTGGGGCCCGCCGTTCCGCGACGGCGTGGCGTCGTACTACTTCGGCCTGAACCGCAACAAGCGGGTGATGCGGCTGGACCTCACCGCCGATGCGGACCGCGAGGTGCTGCTGTCGCTGCTGGCCGAGGCCGATGTGATGGTCGAGAACTTCAAGACCGGCACGCTCGAGAAATGGGGGCTGGGCTACGACGTGCTGTCGCAGCGCTTTCCGCGCCTGGTGCACTGCCGGGTGTCCGGGTTTGGCGCCGATGGCCCGCTGGGCGGGCTGCCCGGCTACGACGCGGCGATCCAGGCCATGGCCGGCATCATGAGCATCAATGGCGAGGCCGATGGTGACCCGCTGCGCGCCGGCCTGCCTGTGGTGGACATGGTCACCGGCCTGAACGCGGCGCTGGGCGTGCTGCTGGCGCTGCAGGAGCGCGCGCGCAGCGGGCGCGGCCAGTTCGTCGAGGCGGCGCTGTACGACTCGGGGCTCTCGCTGCTGCATCCGCACGCGGCCAACTGGTTCATGAGCGGCAAGACACCGACACGCACCGGTAACGCCCATCCCAATATCTATCCGTACGACACGGTGGCCACGGCCACGGACCCGATCTTCCTGGCCGTGGGCAACGACCGCCAGTTCCGTATCCTGTGCGAGCACCTCGGCGTGCCCGCGCTGGCCGATGACGAACGCTACGCCACCGCCGGCGCGCGCTCGGTCAATCGCGATTCGCTGAAAGTGGAACTGGAAGCGCGCATGGGCACGCATGATGGCAAGGCGCTGGCCGATGCCCTGGCGGCGGCCGGGGTGCCGTGCGCGCCGGTGCTGTCGGTGCCGGACGCCCTCCAGCATCCGCACACCGCGCACCGCGAGATGGTGGTGGAGATGCCCGGCGGCTACAAGGGCCTCGGCGCGCCGGTCAAGTTGAGCCGCACGCCGGCCACGTACCGCTACGCGCCCTTGGCGGAGGGCAACCAGTTCCTGCCGCGCGAGGCCGCAAACGAGGGCTGATCCGTCGCAATCTCATCGCGCGGCAACGGGAGCGTACCCGTTGCTGCGCATTGAATGCCAATGCATTCAACGAGTTAACAATCGCCTACACCAGCGCCGCCGTGGACAGTTCGCGCTTCACGTAGGCGTAGAAGATCGGTCCCGCAATCACGCCGGGTATACCGTAGAGCGTCTCCATCACCAGCATCACCGTCAGCAGCTCCCAAGCGGCCGCCTGTATACGCGCGCCGATGATGCGCGCGTTCAGGAAGTACTCGAGCTTGTGGATCACCACGAGGTATACCAGCGACACCACGGCAATCGGCAGGGACACCGACAGCGACGCCACGAAGATCGCCGTGTTCGAGATCAGGTTGCCGAGCACCGGCAGCAGCCCCGCGATGAACGTGATGGCCACCAGCGTCTTCGAGAGCGGCAGGTGCTGGCCGAACAGCGGCATCACCACCAGCAGGTAGATCGCCGTCAGGATGGTGTTGATCAGCGAGATCTGCACCTGCGCGAAGATGAACTGCGAGAAGGCCACTTGCAGCGTGCTCGCACGGGCGATCAGTGCGCTGGCCAACGGACGGCGATTGGGGCGCGAGATGGCGCGGTACAGCGCTACCATCGCCCCGATCACGAAGCCGATCAGGATATGCAGCAGCGTGCGCAGGATGTCCGCGCCGAGCCGCTGCGCCATCTGGGCGTGCTCGCGCAGGGTGGTGATCAGCGTGGTGGCGAGTTCTTCCACGCCGCGCGGCAGGGAGTCGCTCACCCAGGGCGGCATCTGGTTGCGGGAGCGGTCGATGATGTCGGCGGCGTGGTCCATCAGCCGTTCGAGCGTGTTGCCGTCGCCGCTGATAAAGCGCACGAGCGCCCAGATGCCGCCGCTCAGGGCGAAGAGGATGATCGCGGACAGGATCAGCACGGCCAGCGCGTCCCGCCGGGAATGCCGTGTGAGGCGCGGGGCCAGCACTTCGACCAGCGAATACAGCAGCAGCCCGGACAGCAGGGCCGCCACGAGGTTGGCCTGCATCACCAGCAGGAGCGCGCCGGCGGTCAGCGCATATGACGCCGCCGTGACACTGAACCAGCTGCCCGGCGTCAGGCGCCGGACGGGGTGGAGCGGATCGGGGTTGGGCGTGCCGTCTCCGGTCTGGGGGCGGCCTGGCGTGCGGTCTTGTTCCACGTGCGGCATGTCTCGGCTGTCGCGTTCGCGTTGGGTTGAAGGGTTGGGCGCATCGATTGTCGGCGCGCGGCGCGCCAATAGCAAGTCACATCGGGCGTGAAACTTGCGTGCCAGCTCGCGTATATTGATGTCACGCAGCGCACGCTTTCCTCCCGGAGATCTGACGCCATGCCCTTCACCCATACCGTCGGCACGCGCCGGCATGTCTTTGCCGACTTGCGCACGCTGCTGGCCCGGGCCAGCCCGGCGCGCTCGGGCGACGCGCTGGCCGGCATCGCCGCCGGGGACGAGGAGGAGCGCATGGCCGCGCGCATGGCGCTGGCGGATGTGCCGCTCGGACACTTCCTCTCCGAAGCGCTGATTCCCTATGAGGACGACGAGGTCACGCGGTTGATCGTCGATCGTCACGATGCCGCCGCCTTCGCCGAGATCGGCGCGCTGACCGTGGGCGGTTTCCGGGACTGGCTGCTGCGCCACGAGACCGACGAGGCCACGCTGCGCCGCGTGGCGCCCGGCATCACGCCCGAGATGGCGGCGGCGGTCAGCAAGCTCATGCGCAATCAGGATTTGATCGCCGTGGCGCGCAAGTGCCGCGTGGTCACGCGGCTGCGCAGCACCATCGGCCTGCCAGGCAGGCTGGCCGTGCGCCTGCAGCCCAATCATCCCACCGACGACCCGCGCGGCATCGCCGCGTCCATCATCGACGGCCTGCTCTACGGCTGCGGGGACGCCACCATCGGCGTGAACCCGGCTGGCGATAACCTCGCCGCCATCGTCAAGCTGCTACGGCTGATCGACGATGCGCGCACGCGCTACGACGTGCCGACTCAGTCCTGCGTGCTGACCCACGTCACCAACACACTGCGGGCGATGGAACTGGGCGCGCCGGTGGACCTCGTGTTCCAGTCCGTGGCCGGCAGCCAGCGCGCCAACGAGGCGTTCGGCATCTCGCTGGCCCTGCTCGACGAAGCCCGGCAGGCGGCGCTGGCGCTGCAGCGCGGCACGGTGGGGGACAACGTCATGTACTTCGAGACCGGCCAGGGCAGCGCGCTGTCCGCCAACGCGCACCATGGCGTGGACCAGCAGACCATGGAGGCGCGCGCCTACGCCGTGGCGCGTGCGTTCGAGCCGCTGCTGGTGAATACCGTGGTCGGCTTCATCGGCCCCGAGTACCTGTACGACGGGAAGCAGATCATCCGCGCCGGGCTCGAAGACCATTTTTGCGGGAAGCTGCTGGGCGTGCCGATGGGCTGCGACGTCTGCTACACCAACCACGCCGAGGCCGACCAGGACGACATGGACACGCTGCTGACGCTGTTCGGCGTGGCCGGCATCAACTTCATCATGGGCGTGCCGGGCGCGGACGACATCATGCTCAACTACCAGAGCACGTCGTTCCACGATGCGCTGTACCTGCGCGAGGTGCTCGGCCTGCGCCCCGCGCCCGAGTTCGAAGCGTGGCTGCAACGGATGGGCATCCTCGACGATGCCGGCCGGGTGCTGGAGCCGGCGGCGCGCGCGCCGCTGCTGGACCTGGCGCGCACGCTGTAACGCACGATGGAGCCGATCATGCCCAAGCCGCCCACCGACATCGATCCCTGGACCCAGTTGCGCCAGTACACCCGGGCGCGCGTGGCACTGGGCCGCACGGGCCACGCGCAGAAGACGGGGGATGTGCTCGCCTTCGGCCTCGCCCACGCGCAGGCGCGTGACGCGGTGCACCTGCCGCTCGACGTCACGGCCATTGACATGGCCTTGCAGGAGGCGGGACTTGCCGCGCAGCACGTCCACAGCGCGGCACCGGACCGCGACCAATACCTGCGCCGCCCCGACCTCGGCCGCCGGCTGGACGCCGAAAGCCACGAAGCGCTGGCCAACGAGCGGCCCGCCCACACGCCCGACGTCGTCTTCGTGATTGCCGATGGCCTCTCCGCGCTGGCCGCCCAACGCCACGCCGTGCCACTGCTGCGCGCCGTGCTGGCGCGGCTGGCCGACTGGCACATCGGCCCGGTCGTGGTAGCCCGCCAGTCCCGCGTGGCCCTCGGCGACGAAATCGGCGATCTCCTAGGCGCCCGCCAGATCGTGATGCTGATCGGCGAACGGCCCGGCCTCAGTTCGCCGGATAGTCTTGGGATTTATCTGACCTACGACCCAAAGCCCGGACGGACCGATGCGCAGCGGAACTGCATCTCGAATGTCAGACCGGAGGGATTGCCATACGCGATGGCGGCGGACAGGCTGGTGTTCCTGATGCGTGGGGCGGTGGCGCTGGGAAGGTCGGGGGTGGAGTTGAAGGACGATAGCGAAGGGGGCGACCCCGTCGGGCTGCCGGGCTAGCGGGAAAACGCCCTGCCGGCGTATTTCAGGGTTTTACGATTGTAGTGGTTCGCTCGTCGCTTTTAGTATGCCGCATGCGCAGTGCCAGACACTGCGGCGGCTACGGAGCGATGACTGATGGCAGAGGGTTTCGACGCGCTCGGCGCAACGTTGAGCGGGCAGCAGCAGTACTTCCTTAAGGTTCCCGGCGCGGCCAGCGCCG
>NZ_JBFTSH010000029.1:0-21733 GCF_056399925.1 Cupriavidus sp. 01L43
GACCATGCGGGCGCCGCCGGACATGGCCGGCAATATCGGGCTGTCGCTGGATATTGGTGTGGGATTCGGCCTCGCCGGCATGCTGAAGGCCGCGCGGGTGGCGAGCATTACCGCCGGGCGGATTTACCTGGTGCAGCATGAGGCGAAATACCTGAAAGGTCCCGGTGGGCACACGATTGCGAAGCACGTGGGGAAAACGGAGGAGGAATTGCGGGCGAGGTTAGTAAGGGAGCGACACTTGATCAGTGCCTCATCATTCACCGATTTACGGGCAGCAGAAAAAGCGATTTCCGACATGTTGAGTGCCAATCGTAGTCGAATAATGTCATGGTCATCGACTGGGGATCCACGCCTGGAACTGCGTCAGAGTTTTTCAAGACCGCTCGGGAAAGTACTGATGCGCAAGTCCGGCAAGCTGGACGAAGCACGCACCGTTACAGTAGTGCTTCGGAACGAAGAATATAACGAGATGCCATACTATATTCTGACCGCCTTCGTTGGAGTCTGAACTTAATGATGAACCGATCGCCTTATCCCCACTTGCAACAGTTTATAGGGTGTTATTTTCATGAGGATTGTGAGGGAGACAGTGCTCATGAAGTTGTTCAGGCCTATATTAGGGAGTCAGTGCCGACAGCCCGCGAATTAGTAATGCGGGATATCGATAAATTAAAGAAAAACAACCCGGGCACGGTGGAAGAGGTCTACCGAAAAGAGTTCAACGACAATATCGACCTGTCATACTGGGGCTTCACCTACGAAACCTTTCTCGACGAAATTCAAAGACTTCTGAAAAACAGTCTGTAGATTTGGCGAGGAGATTGATTAGGGGATTAGCTACTGCGCATTTTTTTGAAAGGGTTAGACAATTGCTTGATGAAAGCTCTGATGCTCCATGATCGCGAATTTCCATTATCTGGCTAAAGTGAATGGGACGCGCTACCCTGCACTTCAGGAGCTCATCGGCGGGTATTTTCATGAGGACTACGACCTAATTGGTGGTACCTTTAATGAGATTATCCAGGCCTATATTGAGGGGACGGACCCAGCAGCGCGGAAACTGGTCGTGAAGGAGGTCGAGAGATTCAAACGGAACAGCGAAGGTGATTTCGATACGGCCTACCGGATGGAATTTATCGACCACATAGATTTCTCATACTGGGGATTCACCTATGTGATCTTCATTAATGAAGTTAGAAAATTGCTGAAGCGAAGCCTGCGAAAAAAAAGGGCGCCACGCAGGCGCCCTTCCGTTATCCAATCCGGCAGATTCAGGCTGCCAGCCGCTTGGCCAGCTTGTCCTTCGTTTCCACCAAATCCTGCGGCAGGTTGTGCTGCAACTGGGTGAACAGTTCGTCGTGCAGCGCCAGTTCCTGCTGCCAGGCGGCGTGGTCGATCGAGGTGACTTGCTGGAATTGCGCTTCCGAGAAGTCCACGCCGCTCCAGTTCAGGTCCGCGTAGCGGGGCGAGGTGCCGAAGACGTGCTCGGCGCCCTGGCCGCGGCCTTCCACGCGGTCGATCATCCACGACAGGACGCGCATGTTCTCGCCGAAGCCCGGCCAGACGAAGTTGCCGTCGGCGTCCTTGCGGAACCAGTTCACGCAGTAGAACTTCGGCAGCTTGGCGCCGGCGGCTTCGAGCTTCTTGCCGAGTGCCAGCCAGTGGCCGAAGTAGTCGCTCATGTTGTAGCCGCAGAACGGCAGCATGGCGAACGGGTCGCGGCGCACCACGCCTTGCTGGCCAGCGGCCGCGGCGGTGGTTTCGGAGCCCATCGTGGCGGCCATGTAGACGCCTTCGGTCCAGTTGCGGGCCTCGGTCACCAGCGGCACCGTGGTGCTGCGGCGGCCGCCGAAGATGAACGCATCGATGGCCACGCCGGCCGGGTTGTCCCAGTTCTCGTCGATCGACGGGCACTGCGAGGCCGGCGCCGTGAAGCGCGCGTTCGGGTGGGCCGCCTTGGCGCCGGTTTCGCGGGCGATGGCCGGCGTCCAGTCCTTGCCCTGCCAGTCGACCAGGTGCGCCGGGGCTTCCTTGGTCATGCCTTCCCACCACACGTCGCCGTCATCGGTCAGCGCCACGTTGGTGAAGATCACGTTCTCCTTGAGCGTGGCCATGGCGTTGAAGTTGGTCTTCTCGCTCGTGCCCGGGGCCACGCCGAAGTAGCCGGCTTCCGGGTTGATGGCGTAGAGACGGCCGTCCTGGCCCGGCTTGATCCAGGCGATGTCGTCGCCGATGGTGGTGACCTTCCAGCCCTCGAAGCCCTTGGGCGGGATCAGCATGGCGAAGTTGGTCTTGCCGCAGGCCGACGGGAACGCGGCGGCCACGTGGTACTTCTTGCCCTCGGGCGAGGTCACGCCGAGGATCAGCATGTGCTCGGCCAGCCAGCCTTCGTCGCGGCCCATGGTCGAGGCGATGCGCAGCGCGAAGCACTTCTTGCCCAGCAGCGCGTTGCCGCCGTAGCCGGAGCCGAACGACCAGATCTCGCGGGTTTCGGGGAAGTGGACGATGTACTTGGTCGGGTTGCACGGCCACGGCACGTCCTTCTCGCCGGCGGCGAGCGGCTTGCCGACCGTGTGCACGCACGGCACGAACTCGCCGTCGGCACCCAGCACGTCATACACGGCACGGCCCATGCGGGTCATGATGCGCATGTTGACGGCCACGTACGGGGAATCGGACAGTTCCACGCCGATGTGGGCGATCGGCGAGCCCAGCGGGCCCATCGAGAACGGCACCACGTACAGCGTGCGGCCGCGCATGCAGCCATCGAACAGGCCGGACAGCGTCTGGCGCATCTCACGCGGGGCAGTCCAGTTGTTGGTCGGGCCGGCGTCCTCTTTCTTCTCGGAGCAGATGAAGGTGCGATCCTCCACGCGCGCCACATCGGACGGATCGGACAGTGCCAGGAAGGAGTTCTTGCGCTTGGCGGGGTTCAGGCGGCGCATGGTACCGGCAGCGACCATCTGTTCGCACAGGCGGTCGTACTCCTCCTGGGAACCGTCGCACCAATAGATGCTGTCCGGTTTGGTCAGTGTGGCGATGTCGGTAACCCATGCGACCAGTTTCTGGTTCTTGACCCAGGACGGCACGTTCAGTGCCGGGGTGCCTTGCATTGTGGGGTGGTTCATACAGCTACTCCAAAGCGAGAAAGAAACCTTGGCAAAGCCCTGCCGGGTACCGTGTCAGGCTCCCGGGGCGGCGCCGTCCATAGCGTGAGGGAATGAAAGGCCCGGTGCGCCATGTTCGACATGGGGCACTCGGGCACGCAATCGTCACATCCCGTTACAACTACGCAACAAGCAAATCCGCCCAAGGGTCGCAGCGGTCCCTACGGCTGCGCTACAGTTGCGCTTCGCCCGCATATGGCGGGCGGCAGGGGCCGGTCGGGCTTTGTCCGGCGGCGCGGGGCGGTGGGCGGGAGCGTGGCTCTACCGTCGCATCCGGCCTGCCGCGTCGCAGAAGCGGGCAAGGATACCACCGCAAACTCCGCCTGTTTTTTGCTGCGCAACATTGTGCCGAGGCATCTGGCGCCCCGTCCTGGCGGGTCGGCAAGGGCGCACGCGGATGCGGAACGAGCCATGTCTGGGTTCAATGTTGCGTCAGGTCGGCCCACAATACTGTCGGGCGCKCGCTGATTCTGTTGCCGTGCGCACCAAGCCGCCGCCCCGATGTCGCTCCTCAAGCCAAAGAGTCACCGATGAAGATTGCCGTTCTCGACGATTACCAGGACGCGGTGCGCAAGCTGCCGTGCTTCGCCCTGCTGGAAGGCCACGACGTCAAGGTGTTCAACAACACCGTCAAGGGCGTGGGCCAGCTGGCCGCGCGCCTCTCCGATGTGGAAGCCGTGGTCCTGATCCGCGAGCGCACCCGTGTGACGCGTCAGTTACTTGAAAAGCTGCCGCGCCTGAAGATCATCAGCCAGACCGGCCGCGCCGGCGGCCATGTGGATATCGACGCCTGCACCGACCGCGGCGTGGCCGTGCTCCAGGGCGTGGGCTCGCCAGTGGCCCCGGCCGAACTGACCTGGGCGCTGATCATGGCGGCCCAGCGCCGCATTCCCCAGTACGTGGCCAGCCTGAAGCATGGCGCCTGGCAGCAGTCGGGGCTGAAATCGACGACGATGCCGCCCAACTTCGGCCTGGGCCAGGTGCTGCGCGGCCAGACGCTGGGTGTCTGGGGCTACGGCAAGATCGGCCGGCTCCTGGCCGGCTATGGGCGGGCGTTCGGCATGAACGTGCTGGTCTGGGGCCGCGAGGCCTCCCAGCAGGCTGCGCGTGAGGACGGGCTGAACGTGGCCGCGTCCGCCGAGCAGTTGTTTGCCGAGAGCGACGTGCTGTCGCTCCATCTGCGCCTGAACGACGAGACGCGCGGCATCGTCAAGCTGGCCGACCTGCAGCGCATGAAGCCCACGGCGCTGTTCGTCAACACCAGCCGGGCCGAGCTGATCGAGGATGGCGCGCTGGTCGCCGCGCTGAACCGGGGCCGCCCCGGCATGGCGGCCGTGGACGTATTCGAGTCCGAGCCGATCCTGCAGGGCCACGCGCTGCTGCGCATGGAGAACTGCATCTGCACGCCGCACCTGGGCTATGTGGAGCGCGACAGCTACGAGCTGTACTTCCGCACCGCGTTCCAGAACATCCTCGACGTGCTGGACGGCAATCACGAAAGCGTGGCCAATCCCAAGGCGCTGACGCCCACCCTGTCGCGCTAAGTTATTAGACAGTGCGGCCGGGGGCCGCAGCCCCCAAGGAGACGCTCCATGAGCGTCTCCTTCCCCACATTGGCGCCGGTCCGGATTGCGCCAAAGCCGCTACACTCGGGGCAATCTGTCGCCCCATCCCCCTAAATTACATGGATCCCAGGCTCCTGGCGCTGTGCGTCGGCAACTTCGTCATCGGCACCGGCGCGATGATCGTCACCGGCATGCTCAACGACATTGCCGCCGATTTCGCGCTCAGCGCCGCCACGGCCGGTCAGCTGATCTCGGTGTTCGCCATCGCCACCTGCGTGGGCGCGCCGCTGTTCGCCACGATCGGCTCCCGCATCGACCGCCGCCTGCTGCTGGCCGGGGCGCTGCTGGTCTACGGGGCGATGCACCTCGCCGCCGCGCTGGCGCCCAGCTTCGCCATGCTGATGGCGATCCGCTTCGTCACGGCCATCGGTGCCGCCATCTACACCCCGCAGGCCGCCGCCACGCTGCCGCTACTGGTGGATGCCCGCACGCGCGGGCGGGCCATCAGCTTTGTCTTTCTGGGCTGGAGCGTGGCCAGCGTGGTGGGCGTGCCGCTAGGCACCTTCATCTCCAGCACGCTGGGCTGGCGCGTCAGCATGGGGCTGGTGGGCGGGCTGTCGCTGATCGTGTCGATGGCGGTCTGGCGCGCGCTGCCGGCCGGGCTTCAGGTGGCGCCGGTGGGCCGCAAGGCGTGGGCGGCCGTGCTGCGCCACAAGCCGATCATGCTGGTGGTGACCACCACGATGATCCAGTCGGCCGGCATGTTCACGATGTTTACCTACATCGCCCCGCTGATGCGGGACCGCTTCGGTATCAGCGGCGGCGCGCTGAGCCTGATGTTCCTGGCCTACGGGATCTGCGGCGTGACCGGCAACGTGGTGGCCGCCTCGCGCATGGACCGCGTGACGCCGAGCCGCATCGTGCAGGTGGCGCTGACCACCTCGCTGGCCGCCATGCTGCTGTGGCCGCTGGCCGGCTGGCATGTTGGCGCGCTGGTGGCGCTGTTCATGCTCTGGGGCGTGGGCGGGTTCGCCACCAACAGCGCCCAGCAGGCCCGGCTGGTGCTGCTGGGGCCGGACCAGGCCGCGGCGTCCATCTCGCTCAATTCCTCTTCGATTTACCTGGGCCAGGCGCTGGGCGCCATGGCCGGGGCGGCCATCTATACCGTGGCCGGGCCCGATGCGCTGCACTGGGGTGCGGCGGTGCTGATCGCGCTCGGACTGGCGATTTCGCAGCGGGCGCGGGCGCTCGGCTGCCACTGGACACCGCGCAGCGCGTAGCAGATGTCGTAGCAGTCCCAAAGCAGCGCGGGACCACGAGCCCGCGCGGCCCCGCACACGCAAGGAGGGCGTACCGTGGCCGAGACCGATCCCCGTCCCAACCCAGCCGCCTCGGGCGGTGGCGCCACAGGCCGCGTGCTGGCCGTCAATGTCGGCATCCGCCTGCCGCTGGTGGTGGCCGGGGCCGGCACCGAAGCCGTAGTGCTCTCCGCCATCCGCAAGCATCCGCTCAGTACGCTGCATCATCCGATTGCCGTCGGCGTGCACCTGCGCGGGCTGGCCGGCGACGAGCAGGCCGACCTGACCGTTCACGGCGGGCGGGACCGGGCGGTCTATGCGTACCCGATCGAGCATTACACCTGGTGGAACGCGCGCCGCCGCGAGGCCGGTGTCGAAGAGGCCGAGCGCCCGCTGGCCTTCGGCGCCATGGGCGAGAACCTGACCCTGCAGGGGCTGCTCGAATCCGCCCTGTGGATAGGTGACCAGCTGCGCGTGGGCGAGGTGGAACTGGTGGTGCGCGCACCGCGCCAGCCCTGCTACAAGCTCAACGCCATCCTCGGCTATGCCCAGGCGGTGCGCGACATGGTGCGCAGCGGCTATTCGGGCGTGTACCTGAGCGTGGCCACGCCGGGGGTGATCCGGGCCGGCGATGCCGCCGTGGTGATCCCGGGGCCGCGTGAAGTGTCGGTGGAAAACATCAATCGGCGCACCAATCCGTAACGAAATCGACGTTCCACCCCCTTCCAGCGTTAGTCCGGAGTGGCCCGACCGTGCTTTTCTGCTAATGTTTTAAGTCAGATACAAGCGTCTTCGGGCCAGATCTCCCTCCCCCGGCCCGCCTATCCCCTATTGGCGCTGTAACAGGTTGTAATACGACGCGCTGGCCTGAAAAGCCAAGGCGCGGTACTAGTAGTGGTTTGCGCGGGCAAACCGGTTCCAAGAAGCCGGTGCCGGGGAGCGGGCGCGCGCCATGCGGTGTTTGAGGGTCCTCACATGAAAACAGACGGGATCGACCGGCCCAAGGGCTTCGTCGATGGCAACTGGAGCGCGTCCACCAGCACGGGGCGCGGCCGCACTTCGCCCTGGATCGCCATCGTGGCGGTGATCGTCATTGCCGGGGCGGGCTGGTTTGGCTACAAGACGTGGTTCGCGCCCAAGCCGGCGGCCAAGGGCCCGACCGCCACGGCGGTGGCCACGGCCATCGTCCAGCAGGGCGATGTACCGCTGGAAGTCACCGCCAACGGCACCGTCACGGCCATGCAGACCGTGGAGGTGCGGCCGCAGGTGTCCAGCACCGTCCAGACCGTGCATATCAAGGAAGGCCAGACCGTGAAGCCGGGTGATTTGCTGTTCTCGCTCGATACCCGCATGGACGAGGCCAATCTGGCCAAGGCCCGCGCCCAGTTGATGCGCGACCAGGCCGACCTGTCCGATGCCCGCCGCACACTCTCGCGCAGCCAGGAGCTGCTGGAGCGCAATTTCGTCTCCAAGAGCGCCGTGGATACGGCCCAGGCCAAGCTGGACGGCTTCGAGGCCACCATCCGCGCCGACCAGGCCGCGATCGAGGCCAGCCGCGTGGCCATCAGCTACGGCGCCATCCGCGCGACGATTGGCGGCCGCACCGGCGTGATCAACGTCTTCCCGGGCTCGCTCGTCACCCCCGCCACGGTGACGCCGATGGTGACCGTGGCGCAGATCTCGCCGGTTACCGTCAGCTTCACGCTGCCCGAGCGCCAGCTCGCCGCGCTGCGCGAGGCGCTGCACGCCGGCCCGGTCGAGGTGACCGCCGTGCCCAACGACGGCAACAAGGCCCCCGTGACCGGCAAGATCACCTTCGTCGACAACACCGTGGACCCGCAGTACGGCAGCATCCGCGTGAAGGCGATGTTCGACAATCAGGCGCAGCGGCTCTGGCCGGGCACCTACGCCAACGTCAGCGCCACGGTGCAGGTGCTTCGGGGCGCCCTCAGCGTGCCGCCGCAGGCCGTCATCACCGGCCCGGAAGGCCGCTTCGTCTACACCGTGGGCGCGGACCACACCGTGACGCGCGTGCCGGTGACCGTGGTGGCCACCACCGCCGCCGCCGCCGTGGTCGAGGGCGTGCAGCCCGGCGCCCGCGTGGTGACCGAGGGCGCGCAGAACCTGCGCCCCGGCGCGCTGGTGCGCGAGGCCCGCCCGCGCGACGCCTCATCCCCGGCTGCCCCGGCGGCCGTGGCAGACAAGCACTAGACCATGACGCTGTCCGAACTCTGTATCCGCCGGCCCGTCATGACGGTGCTGCTGTGCCTGGCCGTCATCGTGACGGGCATCGTGCTGTATCCGACGATTCCCATCGCGGCGCTGCCCAGCTTCAACTCGCCGGTGATCCAGGTCACGGCGACGCTGCCCGGGGCCAGCCCCGAGACCATGGCCGCCTCGGTGGCCACGCAGTTGGAGAAGCAGTTCGCCACGATTCCGGGCGTCACCGTCATCAGTTCGTCCAACACGCTGGGCAACTCCAGCATCACCATCGAATTCAACAGCGACCGCAACATCGACGATGCGGCCGTGGACGTGCAGGCGGCGCTGTTCCGCGCCCAGCGTTCGCTGCCAATCGAGATGACGGTGCCGCCGTCCTATCGCAAGGTGAACCCGGCCGATGCGCCGGTGCTGCTGCTGGCGATCAACTCGCCCGCGATGAGCCTGGCGGAGCTGAACGCCTTCGGCGACAACCTGATCTCCCCGACGCTGGCCACGCTGCCCGGCGTGGCGCAGGTGCAGATCTTCGGCCAGAAGCGCTTTTCGGTGCGCGTGCGCGCCCACCCGGACGCGCTGGCGGCGCGCGGGCTCACGCTCGACGAGCTGGCCACCGCGCTGAACCGCGCCAACGCCAATACGCCGGTCGGCACGCTGGACGGCGCACGCCAGACCCTGACCATCCAGGCCAATCGGCAGATGACCAGCGCCGAGGCGTTCCGCAACATCATCGTGGCCAGCCAGCCGAGCGGCGCCGTGGTGCGGCTCTCGGACGTGGCCGATGTGGAAGACGGCGTCGAGACCATCAAGACCGGTAGCTGGCTCAACAACGAGCGCTCCATCGTGCTGGCCGTGCTGCGCCAGCCGGACGCCAACACCGTGGCCGTGGTGGATGCCATCAAGGCCGCCCTGCCCCGCCTGATCCAGCAGATGCCCGGTTCGGTCAGCGTGAACGTGGTGAACGACCGCTCGCGCTCCATCCGCGAGTCGATCCATGACGTGCAGTTCACGCTGGCGCTGACCGTGGGGCTGGTGGTGATGGTGATCTTCCTGTTCCTGCGCCGCGCCGCCGCCACGCTGATACCGACGGTGTCCCTGCCGATCTCGCTGATCGGCACGGTGGCGCTGATGAAGGCGTTCGGCTACAGCCTGGACAACGTCTCCCTGCTGGCCATCACGCTGGCGGTGGGGCTGGTGGTGGACGACGCCATCGTGATGCTTGAGAACATCGTGCGGCACATCGAGGAAGGCGTGCCGCCGCTCAAGGCCGCGCTGGTGGGCTCGCGCGAGATGGGCTTCACGATTTTGTCGATCTCGATCTCGCTGGTGGCCGTGTTCATCCCGATCTTCTTCATGCCGGGCGTGATCGGGCTGCTGTTCCACGAGTTCGCCGCAGTGGTGTCGCTGTCGATTCTGGTCTCGGCGGTGGTCTCGCTGACGCTGATCCCGATGCTCTGCGCGCGCTTTCTCTCGGCCGAGAACGTGCCGGTGGACGAGTCGCAGCACGCCTATGGCGACCATGGCGACCACGCGCCCGGTGCGGCCAGCGCCGCCGCGCCGCGCGTGCAGCAGAAGCAGACCATTGGCATGCGCAGCACGCAGTGGTTCGAGGACCTCTTCGAGTGGACGCTCCATAAGTACGCTATCGGCCTGGACTGGTGCCTGGCGCACCGGCGTTTCGTGCTCGGCGTGGCGGGGCTGACCTTCGTGCTGACCGCCGTGCTGTTCGTCAAGATTCCGAAGGGCTTCTTCCCCGAGGAAGACATCGGCCAGATCCAGGTCAACGCCGAGGGGCCGCAGGACATCTCCTTCGATGCCATGTCCGACCGCCTGCGCGATGCCGCCGAGCGGATCCGCGCCAATTCGGCGGTGAAGAGCGTGGTGGCGTCGATTGGCGGCGGCAATTCGCCGGCCATCAACACGGGCCGGATGTTCGTGGAACTGAAGCCGCTGGACGAGCGGCCGAAGATGCAGCAGGTGGTGGAGTCGCTGCGCAAGGACGTGTCCAGCGTGCCGGGGCTGGCGGTGTACTTCTCGCCGGTGCAGAACCTGCGGCTGGGCGGGCGCCAGAGCAAGAGCCGCTACCAGTACACGCTGCAGAGCGTGAAGGCGGGCCAGCTTCAGGAGTACAGCGACAAGATCATGGCCAAGATGCGCGCCGAGCCGATCTTCCGCGATGTGACGAGCGATTCCCAGCAATCGGGCCTGGAAGCGCAGCTGACCATCGACCGGGACAAGGCCAACGCGCTGGGCGTGCAGATGCAGGACGTGCGCACGGCGCTGTACACGGCGTTCGGTGAGCGGCAGGTGTCGACCATCTACACGCCGATCGACAATTACTACGTGATCCTGACCGCCGCCGATGTGGATCGCGTGGACGAGACGGCGTTCTCCAAGCTCTACGTGCGCAGCAAGACCGGGCAGATGGTGCCGGTGTCGGCGTTTGCCACCACCGAGCGCCGGGTGGGGCCGATTGCGGTGAACCACCAGGGGCAGCTACCGTCGGTGACGGTGTCGTTCAACCTCGCGCCGGGCGCGGCGCTGGGCGACGCTTCGGCCAAGATCGACCGTTACAAGCAGGAGATCGACATGCCGCCAGCCATCTTCACCAGCTGGGGCGGTGATGCGGCGGTGTTCCAGTCGTCGCAGGCCACGCAGGTGGTGCTGCTGGTGGCGGCCATCGCGGTGATCTATACGCTGCTGGGCGTGCTGTACGAGAGCTACATCCACCCGCTGACCATTCTGGCCGGGCTGCCGTCGGCGGCCATCGGCGCCTTGCTGACGCTGTTCCTGTTCAACGTGGAGTTGTCGCTGATCGCGACGATTGGCGTGCTGATGCTGATTGGCATCGTCAAGAAGAACGCGATCATGATGATCGACTTCGCGCTCGCGGCGCAGCGCGACCACGGCATGGCGCCGGCCAAGGCGATCCGGCAGGCCTGCCTGCTGCGCTTCCGGCCGATCATGATGACGACCTTCGCGGCCGTGATGGGCGCGCTGCCGCTGGCGCTGGGCCTTGGGGCCGGTGCCGAACTGCGCCAGCCGCTGGGCCTGGCCGTGGTGGGCGGCCTGCTGTTCTCGCAGGTCATCACGCTGTTCATCACGCCGGTGATCTACCTCGCGCTCGACCGGTTCTCCGGCACGGGTCCGCTGCAGATCGATTCGGAAGGCAACCCGCTCGCGGAACGCGAGCCGGCGGCGGTCACGCACTGATCCTGCTAGACACTGGTGGCCTGCGCGATGCACTCGCGCAGCCACTGGTGCGCGGGGTCGCGATGGGCACGCTCGTGCCACAGCATCGACATCTCATAGCCGGGCACCTCCACCGGCGCCTCTACCACCTCCAGCGTTACCGTATCGCGCACCAGTCGCTCGGGCAGCATCGCCACGAGGTCCGTGCGCTCCAGCACCGCGCGCACGAACAGGAAGTGCGGCACGGATAACACCACGCGGCGCGTGGCGCCGGCCGCCGCCAGCGCGGTGTCCGTCACGCCGAAGAAGCCGCCGCCATCGGGCGACACCATCACATGTTCCAGCTCGGCAAACTGCGCCAGCGTGGGCCGCCGCTTCAGGCGCGGATGGCCGGCGCGGCCCACCAGCACGTAGCGCTCGGTGAACAGCGCGCGGCGGCGCAGGCCGGGCGGCGCGCCATCGGAGGTGTGGAAGGCGAGGTCGATCTCGCCCTGCTCCGCCTGCCGGGCGATGCTGGCCGGCACCATGTCGAGCACCGCCAGCCGCGTGCCCGGCGCCGCCGCGCGGATGGTGCTCAGCGCCGGCAGCACGATGGTCGATTCGCCATAGTCGGTGGCGGCCACGCGCCAGGTGTGGTCCGCCTGCGCGGGGTCGAACGGGCTGGACGGCGCCACGGCGGCTTCCAGCGCCGCCAGCGCCTGCCGCAGCGGCTCGCGCAATGACTCGGCGCGGGCCGTGGGCCGCATGCCGCGCGGCCCGGGCAGCAACAGCGGATCGCCGAAGATCTCGCGCAGCTTGGCCAGATGCACGCTCACCGAGGGCTGCGAGTAATGCAGCCGCTCTGCCGCGCGCGTGACGTTGTGCTCGGCCAGCAGCACATCGAGCGTCAGCAGCAGATTCAGGTCCAGACGTCGGAGATTATTCATCGTAATACCTAGGATATTGGAAATTCATTTCCAATATACCGGACGGCCGTCCATTCTTGGGGCATCCCTTCCCATCGACAGAGACCCGCCATGAACGTGCTGATTGTCTACGCCCACCCCGAACCGACCTCGCTGAACGGTTCGCTCAAGGATTTTGCGATGCAGCGGCTCGCGGCCAACGGCCACGCGGTGCAGGTCTCGGACCTCTATGCGATGGGCTGGAAGCCGCAGCTCGACGCCGGCGACACGCTCGAGCGCCAGGCTGGTACGCCGTTCCATCCTTCGCTCGACTCGAAGCGCGCGTTCGCGGGCGGCTGGCAAAGCCCCGACATCGCCGCCGAGCAGGACAAGCTGCGCTGGGCCGACGCCGTGATCTTCCAGTTCCCGCTCTGGTGGTTCTCCATGCCGGCCATCATGAAAGGCTGGGTCGAGCGCGTGTACGCCTATGGCTTCGCCTACGGCGTGGGCGAGCATTCGGACGCGCGCTGGGGCGACCGCTACGGCGAAGGCTCGCTCAAGGGCAAGCGGGCGATGCTGGCGGTGACCACGGGCGGCTGGGACTCGCACTACAGCGCGCGCGGCATCAACGGCCCCATCGACGATCTGCTGTTCCCGATCCAGCACGGCGTGCTGTACTACCCCGGCTTCGACGTGCTGCCGCCCTTCGTCTCGTATCGCAGCGGGAAGATGGATGACGCGCGCTTCGCGTCGATCCGCGAGGCGCTGGGCGCACGGCTCGATACGCTGTTCGAGACGGCGCCGATCCCCTATCGCCCGCAGAACTCGGGGCAATACGAGATTCCGGGCCTGACGCTGCGCGACGACATCGCGCCTGACCGCAAAGGCTTCGCCGCGCATATGGAATAGGAGGGCGCTTGGGACCGGTGCCGGTACTATGCGTGGCTTGGCAGCGGCGATCATTGGATAGTCATCGCCATGAAGAATCAACGTAGTTAGATTTATCGCTTCATTATTCATCGCGACGATATTTATGACGCCCACCGTCCTCGAAACGCTGATGTATGACATCGGCCAGTTGTTCCTGTATCCCACGCTGGCCATGATCGGCCTGCTGTTCCTCTATGCGTTCTGGGCGCTGGGCCAGTTCGCCATGCAGGCGTGGCTGCGCCGGCGGCATGGGATCGAATCGGGGCGCGGCTATCTGCTGGTGGCCTGGGCGCACGCCAACGGGGTCAGCCACCCGGACGCGCTGGACGTGGCCGCGCACCGGCTACTGGAGCGCCTGCGCATTGCCACCCGCGTGGCGCCGATGCTCGGGCTGGTGGCCACCATGATCCCGATGGGGCCGGCGTTGAAAAGCCTGTCCGGCGGCAACCTCGCCAATGTGGGCGAGAACCTGACCATCGCGTTCTCGGCGGTGATCCTGGCGCTGATCGCGGCGAGCATCACCTTCTGGGTGGTCAATGTGCGCCGCCGCTGGCTGGCCGAGGAACTGGTCTGGCTCGGCCAGGCGCGCGAGGCGGCCCGATGAGATTCCTGGACGAAAGCGAGGCCGACGACCCGATCCTGTCGGTCGTCAACCTGATCGACGTATTCCTGGTGGTGATTGCCGCCCTGCTGGTGGCCATCGCCCAGAATCCGATGAACCCGTTCACGCACGACGACGTGACGGTCATCACCAACCCGGGCAAGCCCAATATGGAAATCGTGTCGCGGCAGGGGGAGAAGATCGTGCGCTATCAGGCCAGCGGGCAGGTGGGCAGCGGCGACGGCATCAAGGCCGGCGTGGCCTACCGGCTGAAGGATGGGTCGATGGTGTACGTGCCGGAGTCACAACAGGCGTCCCAACAAGCCACGTCCGGAGCGAAGCCATGATGCGCGCGACGATCCTTGGCATGGCGCTCGCGATGCTGGCCGGCTGCGCGACGCAGCCGCCGTCGCCGGCGGCCATCGGCGCCACCTTCCCCAGCCGCCAGTACGTGCTGCTGGGCGAGGTCCACGACAACGGCGCCGCGCAGGCGGCCCGGCTCCAGGCGCTGACCCGCGCCGTGGAAGCCGGCTGGCGGCCGGCGGTGGCGATGGAGCAGTTCGACCGCGAGCGGCAGGCCGACATCGACCGCGCCCGCAAGGAACGGCCGGGCGATGCCGACTACCTGATCGCCCAGTCCGGCAGCGCGGCCGGCTGGCAGTGGCCGCTGTACCGGCCCGTGGTGGCGCTGGCGCTCCAATATGACCTGCCGCTGCTGGCCGCGAACCTCTCGCGCGCCGATGCCGCGAAGATCGTCCGCGGCGGGCTCGGCGCGGTCTTCCCGCCGGACCAGCAGGCCGCGCTGGGGCTGGACAAGCCGCTGCCGATGGAAGTCGTGGCCGCGCAGACCGCGACGCTCGATGCCGGCCATTGCGGCAACTTCCCCAAGGCGATGCTGCCCGGCATGCTCAACGCCCAGGCCGCCCGCGACGCCGTGATGGCCCGGACGCTAGCCCCCTACGCCAGCCGCGGCGCCGTCCTGATCGCCGGTAACGGCCACGTACGCCGCGACCTCGGCGTGCCCCGCTGGATCCGCGCCGACGCCGCGAAAGTGCTCAGCGTGGGCTATCTGGAGGATGGCAGCGGCGGGGAAGGCTTCGACGAGGTGGTACGCGTGGCGCCGGTCGACAGGAAGGATCCGTGCAAGGAGGCCGTGGTGAAGCCGCGGTAGGCTGACGCAGGCGGGCGGTCAGCCGAAGTAGAGGCTGTCAAATCTCTCAGTCGCCCGCTTTCGTGTCCATGCATTGATGGCGACGCGCGCTGGAATGGTCAGGATAAACCCGGTCAGGAGTAGCCAGTACCAGGCCTCAGACCCGCCCTCCGTGCCGCGTGATTTCAGTATGGTGATCAGGATGACTAGCGCGGCCACTGCTACCGCCCAGGCGCCGGAGAAGAGATAGGCGTTCTCGCAAGGCTCGCTCGCATGCTCGCCCGGATGGGCGCCGACAATTCCGAGCGCGCCACCATTGCGGCAGGCCGTCGCAACCAGCTGCGCGCCCTGCCCGTGCCTGACCATGCGTGCTGCCAACGCATACAGCAACCATCCATTGATGGGCCCCGGCTTGCCCATGGCGTGGTCGAGATCATGGGTGGCTACCTGCAAGCCGGCCTCTTGCATCGCGCTTGTGCCGGCGTGCCGCATCGCCTTGCCGAGCCTGCTGTGCCAGTAATGCCGGATCTTGGCCGAAGGCACCTGTCCCGCCATGAGTAGCGTGGACAGGGCGTCCTCCATCGCATCGGACTCGGCATGGATCGGCCTGAACAGGTACGCCTGAGGTTTGAGCGGTTGACGGGAACGCTGGAGGACTGCGGACGTCGACAGCAGCAGCGCGGCGGCGGCCTCCGAACAGGACGGTGTGCCAGCGTCCGGTCCGCTGTGGAGTTGACAGGCCAGCACCAGCCAATAGTGCGCTGGAGGACCGGTTTCGAACCATGCTTCGATCATGGGCGAGTCGTCGGCATGCGCCAGCCATCTGACCTTGGGCGTGCCGGGCAGCGACAGCTTGCGCCAGGCTCGCAAGACTTCGACGGTGTCGGCTTCCGTGTCGGTGATCAGCATGACTTCGAACGTGCTTGCGTCGGACAGCCGCATCAGCGAAGGCGCCAGCGTTGCCAGCATGCGCTCGACCACCTGTTCGAGCCGCGTTTGCCCCGCCGCCGGCGCGATGCCGGACAACATCAGCAGCTTGTCCGGATGTTGCGGCGGCGTACCCTCCAGACCCAGCATCCGTTCCGCCAACTCGTCCTCGGGTGTGAGTGCCACGCTGTCCAGCAACACCAGATGGGCGCGGGCCCAGTTCTTCCAGCGCGCGGTACGCTCGCGCAACAGGAAGTTCCACCAGAGGCCCGCGTAATGCTCCTCCTCATACGAGCTGCTGTAGAGTGCGCCGCAAAAGGCAATCCAGATCAGCAGCGGCAGCAACAGGACGTTGCCCCAGAACCGCGGCGTCATGGTTGGTTCGCCCTGGGGCCACGCGGATACCGTCACGATGATGGCCGCAATCTCGATGGCCCCGTACAGGAAGACATAGATCCAGATCGGAATCGGTGGAGTCGGCAGCGCTTCATGCGCCTCGGTCATACGCCATTTCAACGTCATGCGATGGTTACTCCCGGATTGCTGGCGATCAGGACGCTGCCACACTGGGTACGGCAGCCGCCGACGGCAAGAGGACGACCGAGATCGGAAAATCCCTTGCCACCTTCGACGATGGGGTTGTCGCTGTGCAGGGGGCACGATACGAGATCACCCACCAGCGCGGCCTTGCGGCCGCCATTCAACGAAAACGAGGACGAGGCGGTCTTGACGTTGCCGCCGTGACTGGTGTCATCACCAAGGCAAACTGGCTGTTTCATTTCGGATCGGAAAGAGTGGCTGGGCGGATGGAGGGGTCGCAGGTGAAACGCTCCTGGCCGGACGGGGAGCGGAGGCCGTCCAGGTATCCGGGTCGCTTCGACGCGGCGAACGTGCTGCCGCGAAATCCCGGAGGATAGGGTTTGCGCAGATCGACCTCAGGGGCGAGTGGATACTCTCTTACATAGCTGTCCGTCTCCATCCGCTCGGCGACGTAGAGATGGGCCTTTGTGACGGCGATCGTAAATTTCGCCGTATCCCTGAAAGGATTAAAGCTGGTCATATAGCGCACCCCAAAGAACGTCTTGCCGCCATCGGTCGAATAGAGCAGGGACGTGGTGCATCCCCGATCACTGCAACCAATATCAGGCGGCGCGGAAGAAGGTATGACGATGTTCTGACCGGTTGGATCGGCATTGATGAGCCTGCCCTGAAAGTTCTCGATGCCGGCCCGGCCAAGCCTTTGTCGGATGCCCTGCTTCGCGTCGTTGTAGTACGTGACCCCATGGTGGCAGTCGCGATAGTTCTCGAGCGTCACGAAACGGTGGTCGTCAATGCGGTAGATGACTTGTGGCGGCACGTCATAGTCGATGACGGGCGGACCACCGTTCCTGTACGGATAGGGATCATGGGCGCAGCCGGGCAGCAGAGCGGCAAGCAACAAGAGGGGATAACGCATGGGACGGTTCATTTCGGAGCCGGCACGTTGGCAGGGCGGATGGACGGGTCGCAGGTGAAACGCTCCTGGCCGGAGGGGGAGCGGAGGCCGCTTAGATAGCCGGGCCGCTTCGAGGCGGCAAAGCTGCTGCCTCGAACGCCGGGAGGAT
Source organism: Cupriavidus sp. 01L43 (assembly GCF_056399925.1). Lineage (NCBI taxonomy): Bacteria > Pseudomonadati > Pseudomonadota > Betaproteobacteria > Burkholderiales > Burkholderiaceae > Cupriavidus > Cupriavidus sp. 01L43. The sequence goes on from NZ_JBFTSH010000029.1 coordinate 17,536, forward strand.
ACGGCTTGTCCAGATCGATTCCCGGTCTGAGTGCGCTCTCTATGACGTAGCTGTCGTTTTGTATCCGCTCCGCCACGTAGTACCTGTCTGTAGTCACTGCGATCGTATATTTCGCCGTATCCCTGAATGGGTTGAAGCTTCTCATGTATGCGACGCCGTGGAAGGTTCGGCCGCTATCGGTGGAGTACAGAAGCGAGGTTGTACAGCCTCGGTCACTGCAAGCCGTCCGGGGCGGCGCCGATGACGGTATTACGATGTTCTGACCGGTTGGGTCCGCATTGATCAGCCTGCCTTGGTAGTTCTCTATGCCTTCGCGGCCGAGCCTTTGGCGGATGCCTTGCTTCGTGTCGTTGTAGTAGGTCACGCCATGATGGCAATCGCGATAGTTCTCGAGCGTCACGAAACGGTGGTCATCGATGCGATAGATGATTTGAGGCGGGACGTCATAATCGATGACGGGCGGCCTACCCTTCTTGTAGGGATCATAGGTACAGCCGAGAATCAGGCAGGCCAAAGCCAGTGACAACAGGGGATAGCGCATCAAAACTCTCTCAGTTTGATTCGTTCGGCCTGAGCGCGACTGACCTCATCGGCCACGGTCTCGCCGTCGATGAGGGCTGGCACTGCAGGCGGCGCCAGATCTCCTGTAATGAAGTAGGCATCGCGTAGCGAGGTCCAGTCGGCTTCCTGCATCAGTTGTGTCCAGAACCGGACATCCTTGAATGCGTTGCAGAAGCCGATGGGCAAGTCATAGGCGACCACCCGCTTCATGAATTCGGCGTGTCCGGGCAAGGAGCTGTGATCGGTCGGTTCGGGCTGGTGCTGTTCGATGCGCTTCCGCATTTCGTCCGCCGTTTCGATCCGGTGGTTCGGTCGACCATCGTGGTAGATGTCCGGTTCGTCGTGATACGCCTCGGGCTGGTAGATCGACGCGAGATAGGGGTAGGTCTCATCCCGATACTTGCCCTTGTCGGGATCGAATTCCCCCCAATCTCGGGCCAGGTGCTTTGGGTCGTCGAAGTAGGTCATCTCCTCCGCCGTCAGCGGTTTCGGCACCGCCTCCGCATTGATCGTCACCATCTGATTCTTGTTCGGCACCGCCCACAGCTTCATCATGCCGCCCAGCACGCCGCGATTGCCGTCCCAGAAGTCGTCCGGCTTGACGCCGGGAGGCGGGTCGGCAATCGGCGGCAGGGAGCCGAACTTCTTTTCGCCCGGTGCGTCGCCGCAAGGCGTTCCGCGGGCGAGCATCCGCTGCTTAACCGTGTCGCCAAGCTCTTCCAATAACGCGTGGCCTACCCCTTGCCACCCAATGCTCTGCAGGGCTGTGCAGCCCATCACCCGATCATGCGGGCTGAAGTACACGTACAGGCGCCCATGGTTATCCCGTTCGGGCAAGCCGAAATGATTCGCGAGATCGGGGCGCCAGAAGTTCATGTCCTCGGTGGCGCCCACTTGCAGCCGAGTGATTTGTGCGTCGGTGAGCGCGCGCTTGTCCTGCCTGATCCGGTTGGCGATGTTGCGGAAGGTATTGATGCGCGCGCGCTCGGTCGGCCGCTCACTGCCGCAGGTCAGGGCGTCCGTGATCTTGTCGTCCAGCGCGAATGGCGAGTTCATGACCATTAGCGCGTCCGGTGCACGTGTCTCGCATAGCGCGGTGGCCGCCATCGCAATCATCGTTCCCTGGCTGTGCGAGCAAACCGTGACAGTATCGTCGGGCGAATGCCGGCGAATCCTGTCGATGAGCCTGGCCAGTCGGTGCGCGGCATGGGCGTAGTAGGTGCGGGGCGGCGCATCCTGTAGCTGGCGCTCGGTCTCCGTATTGAGCGCTTGCATGTCGACGCCGAAGACGTGGCGACGGAACCCCGCGGTGCTCCAGAGTTGTTGGAGGTTGTTGGTGCCGTTCTGGAATGGGCCACCGCCCCAGTACCATGGACCCCCAAGATCCGTACATTCAGGCGCCCAATAGTCGAATCCCAGGAGGTTTCGAAGCGGTATCTTGTACGCACGTTCTTTGCCTTCATCGGGACGGTAACCCCAATAGAATCGGATCACAGGCGAGTGGCCCTTCCATAGGGAATCAAGATGGCGGGCAACGGGCTTCTTGCTCTCTGGGTCAATGCTGACGTAGCGATTCGGTTTCAGACTTGTCCCTTCCGATCTGTTCAACCGCTGATTCAACCCCTCGCACAACGCCGCCTCCGCTGCGTCGTACCACTCGCCTTCCGAATTCACCCCGTGCACGAATATGATCACCCCCGGCAGGTGCGGAGGAATCTGCGCCTCGGCCCGCACTTCGAAGCTCTCCGGGGTGAGGTAGGACTCCCAATACGGCTGACCATGCGCGTCGCGCTGCATGGGGACAATGCGTGTTGCCGTTCGAGGTTTGCCGCCAGCCGGACCTTCATCTGGCTGCGGTGCGGGTTGCGGTGACGTCGCTGTGGTGTTCATCGGGTCAGGGCTCATGGCAGGATGGAATGCAGGTACGTTTTTCGGTCGAAGTCGCGAAGCACGAGTTCCGCAATCGCGAGATCGGCTGGCGACAGCGCGCCGGACAGATAGCGATCCCTCAGCGTCGCCGCATCCGGCACGGACGCCATCGATGCCGCCAGCACGCAGTTGAGATTCGCCACACATTCGATGCCCGCATCGCGGTACAAGTGGAGGGCGTCGGCGTAGCAGGCCTGCGGTGCGTCGGCCCCCAGACGCTCCCGTAGCAAGCAGCGCAACGTGGACGACATCGGCGCCCTGCCGCGTATGGCGATGACAGCGTCGACATCGGCCAGCGCACCGGCAAAGTCCTGCCGCACCGCGCGCAAGGCGAAACGCGTCAGCAAGGACGGCACGTGTGTCGTATCCTCGCGCAAAGCACTGTCCAGCAAGGCTTCCGCCCTGGCGTACCGGTTCACTTCGCTGCTGGCCATCAGTGATAGCGCTTCGTCCCGCAGTGCTCGCGGGTTAATGTCGTGGCGGCTGCCGCAGCCATGCACGGCAATGCTCAGCAATATCCAGACAACAATCAGGCTTCCTCGCACAGGGCAGACTCCTATTTCGATTCTTTGGTCGCGCTCCCGTCGCACGGGGGTAACAGCGTCATCCCCTGCGCGGCCTCCTCCCTCGCCACGGTGGTTTCGCCTGCCGCGTTGGTCACCCCCTCGATTTCGCGCCCATTCGCGAGCCGGATCTTGTATCGCTGCCCGGCAAGTGCCCGCCCGGTCAACTGGTCGGTCAGGATGAATCGTTCATCATTGCGGCTGACCATTTGCCCGAACCTGGGCAGCGGCAATGACAGCGAGCCAGGATCGAACTTCATCACTTCGATGATCTTCAGGATGAGGTTGCCGGCGCCGCCGATTTCGACGTCATCGCCATGCACCTTGATGTAGGCGCTGCCGCCGCCGCTGATGACAACGCCGTTGGCGGCGTTCGCGGTCAGCGTCCCGTCGGCGCTGGTCAGCTTCATGTCCTTGTCGGACACAAGTTCCATCGCATCGGACTGGGCCTGGATCGACACCTTGCCGCGTGCGGCAAAGAGCTTGATGCCGAGCTTGTGCGCAAACAGCGACAGCACGCCGCTTGCCGCGACCGCCACGTTTGCGAGGGCGCTGAGATTGAAGCCGGCCGAAGTCGCGATGCTGACGTCCTTGCCGGCTGCGATCTCGATGCGCTCCGGCGTGACGGCCGCAATGCCCGCAGGCGCGGACAGGACCATCACGGCTTCCTTCAGTTCGGCCATGCTTTCCTTGAGCCACCGGTTTTCCGCGCGCAGGTCGGCGATCTCGGCGTTGGCGAGGCGCGCGGCATTTGCCAAGTCTTCAGCCTGGGCGAGTGCTAGCTGGAGTTGGCCGAGTGCCGCCCGCATGTCCAATTGCTGGCCGTTCGCCTTTGGCTGGTCATCGGCGGTGATGAACAGCCCCTTTCCGCCCCGTATCGCCCCCCGACCGGACGTCCTGAGTTCGAACCCTTCCCCCCGCCGCTTCCACTTCCCGTCGACCATATGGCCGAGCGTCAGCTGCGATTTGCCTGAATGCTCGGTGGACAGCTTGACGTGCTCCTGTCCCTCCCAATCCTCGAATTCGAGCTTGTTGTCGCTCTGCGTGCGAATAACGTTGCGGGATAGCCAACGATCCTGATTGGTAATCAGATCCGTCTGGCGACTGTTATGGTGGACATGGGCGATGTACGGCTTATTGGGATT
>NZ_JBFTSH010000030.1:0-11697 GCF_056399925.1 Cupriavidus sp. 01L43
GAGGGAGGCATTCATGAACGAGCTAAACTCGTACATCCAGTGGTACAACGAGCGGCGCATCAAGTTGTCCCTGCAGGCGATGAGCCCGGTCGACTACCGGCGCCGCTTGGGAATCGCAACCTGAATCAGTCCAAGAAATCGTCCGCAGCCCCGGCTCAGCCACATTCAAATGCAGTCCGAGCGTGCTTTTTGTGCGGGGTGTTGATCTTTCGAGGGGGGTGGGGTGGGTGGGGCTGGCCAGGGGCGCCTGAGCCGGAGCAGGGCGGGGCAGTTGCATGACGAGGGGCCACGGCGGAGCCAGGCTCGCAGTCACGGGCAGCTATCGGACCCATAGCGGGCATCGGCCTCGCCTTTAGCAGTCATTTGTGGGGTGGATCGGCCTTGTCCGTCTAGAGGGGAAACTTGCAAACCGGGACCCGTGAAACGCGCGGGGCATGACATCAGAATCTGACGTTAGACGAAAATTCCACGCAGATCAGGCTGAAATCGCGCGAATTTGCGCTTTCGCCGCCACCTTCTAAGCTGCTCTCATTGCCTGCGGCCCTCATGCGTTTGCCGCGCGCGTCCCCGCGTGCCGAACGATGAGGCGCCAATGATAAAAAGAAGATGCTCAAGGCTGTACGGCTGACGCTCGGCCTGTTGTGGGCCGTGGCAACCGGCCTGACGCAGGCAGCACCCGACACGGTGCAGTATCAGGTGCCGATGGCCGAGGCACCGGTCTTTGTCACGCAGGCCATCGACACGTTGCCGGTGCGCGGCACCCGGGTGATCTCGGTGATGGCGTGCGGGATGGAACTCGACTTCGTCAATCGCTTCCGCGCGCACGACAGCAGCGAGGACATGGCCGCCGAAGTCCTCGGCAAGGTCGTGTGGAGCCAGCTCGGCAGGCGTCGTTTGCCATTGGCGGAGTTCGAACCGGGCTGGTGTACGGCAACGGTGACGTTCGACCGTACCGTGATCTGCCGGCTGTTCAAGGACGAGTGCAGGTCCACTGACGAAGCGACCCGCATCGCTGCCGCAGACAAGTTCCTCGACGATCCCATCTGGAAAGCGCTGGTGAGCCCGCCAGAAGGCGGCCTGCCCGATGTGGCACCACTGCAGCAGAAGCTGGTGGGATTCGCGCCGCTCGTATGCGCAACGCCCGGTTTCTACAACGTATCGGCTGTCCTGCAGGATCCACCGGACCCGAGCATTCCGACAGACTTCGGACGCGTACACCTGACCTTCCGCATTGCCACGGCCTGTCTGATTGCGCAGGCCAACACGGCGCTGCTCAATATGTCGCGGGGCACCCAGCAGGTGGGGACGGACGGGATGCTGTGCGCGGGCCGCGTGGGCAAGACGCACGGCGACTGGGACGCCACGTTGAAGGACCTGATCCGCGTGGCCGAGCTGGACCGCGCGCGGCCCATCCTGTCACAGGAAGCGAGGACCAGGCTCAACGATCAATTGATCGATATCGATGGCGGCCCCGCGCAGGAGCGCTATCACCTGTGGGAATGCGGCAACGAGGAGCGCAGTGTCGGCAGCCCGCAAGAGCGATCGGACGACCGCGACGGCTTCGACGGGTTCATGAAAGACCTGGCGAACACGCTGGAAGACCTCGCCTGGATTCTGCTGATCATCTTCCTGATCGCTGCGGCGGTGGCGGTGACCATCTTCACTGCCGGTCTTGGCGGCGTGCTCCTGCTGGTGCTGGTAAGCGTGGTGGCCGCGGGGGTCGCCACGGCAGCTGCCCTCGCGCTGGTGCTCACGATTCCGGAAACCGAGAATCACCTCTTCCTGATCAACACCACGAAGTACCTCAACAACCAGTACATCATGTCGATTGGGGGCACCGGCTATGCGAGCGACCAGAAGAATCTGCGCGAATGGCTGCTGGAACATACCCAACGCGTGGTGAAGGCCGACTTCCTCGAATACAACAGCCGGCCCTATCAGCGATACAGCCTGGCCGCGATCATGAACCTTGCCGATTTTGCCAAGGACCCCGATGTCAGAACTGGCGCGCAGCTTGCGCTTGAGTATGCGGTGGCGAAGTATGCGATATCGAGCAACGAAGGGCGGCGCATCGTGCCATATCGCCGCAAGCGCGAGTACCTGTTTCACGTCGATGGCCTGCCTCACGATCCCAAAAAATGGCCGTTCAACGGATTGTTCGACCTCAGCGAGGGCGCCGACTACCTGCACGCCCTGGGACTGCTGTACTTCGGCCCATCGCTGAACCTGCCAGCAGGCGGCGGCAATTCCTATGCGGCCACCAGCGCGTACGCGTCGCAGGCGATCTATGCGGCCACGTCATACTGGCGGCCCGACGAAGCCATCTTCTCGTTGGCGATGGAACGCGGCCATGCGCCGCTCGTGCATCAGCGCATTCACCACGATGGCTGGGAGATCGTTTCCAGCGGGGCCAGTTTCACGATCACGGCCGGCGGCGTGACCACGGGCATGCCGATGAACACGACCACCGATGGACTTGACGGCACCATCCTCAAGGACACGCAAGACGGCCTGGGCGCGGCGGTGCCGACGACGCTGATGCTGGCCGGCCCCCCGCACGTCGCACCGCTGTTCGACCGCAAGGAACGCGTTCGGGAATCAGATACACGCCGTTCTTCGTTGGAGCGTTTCCTGCGTTTCGATGGCAGGCGGGCGGAGGTGGGGGGCCATGCCCCCAGCTACGACCAGAACCTGTGCGTCTGGGACGGCTTCGCTTGCGGCGTCAATCTCATGATTCCAGACGACCTGAGAGCGTGCATGAAGCCGGATGACCAGCGCCCGAACTGGTTCCTGGTCCGGTCCGACGATCCCGCGTGCCCGGGTTACAACGCCGGTCCCACGTTCTGGATGGCCATCTACAACGAGCCGCGCGCAGGGAACGACTCGCGTTTCGGCCCGTTCGATAACGTCGGCCTGATCGAGATCGTCGACGGCGCGGAGATGGACTTCGAGACATTCAGCACGCGCGCGCGGCAACGGAATCCGGGGCCCGGTCCGCTGATGGGCACGGGCTCCGCCTGCAATGGTGAATACGTGTCGGTGCGAGGCGCGACCGGCCAGCGTATCGGTTTCGATTGCGTACAGGTGACGTCCGTCAACGGCACCGCACAGCCGGACCGCGATGACTGGCCTCACGCGGGCGCCGCCCCGGGCGCGCTGGGCGTGGCGCCCATGACATCGGGCGGCGACGGCCGCGTCGAGATCACCAGTCCGGTGACGCGGCGCAGGATCGTGCTCGATTTCACGCGGCTGGATAACCCGATGTTCATCCTGCTGGGTCCGCCATGAACCTGATTACGAAGTGGTTGCACGGTATCGTGCCAATGCTCGTCGCGGGCCTGGCCCATGCCGATGCCACCGTCACGGCCTGCGGCCAGGACGTCTGGCCCGGTGATGCACGCACGGACCTGAGCGAGGCGCTTCAGGCCGGCGGGCGTATCACGTTTGCTTGCGCCGGGACCATCGCCTTCACCACCACGCATGCGCTCAGCCGGGACGTGGTGATCGACGGCGAGGGCAAGGTCACGCTCGATGGCAACGGACACCGCATGTTCGGGATCCGCGCCGGTGTACACGCCTCGTTCACGCGCATCACGATCCGTGGGGGCGGCACATCGGGCGGCAACCCAGGCAGCGTGATTTCGGGGGAAGGGGCGGTATCGTTGCTGGCAGGGACCACCATCCGCAACTCAATTCGTCCGATCTGGCTGCTGGCGGGCAATCTCGTCTTGCGCGATGCCTGGATTGCCGAGAATACCGGTCCCGTGCTGGTGGTGTCCGAAGGAGAACTCGATATCTCGCAAAACAGTCGTCTGACCGACAACAAGGGTGGCGAGGTGCTAGCCACGGGGCCGGGCACCACGGTGCGCATTGCGGATACCCAATTCCTGCGCAATGGCCACGCCAGCTTTGGCGGCAGCGCGGCGGGAAACTGCGAAGTCACCATCCGGAATGCCTGGTTTGCCGATAACGCCGATACACAGGACGGCGGCGCCATCCTGTCGCGCTGCGCGCTGACCGTGGAAGACAGCCAGTTCGAGCGCAATCGCGCCGGCGGCGATGGCGGCGCTATCCGCCAGACACACGGTGCCACGGCGGTCATGCGCAAGGTGACGTTCCGCGCCAACCAGGCGGCCGGCAGCGGGGGCGCCATCGCGGCCGTCTGGGATTTGCAACGGCAGGGCAGCCTGCGCGTGCGAAACAGCCGATTCGAGCGCAACGTCGCCACCCGTGCCGGCGGCGCAATCTATGCGGGAGAGTCTGCGCTGGTGGAGATCAGCGTCGATGGCTTTGTCGGTAACACGGCCGGTACGGCGGGCGGCGCCATCTACGCGCGGCAGGCGCGGCTCGACAGCAGAGGCAGCCTGTTTCGCCAGAACACCGCCAATACCGGCGCCGCTATTCAGACGCTGTGCATGCCGGCCATGGGGCAGATTGCGAACACGATCCTTGTCGACAACTCGGCAAAGCAGGGCGCTGGCGCGTTCCATGGCGGCAACGTGCGATTCCTGAACGTCACCATCGCCGGTAATGGCAGCCGTCCCGTACAGCACGCCCAGCTTTGTGTGATACATCGGCCATCGAGTTCGCCAACACCATCGTGCTGGGTAACTGGAATGGCGCCTGCGGGGGCGCGGATGCGCAGCGCACATTCCGCGACCTTGGCCATAACCTCCAGTTTCCCGGTAATGCCTGCGGCAGCACGATTCCCAGTGTTTTCCCGATACTGGGGCCGTTTTATGCACCGCTGCGTCCACTGAGTCCGGCCGGCAACGGTGGCGACAATGCGCTATGCATGGCGGCTCCGATCAATGGGCGGGACATCTTCGGCACACATCGGCCGCAGGGTGAGGCGTGTTCGATCGGCGCGGTGGAAGGGGACCTCTCGACCCTGTTCGACCGTTACTGGCGCAAACGGCGCGACGCGTTGACGAAGTAGAGAGGCGGCGCCGATCGCAGCAGAGTGTGCGTACTCCGAACGGGGTAAGCCGTGAGTAGCATGGCAACAAGTGAAAGACATCCTATGCTCGGCGCATGCTGCGCTGCATCGATTTCCGCTCTCGCCATCCACGAAATGCGCATCGGACCAGAATTGCTGCTGGGCTCTGTCTCCATCAAGTTAGTTTTTTTGAGGCGTGCCCCTTGAGACACTCCTACACAGCATACGGGCGTGAAAATTCAGTCGCGCGAGAACGTGGCTCCGCCGGTTGGCCGGATATACCGTGGGGTTGGCAGCCCCATGGCCTTGGCGGCATTGAGAATGCCGTCCTCGATCGCACCGGCGTCACGCACGGACTGGTATTCGCCGTCCTTGAAGATTACGTTGGCGCCATAGACGACCATAAAGCCCTCAGCGGGCTCTTTGGCATCGGCCGGTACCGAGAACGTGTGAATGGAGCCGCCCGGTTCATACAGGTAACTACCGGCTGTTTGCGGGTCCTCTGGGTACTCGACATAGTTCCATTCGCCCTTCGTCGTGAAGAAGTGGACGGTCCCGGTGTGGAAATGGGGCGGCAGTGTCGTGCCTGGCTCGAATTTTCCGTACAGGACCCAGACACCGCTCTCACGATCGAGGAAGAGCGGGACGATGGTGGAGCCGGATTCCGAGCCTGGGAACGCCACTGCATCGTGAATGTTGAGGGACAGCAGTCGATCCTGATGGGTAAAGACCTTGGGCAATGCCATGATGCAAATCTCCTGAGGCGACGAGTCGAATCGCGCGGATATAGATGTGTCTCGTCGCCGGTATGTTGAAAGTGTCCGGAAGTCCGGGTGGCTCAGAGATAAAGTCCGCCATCGACTGCAATCTCGGTGCCGGTGATGTAGCGAGATTCATCGCTTGCCAGGAACAGCGACGCATAGGCGATGTCCCATGGAGTGCCTTGGTGGCCCATCGGGCAACGCAGATTTCGCGCGTCGCGTGCGGCTTGTCCCGCCGCAGCGTCACCCTTGGTCAGGTGCGCGGCGTGTGGTGTGTCGATCAATCCGGGGACCACGACGTTAGCCCGAACATGATCAGAAGCGTAGCGGCGCGCGAGCACACGCGTCATATGGTTGAGCGCCGCCTTTGACGTGTTGTAAGCCAGAAACGGCATCGGGCTCCATTTTCGGCTGGCGATCGACGAAATGTTTACGATCGAACCACCGCCCTGTTGCACCATGCGAGGGACTACCTGCTGGCATGCCAGCATGACGCCTTTGAGATTGATGTCGAAGACGCGATCCCAATCTTCTTCGCGGATATCCTCGAGCTCCGCCACGATCTCGATACCGACATTGTTATGTAGTACATCGATGCGTCCGAACTCGGATGCGCAATAGCTGGCCATGGCTGCAAGCTGGGCCTTACTGCATACGTCGGCCTCGAACGGCAGTGCATCGCCGCCGGCTTCGCGGATTTGCTCAACAACGCGTTGCGCGGCTTTGGTGTCGCGGTCTACGCAGAGGACGCGCGCGCCTTCCCGCGCATAGACAATGGCCGCGGCAGAGCCATTGCTGACGTCCGCGCCACTAGAGCCAGCGCCCACGACGATGGCGACCTTACCGGTCAGCCGGCCATGCCCACTGGCGATTGCAAGTGCTGAATCTCCCATGCCGGCGTCCCTTAGCGCAGGCCGAGCGCGCGCAGCTTGGCGTCGGGCGCCGAGTATGGGCGCTCGCAGATGATCTTGTTCGAGCCCGGCGCAAACTCGAACGTGGCGGCCATTCGAACCCGGAAGGTGCGGCCCGTCGGTGCGAAGGTCTTGCCATTGGCCTGGAGCGGACCGAGATGCGTGCCCTGCAACCAGAACTCTACGAGCACCGTTTGGTCGACGGCAGCAATGGCGATAATTTCGTTCTTGAGGTCGGGGAAGGGAATCCGCGACGAATCAAAGTAGCCGCGCACCTCGGTTTCTCCGTCAAAGACAACGCCGCTGCCATGCATTTCGTAACGGGGGTGGGCAAACGTATCGATGACGGCATCCCAGTCATGGACACATTCCAGAGCCATGTGGTCCCGCACGGTCTTGATGCGTGCGGCGTCGAGCGTAGCTGACATTAAAAATCTCCTGTGGTAGATGATGAGAATTCGAATGGTGATCGGGTGCTGTGTGTGCGGCCGGTCGCTCAATCCAGCTTGATGTTCGCTTGCGTCGCGATTGCCTTCCACATGGGAATATCGCGGGCATTGACAGCCTGTTGCTCAGGTCCGGGCACATACTTTGCAGTGATACCCAGCGAGAGCAGCTTGTTGACGACGTCAGGTTCCTTGAGCGTGGTTTCCAGGACGCGAGACAATTTCTCCACGATGGGTTTTGGCGTCTTTGCTGGCACGTACATGACCCAGGTCAGTTCGCGGTCGAAGTCCACCCCCTGTTCCTGGTAGCTGGCGACGTTTGGCAAGCTAGGCGAACGTCGCGTGCATACAGCGAGCGCCTTGACCTTGCCTTCCTTGACGAAAGGGGTGGCAGTCACCATATCGACGAAGCCCACAGAGATGTGGTTGCCGAGGATGTCGGTCACAATCTGCGACGTGCCCTTGTATGGCACGTGCTGCATCGGTATGCCGGTCTTCTGGCTCAGGACCTCGCCACAGAAGTGGCCCGTGGATCCCGCCCCCCAGCTTGCATACTGAATCGGCGTCTTGTCCTTGCGCGACAGCGCAATCAGTTCCTTGAGGTTGTTCGCTGGATACTGATTGGCAGCAATCATCACGATTGACGAATTCCCTATCGCCCCCAGACTCTGGAAGTCGCGCACCGGGTCGTAGGGCAGTTTCGTGTACGTGGCCGGCGCAAGCTGGTGGGTCGACATGCCGCCGATCATGATCGTGTAGCCGTCCGGTGCTGCGGTGGCGACGGCGTGGGTACCGATCGTGCCAGCCGCACCCGGCTTGTTCTCCACCACTACCGGCTGCTTGAGTTGCGCCGCGAAGCGTTCGGCGAGCAGGCGGCCGAGAATGTCGCCGCCGCCGCCGGCGGAGAAGGGCAACAGCATGCGGATAGGGCGATCGGGATAAGTGGCGACATCGCCGGCCTGGGCGGCGGTGGTGGCAAGGGCGAGCAGGGCGCTGGCGAGAAATCTGTTCATGGCTGTCTCCGTGGGTATCCGTCCGTTCTGCGATGCAGACGTCTTCAGTGCGTTCCAATCAATGTGGAAACGTTTCCATGAAAGTTTGGTAGACCATGTGGGGCACGGCAATCATGGTAAACTCTATGTCGCATCTGAACGCAACGCAGACTAGAGTTGGAACTGGAAACGTTTCCAATTTTGGGGAGGGAGGCAATGAGTTTGCTGTTTGGTGGCGTTTGCCAGATTGGCTATGTCGTGCGCGACATTGAGAAGGCCATGCGGCACTGGAGCGACGTGTTGGGCGTCGGCCCCTGGTTCTACAAGGAAGCCGTTGGTACCACCGAGTTCCGTTACTACGGGAAGACATCGGCACTGCCAGACCTGTCTATCGCCCTTGCCAATTCAGGGGGCGTCCAGATCGAGCTGATCCAGCAACGCAACGAAGCGCCGTCGCTGTATCTGGATTCCCTGAAGCGGGCAGGAGAGGGCATGCAGCATATCGCCTACTGGACAGACGACCGGTTCGACGAGTACGCGGAAGCCTTACGTGGGCGCGGCTACGTAGAGGGGCACGGTGGCCGCATGGGCATGCGCGGCCGATTTGCCTATTACGTCCACGCGGACTTGCCGGGCAACATCGTGGAGATTTCGGAAATGGCGGGCGGCAAGGGCGAGTATTTCGCGTCGATTGCCGCCGCTGCCAAAGGCTGGGACGGCGCTGATCCCATCCGCCGGATCGGAGCGCCGCAATGACCGCCAACGAAAGCAGGGAAGCAGGGCGACGCGTCGGGGTGGTGACGGGCGCTGCGCGTGGCATTGGATTGGCGATTGGTGCCCGTCTGGCCGCAGAGGGTTTTTCCGTAGCATTGTGGGATCGCGATGCCGGGCAACTCAACGAGGCTGTGCAATCGCTGCGTGCAAGTGGCGCAAACGCGATGTCTGTCGCGGTTGACATTACGGATCGCGCTCAGGTCGACCGCGCGCTGGCACAGTCCACGGAAGCGCTGGGAGCGCCCACGGTGCTGGTCAACAATGCCGCGATTCTGGGGCGCAGCGGCCCGACGATCGAGGCCTCTCTCGATGAATGGAAGCGCGTCTTCGACGTGAACGTCTTTGGCGGGTTGCTGTGCGCGCAGGCTGTGATTCCCCTCATGGTGAGTCACGGTTATGGCCGCGTGGTTAATGTGGCGTCGATTGCCGGGAAGGAGGGCAACCCCTTCGCCGGCGCCTACGCTGCATCGAAGGCTGCGCTGATATCGATGACCAAAAGCCTGGGCAAGGAATTGGCCGAAACCGGTGTGCTGGTCAACTGCATCACGCCCAGCGCGGCTGACACCGATATCTTCGGCGTCTACGACGATAGCCAGCGTGCGCAACTGCAGGCGCGACTGCTGGAGCGCGTGCCGATGAAACGCTTCGTCCGCGTCGAGGAGGTCGCCGAGATGGCGGCCTGGCTGTGCTCCGCGCGTTGCAGCTTCAGCACCGGGGCGGTTTTCGACATCAGTGGCGGCCGTGCGATGTACTAGATGTGGCAAGGGGCGGGGCGGATTTGGGCGATAATCGCGAGCGAAGCCGGCCGCACTGCCGCCATCCGCTAGCAAGCCCCGGGATCAAAAATGAGCAGCCGAACGCGCACCCCTAGTTCCGATACGCCCGCCCGCGTCACGATTCGTGACGTGGCGCGGGCGGCCGGCGTGTCGCTGGGCACGGCCTCGCGGGCGTTAAATCGTAGCGGTCCCGTAAGCGAAGCGGCTCTCCAGGCCGTCGAACGCGCAGCGAAGGCGCTGGCGTATGCACCAGATCCGATCGCGCAGAGCATGCGCACAGGTACTTCTGGCGTGGTGGGACTGCTGGTTTCCGATCTGGCCAACCCCCTGTATGCCCGCATCATTACCGCGGTGGAGATGCGCCTGCAGCGCGAAGGCTACGCCATGGTGGTTGGAAACACTCACAATAGCAAGGCGCAGGAAGAGCTGATGGTGGACCTGTTCCGCCGACGACGCGTCGATGGACTGATTCTCGGGCCCTGTGAAGTAGAGCGTGCCGACTATCTTGAACAGATCTCGCGTGATCTGGCCGTGGTTGCCATGGACCGCGACTTCGGCGAGCAGGGATCGGGCGTTCACGTCGACCACTTCCGCGGCGCATACGAAGCCTGCCGGTATCTGCTTGATCTGGGTCATACGCGCATCGCGCTGATGACCTCCGACGGTGCCTTGCGACCCGGACGCGAGCGTATCGATGGATATCGCGCGGCGATGGCCGAGCGTGGCCTGACGGTGGATGAAACGCTCGTCCGAGCCAGCCGCTCGGCCATGGATTTGTCGTTCAGCGACGCGCTGGCCCTGCTTTCCGCAAAGTCCCGGCCGACGGCATTCATTTGCCTGGGCACGCGCATCCTGTCGGGTGTACTGCAGGCAACGCGACAAACCGGCCATCGGGTGCCGCACGATGTCAGCCTGATCTGCGTCGGCGACGGCGATCTGCCCCAACTGTATTCGCCCGCGATCACCGCGATCAGTTGGGACCTCGAGGCCGTGGGCACGGCCGCCGCTGAAATTCTGCTGCGAGCGATTGGCGGCGCCGCGGAGCGCGCACAGGCGAAGGAGCAGGGGGGGCAGGAAGTACGGCTGACCACGCAAGTCGTTATGCGCGAGTCCTGCGCACCGCCTCCCGCAGCCAAGGCCTGAGCGCACTATCGCCGGGGGCACGCAGCGTGCCTCGACGGAGCCACGACCATCGGGCCCGTATCGCGTGGCCGGAACCACGCGACCAGAATGACCGCCGCCAGTACCAGCGGCAGGCTCAGCAGGTAGGGGCTGAGCGTAAAGCTGCCGGTTGCTGCTGGATCGCGCCGACTGCAGCGGGCGCCACCAGGGCTGAGGCCGCGCAACAACGCCTCTCAACGAATCTGGAACAAATCGAGCCATCCCGCGACACTCCAAAAAGAATAAGGCCTCCAGAAGGCCGCTTGGATTTGCCGCCGCAGCAGCTCAGGCGAGCGAGTTGGTGTACTTGCCGTCGTGGCTACCGGAGAAGGGAAAGTCGAGTGGTACTACCTTGCTCGTTCGCACGACCTGTTCATTCGCTCGACGCGGCCCTTGGCCTGGCTTGTGTTGGCACACAGGATGTCGATGTTCAACTCGAACAGGGCGCGCCCGAACTGCGTATAGCCGCGGCCTTCGGCAGTCTCCTGTCGGTTGACCCGGAAGATCTCGGCCTGTCGGAATAGAAGGCCATCGGCTTGCCGTGCCGTTCGATGTAGGCCCGGGTGACGGCGAAGTAAGCCGGCGTCGATTCGGTCGGCACGAACAGCAGCTCCATTAGCCGGACGGTGGCGTCGTCGACAAACACCAGCCCACGACGGCCTCGATGACTCTGCTGCGATCCAGTTCCCGCATGCTCATGGTGACGTATCCGGTCGTCCCATGGTGTTGCTCCCGTGCGTGAAACGCAAGGCGAACAGCATGGCCAATCCGGACATTTCTATTTGGCTCAGAGGGGCTGCGGACGATTTCTTGGACTGATTCAGGTTGCGATTCCCAAGCGGCGCCGGTAGTCGACCGGGCTCATCGCCTGCAGGGACAACTTGATGCGCCGCTCGTTGTACCACTGGATGTACGAGTTTAGCTCGTTCATGAATGC
>NZ_JBFTSH010000031.1:0-10937 GCF_056399925.1 Cupriavidus sp. 01L43
TGCAACACGACCTTCGCCCTGAGCGCGATGCTGGAAGGTGACTACGAGATCTATATGGTCGCCGACGCCTCGGGCGGCACGACCAAGGAAGCGCACGACTACGCCATGCAGCGCATGATCCAGGCCGGTGTGGTGCCGGTGACGTGGCAACAGGTGCTGCTGGAATGGCAGCGCGACTGGAAGAACAAGGAAACCTACGACGCGGTGACCGGCCTGGCCAAGCAACACTCGGGCGCCTACGGCATGGGCATCGACTACGCCTACACGATGGTCCACAAGGCCGCGCAGCGCACGCAGACCCCGCACGCGTCGATCGCGCCCGTGCATGCGCCGGTGACCGAATACTGATATCCAAGGTGGGTGGCGCGGCATCAAGAGCCGGGCCACCCTGACTGGGCACAGGCAAAAAACGGTAGCCGCAATGACATGCAATCACAAACTTGGTCGTAAGCTGGAAATGGCTGCCGTCGCCTTCGCGACGGGGTTCTCCTCTCACGCGCACACCTCTTCGTCCCTCGGTATGCTGGCTGGAACACTGGCGGTTTGCGCCATGATGACCCAGCGGTTTGTTTATCCAGCGCTTGCGCGCAATGCGCGTATTGCCGCCGGGGCGCCATGCAGGAACATGTCTACCTTCTGACGGATCATGGCGTCCATGTCGGTCGGGACCTTGAGACCGTAGATCCACTTGCGGACGCCGATATAGAAGATGGCCGCGTGCAGGCTCCAGATCATCTCGATCTCCGCCTCAGTCTCTTCAGCTTTGCGCGGTGCCTCAATCCCGAATGCATCCCTGACTTCGGCCAGCACAGGCAGGAAGACCTTGCTGCGCAGCTTGCCGAGGTATTTCTTGTTGATGCCTTCGTGCGTCAGGCCGGCAAAGATGAACAGCCGGATCCATTCTTCGCGGAGGATCACCGATGAATAGTCGAGGTAAAAGGCATGGAGCCGCTCCGCCAGTGGCATCGAGCGGTCGGTGATTTGCCGATCCCAGTCAGGACGCCATTGGAAGACCTCGTTGTACACGCGCTCGATGAGGGCTTCCTTGCTCTCGAAATAACGATAGAGCAGGGGTTGCGTCACACCGATCTGTCGGGCCAGCTCCCGGGTACTGCCGCCAAAGCCGTTTCGGGTGAAATGTTCGATCGCCTTTTCGACGATCTGCTTCTCGCGTTCCTCGGGCAGCAGCCGTCGCGTAGATTTGACGGGAGGCTCTTCCGTGGTCGATCCAGTACCTGAGTCCATGACGTTCTCTCTCGCCAATGCGATGCCGATGATGTCCGGATTCTACCAATCGACCGATAAATGGGAAGATGGGCGACTGCAGAAGGTCTGCGCCGCCCGCTCCCGATGGTGGCTGCAGCCTAGTTAACGGTCTTCCTGCCGAGGCCCAGCTCACAATCCACGCGCTGATTCTGATACGCCGCGCGTTCCCATGCCCCCCGTGCCGACCGGTCGGTTACCGAGAATACGTAGATGCCGGCAAATGCCACCAGCATGGAGAACAGGGCCGGATATTCGTACGGATAGATGGCCGAGGCGTGCCCCAGCACCTGCACCCAGACGGTCGGGCTCAGGATCGTCAGTACTACGGCCGTGATCAGTCCGAGCATGCCGCCGACGACCGCGCCGCGCGTGGTCAGCCCGCGCCAGTAGATCGACAGCAGCAGCACGGGAAAATTGGAACTGGCGGCGATCGAGAATGTCAGGCTGACGATGAAGGCGATGGTCTGCTTCTCGAACAGGATGCCGAGCAGAATCGACAGCACACCCAGCACCAGCGTCGTCATACGCGACACCCGCATCTCGTCCTTGTCGGACGCCTTGCCCTGGCGGATCACCGTCGCATAGAGGTCGTGCGAGATGGCGGAGGAGCCCGCCAGCGTCAGCCCGGCAACCACGGCCAGGATCGTCGAGAACGCCACCGCACAGATAAAGCCGAGGAAGACGTTTCCACCCACCGCATGAGCAAGATGCACGGCCACCATGTTGACCCCGCCAATCACGGCGCCGGCGCTGTTGTGGTACAGCGGATCCTGGGCGACCAGCGCGATCGTGCCAAAGCCGATCACGATGATCATGGCGTAGCCCATGCCGACGATGCCGGTGGCGTAGAGCACGCTCTTGCGCGCGGCCTTGACGTTGCTGACGGTAAAGAAGCGCATCAGGATGTGCGGCAGGCCGGCAGTGCCGAAGATCAGCGCCAGGCCCAGCGACACGGCTGACACGGGATCCGAGACCAGGCCGCCGGGACGCATGATGGCGTCGTGCTTGCCATGTGCGGTGATGGCGTGCTCGAACAGGGTATTCAGGCTGAAGCCGAAGTGGCGCATGACCATGAAGGCCATGAATGCGCAACCGGCCAGCAGCATGACGGCCTTGATGATCTGGATCCAAGTCGTGGCCAGCATGCCCCCGAAGAACACGTAGACCACCATCAGCACGCCGACCAGGACCACCGCCGAGGTGTAGTTGAAGCCGAACAGCAGCTCCACGAGCTTGCCGGCGCCCACCATCTGCGAGACCAGGTACAGCAGCACGATCACGATCGAACTCAATGCCGAGAAGCCGCGGATAGGCCGCTGCCTGAGCCGGTATGACAGCACATCGGCCAGCGTGTAGCGCCCCAGATTGCGCAGCGGTTCGGCGATCAGGAACAGGATGATGGGCCAACTGGCCAGGAATCCGATGGAATAGATCAGGCCGTCGTAGCCGCTGGTAAAGACCAGCGCCGAAATGCCGAGCAGCGATGCGGCAGACATGTAGTCGCCGGCAATCGCCCAGCCATTCTGCATGGCCGTGATCTTGCCGCCAGCAGCGTAGTGGTCGGCCACGCTGTGGTTGCGCTTGGCCGCCCAGCGTGTCACGACCAGTGTGGCGGCGACAAACGCGACGAACATGGCAATGGCGATCAGGTTCAGGCCCTGCCCGACCGGTGGCGTGGCCGCCAGGACGGGAGTGGCGACGACAAGCGGCACAAGCAGGAGGGAAGCTGCAATCAAGGCGCGGTTCATGACGGTTCTCCCTCGCGGATCTGCGCAATCATCTTGTCGTAGACGGTGTTGCTGCGATACACATAGATGGCCACCAGTGCGAAGGTGAAGGCGAACATGCCGAACCCGATGGGTATGCCGACGCTCATCGGCTGGCCTGCTGTCAGCGGCGCAGCAAGCAGGTCCGGACGAAAGGCCAGGGTGAGAATGAAGCCGAAGTAGACCGCCAGCATCGCGGCGGTGAGCGACCAGGAAAAACGACGGCGCGCGCGCTGCAGACGCGCGAAGCCTGGCTCGCTCAGGAGGGGATGCGGGACCACGGGCGGGTCCGTTTCGGCAAGATCAAGATGGATTGGATAGGCGGCGGCCTGGGGCATGATGTTGTCTCCGGTACGTTGTTTTGCGGCGTAGGTCAGAAGCGCCGTGAGACGGCGGTCTCGCGCATGACTGCCTCGGGCGTCCGATAGCGTTCGGCCATCTCGCGATCCTGTTCACCCTTGAGTTGCGCCTGCATATAGGCCCCCAGATGGCGTGCGTGCTCGACGACCGCCCGGCCTACCTGGACGCGCTCGGTGCTGTACGCCTCGAGCGCCGTTTCGACGGACGGATGTCCGGCCAGCGCGTGGACCAGTGCGATGGCGTCGCCGGCCGCTTTCGTGACACCCATGCCGCAATGCGGGCGAGCCACGAACGCGGCGTCGCCCAGCAGCGCGATTCGGCCGAAAGCCATGCGAGGCACGGTCAGGTCGAAGATCGGCTGGAATAGCGGTTGGGGGGTCTTCGTGACGATTTCCGCGAACTGCGGCGCCAGCAGATCGGATGCGGCGCTTTCCATGTCGTCGAGCACCTCGGGGCGGATCAGGCTCGGCGGAATGCCATTGGCCCAGGTCTTGCCCGCGACGTCGGTCAGCAGGTCAGGGAGTTCGTCTTCCTCGCGCGTGGCGCGATACCACACGAAGTTGTAGCGGCGGCGGCCCGGCGCGATGCTGTTGCCGTCGCCCGCCACCGGATAGCCAAGGATTTGCTCGTGAGCCGGCAGGCAGAAGGCAAACTTGTCGAAAATGGCCGCGTGCGTGCCGGGCGAAATATCGGCCTCATCGACCAGCCCGCGCCAGGCAACATATCCGGCGTACTCCAGGCCGACCGAAGGCAGTAGCTGTTCGCGTACCCCCGAGCGGAAGCCGTCGGCGGCAATGACCATGTCGGCCCGGTGCGTCGAGCCGTCCTGCAGCGTGACGACCGCATGGTCGGCATGAGAATCGACCGCGGTCACGGTAGCGCCGGTGCGATAGGCGCCGGAAAACGCCTTGCCCAGCACGTCATACATCTTGCCCCAGGCCGTCAATGTCTGGGGCATCTGGCGATCCGATACCACAGCGCCATCGCGGGCGAGTGTGACCCGGGTATCGACGTGAACGCCAATGCTGTCGTCGACGACCACGCCGGCGGTGGCCAGTGCCTCGAACAGTTCCGGGTGCGTGACGATTCCGGCGCCACGCCCGGTCAACGCTTCGGGTGTCCGCTCGAAGACCTCGACCTCCCAGCCTTCGCGCTGAAGCATGCTGGCGGCAAACAGACCGCCGAGCGATCCGCCGACGACGATCGCCCTGGGTTGCCTTTGCAGTGCGGATTTCATGCCTCGACTCCCGTTGTAGCTTGCGCCGGATGCGGCAATGCCAGGCCCTCCACCTCGGTGGATGGGTAGTTGAGCTCGATCGTGACGCCCGAAGGATCCTCAATGAAGACCTGATGGAGGCCAAGGCTCGGGACGGTGCGGTCACGCCAGGCGATGCCCTCGGCGCGGAGGGTGTTCCACATCTGCGCGACGCCAGTGGCCAGGAAGGCGATGTGGTCGAGCGTGCCGGTGCCGGATGCGGGCAGGGACTTGTCGCCGAGGTAGGCCGCCAGCCCTGAAGGATTGGCGGGATCGATGCCAATGATGTGCACGCATCCGTAGTCACGCTCGTCGTCGCCCATATAGAGCCAGGCGCCGGGAAAATCGAACGGGGGGCGGTAGCCACGCCGGAAGCCCAGCACGCGTTCGTAGAACGCGCAGGACCGTTCCAGGTCGGTGGTGCGAATGGAAAAATGCGCAAGTTTGGTCAGTGCCATCGTCGCCTCCTTTAAATTATCGATCGATCAGTGATCGGTTGATAAATGATAGGGCGGAAGGCGCGACAGGCCAAGGGGCGGGACGGGTGGGACTTACCCTGATTCGACGAGCTTCCGCGCGGTGTCGCGCCTGGCTCACAAAGCAAGTCGGATCAAGGAGTGGCATCATCTGCCGGAACGCGAGCGTGTCGCATAGTTCATATCGCGATCTGCATCACGCTTCCCGAATGACCAATCGTTATCAATCGATCATCCCTGGAAGATGGACAAGCTGCTTGCACTGAAGATGTTCGTGGAAACCGTGGATGCGAAGGGCTTCTCCGCCGCAGCACGACGCCTGGAGCTGGCCACATCGTCGGTCACGCGCGCGCTCGACGGCCTTGAGGCATCACTGGGGGCGGTCTTGCTGAATCGGTCCACGCGGCTCATCACGGTCACGGAGGCCGGCGCAGCCTATTACCAGCAGGCCCGGAAGATTCTGGATGCCGTGGAGGAAGCCGACGCGTTGATTGCGGATCGGGGCGAGGAGCCGGTTGGGCGCTTGCGCGTATCGCTACCTGTGGCGTTTGGGCGGCGATGCATCGCCCCCTATCTTGGCGATTGGCTGGCGAAGTTTCCGAAACTCGAGGTCGAGGTGACGCTGACCGACGACATCGTCGACCTGATCGGCGAGCGGATTGACCTGTCCGTCCGGCTGGGCAGCCCGGCGTCTTACGATAGTGTCATCGCGCGGGAGATCGGCAGCTTCCGCCGTCGCGTGGTGGCTAGCCCGGCCTATCTGGAGAGCCAGGGTGTGCCCGCTGAGCCCGGCGAGTTGCTCCATCATCGCTGTCTGCGATTCAGCTATGGCGCGCGGGATCAGGTGTGGACCTTTCGCCAGGACGGCAGTGAGACGACAGTTCCGGTCAATGGCCATTTCCGCAGCAACAACGCCGAGGTATTACGCGAGATCGCGCTGGCGGGCGGGGGCATCGGTTTGTTGCCGGACTGGCTCGTCGATGACGATATCGACAATCGTCGGCTGACGCCGTTGTTTGACGCATGGTCTGTCAATCCTGACCAGACAAGCTCCGCCATCTCTGCGCTGTATCTGCCGAACCAGCGCGGCTCGCGGCGGATTGCCGCGTTCCTGACATTCCTGGCGACATTGCCCGGGCCGACACGCCGCCAGGAATGACTCAGCCAAGTGCCGGATAGTCGGTGTAACCGACAGTCGTGCCGCCAAAGAACGTCGCCGGATTGGCGGCATTCAGCGCCGCCGAGGTCTGGAGACGGCGGGGCAGATCGGGATTGGCAATGAACGGCCGTCCGAACGCGACGATGTCCGCGCGCCCGTCGGTAATCGCACGTTCTGCGGAGGCGCCGTCGTAGCCGCCAGCCAGCATCAGCACGCCGTGGAATTCGGCACGCATCCTGCGCATGATGGCATCCCAGCGCGGGTCAGCCGCCTCGTCCTTGACCGTACCGACCATCGCCGGCTCCACCAGGTGCAAATAGGCCAGCGACTCGTCGTTGAGGCGGCGTGCGATGTAGGCGAACGTGGCCTCAGGCGTGGCATCGCCCATACCCATGAAGCGGCCCATCGGCGTGAGCCGCACGCCCACGCGCTCCGCACCGATCTCGGCCGTCACGGCGTCCACCACCTCCAGTAGCAGGCGCGCGCGGTTCTCGATGCTGCCGCCATAGGCGTCGGTGCGAAGGTTGCTGTCAGAGTTGATGAACTGGTCCAGCAGATAGCCATTTCCCGCATGGATTTCCACGCCGTCCATGCCCGCCTCCATGGCATTGTGCGCGGCCCGGCGGTAGTCATGCACGATCGCCGCGATACCCTCCACGGTCAGTGCCTGTGGCGTCGGGATGTCGCCCCACACGCCGTTCCCGTCGGCGTCGACGATGAACGTCTTGCCGGGCACCGGGAGCGCGCTCGGCGCCACCGGCAGCGCGCCGCCGGGTTGAAACGACGGGTGCGAAACCCGGCCAACGTGCCACAGTTGCAGGAAGATCCGGCCAGCTTCGGCATGGACGGCGTCCGCCACGGCACGCCAGCCCTCGACCTGCTCGGCGGTGTAGATCCCAGGGGTCCACGCATAGCCCTGGCCTTGCTGCGAGATCTGGGTGGCCTCGGTAATGATCAGTGCCGCTGAGGCGCGCTGCCGGTAGTACTCGACATTCATGGCATTGGGCACATTACCGGGCTGGCCAGCGCGCGAGCGCGTCAATGGCGCCATGGCGACGCGGTGAGTCAGTTGCAGCTGCCCGATTGTGATGGGCGAGAACAGATGGGATGTCATGATGATGACTCCGGTCAATGAATGGTTCGAAGAAGGAGCGAGCTGCTCAGCGGCGCGAAGCGAGGGCCATGGCCAGCAGCGAGACCAGCGCAAGACCACTGCCCGTCGCGACGATGCCGGACCAGCCGATATGCGTGTAGAGCACGCTGGCGACGGCCGATCCCACCGCGCCCCCGGCGAAGATGGCGGTCATGTACAGCGCGTTCAGGCGTCCACGGCTGGTGGCATCGAGCGCATAGATCGCACGCTGACCCAGCACCATGTTCATCTGCACGGCAAAGTCGAGCACGATGCCGGTCAATGCAAGCCAATAGACGCCGCCTGTGCCGCCGACCAGTCCGGGAAGGAAACTGATGACAGCAGCGATCATCGCCAGGTAAGAGGCGATGCGCGTATGGCCAGAATCCGCCAGCCGGCCGGCGATCGGTGCCGCCACAGCGCCCAGCGCGCCAACCAGTGCAAAGACGCCAATCTGCGATTGCGAGAGGCCATAGTGGCTGACCAGCTCGAGGGGTGCGGCAGTCCAGAACAGGCTGAACGCGGCAAACAGCAGCGCCTGGTACAGCGAGCGCTGGCGCAGCACCGCATAGCGCGTGAACAGATGCCACAGGGAGACCAGCAGGCCGCCATAGGTGCCGCGATGCTCGGGCATGCGGCGCGGAATCGTCGCTGCGATGATGGCCACCGTCGCCAGCGTCATCGCGGCGGCGATAAAGAACACCGCACGCCAGCCGAAGGCCTGTGCCAGCAGGCTCGACAATGGCCGGGACAGCAGGATTCCGGAGAGCAGGCCGCCCATGATCGTGCCCACGGTGCGCCCACGCAGCGCTTCGGGCGCAAGGTGCGCCGCCAGCGGAATCAGTATCTGCACGCTCACGGAGCTCAGGCCAAGCAACAGCGACACCAGCAGGAACAGTCCTGGCTGCGACGCGGTGGCGGCGCCCACAAGGCTGATGGCGGCGGCCACGCCACTGATCAGCAGCAGGCGCCGGTTCTCGTGAAGATCTGCCAGCGGTACCAGAAAGAACAGACCGACGGCATAGCCAATCTGGGTCAGCGACACGATGACGCTGGCGCTTTGGGCCGACAGCCCCACCGTCGGCGCAATCATCTCGATGATGGGCTGGGCGTAATAGAGGTTGGCAACCAGCACGCCGGCACACAGCGAAAACAGCGCGACCAGCGCGCCGGCCATCGGGACTGGCGCAGGCGCGGCGCCGGGCGTGAGGGGGGAAGTTGTGGATTCCATGGCGTTGAGGGACAGGTTGCAATGGGGAGAGCTTAGGCGCCGGAAAGCGCAATTTGAATCACAACGGGGAGCAAATCAGCGTTGCGCGGGATGCAACGCCTCCCTCGGTACTTAGGGCGCGATCCTGGCCTGCAGCGTCTCGCCGCCCAGTGGCATATCGCGCAGCCTCACGCCCGTGGCATCGACCAGTGCGTTGCCGATGGCACCGGCGGTCGGGCCCATCGCGGCTTCCGCCACGCCCAGGAATGGTGCGCCTGGACGATCGATCAGATGCACATTGACCTGCGTGGGGTACCGCCGAGAACCGCATGATTGGATAGGTTCCCCAATCGAAACTGCGAATGCCAGTCGTGTCGAAGCGCAACTGTTCATAGAGTGTCCAGCTGGCAGATTGCAGGATGCCGCCCTCGGGTTCGCAGCGGCGCCATGCCGGATGCCCGGCGACAGGAAATCGCCGCAAACAGCCCGGACTGGCGGTGCGACGCCGTCGAATTCTTCGTCACGCGGATCTCGTTCGATTCCCTCGACAAGGCGCGTGCTGCAAGTCTGAGCGATGTACCGACCAGGCTTCGCCTGCCCGAGGCGGACATTGATCGCCTGATCGATGCGGGAAGGGATGCGATCCTCGGCAACCCGGTGATCCGCGAGTTCGAGCGCGAGGCGACCGGGGCGCGATAGTCCAGCGCCCCAAGAAATAACGGCCGCGATCTCTCGCGGCCGTTTTTGCTTTCCAGCGGGGGTTTTTACTGCGCCGATCCCGCCGCCGCCGTACCCGCCACCTTCGGCACCGCCGGTGCGGCCCGTTCCATGAAGAACGCGCCACGCAGCTGCGAGGTGGCCGCGCGGGTGCCTTCGTCCACTGCGCCCATCAGGTTTTCATATTCCGGGGCCTGGTCCCAGTCGCCCTTGGCGGGATTGTGGTTTTCCACCCTTTCATACCATTCGAGCTTGTTGGTCGACAGGTCCACCAGCTGTCCGGTCAGGGAGATCAGGGCCGTCGGCGGGGTCAGCGGCAGGAAGCCGTAGTAGTTTCGGACCGTGCCCAGCGAGGTGGCGCTCACCAGCAGCAGCTTGTCCGCCTTGTACTTCCGGGCCAGCGGGCGATAGTCACGCAGCGCCACGCCATCGCCCGAGCCCTCCGTGAACTTGGAGAGGGACTCCGTATCGATCGGCTCCTCGATCATCACGACCTTGATCTGGCGCGATTCCAGGCCCTGGGCGAATTCCTTGGGCAGGCCGCTCACCTTCGAGAAATCCTGCTTCTGCAGGCGGTCGACGATGGCCTTGGCGTTGGCCCGGTTGATGGCGTAGTCCAGGATGCCCTGCGCGCCCAGCATGACCTGGTTTGGCTCGGGCAGCTTCTCGAGGGCGACCGCGACGGTCTTCTCCTTGTTCTCGAACAGCGCGCTGGTGGCCGGAATCGGCTTCTGTACCACTGCGCAACCCGCGAGGGCGGTAACGGCCAGCAGCAGCCCGGCGAGGTAACGACGACCCATGGTTTCTCCTGTTTTTATCGGATGAGGGAAAGACATGAGATCGATAACGTCCGGCAGGGCCTGACATTGAGCCCCGGGAAGTGGGGTAGACATGCCCCGGGGGTCGCGCGGCGGCGTAGAGAGATCAAATTTCAAAAAATTTGAATAACTACGTGAGACTTCAGCGGATTTACGTCACTTATCGCCCCGTATAGTTCATCCCATCGCAACGCCACAACAAAACAACGGCGAACAGCGAAAAGCAATAAAACTGAACGAATCAACCTTTAGCTACCGGAGAAACCACCATGTCGAACGCCACCAACGCCAAGCTGCAAGTCCTGACCCCGCGCAACAGCCAGCTGATCATCATCGACCACCAGCCGCAGATGGCCTTCGGTGTSCAGTCGATGGACCGCCAGACCATGAAGAACAACGTGGTGGGCCTGGCCAAGGCGGCCAAGATTTTCGATGTGCCGACGACGATCACCACGGTGGAGTCCGAGTCGTTCTCCGGTTACACCTACCCCGAAATCCTCGATGTCTTCCCGGGCCAGCAGACGCTGGAACGCACCTCGATGAACTCGTGGGATGACCAGAAGGTGCGCGACGCGCTGGCCGCCAACGGCCGCAAGAAGATCGTCGTGGCCGGCCTGTGGACCGAGGTCTGCAACACGACCTTCGCCCTGAGCGCGATGCTGGAAGGTGACTACGAGATCTAYATGGTSGCCGACGCCTCGGGCGGCACGACCAAGGAAGCGCACGACTACGCCATGCAGCGCATGATCCAGGCCGGTGTGGTGCCGGTGACGTGGCA
>NZ_JBFTSH010000032.1:0-5343 GCF_056399925.1 Cupriavidus sp. 01L43
GGGTATAAGAGCCTGGCGATGACCTACTTTCACACGGGTAGTCCGCACTATCATCGGCGCAAAGTCGTTTCACGGTCCTGTTCGGGATGGGAAGGGGTGGTTCCGACTCGCTATGGTCACCAGGCATGAGGGGTTGCCGCGCTGACGCATGTCARCACGGCGAATCTGGGAGTAGTAAAGATTGGTTGTGTTTGTACCATCGTGGCACAAGGCGGCGAACCGCTACACCAGGTAAGACACACTGGTTATAGGATCAAGCCTTACGGGCAATTAGTACTGGTTAGCTTAACGCATTACTGCGCTTCCACACCCAGCCTATCAACGTCCTGGTCTCGAACGACCCTTCAAGGAGGTCAAGCCTCCAGGGAATCCTCATCTTCAGGCGAGTTTCCCGCTTAGATGCTTTCAGCGGTTATCTCTTCCGTACATAGCTACCCTGCGATGCCTCTGGCGAGACAACAGGTACACCAGCGGTACGTCCACTCCGGTCCTCTCGTACTAGGAGCAGCCCCCGTCAAGATTCCAACGCCCACGGCAGATAGGGACCAAACTGTCTCACGACGTTTTAAACCCAGCTCACGTACCTCTTTAAATGGCGAACAGCCATACCCTTGGGACCGGCTACAGCCCCAGGATGAGATGAGCCGACATCGAGGTGCCAAACACCGCCGTCGATATGAACTCTTGGGCGGTATCAGCCTGTTATCCCCAGAGTACCTTTTATCCGTTGAGCGATGGCCCTTCCATTCAGAACCACCGGATCACTATGTCCTGCTTTCGCACCTGCTCGACTTGTCAGTCTCGCAGTTAAGCACGCTTTTGCCATTGCACTTTAGGTACGATGTCCGACCGTACCAAGCGTACCTTCGAACTCCTCCGTTACACTTTGGGAGGAGACCGCCCCAGTCAAACTGCCTACCATGCACTGTCCCCGACCCGGATTCACGGGCCAAGGTTAGAACCTCAAACAAACCAGGGTGGTATTTCAAGGACGGCTCCACGTGAACTAGCGTCCACGCTTCAAAGCCTCCCACCTATCCTACACAGATCGGTTCAAAGTCCAATGCAAAGCTACAGTAAAGGTTCATGGGGTCTTTCCGTCTAGCCGCGGGGAGATTGCATCATCACAAACACTTCAACTTCGCTGAGTCTCGGGAGGAGACAGTGTGGCCATCGTTACGCCATTCGTGCAGGTCGGAACTTACCCGACAAGGAATTTCGCTACCTTAGGACCGTTATAGTTACGGCCGCCGTTTACCGGGACTTCAATCAAGAGCTTGCACCCCATCATTTAATCTTCCGGCACCGGGCAGGCGTCACACCCTATACGTCCACTTTCGTGTTTGCAGAGTGCTGTGTTTTTATTAAACAGTCGCAGCCACCATTTTATTGCAACCCCTTCACCCTCCTGGCGCAGGCCAGTCAAGCTACAAGGGCGTACCTTATCCCGAAGTTACGGTACCAATTTGCCGAGTTCCTTCTCCCGAGTTCTCTCAAGCGCCTTAGAATACTCATCTCGCCCACCTGTGTCGGTTTGCGGTACGGTCTCGTATGACTGAAGCTTAGAGGCTTTTCTTGGAACCACTTCCAATTGCTTCGCGGCTCAAGGCCGCTCGCCCCACATCCTTGAATTACGCGCCCGGATTTGCCTAAGCGCCTTCTCCAATGCAGGGACCGGGACTTCCAACACCCGGACAACCTTCCGCGATCCGTCCCCCCATCGCATCATACGACGGTGCAGGAATATTAACCTGCTTCCCATCAGCTACGCATCTCTGCCTCGCCTTAGGGGCCGACTCACCCTACGCCGATGAACGTTGCGTAGGAAACCTTGGGCTTACGGCGAGGGGGCCTTTCACCCCCTTTATCGCTACTCATGTCAGCATTCGCACTTCTGATACCTCCAGCATCCTTTACAAGACACCTTCACAGGCTTACAGAACGCTCTCCTACCACGCACATTACTGTGCGTCCGCAGCTTCGGTATATAGCTTAGCCCCGTTACATCTTCCGCGCAGGACGACTCGATCAGTGAGCTATTACGCTTTCTTTAAAGGGTGGCTGCTTCTAAGCCAACCTCCTGACTGTTTTAGCCTTCCCACTTCGTTTCCCACTTAGCTATATTTGGGGACCTTAGCTGGCGGTCTGGGTTGTTTCCCTCTTGACACCGGACGTTAGCACCCGATGTCTGTCTCCCGTGATTGCACTCTTCGGTATTCGGAGTTTGCTATGGCGGGGTAATCAGCAATAGACCCCCCAACCATGACAGTGCTCTACCCCCGAAGGTGAGACACGAGGCACTACCTAAATAGTTTTCGGAGAGAACCAGCTATTTCCAGATTTGTTTAGCCTTTCACCCCTATCCACAGCTCATCCCCTAACTTTTCAACGTTAGTGGGTTCGGTCCTCCAGTACGTGTTACCGCACCTTCAACCTGGCCATGGATAGATCATCTGGTTTCGGGTCTACACCCAGCGACTCAACGCCCTATTCGGACTCGCTTTCGCTACGCCTTCCCTAATCGGTTAAGCTTGCCACTGAATGTAAGTCGCTGACCCATTATACAAAAGGTACGCCGTCACCCGTTTCCAGGCTCCGACTGTTTGTATGCATGCGGTTTCAGGATCTATTTCACTCCCCTCCCGGGGTTCTTTTCGCCTTTCCCTCACGGTACTGGTTCACTATCGGTCGATTACGAGTATTTAGCCTTGGAGGATGGTCCCCCCATCTTCAGACAGGATTTCACGTGTCCCGCCCTACTTGTCGTACACCTAGTTCCACAACGCTGTTTTCGCATACAGGGCTATCACCTGCTATGGCCGGGCTTTCCATCCCGTTCTGCTAACAATGCTGCTAAAGAGTACAAGGCTCTTCCCATTTCGTTCGCCACTACTTTGGGAATCTCGGTTGATTTCTGTTCCTGCAGCTACTTAGATGTTTCAGTTCGCCGCGTTCGCTTCCCTGACCTATGTATTCAGTCAGGGATGACCCATAAGGGCCGGGTTTCCCCATTCGGACATCTCCGGATCAAAGCTTGTTTGCCAGCTCCCCGAAGCTTTTCGCAGGCTACCGCGTCCTTCATCGCCTGTAATCGCCAAGGCATCCACCACATGCACTTGTTCGCTTGACCCTATAACGAGTGTGTCTCAGCTTTCGCTTAAGCACACGACTCACCATAGGTCTGAGTTCTCGCGTTTGTGCCGTATTCCAAGTCATCTTTCGATCACTTTAAATACATTTTGGTTGATACAATCACAACCCGGTATCGCGTTGGATAATTCAGCGTCTCATCAACGCTCGCGCGACACCTTTACTACATCCCATATTGTTAAAGAACAGCCGACGGATTCAKTGAATCCAATCGCTTGGCAATGCCAAATGAAAGCACTCRCAGCGCCTTCGCGCTAAGTGCTTTCATTTGGCAAACCAACCAAGGTAAGTGGTGGAGGATGACGGGATCGAACCGACGACCCCCTGCTTGCAAAGCAGGTGCTCTCCCAGCTGAGCTAATCCCCCGGATAACTTGGTGGGTCTGGTAGGACTTGAACCTACGACCCCCGCCTTATCAAGACGGTGCTCTAACCACCTGAGCTACAGACCCTTGGCTGTAACAGCAAACAAACCGATAAGTGTGAACGCTTGACTTGTGAACACAAGCCTCTGGAAAGGAGGTGATCCAGCCGCACCTTCCGATACGGCTACCTTGTTACGACTTCACCCCAGTCATGAACCCTGCCGTGGTAATCGCCCTCCTTGCGGTTAGGCTAACTACTTCTGGCAAAACCCACTCCCATGGTGTGACGGGCGGTGTGTACAAGACCCGGGAACGTATTCACCGCGGCATGCTGATCCGCGATTACTAGCGATTCCAGCTTCACGTAGTCGAGTTGCAGACTACGATCCGGACTACGATGCATTTTCTGGGATTAGCTCCCCCTCGCGGGTTGGCAACCCTCTGTATGCACCATTGTATGACGTGTGAAGCCCTACCCATAAGGGCCATGAGGACTTGACGTCATCCCCACCTTCCTCCGGTTTGTCACCGGCAGTCTCTCTAGAGTGCCCTTTCGTAGCAACTAGAGACAAGGGTTGCGCTCGTTGCGGGACTTAACCCAACATCTCACGACACGAGCTGACGACAGCCATGCAGCACCTGTGTCCACTTTCTCTTTCGAGCACCTAATGCATCTCTGCTTCGTTAGTGGCATGTCAAGGGTAGGTAAGGTTTTTCGCGTTGCATCGAATTAATCCACATCATCCACCGCTTGTGCGGGTCCCCGTCAATTCCTTTGAGTTTTAATCTTGCGACCGTACTCCCCAGGCGGTCAACTTCACGCGTTAGCTACGTTACTGAGGAAATGAATCCCCAACAACTAGTTGACATCGTTTAGGGCGTGGACTACCAGGGTATCTAATCCTGTTTGCTCCCCACGCTTTCGTGCATGAGCGTCAGTCACGTCCCAGGGGGCTGCCTTCGCCATCGGTATTCCTCCACATCTCTACGCATTTCACTGCTACACGTGGAATTCTACCCCCCTCTGACGTACTCTAGCCTTGCAGTCACAAGCGCAATTCCCAGGTTGAGCCCGGGGATTTCACGCCTGTCTTACAAAACCGCCTGCGCACGCTTTACGCCCAGTAATTCCGATTAACGCTCGCACCCTACGTATTACCGCGGCTGCTGGCACGTAGTTAGCCGGTGCTTATTCTTCCGGTACCGTCATCGACTCCGGGTATTAACCAGAGCCATTTCTTTCCGGACAAAAGTGCTTTACAACCCGAAGGCCTTCTTCACACACGCGGCATTGCTGGATCAGGGTTGCCCCCATTGTCCAAAATTCCCCACTGCTGCCTCCCGTAGGAGTCTGGGCCGTGTCTCAGTCCCAGTGTGGCTGATCGTCCTCTCAGACCAGCTACTGATCGTCGCCTTGGTGAGCTTTTACCCCACCAACTAGCTAATCAGACATCGGCCGCTCCTATTGCGCGAGGCCTTWCGGTCCCCCGCTTTCACCCTCAGGTCGTATGCGGTATTAGCTAATCTTTCGACTAGTTATCCCCCACAACAGGGCACGTTCCGATGTATTACTCACCCGTTCGCCACTCGCCACCAGGATTGCTCCCGTGCTGCCGTTCGACTTGCATGTGTAAGGCATGCCGCCAGCGTTCAATCTGAGCCAGGATCAAACTCTTCAGTTCAATACCTGTGTGGTGCCGAAGCACCTCGCTCTTTCGAGCGGTCGCTCACTCTCAGAAAACTGACTCGATCCATTCCGAAGAACGAACCGAACATGTTTTACTGTGCGAGCACTTAATAACTTTTGAAGCAACACGCAGACCGAAGTC
>NZ_JBFTSH010000033.1:0-4563 GCF_056399925.1 Cupriavidus sp. 01L43
TCGTTCCGGGTTCGTTCCGGGTGGCGGACTTCAACCCCGACAAGGCCTGGGAACGACCTACCGGCGACGCCAACGTCGCACGCAAGGAGAAGACGACCTACGGCGAGTCCTATGTCTACGGTGCCCATCACCTCGACTTCGACGATGCCAAATGGGAGGCGCAGCTGCGCCATGAGGCGAAGCTTGCCGAACAACTGGTCTATGCCGGCGAGAGCAACGTGCTGGCGCTCTGCCCGGCGCGCATCCTGCGCATGGACATGGCCCTGCCCGACGCGCCCAATGGCCAGGTCATCACCGAGGTCATCCACACCGGCGCCCGCGACGCCGCCTATCGCAATACGTACCGGGCGATTCCTTCCGACCGGCGCTTCCGCCTGCCGATGGACGAGGCGAAATGGCCGCGCATTGCCGGCACGCTGAGCGCGCGCGTCACATCGCCGGGCGATTACAAGTACGCCTACCTGACCCAGCACGGCCACTACATCGTCCGCTTCGATTTCGACTTCGACGCATGGCCCAAGGGCGGCGAAAGCGTGCCGCTGGCGCTGGCCAAGC
Source organism: Cupriavidus sp. 01L43 (assembly GCF_056399925.1). Taxonomy (NCBI): domain Bacteria; kingdom Pseudomonadati; phylum Pseudomonadota; class Betaproteobacteria; order Burkholderiales; family Burkholderiaceae; genus Cupriavidus; species Cupriavidus sp. 01L43. The sequence goes on from NZ_JBFTSH010000033.1 coordinate 556, forward strand.
CGTTCGCCGGCGCGCGGCAGACCGGTTTCCACTTCCCGCTGGTGGACGGCACCTACGTGGACGTCGCTTTCCGTGACGGCAATCCCAACAAGCCCTACATCGCACATGTGCAGCACAACAGCCAGCACGGGGACCTGATCACCAACCAGGACCGCTGGCTCTCGCGCAACGTGATCCGCACGCAGAGCAATAACAAGCTGCGCTTCGAGGACTGGGAGGGACAGGAAGGCATCAAGCTTTCCACCGAGTATGCGGGCAAGAGCCAGTTGAACCTTGGGTGTCTGGTGGATGGCAAGAGGAAGACGCGCGGGGAGGGTTTCGAGCTTCGCACGTCGGGTTGGGGCGCGATACGGGGTGGGAAGGGGCTGTTTCTCACTGCCGATGACCAGCCCCGGGGCGGGTGGGAAGCAACTCGCGATGGAGGCGGCCATTGCACAGCTCGAAAGCGCGCTACAGGTAGCGCGTGCCCTCGCAAATTCCGCAAAAGCCGCCAATGCCGCAGCCGCAGACACCGATGCGCAGAAGCAGGTGATCGCCGCGCTCAACCAACTGAAGGAGCCTTCGCTCCTGGCGAGCGCGCCTGCGTCGGTCGGTATCGTCGCCGGGCGCGGCGCACAGATCGCGGCCCGGGAAAGCATCGCCGTTGTCGCTGAGAGAAACATCGATCTGAGCGCGATCAAGACATTCACCGTTGCAGCAGGGGAGGCGGTTTCCCTGTTCGCGCAAAAACTTGGCATGAAGCTGTTCGCGGGCAGGGGCCGCGTAGAGATCCAGGCGCAAAGCGACGCCATGTCGCTGGCTGCGGACAAGGACGTCAGCATCACCAGCGTGGATGGCGCCGTCCATATTGCCGCCAAGCGGGAACTCGTACTCGAATGTGGCGGGGCCTTCGTTCGCCTTGCCGATGGAAACGTGACCATTGGCGGGCCGGGCGACCTCATCCTGAAGGTCATCTCCATGCAAAAGCAGGGGGCGTCTAGCCTGCGCGAGGCGAGGCAGGCCCTGCCGAAGCCACCGGGACTCTACGACGAGCAGTTCACGCTGAAGGACGAGCACAGCGGAGAGAGTTTGCCGCACATCCCTTACCGGATAGAAACCGCGGACGGCCAGGTCATTCAGGGCGTGACTGATGCCGCAGGCCGGACGATGCGGGTCTTTGCTGACAAGGCCCAGGCGCTCAAGATATTCAAGGAGTAAGCGATGGCCAATGAAGCGCTTGGCAGCGGAAAGCTGAACTCGCGGGGTGAGACCAACGTCGATGCCAGGGTGCCGGCAGAGCCGCTGGCTTTCCTGCGCCCTGAGACCGGCGAAATCATCATCGTGCCGGCGGAGGATGCGAATCCACTACGCAGTCACTACAACGGGCTCAGCGACATGGTGGCAGAGCTTCACTCCGCCAACCGGGCAGTGCAATTGTGCGAGGACCATTTGCAGGCGCTTGTGATCCGGGAAGCTTCCGATGCCGAAAAGGCGCAGGCGCGCAATGTACACGGCTTCGCGCTCGACTGGCAGCACGAGGCACACGAGAGGCTGCATGCCGTTTATGAACAACTCGATCCGTTGCCGGATGGCACAGAGGCCGGTGCATCCGCTGCGCCCGAGAAGCCGAAGGAAGACAAGCAGAGTGCAGCCGGTGCCGGCAAGACGCTTGTGGAGTTGATCGCGTTGAAGCATGACAACCGTAGGGAGCAACAGAGGAAGGCAGCAGAGGATACGAAGGGAAATTTCGACGAGGGATCGTTCAAGAAAAAGATTGCGTCGATCAAATCCGCGGATGGCCTGCGGCAGTTCGCGAAGTGGCCAAAGACAATGCCGGAGAAGCTGGTCTACGTGGAGTCCGGCAAGCTGAAACCGAAATGGCCGAAGTTCAAGGATACCGACAAGACCAAATGGTCCGAGGTCTACCAAAAGGGAAATAACGGGAAGCGGAGCCTGGACAAGGCAAAGCTGCGCACCTATGTGAAGGAGCAGGTCGCCAAACAGACCACCATCACGCCCAAAACGCTGTTTGGCGAAGATCTGGAGGGTGGCGCAAGCATCACGCTGGGCCAGTGGGCAGATAACTGGAACCAGGCGCATCAGCTTGAACGGCACGGATCGGCTTCATACGACGCGGCGCAGATTGCCGACATCGAGCTTGGCGCGGGTGCCCAGCTGATGCGCTTCTCCTATGGCGGTAGTCTCAACGGCGACATGTCGATGATGGATCGCCGCCTCAGCGTCAAGGCCGAGGGTCACGCCGCCGTGGACTTTGCCAAGGCTGAGGCGAAGCTCGACCTCTTCTTTCCACGCAAGGACGGTTGGTTGTGGACCGTTACTGATGGCGACGGCAGGACATTCGAACTGATTGCGGGCCGTTGCCGGCTCACCGTGGAGGTGTCGGGCGTGGTGGGCGCCAGCATTGCCGCCGAACTGGCCATGAAGATCGAAGTCTCGCCTTTGGACAAGAACATGCCGAAAGCGGCCGGCAAGCGTGGCCGCAAAGACAAGAAGGCCCGCAGGAAGCAAACGGTGTCGATCAATACCAAGGACGAGGCCGACGTTGCCACGCTCGATGCCTCCGCCGGCGCGTTCGCGGGGGTGAAAGCCAATGGCACGTTGACGGGCGAGCTCGAATGGCGGGATCCAAAGGACGAGAAGAAGGAATTCGCCAGCATTGCGAGTATCGCGCCTACCGTCGGGGGAATGGCCGGCATTGGGGCAGGGGCGAAGTTCAAAATTGAATACACCCGCGGAATCTTTCGACTCAGGGCGCACGCCAGCCTGTGTGTGGGCGTGGGTGCGGAAGGCGCATTGGATTTCGCGGTGGGCGCAAAGCAGATGGTGTTGTTCTTTAGCTGTCTGTTTTACAACATCGCGTATTGGCAGTTTAAGAATCTGAAGATCTTTTCTAAAGATGCCTTCGATGCGCTGAAGGGTATTCAGTTCCTGGCGGTGCAAACCGGCCGGGCAATCGAGAGTTTCTACGGCGATATTCTTGAAACAATTCAGGGTGAAGTGGCGGACGTCGACGACCAAATGCAGAAGGCCGACGCGAGGCTGGAACTGGCCAACCGTATCCTCGGAAATCCGGGCTCAATGAGGTATGTCACCCCCGAGGCAAAGGGCATGCTCATCTATCAATTGACGCGTCACAGCTACGCGGATGTCGTGGCTAGCGGTGCAGTTGCCGGCGACAACTATCTGGGGCCTCAGCGAAAGGCGGTGCTGGCCGTCATCCAGACCGCCGTATCCAAGCCAGAGCTTGAGAACATCATTCAGCATGTGGACGAGAACGGTGCAAAGGGCGATATCGCGGCAAATAGGGCGAGGTTGAGGGCATTCTTCAAGACCGAAGCCATTCGCGACATCGATATTCCCGTCTATCAATCGCCCTATCTGCGGGAATTCGATCGCCTGGAAAAACTTGCGATGAATGGCGATTTCGATGGCTGGTACCACGCTTTCGCAAATCATCTGGTGGATACCGTGCCACACGGCTATGCGCTGGCTGACGCGACTTCGCCGACCTATGAAGCGCTGCGGGGCGCGAACGATCATCCCTTCTTTGCCTCCACCGGATGGAACGCCTACTACACCAGCGAGGCTTGAATGCACTTCAGAACGATAGTATCCATTGCTGCCGCATTGGCAATCCTCCTTGGTGGCACTCAAGTGCAGGCCTCAGCATTGGCCGACGTCCAGCCACCACGCCAGCCCATCATGTCGGAAGACCCGGGCGAGGACGCGCCGATCTTGCAGCAGCCTCCGGCACTCACAGCTGAGCTGCTGGCCTTGACGGAAGGCAGCATCGAGGAACGCGTAGCGAAGCTCAAGCGCAAGGTGCTGAAGGACCTGATCCGGGTCGAAGGCGGCAGCTTCATGATGGGCGATTTCGGGCTCGGGTGGACCCCGGAGGGGTTGTACTACACGAGCGGACTCGATAACAAACCGCCCTTCAAAGTCACGCTGACGGGTTACAACCTTGCCCGGTTCAAGACCACCTATGCCGAGTACGACGTGTTCGCC
>NZ_JBFTSH010000034.1:0-2892 GCF_056399925.1 Cupriavidus sp. 01L43
AAGTATCCGCAGCTTGCGTTCCGCATGCAGTATCGGATGTCCGACTGGGACTACATCCGGCTGCTGATGGAGCAATCCGGCATCTATTCCTATTTCACCCCGGGCAAGTTTGGCGAGATGATCGTCTTCGGTGACGACATCGACCATTACCTCTACCAGCCGGAACTGCGGGTGCCGTACCGGGAGACGGCGGGGCTGGAGTCCGGGCAGGAAACGGTGTTCGCGCTCAAGACCCATGCGAAGACCATCCCAGCATCGTTCCGGGTGGCGGACTTCAACCCCGACAAGGCCTGGGAACGACCTACCGGCGACGCCAACGTCGCACGCAAGGAGAAGACGACCTACGGCGAGTCCTATGTCTACGGTGCCCATCACCTCGACTTCGACGACGCCAAATGGGAGGCGCAGCTGCGCCATGAGGCAAAGGTTGCCGAACAACTGGTCTACGCCGGCGAGAGCAACGTGCTGGCGCTCTGCCCGGCGCGTATCCTGCGCATGGACCTGGCCCTGCCCGACGCGCCCAATGGCCAGGTTATCACCGAGGTCATCCACACCGGCGCCCGCGACGCCGCCTATCGCAACACGTACCGGGCGATTCCTTCCGACCGGCGCTTCCGGCTGCCGATGGACGAGGCGAAATGGCCGCGCATTTCCGGCACGCTGAGCGCGCGTGTCACATCGCCGGGTGAATACAAATACGCCTACCTGACCCAGCACGGCCACTACATCGTGCGCTTCGATTTCGACTTCGACGCATGGCCCAAGGGCGGCGAAAGCGTGCCGCTGGCGCTGGCCAAGCCGTTCGCGGGCGCGCGGCAGACCGGTTTCCATTTCCCGCTGGTGGACGGCACCTACGTGGACGTCGCTTTCCGTGACGGCAATCCCAACAAGCCCTACATCGCACACGTGCAGCACAACAGCCAGCACACGGACCTGATCACCAACCAGGACCGCTGGCTCTCGCGCAACGTGATTCGTACGCAGAGCAATAACAAGCTGCGCTTCGAGGACTGGGAGGGACAGGAGGGGATCAAGCTTTCCACCGAGTATGCGGGCAAGAGCCAGTTGAACCTTGGGTGTTTGGTGGATAGCAAGAGGAAGAAGCGCGGGGATGGCTTCGAGCTTCGCACGTCAGGTTGGGGGGCGATACGGGGTGGAAAGGGCTTGCTGCTGTCAACCGATGACCAACCGAAGGCAAGTGGGGCGCAACTCGACATACAGGAGGCGATGAAGCGCCTTGGCGACGCGCAAGCCCGTATCGAGGGACTGGCGCAGGCCGCGCAGATTGCCCAGGCGGATGCCGCCGACGCGAAGGCGATGCAGGAGGTGCTCCAGACCCAGATCAAGGATCTGCAGCAGGCGGTCATGCTGCTTTCCGCCAACGCCACCATCGCCATGGTCACCCCCGACGCGATCCTGCAAAGCGCCGGCACCGACCTGACGATGACGGCGGGCGCGAATGCCGATGTGGGTGCGCTGCGCCGATTCACGGTGGCAGCAGGCGAATCCATCTCGCTGTTTGCGCAGAAGATGGGCATCAAGTTGTTCGCAAGCAAGGGAAAAGTCCAGATCCAGGCGCAACACGACGAGATGGAACTCGTCTCCCAGCAGAACATGACGATCAGCAGCAGCGAGGGGCACGTCGTGCTGCAGGCGAGGAAGTCCGTCACGCTGACCGACGGCGGCGGCGCCTACATCAAGCTGGAGAACGGCAACGTGACGATCGCCTCGCCAGCGCAGGTGACCATCAAGATGGCCAACTTCAAGTGGGACGGCCCCGATAGCATCGCCGGAAAGTTTCCTGGGTTTTCCGCATGTAGTAAATCGGCCGACGCCGCTGCGGGAGCGGGTGAGAACAGTGTGGCCTTGACATGACGACCCCCAACCAGACCATGCCGCCTTCGGCCGGCGCAATTTCCACATGCCAGCCGCCCTCACTTTTCCATGGTGGATACCTGTTGCTCGACCCCGGCGCGTTTCGCGCCACCGAAGAGCTGACTCCGCTCCACGGACGTGTCTGCGTTCCGACTAACTGGAGCGGCGATCTCACCGGCTTGCCGATGCTGATAGATCTGCGCCAGTGTGGTGAACGGCAAGTGCAGTGGCTGGAATCCATCGTGGGCGAAGAGTACGAAGCTCAACAGCTTGAGCCGCTGTCGCGACCGCGCATCTGTGCGCATCTCAAGGCGCCCGTTCCCGTAGATGCGCTCGCGTCTCACCTGGCGAATCAGATGCTCGTGCTGCCGATCGACAAGACTCGCAATCGGTCTGGGCAGGGGGCGCTATGGCGATTCTTTGATCCTCGGGTGTTCGCCAATCTTTGTTGGCTGCTGAATCCGGACCAACTGGCGGTATTGCTCGCGCCGGTCTCGACATGGGCGTTCCCATGGTTTGGCAACTGGTTTGCCATCGACATGGCGGCGAATGGCGGGTCTACGCTAGACGAGATCCCGCAAGAACGGATCGCCGGGTTCACGCCCATCGAGATCGACCTATGGGCGCGCGCCCAGCGCATCGCCCTGGTCAACCAGGTCCTCGCACGCCTGGCTTTGCCGCGAGACCTCTCCTGGGCGCAGCGTGCGGCGCAAGCGATGCGCATTGAGCCGGACCTCGCCGTCATGCTGACGCCCGAGGACTACGACCACCTGGCCCAGCGGCACGCGATGATCACCGAGCCCCTGCCGCCAGCCGATACCTCGAACACTCGAACCTTGGGGACCTGACGTCTATGGCCATCGAAAAAACATGCGGCTACTGCGACAAGCGTGGCCTGCTCATCCTGCCCGTGCGCTATGCGATAGCACCCATCGACATGGGGCTACCGGCGGTCACCGCGCCACTGAAGGTGGAAGACACCGCCCGTAGCGTCGGCAAAGGCCAGAAGCAGGACCT
>NZ_JBFTSH010000035.1:0-2270 GCF_056399925.1 Cupriavidus sp. 01L43
CACCATAACAGTCGCCAGACGGATCTGATTACCAATCAGGATCGTTGGCTATCCCGCAACGTTATTCGCACGCAGAGCGACAACAAGCTCGAATTCGAGGATTGGGAGGGACAGGAGCACGTCAAGCTGTCCACCGAGCATTCCGGCAAGAGCCAGCTGACGCTTGGCCACATGGTGGATGGGAAGTGGAAGCGGCGAGGGGAAGGGTTCGAACTCAGGACGTCCGGCTGGGGAGCGATCCGGGGCGGCAAGGGGTTGTTCATCACCGCCGATGACCAGCCAAAGGCCAGCGGACAGCAACTCGACATGGCCCCGGCTCAGCGCCTGCTCGAACAAGCGCTCCAGCAAAGCCAGGCACTGGCCGAGACCGCCAGGGCCGCACAAGCCCTCGCCGCCGACTGCGAGCGCCAGCAGGCCCTGCTCAATGACAGCCTCAAGCAACTGCGCGCCGCCGGACTGCTCGCCAGCGCGCCCGCTGGTATCGCCCTGGTGTCCGGGGCGGACCTGCAAACGAGCGCGGCGAACCATCTCATCGCCACCGCCGGCGGCAGCGCGGACATCAGCACCGTCAAGCGCTTCACCGTCGCCGCCGGCGAAGCCGTGTCCCTGTTCGCGCAGAAACTCGGCATGAAACTGTTCGCGGCGGGCGGGAAGGTCGAGATCCAGGCGCAGAGCGATGAACTGCAGCTGGCGGCGCTTAAGGACGTCACGATCAGCAGTACGGACGGGAAGGTTGTTCTTACCGCTGACAAGGAGGTCTGGATCGGTGCCGGAGGTTCCTACATCCGCATCACTGGCGAGCGGATCGAGAACGTCACGCTGGGCGACATCGCCGAGAAGTGCACATCGTGGGACAAGCACGCGCCGGGGGCCAAGTTGATTCCGCCGCAGCAATTGCCCCGCACGGCTTGCAAGAGCTGCCTGATCGACGCCATGCGCAGCGGCCAGTTCGGCATCTACATCAAATAGAGGCACGCCCATATGGACTACCGGTTCGCCCTGATCGACTCAAGCCATCAAATGCGCTTCCACCTTCGGCTGGACCGTTCTGGCGCCGCATACCAGTCGCTGTTCGAAGGCTATCCCGAGGCATCGCTGCTGGACATCGCCCCGTTGCTGATCGACCTGAGCCATGACGATCAGACTGGCCGGAACGTCCTTGCCGATGCGATGCGCCTCGGTGAGCTGAAACCGTGCGTCAGCATCATCGCAGCCTCGCGTCCGCTGACCGACCTCGCCGGGCATCTACGGCAGTTTCATCAGGTCAAGGTACCGAACAATCGCGAAATGATCATCCGCTGGTACGACGGCCGCATCTTTCCGACATGGCTCGCGCTCCTTGACGACGATCAACGCGGATTCTTCACGCGCGGCATCACGGAATGGCGCTACTTCGACCGTTTCGGTAAGTGCCAGCAGGCCACGCTGCCTGCCGACGACGCTCACCATGACGGGGCGTTTCCCCTGCCCGTCCACCTCGACGAAAAGCAAATCGCCGCCCTGGAGGCTGCCACCGAAGCGGACGGCATGATCGGCGGCCTGCAGGCAATCATGCCAAAGCTGCGGCACGTGCCATACCGCGTAGTTCATCCATTTATCGAAGCGCATTTGCGTGCCGCGCGCCAGCATGGGTTGTCCGACGTGGAAGATTTGGTGGAGTACCTGATATTGGCCTTCCAGACGTCAGGGCGCTTTGTCGATCATCCGCAAGCCACGCAACGGTTGTCGATGCCGGCGAATGCGCACAGCGATACGTTTGCGAAGTGGGCAGGCGGACTTGGGGGTGAGGTCTTGGCCGCCGGCACGCCTTTATGGGAAGCGCCTGACGAGCAGGAGGATGCACGATGAACCATCGTCTGGCATCGGCGGCGAGCCTGAGGCATGGCGTCAGGCTGGCCATGCTTGCGGCACTGTCGCTGGCAATGTCCGGTTGCGGCGACGAGCCAATCGCGGTGTCAATGGTTGGATACAACCACACCGATGTGGGCATCTATGCGTTCGAAGTCAATGGCTATGGCGGTCCAAATATTGGAGCGCACGAGGGCGGCGGAAAGTTCACTTGTTGCGTCACGATGCCACGGATCTACAAGCCTGGCACGACGGTGAAGGTCCGATGGGTCAATCGCATCGACGATGTTCCGCAGGAGCGGATCGTCGCCGTGCCGCCCTACGGGCCGGAGGAAATCGGAAGGTTCGCGGTGCATTTCCTGCGCGACGGCAACGTCAAGGTCTTCGTGACCATGATGGCTCTGCGTCATCCTGACTATCCC
>NZ_JBFTSH010000036.1:0-2237 GCF_056399925.1 Cupriavidus sp. 01L43
GTGGTCGCGCTGATGACCTATGCCCAGGCCGGGCATGTCGACTGGACCAGCGGCATCCCGCTCTCGCTCGGCGGCATGCTGACGATCTCCTGGGGCGTGGCGCTGGCGCACCGGATGCCGGAGCGCCGCCTGCGCGCCGCGTTCGCCGTCTGCCTGATCGTCACGGCGGTGATCATGCTCGTGCGCGGCTAGCCTGCCGCCGGCTTGCGGAAGACCAGGCTGAAGTTGTTCGCCGGCATCGGGATGGGCGCGTCGCAGGTCATGCCTCGTCCGCGGGCAGTTTGTCAAAGTGACCGTCCAGAAGGCGGCCGTTATCCCGCAGCCTGGTCAGCGGGATAACGGCATTGTCCCGGGAGACGGGACGGTGCCTGCATTGTCCGCTGCGGCGCAAGGCCGAGGCTTGCTACCTGGCGTTCCGGGCAATAAAGCCCGAGGTGTGCAGATGGTCTTCGTGCAAGGTGGGTACGAGCACCAGGCCAGCTTCAATCATCCGTGGTCGCGCTGGGCCACTCTCTATAGCGTTGCAAGAATCGTCCATTCCGTTGAGGGGCTAGATAATTGACGAGAACATCCTATCGAATCCGGCTTTCTATACTCCCGATTCTTGTCTCAATGAATCTTCTGTCTGCGTGTGCGCAGATCGCTCCCGTGGAACCTATGATGATGAACAACCCGCTGCTTGCTAATTCGAGACCTTGGTGTATCGGCCGTTTCGTATTCGATCGCCCTGCGGCGAGCGAGATCAGTTCTGAGCGTTACGGCTTCTGGGGCGACGAAATTGAGATCAGGAGGAATGTCAGCTTCCAGACGTTTGACCATGAAATGCGCAAACGTGAAGAAACGCTGCGCAGGGAAAAGCGCGAGAGCTCGATTTCCTACCAGGAGATGAAGGAAAGGGGCTTGGAATCCATGCGTTTTAAGGTGAATGTACCGATGCTGGAGCAGGTTGCATCACCGACCCAAAACTCACGAGTCTTCCTATTTACGATGGATGGAAAACGACCGGATCCCTTCTTCAAGCAGGAAGGATACGTCCTGGCCGGCGGCACGATGCTAGCGATGAAGTCGACGGTACCCAAGAGGATTATTCAGTCCGCCATCGCCGGCCTATCCGAAGTCCTTCGAGACGTCACCTATCGTGACGACTGGACGGTCCCGACCGAACCAGGATTCTGTATCGACGGGGCTTTGATTGGCGGCCGTTCACGCGATAGCGAGCGCGTTACTCAGAGCTTTGCTCTGCTACCGGGAAGGTACGCGGGGCTCCTCATCAGAATGCGCGATGCCGTTGAATCAGACAAGAAGCTATCGCTTCGTCAGACCCTACCAGATTTACGCGGTAACTTGAACAATAAAGGCTTCAGCGGCAACGTCCGCTTCCTGCGTGATGGCAAACGACAGGTCGCCGGGATGGAAGCAGAGGAAGTACTGTTTTCCATCACTGATGGAACGATACAGATCTATCAGTTCTATCTGATGGCGCAGGGAGACCCCGAGACCGTCGCGCAACCCCACACCGAGATTCGGCTGACACTGGGGGGCCCAAGTACGCATTCTCTTACACCGGAGCTCGCGACATCTCCTGTCGACGAAGCCGGCGCCATACAGATGTGGGACACATTGCTCAACAGCATGCGGCTTCGGCCCGGCGCCTTGTGAGCCAGGAGAGTCGGCATGACCAGACGATACGACATCTTGAGGGGGGATCTCACCACCTTGGGGGGCATCGTACAGGGCGGAGACGCCAACGATATGGTAGGGCATCGCGAGCAAGCCTATGAGGGCGACCCAGTCTGGTGTCCAGTCTGCAAGTCGGTGGGACAGATCGTATGTATCGGTCCGCGCCTGTCCACCACGGGCCCCGATGGACGCGAGGCTGCGCTGAGCGACGATCTTTGTGTCTGCCGTTGCAGCCCCAGCCCGTTGTTGCTGCCGTCGCTCGGCCTCGCCCTGTACTTCTTGTGGCGCCTGATGCCCGGCCGGGCCGTGACCCAGCAGCAGGCGCGGCTGTCATCGCGCTGGATTCCGGCCGTGGGCGTGGTGGGTGGGCTCTTCTCGGGCTTCTTCAGCGTGGGCGGCGGCGTGGTAGCCGCGCCGGCGCTGGTCGGCCTGTTCGGCATGCGGCAGGCCGCCGCGCAGGGGCTGGCGCTGGCGCTGGTCACGCCGGGCGCCGTGGTCGCGCTGATGACCTATGCCCAGGCCGGGCATGTCGACTGGACCAGCGGCATCCCGCTCTC
>NZ_JBFTSH010000037.1:0-2072 GCF_056399925.1 Cupriavidus sp. 01L43
CGAAATTCGGCTCTCCAAGCCGCTCGCCATAATTGCGCGCTCTGTTACGCTGCCAGCCCCATCGTCTGATATCGCCGTTTGAGCGATTATGGACGTCTACAAGGGCGCGCTATGCAGTTCCAGCGGAGTTTCCACACGGCCTCGACCCTGAGCGGTCATTTGGATAGGCGGCTTCTCCAGTGAGCGTAACCACGCGATAGCCAATTGGAGCGGGCGATCGGAGGAAGACGGTTCGTCCGAGTTTCTAGTTCGCCACCGAGGCCGCGAAAACGCGTCGATAGTTGCCACCGAGGATCTGCTCGGATTCGGACTGCGAGAACCCTGCAGCGAGCAAGGCGTTACCGAGGGATGGCAACTGCGCGTAGCTGGTGAATACGGGCGGGGAAATGAAGCCGAGCATGTCCGTCCCAAGCCCTACGTGGTCGACGCCCACGATGTCGGCCATGCGTCTGAATCCATGTGCCATATCCTGCAGGTCGTGGAACGAACTGGAGCTAGGCCACACGCCGATCACGCCGCCCGTGTCCGCTATCGCGCGTGCATGATCGGCAGAGATCAATCGGCCTCGGCTGGTCGGGCGCCTGGCCAGCGCGGTATGCGACAGGACCAGCGGCTTTGTTGCCACGGAGGCCGCACGCTTTACGAGAGTGAGTCAACTGCAGGTGGCGTAGCTGATACAACGTAAAGGCTTCGTCGACACGCTCGATTCTGTCTTCGAGAAAATCCGCGCCTTCTGCCGAAATGATCGCGCGAGGCCCGGCAGCATCGTCCGGCGTGAGTTCGCCCGGATGCGTGACGACGCTGATCCCTTCCTGCTCGACGAGCGCCTTCGCGCGCTTGAACTCTTCCTGCGATAAATGATAAAGCTCTCCTGGCTCCGGCTTGCGCCACGCCTCGAAGCGTCTGCGATCGGCAGAGACTCGCGTAACGAGGGCATCCGTCACAATCGCAAGACAAATCACGTTCATGCCGCCAGGAAAGCGGCACCGTGCTACGGACACTGGCTTAGGCATTACCGTTTGGGAAGCAAACTATCAGGGTCGCGCAGGAAAATTGTCAACGATTTCTGTCCTCAAGTCGACTAAGCGCTTCTGGCGGATAGCTGCCATGTCGGGGCGCTCGCCGGCCGTCAAAGGAAGCGACAGGCATGTGTCCCAGTTCGCCAAATGAACGCTTCGGGTCGAGAAATGCAGTTCGTCGAGCTACTTCCCCAGTGATTTCAATTTCAGTCAGAATACGTTGATGACAGTAGACTCACCTTCTGCGGGCAATCGGAAAGGAGAATAATGCAAACAGCCGAAACAACCACCACCCCGGTGAAGATCCGTACGGTCAATCCGGACGATTTTCCTGCTTGGAAAGTTCTCTGGGATGGGTATAACGCGTTCTACGGCCGGCACGGTGCTACTGCTTTGCCGGCTGAAATCACGCTCACAACCTGGTCACGCTTCTTCGACGCGTACGAGCCAATGCAAGCGTTAGTTGCAGAACAAGCCGGTGAGCTGATTGGGTTGGCACACTTTTTACTGCATCGAAGTACGATTCAACTTAATCCGAACTGCTATCTGCAGGATCTTTTCACAGCGGAGGCCGCAAGAGGAAAGGGGGTTGCACGCTACTTGATCGATCAGGTCTTTTCGCGTGCAAAGGCACAGCGCGTGGAGAGAGTGTACTGGCAGACCCAGGAAACAAACACGACCGCCATGCGCCTCTACGACACCATCGCTGAGAAGTCCGGATTTGTCGTGTACCGCAAGCAGCTTTGAGTCGAGAACACTACCCGGCCGGGACAACCGATTGATGACCGCCAGCCGGGCATAGGCGGACGGAACAACGGCGGTGACATTTTCTATTTGGCTCAGATACGACATTACTATTTAGCGCCAACATCGTTTGTCCAGGCAAAGTTCAAATGTCCGGGGGCGGGGCTGCGGACGATTTCTTGGACTGATTCAGGTTGCGATTCCCAAGCGGCGCCGGTAGTCGACCGGGCTCATCGCCTGCAGGGACAACTTGATGCGCCGCTCGTTGTACCACTGGATGTACGAGTTTAGCTCGTTCATGAATGCCTC
>NZ_JBFTSH010000038.1:0-1834 GCF_056399925.1 Cupriavidus sp. 01L43
CCCGTGCGGATGTCCTTTCCGACAAGAACAGGATCATCGCCATATCGCTTGATGTTGAGCCCGGAAATATAGGAACCACCCGAGTATCCCCGGACCGAACGCAAGGATCCGGTCGGCGGCCCCTTCGGATCGTGCTCCGGGCTGACGCGATACCAGTCCTCGTCATACCAGTCCTGCATCCACTCCCATCCGTTGGCGTTCATGTCATATAACCCGAGCGGATTGGGCGGGAAGATCCCCACCGGGTACAGCATGGCTCGGGTCACTGAGGACGGCTCATGAGGGTCGGTGTCAACAATAGGTTTCATTCGTTGGGCCTGATCATAGGTATCAATATTCCGGCCGAAATCGATATGCCCGTTGTCCGTCGCCCAGAGGAAGTTCTGGCCACGGCTACGGGCGGCGTATTCCCATTGCGCCTCGGTTGGCAGATCAAATAGCACACCGGTCTGCTTGCCTAGCCACTGGCAATAGTCCTTCGCCTGCTGCCAGTACATGCCGGCCGGTATCAACGGATGGCGGTAGAACCCCGGCGGCAACGGGTGGCCCGGTCTCCGCTCCATCCCGGCCCGGGGCCGGCCGGTCGCATCAGCGAACACGTCGTACTCGGCATAGGTGGTCTTGAACCGGGCAAGGTTGTAGCCCGTCAGCGTGACCTTGTAGGGCGGCTTATTTTCGATCCCGCTCGTGTAGTACAACCCTTCGGGGGTCCACCCGAGCCCAAAATCCCCCATCATGAAGCTGCCGCCTTCGACCCGGATCAGGTCCTTCAGCACCTTGTGCTTGAGCTTTGCTATGCGTTCCTCGATGCTGCCTTCCGTCAAAGCCAACAACTCTGCTGTCAGCGCTGGAGGCTGATGCAAGGTTGGCGCGTTTTCGCGCGGATTCTTCGACATGATGGGCTGGCGTGGTGGCTGGACATCGGTCAACGCCGTACCTTGCACTTGAGTACCCCAAAAGAGGAGCGTCAACGCGGCAGCAATGGATCCTATCGTTCTGAAGTGCATTCAAACCTCGCTGAGTGTCATTGCGGCTGTGCTACAGCGCGGTCGATGTTTGCCACACAGCGAACAGTGTGCGATACGTTGAATCCCGGCCCGATGACACCCGTGAAACTGTCTTTTTTCGTGATTATGGGATCCTGCTTAAAGCGCTTGATGTTGAGCCCGGAAATATAGGAACCACCCGAGTATCCCCGGACCGAACGCAAGGATCCGGTCGGCGGCCCCTTCGGATCGTGCTCCGGGCTTACGCGGTACCAGTCCTCGTCATACCAGTCCTGCATCCACTCCCATCCGTTGGCGTTCATGTCATAGAGTCCGAGCGGATTGGGCGGGAAGATCCCGACCGGGAACAGCATGGCTCGTGTCACAGAGGACGGCTCATGGGGGTCGGCGTCAACGACAGGCCGGAGCTTTTGCTTTTGCGCATAGGAAGCCATGTTGCGGCCTTTGTCCATATGCCCGTTGTCCGTCGCCCAGAGGAAGTTCTGGCCACGGCTACGGGCGGCATACTCCCATTGCGCCTCGGTTGGCAAACCGAAGGGCACACCGGTCTGCTTGCCTAGCCACTCGCAATAGTCCCTCGCCTGCTGCCAGTACATGCCGGCCGGGACCAGCGGATGGCGGTAGACACCCGGCGGCAATGAACGGCCCGGTCTCGGCTCCATYCCCGCCCGGGGTCGCCCGGTGGCGTCGGCGAACACGTCGTACTCGGCATAGGTGGTCTTGAACCGGGCAAGGTTGTAACCCGTCAGCGTGACTTTGAAGGGCGGTTTGTTATCGAGTCCGCTCGTGTAGTACAACCCCTCCGGGGTCCACCCGAGCCCGAAATC
>NZ_JBFTSH010000039.1:0-1598 GCF_056399925.1 Cupriavidus sp. 01L43
GGGGCTGCGGACGATTTCTTGGACTGATTCAGGTTGCGATTCCCAAGCGGCGCCGGTAGTCGACCGGGCTCATCGCCTGCAGGGACAACTTGATGCGCCGCTCGTTGTACCACTGGATGTACGAGTTTAGCTCGTTCATGAATGCCTCTACCGTGGTGCCGGCCCAGTTGCGACAGTAGTACATCTCGTTTTTCAGGCGCCCAAAGAAGCCTTCGCACGCAGCGTTGTCAGGTGAGCAGCCTTTTCGCGACATGGATCGGACGAGACCCGCCGCATCGATACGTTGTAGCCATCCCGGCCAACGATAGTGCGAGCCCCTGTCACTGTGTACGACGGGGCTGTCGCCTTCGGTGAGCGTCTTGATAGCGCCGTCGAGCATGCTATTGACCAATTGCGCGTCAGGCCTCGTTCCGATAGACCAACTCACAACCTTGCCGTCAAAGCAGTCGATCATGGGTGATAGGTAGACCTTGCCCGCTGGAAGCTGGAATTCGGTGATGTCCGTCAGCCACTTTTGATTTGGAGCCTGCGAATGGAAGTCCCTGGCAATCAGGTTCTCGGGCGCAACGCCAATCTCCCCGCTGTAAGAGCTATACCGGCGACGAGGTCGATGGACAGTAAGCTGCTCCTCCGCCATCAATCTGCGCACAACTTTCTCGGAGATCTGCATATCGCGCTGGCGCAGTATCGCGTGGATACGGCGGTACCCGTAACACCGATGGTTGCCCTCAAAAATCTCGACCATGGCGTTACGAACCTCGCCATATTTATCGGCCAGGCCTAATCTTGTCTTGTGATAAAAATAGCTACTGCGTGCAAGCCCGACGATGCGAAGAAGTTCGGACAACGGATACGTAGATTTCAAGGCATCAACCACCTGTGTCTTCTCCCTGTTTGTCAGGGCCAGGGTGTTGATGCCTTGGTCTTTTTTTATTAGATCGCCCGCCTGCGTCAGGATGTCGCGCTCAAGTTGCAGCTGGCGTACCTGCTGTTCGAGCTGCGCGATTCTTTCCAGCAACGCCGCATGCTCGTCTTCAGGCGAAGCCAATTTACGTTTTCGCATAGATCGATATGCCTCGTCTCCGAGCAGTTGATCTTTCCACTTGTACAACATCGGTCGGCTTACTCCAACCTTTTTTGCCACATCCTCCGCTGAGCCCGGGCGGGTGCAAAGGTCAGTGACTGCCTGACGCCTCTGTTCGGACGCAAACGGCGCACTGGTGTTTGTGCTCGTGACCATGCGGCGCGACCCAGGGCGCAGCTCCTCAATCCAGCGGGCCAGCATTTCGGTGCTGGGATACCCGAGGGCTCTGCGGGTATGAACTAAAGAGCAGCCATGACCGAAATAGTGATCCACCGCCACGCGTTTTTGCTCCAGCGTGTATCGCTGCCTTGGACGGCGGAGCTTGGGCAGGTCCCCAAGCGCCTGGTACAGGTGAACCCACCGCTTCAGGTTCTTGCCCGACGGATAGCCCAGCTCACGAACGACCGTTGCCGTCTTTCCCCCGTACTTGAAATATAGCTTGACCGCCCTGATGCGATCCTCGTACGAATACATGAACTACCTCCAAGTAGTCCAAGTTTTCATCCGCACCCCC
>NZ_JBFTSH010000040.1:0-1546 GCF_056399925.1 Cupriavidus sp. 01L43
GGGATAGTCAGGATGACGCAGAGCCATCATGGTCACGAAGACCTTGACGTTGCCGTCGCGCAGGAAATGCACCGCGAACCTTCCGATTTCCTCCGGCCCGTAGGGCGGCACGGCGACGATCCGCTCCTGCGGAACATCGTCGATGCGATAGACCCACCTAATCTTCGCCGTCATGCCAGGCTTGTGGATCCGTGGCACCGTGACGCAACAAGTGAAATTTCCACCGCCCTTGTGCGCCCCGATATTCGGGCCGCCATGACCGTTGACCTCAAACGCGTAGATGCCCACATCGGTGTGGTTATAGCCAACCATTTCCACCGAGATTGGCTCGTCGCCGCAACCGGACACTGCCAGTGACAATGCTGCTAGCAGGCCGGCTATCCACGCCCGTGGGCGCGCTACTGTGTAAGGCATGACTCTCCTCGTGGAACTGTGGTTACTTGCGCGCCTCGTCGCCCTTCAAGGGATAGTCGGGATGTCCAAGACCCATCATGGTCACGAACACCTTGACATTGCCGTCGCGCAGGAAGTGGACGGCGAACATTCCGCCATCCCTWGGTCCATAAGGAGGTACCGGCACGATCCGCTCCTGCGGCACATCGTCGATGCGATGGACCCATCTGACCTTCGCCGTCATGCCAGGCTTGTGGATCCGTGGCACCGTGACGCAACAAGTGAACTTTCCGCCGCCCTCGTGCGGCCAGATATTCGGKCCGCCATGACCGTTGACCTCRAACGCGTAGATSCCYACRTCSGTGTGGTTGTAGCCAACCATTGACACCGCGATGGGCTTGTCGCCGCAACCGGACATGGCCAGTGGCAATGCTGCTAGCAGGCCGGCTATCCACGCCCGTGGGCGCGCTACTGTGTAAGGCATGACTCTCCTCGTGGAACTGTGGTTACTTGCGCGCCTCGTCGCCCTTCAACGGGTAGTTAGGATGACGAAGCGCCATCATCGTCACGAACACCTTGACATTGCCATCGCGCAGAAAATGCACGGCAAACCTTCCTACTTCTTCCGGCCGATAGGGCGGGACGGAGACGACTCGCATCTGGGGAACATCCTTGATGTGGTTGACCCATCTGACTTTCACCGTCATGCCAGGTTTGTGGGCCCGTGGCACCGTGACGCAACAAGTAAATTTTCCGCCGCCCTCGTGCGGGCCGATGTATGGACCGCCGTGCCCGTCTACCTCGAAGGCGTAAATCCCTTCATCGGTGTGGTTATAGCCAACCATTGACACAGCAATAGGCTCGTCACCGCAACCGGAAATCGCTAGCGACAGTGCGGCTAGCAGACTGCCTGCCCACGCCCGCGGGCGCGTTGCTTTGAATCGATTCGTGCCGCCTGAAGCTGGTGGTGCAGCGCTGTAAGGCATGGTTCTTTCTCCAATCGATGTCGTTACAGCCGAGCTTCATCGCCCTTCAAGGGATAGTCGGGATGGTGAAGATTCATCATCGTCACGAACACCTTGACATTGCCGTCGCGCAGAAAATGCACGGCAAACCTTCCCAATTCGTCTGGCCGATAGGGAGGCACGGAGAC
>NZ_JBFTSH010000041.1:0-1419 GCF_056399925.1 Cupriavidus sp. 01L43
TAATGCTCGCCACCCGCGCGGCCTTCAGCATGCCGGCGAGGCCGAATCCCACACCAATATCCAGCGACAGCCCGATATTGCCGGCCATGTCCGGCGGCGCCCGCATGGTCTCTGCGAGCTTCGTTGCGCCCTGCTGGGTCAGTGTTGCACTGTCGTGCCCGGTCCAGGCTTGTCGCATGCCGCGCCAGGCCGTGTCCGCGCCATGCATGCCGAACGCGATACAGCCAGCTTTCGTCACGCCAGTCGGTTCCGGCGCAATGCACAGCACCCCGGCACCCACCATTTCCAGCACGCCGCCGACGATGTCCAGCCCGCCCTATAGGCGATTGGACATCATCTCTGTAGGACTGATCGACCGGTGCGCCAGCACCGCTGCCAGTTGCGGCGCGCTCATGACCACGCGCAAGCCGTCCATCTCGTCTGCCTGAGCCATCGGATTCCCCCCATGAAAAGAGAGGCCCGACGCTACCGACCCAGCGCCAGCGCACTATTGAGATGGCGCAAACCCACGCGGGAACAAGGAAATTTCGAGAGGACTACGATCGCTGACGCCAGCGTATCGCTCCCCTCTCCCCGCCCGGGTTGGAATGAAGAAGGGCGCCAAGGCGCCCTTTTTTTATAGGCTGGTGTGAATGAGATGCTCGACTTTCCGGAGGAACGCCTCGTGGCTGATTCCCCAGTCGATCTCTTCACCAAACTCCCTGCGATAGGCTTCTTCGATCGCGCCACGGTTTTCAGCCATGAACCTCTCAATATCCTGAATCACCCTCTTCCGCGTAGCGGGATCGGATTCCGAGATATATACCGCGATCAGATCCTCGATGCTGTCCCCAAACATATCGAAGTCCTGATTGAAATAGGCCCCAATCAACTGCCATAGCTCCGGGTATCGGGAATCAGTCATAAAATCAACTTATCGGAAATGCTGTCAGTACGAAGTAGGGCATTCCATTGTATTGCTCTCGCAATAGCACCACGCGAACTTTGCGAGCATCCTCCAATCTGCCCGTCGTCCGCAAAACAACCTTGCCAACAGGTTTGATCGTAGCGGCATCGAAGCGCAGCTTTGCCGCCCCGTAGCCCGCCGCCCATGTCTTTATCTGGCCACTATGGGCGCGCAACGCCTCCGAGATGGCGAACTCGGCTGTGCGCAGGTCCGTGAACGATGATGCCGCCGTTAACCGGGGCCCCTGCATCAACCTCGCTCGCAATTGCGCCTCCGTTTTCCCCACGTGCTTCGCAATCGTGTGCCCACCGGGACCTTTCAGCGATTTCGCCTCATGCTGCACCAGGTAAATCCGCCCGGCGGTAATGCTCGCCACCCGCGCGGCCTTCAGCATGCCGGCGAGGCCGAATCCCACACCAATATCCAGCGACAGCCCGATATTGCCGGCCATGTCCGGCGGCGCCCGCATGGTC
>NZ_JBFTSH010000042.1:0-1215 GCF_056399925.1 Cupriavidus sp. 01L43
CCAAGCAGTTCGTTCAGCACCGGCATCTTGGCCTGCAGTTCGGCGGCGGCGAAGCGCTCGACGATCTGCCCGTGCTCCATCACGTAGAAGCGGTCGGCCAGCGGCGCGGCGAAGCGGAAGTTCTGCTCCACCATCACCACCGTGTAGCCCTTCTTCTTCAGCATCAGGATCATGCGCGCCAGTGCCTGCACGATGACCGGTGCCAGGCCTTCCGAGATTTCGTCGAGCAGCAGCAGGCTCGCGCCGGTACGCAGGATGCGCCCCACCGCCAGCATCTGCTGTTCGCCGCCAGACAGTCGCGTGCCCTGGCTCTGGCGCCGTTCGGCCAGGTTCGGGAACATCTCGTAGATCTCGGCCTCGCTCATGCCCCGGCTGGCGTCGGCACCTTTCAATACCGGCGGCAGCATCAGGTTCTCTTCGCAAGACAGGCTCGAGAAGATCGCCCGCTCTTCCGGGCAGTAGCCGATGCCGTAATGCGCGATCTTGTGCGTCGGCAGGCCGATGGTCTCGTGCCCGTTGACCTTGATCGAGCCCTTGCGGGCGCCGGTCAGGCCCATGATGGCGCGCATCGTGGTGGTGCGGCCCGCGCCGTTGCGGCCGAGCAGCGTGACCACTTCGCCGTGATTTACGGTCAGGTCCACGCCGTGCAGGATGTGCGATTCGCCGTACCAGGCGTTCAGGTCCTTGATCTCAAGGGCGGGAGTGTTGGTGTTCATCTCAATGCGCTCCCTGCAGTTCCGCCTCGACCGTGCCCATGTAGGCTTCCATCACGCGCGGGTCCTTGGACACCTCCGCGTACGGCCCTTCGGCCAGGATGGCGCCGCGCTGSAGCACGGTGATCTTGTCGGCGATGGAGGACACCACGTTCATGTTGTGCTCSACCATCAGGATCGTGCGGCCGGCGGACACCTTCTTGATGAGCTGCGTCACGCGGTCCACGTCCTCGTGGCCCATGCCCTGCGTGGGCTCGTCCAGCAGCATCAGCTCGGGCTCCATCGCCAGCGTGGTGGCGATCTCGAGCGCGCGCTTGCGGCCGTAGGGCAGATTGACGGTGACGGTCTCGGCGAACTCGGTCAGGCCGACCTGTTCGAGCAGGTCCATCGCCCGGTCGTTGAGCACGTCGAGCGATCGCTCGCTGCGCCAGAACTGGAACGAGGTGCCAAGCTGGCGCTGCAGGCCGATGCGCACGTTCTCGCGCACGGTCAGGTGCGGGAA
>NZ_JBFTSH010000043.1:0-1119 GCF_056399925.1 Cupriavidus sp. 01L43
ATGTAAATCTTCAAAACAATCGTTCCAATAATCAACCATATCTCTTTTAAGTTCAATTTCTACACGCCATAAGTGATCAGACRTAACTTCGACATCTGCGTTATCTTTACGTTCTTGTTTTTTGTTATAAATTCTAATAAATCTATCRCTATCACGAACGCCAAARTATTTTGTTTCTGGTTTCCCGTCACGACCATAAAATACAGTTTTCTTAACTGCTTTATCAGTCATTGCATAATAATTACTTAAATCATCTTCAAAATCAAAAGCTAAATCTATTCTTGTAAAACCGTCATCTTCCATRTAGTTGATRATGTTTTGTTTTAACCAAAGCATTTCTTCATGCGTAAGTTTATTCGGATTAAATTCAACACGCATATTACGTCTATCCCATGTATCTGCTTTTACTTTGTCGTATTCGATATAAACTTTTTCCTGCAGTGCTTTAGCTTTAAATTTCGTTTGTAGTATATCCCAAAGTCGAATTTGTGGTTCGATACTCATAAATGACGATAGCTTTTGAGCGTTGTCACGACTGAGATTTCCAACTATTGTCATAGCGTCAAAACTTAATTTAGGATTTTGTGGGTGCACAGAATGCACTCCTAACCGGCTATTAGAGTATCCGGTTGAGGTGTAATTTGTAACTTCTTGTAATGTGCTTTGCTTTGAATGAATTTCTTGCTCTTTTCTACTCATAAAAAATCGACTCCTTAATTTAATTTAAGAAGTCGCCCACCCGAATATTTATCTTGATGTATATTTAAATATCGTTTAGTATTTAAATATACAAATTCATAAAAAACAACTCATGTTTTCTTTTAGGATTGTCGTTCACAAACTTTGGTCGGTGGGTGAGCGACTTCTTTTTATTTGTTTATTAATATAACACTATCAAAAGGCTTGGTCTAATCAGATCAAGTCTTTTTTAGTACCAAAACTTATTACATAATCAAAAATTAATTTTCTTTAGATAATTTATATTGCTTGTAAGCATAATAAACTATAAATGACTGTACTACTACTTGTGCAAAAGATAATGCTATACGAATGCTTTTCTTAGTTTTCTCACTCATTTTCTTCAACTCCTTTTGTTGCTTTATTCCAATTGCTTTATTG
>NZ_JBFTSH010000044.1:0-1007 GCF_056399925.1 Cupriavidus sp. 01L43
CGCGCTTCCAGTATCAGATGTCCGATTGGGAAACCATCCGTCTGCTGATGGAGCAGGAGGGGCTGTATTCCTATTTCCTTCCCGGCAAGTTCGGCGAGATGGTGGTGTTTGGCGATGACATTGACCATTACCTTTACAAGCCTGAATTGCGGGTGCCGTATCGCGAGACGGCGGGATTGGAAGCTGGTGTCGAAGCGGTCATCGGCCTTCGTACTATTGCGAAAACTGTCCCCGCATCGTTCCTCGTGGCGGACTACAACCCCGATCTGGCGTGGGAGCCCTTGAAGGGCGAAGCCAATGTTGCGCGCAAAGACAAGACCACCTACGGCCAGCCGTATGTCTTCGGCACCCATCACCTGGATTTCGAAGGTGCCAAGTGGGAGGCGCAGCTTCGGCACGAGGCGGCTGTGGCTTCCCAGGTGGTCTACGAGGGTGAGAGCAATGCGCTGGAACTGCGTCCGGCGCGAATCCTGCGGATGGATCTTGCGCTGGCGGATGCGCCGAATGGGCAGGTCATCACCGAGGTTGTCCACACTGGCGCGCGCGATGCGGCGTATCGGAATACCTTCAAATCGATCCCATCGGATCGGCGTTTCCGGCTGCCGCTGGACGAGGCCAACTGGCCGAAGATCCAGGGCACGCTGAGTGCGCGCATTACCTCCCCGAGCCAATATCAATATGCCTACCTGACCCAGCAGGGTTATTACAGCGTCCGTTTCGACTTCGATTTCGAGGACTGGCCCGGCGGCGGGGAATGCGTGCCGCTGCGATTGGCCAAGCCGTTTGCCGGGGCATTACAGACAGGATTTCACTTTCCGCTGATCGACGGCACCGAAGCGGCTATCGCATTTCGGGACGGTAATCCCAATAAGCCGTACATCGCCCATGTCCACCATAACAGTCGCCAGACGGATCTGATTACCAATCAGGATCGTTGGCTATCCCGCAACGTTATTCGCACGCAGAGCGACAACAAGCTCGAATTCGAGGATTGGGAGGGACAGGAG
>NZ_JBFTSH010000045.1:0-997 GCF_056399925.1 Cupriavidus sp. 01L43
CGCGTCAGCCCGGAGCACGATCCGAAGGGGCCGCCGACCGGATCCTTGCGTTCGGTCCGGGGATACTCGGGTGGTTCCTATATTTCCGGGCTCAACATCAAGCGATATGGCGATGATCCTGTTCTTGTCGGAAAGGACATCCGCACGGGAGCCATTGGACCTGGATTCAACGTATCGTACACCGTTCGCTGTGTGGTCAACATCGACGGCGCTGTAGCGCAGTCGCAATGACACCCAGCGAGGCTTGAATGCACTTCAGAACAATCGGATCCATGGCAGCCGCATTGGCCCTCCTCCTTGGGTGCGCACAACACCCGGTCTCAGCGTTGGCCGATGTCCAGCCACCACCCCAGCCCATCATGTCGGAAGACCCGGGCGAGGACGCGCCGATCTTGCAGCAGCCTCCGGCACTCACAGCTGAGCTGCTGGCCTTGACGGAAGGCAGCATCGAAGAACGCATAGCGAAGCTCAAGCGCAAGGCGCTGAAAGACCTGATCCGGGTCGAAGGCGGCAGCTTCATGATGGGCGATTTCGGGCTCGGATGGACCCCGGAGGGGTTGTACTACACGAGCGGGATCGATAACAAACCGCCCTACAAGGTCACGCTGACGGGTTACAACCTTGCCCGGTTCAAGACCACCTATGCCGAGTACGACGTGTTCGCCGACGCTACCGGGCGACCCCGGGCGGGAATGGAGCCGAGACCGGGCCGTTCATTGCCGYCGGGTGTCTACCGCCATCCGCTGGTCCCGGCCGGCATGTACTGGCAGCAGGCGAGGGACTATTGCGAGTGGCTAGGCAAGCAGACCGGCGTGCCCTTCGGTCTGCCAACCGAGGCGCAATGGGAGTATGCCGCGCGTAGCCGTGGCCAGAACTTCCTCTGGGCGACGGACAACGGGCATATGGACAAGGGCCGCAACATGGCTTCCGATGAGCAAAAGGAAAAGCTCAGGCCGGTGGTTCGGACCCGCCCTCATGAACCTTCCTATGCCCTCCG
>NZ_JBFTSH010000046.1:0-938 GCF_056399925.1 Cupriavidus sp. 01L43
TATTTCCTTCCCGGCAAGTTCGGCGAGATGGTGGTGTTTGGCGATGACATTGACCATTACCTTTACAAGCCTGAATTGCGGGTGCCGTATCGCGAGACGGCGGGATTGGAGGCTGGTGTCGAAGCGGTCATCGGCCTTCGTACTATTGCTAGAACCGTCCCCGCATCGTTCCTCGTGGCGGACTACAACCCCGACCTGGCGTGGGAGCCGCTGAAGGGCGAAGCCAACGTCGCGCGCAAAGACAAGACCACCTACGGCCAGCCGTATGTCTTCGGCACCCATCACCTGGATTTCGAAGGCGCCAAATGGGAAGCCCAGCTTCGGCATGAGGCGGCGATGGCTTCCCAGGTGGTCTATGAAGGCGAGAGCAATGTGCTGGAACTGCGTCCGGCGCGAATCCTGCGGATGGATCTTGCGCTGGCCGATGCGCCGAATGGGCAGGTCATCACCGAGGTGATCCACACCGGCGCGCGCGATGCGGCGTATCGGAATACCTTCAAATCGATCCCGTCGGAACGACGGTTCCGGCTGCCGCTGGACGAGGCCAAGTGGCCGAAGATCCAGGGCACGCTGAGTGCGCGCATTACCTCCCCGAGCCAGTATCCATACGCCTATCTGACCCAGCAGGGCTATTACACGGTTCGCTTTGACTTCGATTTCGAGGACTGGCCCGGCGGTGGCGAATGCGTGCCGCTGCGATTGGCCAAGCCGTTTGCCGGGGCGCTGCAAACAGGATTTCACTTTCCGCTGATCGACGGCACCGAAGCGGCTATCGCGTTTCGGGATGGGAATCCCAATAAGCCGTACATCGCCCATGTCCACCATAACAGTCGCCAGACGGATCTGATTACCAATCAGGATCGTTGGCTATCCCGCAACGTTATTCGCACGCAGAGCGACAACAAGCTCGAATTCGAGGATTGGGAGGGACAGGAGCA
>NZ_JBFTSH010000047.1:0-903 GCF_056399925.1 Cupriavidus sp. 01L43
TTCGTCGTACTTCTTGGCCGAGCCGCCAAACTTCGCAGCCAGCACCGTGGCGATTGCTGCCGTCAGCGTCGTCTTGCCGTGGTCAACGTGACCAATCGTACCTACGTTCACGTGCGGCTTGGTCCGCTCGAACTTTTCCTTTGCCATTTCGCGACTCCTGTCTCGGTAGCAATTGCCAGTGCGGGTATAGATGGTGCCCATGGGCAGGATCGAACTGCCGACCTCTCCCTTACCAAGGGAGTGCTCTACCACTGAGCCACATGGGCGAAACTTGACTTACTTCTTTGACGGCAACCGCGGTGCTGGAGCGGGTGAAGGGAATCGAACCCTCGTCGTAAGCTTGGAAGGCTTCTGCTCTACCATTGAGCTACACCCGCCCGGTTACTTCCTTCACCGGCTCATCGCCTGGTTGCTGCCTTGCATTCTGGTGGAGAGGGCTGGATTCGAACCAGCGTAGGCGTAAGCCAACAGATTTACAGTCTGCCCCCTTTAGCCACTCGGGCACCTCTCCGCAGAGAACTTGTGATTATGGTGGAGCTCGCTTGGGCTGTCAAGCACTTTCCCTTGCGGTAAGTACCTTTGCGGTAGCCTGGCGGGCCCTGCGAACAGCACGCTTTGCACGGCTGTCGCGAACCAGAATCATCGTTCGAAAAACCGACGCTCTCACCCTATAGGGACTCTGAAATCCAGAGCTGGCGCGGCTTTCAGGGCTTCGGCGGGGCAACGCGAGCGGCAACGTCAATCCGTCGCCGCAAAAGCAAAACCCCCAGCCTTTATGGGGCTGGGGGTTCTGGGTATAAGAGCCTGGCGATGACCTACTTTCACACGGGTAGTCCGCACTATCATCGGCGCAAAGTCGTTTCACGGTCCTGTTCGGGATGGGAAGGGGTGGTTCCGACTCGC
>NZ_JBFTSH010000048.1:0-883 GCF_056399925.1 Cupriavidus sp. 01L43
CTATGAAAGTCACAATTATCGGTAGCGGCTATGTCGGCCTGGTCACCGGCGCCTGCCTGGCGGAACTCGGCAATTCGGTGTTCTGTCTCGATGTAGACGAACGCAAGATCGCCATGCTCAACGCGGGCGGCGTGCCGATCTATGAGCCGGGTCTCAAGGAATTGATCGAGCGCAACCGCGCCGCCGGCCGCCTGACCTTCTCGACCGATGTGGCCGCCAGCGTGGAGCACGCCGACGTCCAGTTCATYGCCGTGGGCACGCCGCCGGACGAGGATGGCTCGGCGGACCTGCAATACGTGCTGGCCGCCGCGCGCAATATCGGCCGCCACATGACCGGCCTCAAGGTGGTGGTGGACAAGTCCACGGTCCCCGTGGGCACCGGCGACCGCGTCGCCGCCGTCATCCGCGAGGAACTGGCCGCCCGCGGGCTGGAAGACCTCCAGTTCTCGGTGGTCTCGAACCCCGAGTTCCTGAAGGAAGGCGCCGCCGTGGAAGACTTCATGCGCCCGGACCGCATCGTGCTGGGCTGCTCGCCCGACGTGGCCGGYCGCCATGCCAAGGCCATCATGCGCGAGCTGTACTCGCCGTTCAACCGCAACCACGAACGCACCTTCTATATGGATGTGCGCTCGGCCGAGTTCACCAAGTACGCGGCCAATTCGATGCTGGCGACGCGTATTTCCTTCATGAACGAGCTGGCCAACCTGGCTGACGAGGTCGGTGCGGACATCGAACTGGTCCGACTCGGCATCGGCTCCGACCCGCGCATCGGCTACAGCTTCCTGTACGCCGGCGCCGGCTACGGCGGCTCGTGCTTCCCGAAGGACGTGCAGGCGCTGATGCGCACGGCCACCTCGTACGGCAAGCCGATGCGGGTGCTGGA
>NZ_JBFTSH010000049.1:0-833 GCF_056399925.1 Cupriavidus sp. 01L43
GTCAGCAGCTCGGTGGCCAGCGC
This sequence comes from Cupriavidus sp. 01L43, assembly GCF_056399925.1. Taxonomy (NCBI): domain Bacteria; kingdom Pseudomonadati; phylum Pseudomonadota; class Betaproteobacteria; order Burkholderiales; family Burkholderiaceae; genus Cupriavidus; species Cupriavidus sp. 01L43. The sequence continues at coordinate 24 of NZ_JBFTSH010000049.1, forward strand.
GCTGGGCGGCGGCGCTGCGGTCAACGGCAATGGCACCGTGTCGGCACCGACCTACACGGTTGGCGGGACGACCGTCAACAACGTGGGCAGCGCCATCACTAATCTCGATGGTCGCGTGACCACCGTCGAGGGCGACATCACCAACAACATCAACAACGGCGCCGTCGGCCTGGTCCGACAGGACGCCACCACCAAGGTCATCACCGTCGCAAGCGACAAGGCCGGCACACAGGTCGACCTGACCGGCACCGCCGGTGCTCGCCAGTTGCGCGGCGTGGCCAACGGCACGGTCGCGGCAGACAGCCTGCACGCCGTCAACGGCGGCCAGCTCCATGGCGTCAGCAGCTCGGTGGCTACCGCGCTGGGCGGCGGCGCTGCGGTCAACGGCAATGGCACCGTGTCGGCACCGACCTATACGGTTGGCGGGACGACCGTCAACAACGTGGGCAGCGCCATCACTAATCTCGATGGTCGCGTGACCACCGTGGACAATCGCGTGACCAACGTCGATGGCCGGGTGACCAACGTCGAAGGCTCGGTCACGAACCTTACCAACAATATCAATAGCGGTACGGTCGGCCTGGTCAAGCAGGATGCTACGACCAAGGCCATCACCGTGGCCAGCGACAAGGCTGGCACGCAGGTCGACCTGACCGGCACGGCCGGCGCCCGGCAGTTGCGCGGCGTCGCCAATGGCACGGTCGCGGCCGGCAGCCTGCACGCCGTCAACGGCGGCCAGCTCCATGGCGTCAGCAGCTCGGTGGCCAGCGCGCTGGGCGGCGGCGCTGCGGTCAACGGCAATGGCACCGT
>NZ_JBFTSH010000050.1:0-748 GCF_056399925.1 Cupriavidus sp. 01L43
ACGAAGGCCGATGACCGCTTCGACACCAGCYTCCAATCCCGCCGTCTCGCGATACGGCACCCGCAATTCAGGCTTGTAAAGGTAATGGTCAATGTCATCGCCAAACACCACCATCTCGCCGAACTTGCCGGGAAGGAAATAGGAATACARCCCCTCCTGCTCCATCAGCAGRCGGATGKWTTCCCAATCGGACATCTGATACTGGAAGCGGAACGCGTGCTGGGGATATTGGCGTCGAAGCCTGAAGGAAAACTGATGCCCGACCAGTTCATGCCGCCGCAGAATCGCCTCGATAATCTCYGGCGCGGTCTGGTGCTGGTAGATGCGGGTGGAGCGSGTMAGCCGAAGCCGGGCGACGAGCGGTTCCACGATGAACTCGTAGCCGTGGAAGTCCCGCGTCTGCTGCGTCTCGGTGAAACGCATGATGCAACCGGCGAAGGTCCGCGGCGCTGACCCGTCCCCAGGGTCGATGATAAAGCTGGCCGCCTTGCCGAGATAATCGGCACGATCCAGTTCGGCAGGGTGCGTGAGTTGAACCGTGACGGCATAGGGTTCGCCTAGCCGCTCCACAGCCTCGAACGACACCACCGACAATGCCCCGGCGCTGGCCGCGCCGGGAACCTTAAGGAAGTACTGCTGCTGCCCGCTCAACGTTGCGCCGAGCGCGTCGAAACCCTCTGCCATCAGTCATCGCTCCGTAGCCGCCGCAGTGTCTGGCACTGCGCATGCGGCATACTAAAAGCGACGA
>NZ_JBFTSH010000051.1:0-680 GCF_056399925.1 Cupriavidus sp. 01L43
TTGCCGGAATGCTCGGTGGACAGCTTGACGTGCTCCTGTCCCTCCCAATCCTCGAATTCGAGCTTGTTGTCGCTCTGCGTGCGAATAACGTTGCGGGATAGCCAACGATCCTGATTGGTAATCAGATCCGTCTGGCGACTGTTATGGTGGACGTGGGCGATATACGGCTTATTGGGATTACCGTCCCGAAATGCGATAGCCGCTTCGGTGCCGTCGATCAGCGGAAAGTGAAATCCTGTTTGCAGCGCCCCGGCAAACGGCTTGGCCAATCGCAGCGGCACGCACTCGCCGCCGCCGGGCCAGTCCTCGAAATCGAAGTCAAAGCGAACCGTGTAATAGCCCTGCTGCGTCAGATAAGCGTATGGATACCGGCTTGGCGAGGTAATGCGCGCACTCAGCGTGCCCTGGATCTTCGGCCAGTTGGCCTCGTCCAGCGGCAGCCGGAACCGTCGATCCGACGGGATCGATTTGAAGGTATTCCGATACGCCGCATCGCGCGCGCCGGTGTGGATCACCTCGGTGATGACCTGCCCATTCGGCGCATCCGCCAGCGCAAGATCCATCCGCAGGATTCGCGCCGGACGCAGTTCCAGCACATTGCTCTCGCCTTCATAGACCACCTGGGAAGCCATCGCCGCCTCATGCCGAAGCTGGGCTTCCCATTTGGCGCCTTCGAAATC
>NZ_JBFTSH010000052.1:0-648 GCF_056399925.1 Cupriavidus sp. 01L43
ATACTTTTAAATGCACTATTAATAAATAAATGATAAAGTGAAAATGTAACATCATCCCCACACATCATTAAATCTTTTAATATGAAAAAGTTCTTTTACCCTCCATAGCCACTTAATTGTTGAGTGGCTATTTTTAATGCTTTATTCCAATTGCTTTTTGGTTGGAACCAACGGAGCATAATGTGTTGTTGAGTTGGTACTTCGTTGGGATTAATCCCAACAAACCACCAACCAACTCGCTAACATAGTTAGCTAACACATAGCTCATTCCAACCAAAAATTTTCTCGGCATAAATGCGTGTGATATGATTWATGTATTACTCCTTTCATTTARWATATCAAAAACTATTCCCTGGCTACTCAAAAAATGAGTAGTCTTTTTATTTTGCATTTTAAGCCCTTTCTAGGACATTTAATCATTCCACGTATAAAAATRACTAAAAACTTTTTTYGTTCAACAGAGAGACGATAAATCATTTTAAAATTCATTTTCTAAATCTTTTAKAATACGAAATATGTTTTTCTATCTCGGTTATTCTTCTTAATAAAAAGCTAAAGCCTTAAAAAATAGGTGTATAATGTAACTCTYGTATTTTAAAAGAGCATAAGWGGAATCCTGCACAGAAATGTCTCCAAATGTCTCCATTC
>NZ_JBFTSH010000053.1:0-612 GCF_056399925.1 Cupriavidus sp. 01L43
GTCATGCCAGGCTTGTGGATCCGTGGCACCGTGACGCAGCATGTAAAACTGCCACCGCCCTTATGCGCACCAATATTCGGGCCGCCATGACCGTTGACCTCGAACGCGTAGATGCCTACATCGGTGTGGTTGTAGCCAACCATTGACACGGAGATTGGCTCGTCGCCACATCCGGACACGGCCAGTGACAATGCTGTAAGTAGGCCGGCTGACCACGCCCGTGGGCGCGCTACTGTGTAAGGCATGACTCTCCTCGTGGAACTGTGGTTACTTGCGCGCCTCGTCCCCTTTCAGGGGATACGCCGGATGACCAAGCAGCGTCATGGTCACGAACACCTTGACACTGCCGTCTCGAAAAAAATGGAGAGTCAGAAGCCCCACGTCTTCAGGGCGGTAGGGGGGCACAGGGACAATCCGCTCCTGCGGMACATCGTCGATGCGATGGACCCATCTGACCTTCGCCGTCATGCCAGGCTTGTGGATCCGTGGCACCGTGACGCAGCATGTAAAACTGCCACCGCCCTTATGCGCACCAATATTCGGGCCGCCATGACCGTTGACCTCGAACGCGTAGATGCCTACATCGGTGTGGTTGTAGCCAACCATTGACAC
>NZ_JBFTSH010000054.1:0-604 GCF_056399925.1 Cupriavidus sp. 01L43
CAAGAAGAAACTCGTTTCACTCGTTTCAAAAAAGCCAAAAAATCTCATCGTTAAATACTTTTRAATGCACTRTKAWTAAATAAATGWTAAAGTGAAAATATAATTCTCAAACATCATTAATTCTTTTAACATGAAATAGTTCTTCTACCAACCCATAGTCACTCAATAATTGAGTGACTATTTTTAATGGTTTTGGATGAGATGAAAATAAATAAGTGTTAAAGTAAAAATATAGCATTATCCTCATTCACATTTAGTCTTTTAATGTGAAGTGATCTTCGCCCAAAAATAGCTACTCACAAATTGAGTGGCTATTTTTTAATGCTTTATTCCAATTGCTTTATTGACGTTGAGCCTCGGAACCCTTAACAATCCCTAAACTTGTCGAATCGTCGGCTTAATAGCTCACGCTATGCCGACATTCGTCTCCAAGTTTAGTTAAGGGTTCTTCTCAACCTCAATAAATTTTCTCGGCATAAATGCGTGTGATACGATTAATGTATTACTCCTTTTCATTTAATATATCAAAAACTATTCCCTGGCTACTCAAAAAATGAGTAGTCTTTTTATTTTGCATTTTAAGCCCTTTCTAGGACATTTAATC
>NZ_JBFTSH010000055.1:0-582 GCF_056399925.1 Cupriavidus sp. 01L43
GCTGGACGAGGGGCTGACCGGGCGTCAGGCCTATTTCCTGGCGGTGCCCGGCGCGGCAAGCGCGGCGGGGCTGTCCGTGGTCTCCTTCAAGGCCGTGGAACGCCTGGGCGAGCCCTACGCCGTCACCATCCAGCTCACGCACCCGCTCGTACTGAACCAGGCCGACTACCTGGGCAAAGCGGCAACGTTTTCCATCGCGCCGGCCGACGGCGCGCTGCCACGCCAATTCGCCGGCTGCATCACGCAGTTCAGCAAGACCCGCCAGACGCACGATTTCTGTGGCTACGAGATCGTGGTAGAGCCCCTTGTTGCACGCCTGCGCCTCACGCAGGCCCGCCGCATCTACCAGCGGCAGACCTTCCCGGAGATCATCGAGGCGATCCTGCGCCGGCACGAACTCAAGGGTCACCAGTTCATCTTCCGGCTGCGGCGCAAGTATCCGCAGCTTGCGTTCCGCATGCAGTATCGGATGTCCGACTGGGACTACATCCGGCTGCTGATGGAGCAATCCGGCATCTATTCCTATTTCACCCCGGGCAAGTTTGGCGAGATGATCGTCTTCGGTGACGACATCGACCATTA
>NZ_JBFTSH010000056.1:0-582 GCF_056399925.1 Cupriavidus sp. 01L43
TAATGGTCGATGTCGTCACCGAAGACGATCATCTCGCCAAACTTGCCCGGGGTGAAATAGGAATAGATGCCGGATTGCTCCATCAGCAGCCGGATGTAGTCCCAGTCGGACATCCGATACTGCATGCGGAACGCAAGCTGCGGATACTTTCGCCGCAGCCGGAAGATGAACTGGTGACCCTTGAGTTCGTGGCGGCGCAGGATCGCCTCGATGATCTCCGGGAGGGTCTGCCGCTGGTAGATGCGGCTGGCCTGCGTGAGGCGCAACCGTGCCACGAGCGGCTCCACCACGATCTCGAAGCCGCAGAAATCGTGCGTCTGGCGGGTCTTGCTGAACTGCGTGATGCAGCCGGCGAATTGGCGTGGCAGCGCGCCGTCGGCCGGCTCGATGGAAAACGTTGCCGCTTTGCCCAGGTAGTCGGCCTGACTCAGTTCGAGCGGGTGCGTGAGCTGGATGGTGACGGCGTAGGGCTCGCCCAGGCGTTCCACGGCCTTGAAGGAGACCACGGACAGCCCCGCCGCGCTTGCCGCGCCGGGCACCGCCAGGAAATAGGCCTGACGCCCGGTCAGCCCCTCGTCCAGC
>NZ_JBFTSH010000057.1:0-501 GCF_056399925.1 Cupriavidus sp. 01L43
TTTCCTGCGCGACGGCAACGTCAAGGTCTTCGTGACCATGATGGCTCTGCGTCATCCTGACTATCCCTTGAAGGGCGACGAGGCGCGCAAGTAACCACAGTTCCACGAGGAGAGTCATGCCTTACACAGTAGCGCGCCCACGGGCGTGGATAGCCGGCCTGCTAGCAGCATTGTCACTGGCAGTGTCCGGTTGTGGCGAGGAGCCAATCGCGGTGTCAATGGTTGGCTATAACCACACGGACGTGGGGATTTACGCGTTTGAGGTCAACGGTCATGGCGGACCGAACATTGGTGCGCATAGGGGCGGCGGCAATCGCACGTGTTGTGTCATGGTGCCCTTGGTCCACGAGCTTGGTATGACGGTAAAGGTCAGATGGGTCAATCGCATTGACGATGTGCCACAGGTGCGATTCGTCTCCGTGCCTCCCTATCGGCCAGACGAATTGGGAAGGTTTGCCGTGCATTTTCTGCGCGACGGCAATGTCAAGGTGTTCGTGACGA
>NZ_JBFTSH010000058.1:0-501 GCF_056399925.1 Cupriavidus sp. 01L43
TCGTCACGAACACCTTGACATTGCCGTCGCGCAGAAAATGCACGGCAAACCTTCCCAATTCGTCTGGCCGATAGGGAGGCACGGAGACGAATCGCACCTGTGGCACATCGTCAATGCGATTGACCCATCTGACCTTTACCGTCATACCAGGCTCGTGGACCAATGGCACCATGACGCAACACGTACGTTTCCCACCGCCCTTGTGCGCCCCGATATTCGGTCCGCCATGACCGTTGACCTCGAACGCGTAGATGCCTACATCGGTGTGGTTGTAGCCAACCATTGACACGGAGATTGGCTCGTCGCCGCAACCGGACATTGCCAGCGACAGTGCTGCCAGCAGGCCGGCTAACCACGCCCGTGGGCGCGCTACTGTGTAAGGCATGACTCTCCTCGTGGAACTGTGGTTACTTGCGCGCCTCGTCGCCCTTCAAGGGATAGTCAGGATGACGCAGAGCCATCATGGTCACGAAGACCTTGACGTTGCCGTCGCGCAGGAAA
>NZ_JBFTSH010000059.1:0-482 GCF_056399925.1 Cupriavidus sp. 01L43
CTCCATGGCGTCAGCAGCTCGGTGGCTACCGCGCTGGGCGGCGGCGCTGCGGTCAACGGCAATGGCACCGTGTCGGCACCGACCTAYACGGTTGGCGGGACGACCGTCAACAACGTGGGCAGCGCCATCACTAACCTCGATGGCCGTGTGACCAATGTGGACAACCGCGTGACGACGATCGATGGCCGGGTGACCAACGTCGAAGGCTCGGTCACGAACCTCACCAGCAACATCAACAACGGTACGGTGGGCCTGGTCAAGCAGGACGCCACCACCAAGGCGATCACCGTCGCCAAGGACAAGGCTGGCACCCAGGTCGACCTGACCGGCACCGCCGGCGCCCGGCAGTTGCGCGGCGTCGCCAATGGCACGGTCGCGGCCGGCAGCCTGCACGCCGTCAACGGCGGCCAGCTCCATGGCGTCAGCAGCTCGGTGGCYASCGCGCTGGGCGGCGGCGCTGCGGTCAACGGCAATGGCACCGT
>NZ_JBFTSH010000060.1:0-413 GCF_056399925.1 Cupriavidus sp. 01L43
CCGGTGGCGTCGGCGAACACGTCGTACTCGGCATAGGTGGTCTTGAACCGGGCAAGGTTGTAACCCGTCAGCGTGACTTTGAAGGGCGGTTTGTTATCGAGTCCGCTCGTGTAGTACAACCCCTCCGGGGTCCACCCGAGCCCGAAATCCCCCATCATGAAGCTGCCGCCTTCGACCCGGATCAGGTCCTTCAGCACCTTGCGCTTGAGCTTTGCTATGCGTTCCTCGATGCTGCCTTCCGTCAAGGCCAGCAGCTCAGCTGTGAGTGCCGGAGGCTGATGCAAGATCGGCGCGTCCTCGCCCGGGTCTTCCGACATGATGGGCTGGGGTGGTGGCTGGACATCGGCCAACGCTGAGACCGGGTGTTGTGCGCACCCAAGGAGGAGGGCCAATGCGGCTGCCATGGATCCGAT
>NZ_JBFTSH010000061.1:0-411 GCF_056399925.1 Cupriavidus sp. 01L43
GAGTTTATGGTGACCAAACCAAAACTTTACATGAAAGGAGAAAAAGCAACTTTTTTGTTATAAAAACTTTGTATACAACTTAGTTGTTTTTACAGTGATTTAATATATGGAAAAGTATACTGAGAAAAAACGGAGAAATCAAGTATTTCAGAAATTTATTGAACGGCATGTCAAAGAAGGACAAATGGATTTGATAAGGGAGTGCAATACATTCTTGAGTTTTGTGGCAGATAAAACATTAGAGAAACAGAAATTGCATAAATCTAATTTATGTAAAAATCGATTTTGTCCTGTATGTGCATGGCGAAAAGCGAGAAAAGATGCGTTAGGTTTATCATTGATGATGCAATATATTAAGCAAAAAGAAGATAAACAATTCATCTTTTTAACACTTACCACGCCAAATGTTAC
>NZ_JBFTSH010000062.1:0-407 GCF_056399925.1 Cupriavidus sp. 01L43
CCCGTGCGGATGTCCTTTCCGACAAGAACAGGATCATCGCCATATCGCTTGATGTTGAGCCCGGAAATATAGGAACCACCCGAGTATCCCCGGACCGAACGCAAGGATCCGGTCGGCGGCCCCTTCGGATCGTGCTCCGGGCTGACGCGGTACCAGTCCTCGTCATACCAGTCCTGCATCCACTCCCATCCGTTGGCGTTCATGTCATAGAGTCCGAGCGGATTGGGCGGGAAGATCCCGACCGGGAACAGCATGGCCCGGAGGGCATAGGAAGGTTCATGAGGGCGGGTCCGAACCACCGGCCTGAGCTTTTCCTTTTGCTCATCGGAAGCCATGTTGCGGCCCTTGTCCATATGCCCGTTGTCCGTCGCCCAGAGGAAGTTCTGGCCACGGCTACGCGCGGCATA
>NZ_JBFTSH010000063.1:0-384 GCF_056399925.1 Cupriavidus sp. 01L43
GTTTCCGATAGTCGCCGAGACAAAACCCTAGGACGCCGATGTAGAGGAAACCGTGCGCGGTGCACGGTCGGGCTCTGTGACCCACCGGGACCAGCCGATCGCCGGAGAACTTGCACGGATCAAACCCACACCCGGTCCGCCGAGGACGAGGCACCGTGTGTGGGTGAAGATGGCATGCTGGCGGAGGTCCACGAGCACAGAAAAGAGGAAACCGATGTGCAGCGCGCACAGACTCCTTGAGTGGGCCGTAGCTAGTGTGAATTCGAGGGATCAACAAGCTATGAGCTTCGAAAACAGGAAGTGATTCGCATGATGTCACGCAGGCTCGCCCGATCCCGCTATGACAGGCATATCGGGCAGGACTACACATTCGCTGCCGGATAT
>NZ_JBFTSH010000064.1:0-380 GCF_056399925.1 Cupriavidus sp. 01L43
GAAGATGAGGATTCCCTGGAGGCTTGACCTCCTTGAAGGGTCGTTCGAGACCAGGACGTTGATAGGCTGGGTGTGGAAGCGCAGTAATGCGTTAAGCTAACCAGTACTAATTGCCCGTAAGGCTTGATCCTATAACCAGTGTGTCTTGCCTGGTGTAGCGGTTCGCCGCCTTGTGCCACGATGGTACAAACACAACCAATCTTTACTACTCCCAGATTCGCCGTGCTGACCTGCGTCAGCGCGGCAACCCCTCATGCCTGGTGACCATAGCGAGTCGGAACCACCCCTTCCCATCCCGAACAGGACCGTGAAACGACTTTGCGCCGATGATAGTGCGGACTACCCGTGTGAAAGTAGGTCATCGCCAGGCTCTTATACCC
>NZ_JBFTSH010000065.1:0-369 GCF_056399925.1 Cupriavidus sp. 01L43
TGCGCACCAATTGCGCACCAATATTCGGGCCGCCATGACCGTTGACCTCGAACGCGTAGATGCCTACATCGGTGTGGTTGTAGCCAACCATTGACACGGAGATTGGCTCGTCGCCGCAACCGGACATTGCCAGCGACAGTGCTGCCAGCAGGCCGGCTATCCACGCCCGTGGGCGCGCTACTGTGTAAGGCATGACTCTCCTCGTGGAACTGTGGTTACTTGCGCGCCTCGTCGCCCTTCAAGGGATAGTCGGGATGGTGAAGATTCATCATCGTCACGAACACCTTGACATTGCCGTCGCGCAGAAAATGCACGGCAAACCTTCCCAATTCGTCTGGCCGATAGGGAGGCACGGAGACGAATCGCACC
>NZ_JBFTSH010000066.1:0-365 GCF_056399925.1 Cupriavidus sp. 01L43
TATTTCCTTCCCGGCAAGTTCGGCGAGATGGTGGTGTTTGGCGATGACATTGACCATTACCTTTACAAGCCTGAATTGCGGGTGCCGTATCGCGAGACGGCGGGATTGGAGGCTGGTGTCGAAGCGGTCATCGGCCTTCGTACTATTGCGAAAACCGTCCCCGCATCGTTTCTTGTGGCGGACTACAACCCCGATCTGGCGTGGGAGCCCTTGAAGGGCGAAGCCAATGTTGCGCGCAAAGACAAGACCACCTACGGCCAGCCGTATGTCTTCGGCACCCATCACCTGGATTTCGAAGGCGCCAAATGGGAAGCCCAGCTTCGGCATGAGGCGGCGATGGCTTCCCAGGTGGTCTATGAAGGCGA
>NZ_JBFTSH010000067.1:0-332 GCF_056399925.1 Cupriavidus sp. 01L43
TCAATACCTGTGTGGTGCCGAAGCACCTCGCTCTTTCGAGCGGTCGCTCACTCTCAGAAAACTGACTCGATCCATTCCGAAGAACGAACCGAACATGTTTTACTGTGCGAGCACTTAATAACTTTTGAAGCAACACGCAGACCGAAGTCTCCGTGGCGTTCGCCATCAAGCGCCCACACTTATCGGTTGTTTGGTTGTTAAAGAACTGGCCACACCGGCTTTGCCGGGGGCGGTACTGCTTGTCTGCGCTGCGTCGTTTGCGTCGCAGCAGAGAAACGAGATTATGAAGAACAACCTGCGTTTCGTCAACAGGTCAGCGAAGTTTTTTTCGC